>NZ_JAYFQK010000039.1:0-83424 GCF_034927245.1 Desulfitobacterium sp.
ACATCTTCAAATACCCCCAAGAAACCGATTTATCTCAATCGTTCAATCAATTACTTCTTTATGCTTAATAATTCAACATTGAGAGATAAATATCCTTCTTATGACGGTCAGGTTAATGGGGTTTTTGCAGTGAAATCATAATATTAATATTTCGGCAAATATTTTCCATTTCCTGCAATACGAATATTTTTCACTGTAATATACGCTCTTCCTTTTGAAAGAGCGTATTATTTATATATCTATTATTGATTTCACTTTTGTTCTGTTTGCTTCTGCTGTTTTACTAAAACAATGATTACGGTGAGAGTTGTTAAAACTACCCCTGTAATTGCAACCATTACCTTCAGGGCCGTTGTTACAGAAACAGAAGCGGCTTGAATTCCGGTAAGCGTTTGACGGCTTAATCCCAACGTAAGGTCTTGGATCCCCGGAATAAAGTTCATTTGATAAATAATATGGCCGGCAAGAACAAACGGGGTTAAGGCAAAAACCAGTTTAATCCGCTTAGAAGCTGCCTTTGTTTTAAAGGGTTTGCCCAGCCACCAGCCTAACAACCCCCCGACGAAAGCAGCGAGAATATAGGCCAGAGTGAATGCGATTTTCCACTGTGTTGCCGGCCAAATCTTTTGCAGAGGTTCGAAATATCGGATAGGAAATAAAATTGCAAACAACATGCCAATGAAAATGGTATAACCTTGATTGACACGCTTGAGATGCCATACCTCTCGTGCAGGAAACCTTAAATTGACTTGGACAGATTCATGGGGACAATTGCGAACACAATTAAAACATAATTTACAATCCAAATTATTATCAAGGTACGGAAGATGCTGCGACATAGGACACCCCTTGATATCGCCTTTTCCAACATAGCAATCAAAAGTCGTACATTTATTAAGGCATACCGCCGGATCTGATCTCACCTCAATCAGTGAGCCGATTGAGGCGGTGCCGATAAAGCCTCCTAAAGGACATATATGACGGCACCATGCATGGTGAGGATATAAAACACCGATTATGACAGCGGCTATTTGAATAATGATCAGCAAGAGTGCAGTATATAGCGGATTGGAACGCATCCCGGTAATAATCTCTATCCAGAAAATCAAAAGGAATAGTGCACTCACAATCAGATAATCATATTTAACGAGTACTTCCGGAACAGAACGATGGAAATGAATTTTATCTTGTACAAAATCCATTACAGTAGAAAACGGACAGATCGTGCACCAAATTCTGCCCAAAAAAGGAGAAATCAGAGATAGGGCCGGCCACCAAAGCCCCCATACTAATGCAAATATCTTCATAAAAATTGACAGATGGGGAGAAAAAATCATACCGCCAATCACAAGAAAGAATAAAAGTGCGGCAATACGCCGTATCCAAAGCAGAGCATTGCTCTTTTTTAATATTCTGTCGATGAACGGCCACCGTAAAAGGTTGATTTTATGACCGACCTGTTCAGAGGTTGGTCCAAAAAAAATCTGTTCAAGACCAATCATATTATCGGTTGCGAGAAAAAAGGAACGTTCAAGAACCTGAATTAGTTCGGTCACATTTCCTTGGCGGTAATGGTGGGATAATAAGATTTGGCTTGCTTCAGGCGTAAGGGTAGGAGTCTTACGATGATTCTTTTGGGCCAATTTTTCGAGAATTCCTTGCGCTAACACCGGAATATCACGTTTACGTTCACGAAGCGGGGTGATCGTATAACGATGAATAAAACACGCCTCCAGCTCAGGAAGAAGCTTATCCTTTGATATCCCTTGTTGGATTTGCAAACTTCCGATTATAAAACAATTTGTGGAATGCATCTTTATTGCCTGTGCTAATATTAACTGCGTTTGTGGTAAAATGTCATCAATTTCTTGAATGAATAAGGTCCCCCCGGCTGCAATATCCAAAAGTTGATCAACCATGTTTCCCCATTGCTGATCAAAGCGACGACCGTCAACAACGACAAAAGGAGCCGCTTCTTGATAAAGATGCTGATGCATATACCAGGCCATCATTTGCCTTCCTGTTCCCCGTTCTCCTCGAATCAGCAAATTTTTGGGCTGTTTTTTTACTTCTTCAAGTTTCCTCTCTACTTCTTTCGTCGTTCTTACGCTTCCCCAAATCCCATAAAACTTATCTTGATATTGAGTAAGCTTAATAGTTGACCGCAAAACTTCCTTATACTTATTATCAGAAAGCATTTGATTCGCTTCAATCAGATCATCTGTTAATTCTCTGATAATGGATTGATAAATCTGGGGCTTTCGGAGCAGGACCTGGGCAAAATCATCTGCCGTTATACTGAGAACATGAGAATTTTCTAAACAGCGCACAGAGTATGGAAAGGGTTTTCCCGTGAGCAAGGAAATTTCGCCAAAAACGCTGTCCGGACCTGCTTCTTTAGTTTCAGAAGTCGCCAATTCACCGTTGCCCTTCGTTACTTCTACCTTTCCTTCACAGAGCAAATAAAAAGACTTAGGCCGCTGTCCCTGCTCAATGATTGTGACTCCTTTAGGGTACGCTTCCCACCTGAAATCACCCGCTATTTCGGCAACTTCCTCCGGTGATAATTGGGAGAAAAAGGGGATCCATGAGAGGTAGTATTCCTTTTCAATTTTCATTAGATCACCTACATATCTAAACATTTTGTTATCTGAATATTCACATCTATCTAAATTATCTTACCACAGCATCCATTCACAATAAATCTCTTTAAGGAATGAATACAATATTCTAATTCACAATGGAGTCTTTTATATACTTCTTTTACTATGTATAATAAAAGAATATATATATAATCACAGATAGCGATCAAAAGAATGGGGAGCGTGCTTAAGTTGAGTAAAGTATTGCTATTATCCGGAAGTCCAAGACCCGAAGGAAATACCTTTCAGGTTTTGAATGAGTGTCTGAAGGTCATAGAAAACCACGGTGTGGAGGCAGAAATAATTAGCCTGGCAGGGAAAAAAACGCAGTCGTGTATTGCCTGCGGAAAATGTGCTGAGCTGAAAAAATGTGTTCTTAAAGACGATGTTAATGAAATTATCGACAAACTCAGAAATGCCCAGGGATTTATTGTAGGTTCACCGGTCTATTTCGGTACTGCACGCGGTGACCTTATGTCTGTACTCCAGAGAATTGGTAAGGTTTCGGGTGCTACAGATCATTTCCTTTCTTGGAAAGTGGGGGGGCCGATTTCTGTGGGCAGAAGAGGGGGTCATACTTCGTCTATTCAGGAAATGCTGATGTTTTACCTCATGAATGACATGATTGTCCCCGGATCGACATATTGGAACATCGCTTTTGGCAGAATGCCGGGTGAGGCCCTAGAGGATGAGGAAGGAATTCGTACCGTTCGTCGTTTTGCCGAAAATGTAGCCCAATTGATCAAAAAAATTTACCCTGAAAAATAATGATAAGAAGATTGACAATTAAAAAGCGGAAGCCTCATCATAATTAGATGGTAGAGGCTTCCGCTTTTGTTATTCCATAGGCGTATGCAGTGGTGTATCTCTATAAGCAGAATTTGGTTTAAGCTGACGCGCAAGTTCTTTTTGGTGTTTGACACAATAGATTTGCCATGCGAATTTATCCGGGTGATTAATACAGTAACGCGCTGTTCGCTCTGATACGGCTTTTTGACACATTCGGCAGCGAATATCTCCATATTTAGGTCTTTGTCGAATTCTCTGCTTTCGGATGTGAGCTGCATATTCGTTGCGAAGATTGATGTCTTGAATATTGATCCGCTCGATCTGATCGTAAAGAGACTGAATTTCTCCCTTACTCAGCACTTCCTGTTGGTTTCGTCTGAGTATCACCGCAAGAAGGTCTGTATCATAAAATACGGACTCAGAAATAACCTTTAAGTCACAACGACGGCTAAACGTTACAAATGAATGAATATGAAGAGTCTCATCTAAAGGAACCCTCTTTCTCAGGAGTTCCAGATGGGCTTGATTCTCGAGGAGCGGATTGGGAAATGTCTTTACACGCCAGCTGATTGACTGATGCCAATTTGGATCAGTTTCTTCGCCGAGGACGATTCCCGATAGATTATTAACTTCTATGATAAAAAGGCCATAGGGGGAAATTACCAGGTGATCAATCTGTTCTAAACTATTTTCAGATTGAATCAATAAATTACTCAATACTTTATAACTTTGAGGAAGCTGTCCTAAGCCGACCTCGATTTTATATTCTCCGATTTCTTCCTTTCTTAGAGACTTGCAGCGAGGTGCACCTCGCTGTTTTACTCTCTTCGATGCAAAGTAATTTGTACTATACTTATTATTCGATGTATTTTGTTCGTTAACCACTGGGATCATTTCATCTTCTTGATAATTATCCTTATTCTTATTCTTTTTCCTCCCAAAAAACAAGATGAGCTCCCCCTATTTCTCGAGTTTGAGCTTGCCAAGAGCATCCGCGAAGGCTGTATTTAAAGGTGTATCCGTTTTCTGTTTTTGCATGTATTTTTGAACGTCTCTTTTGTTGACGGAGACTTTACCCTCCTGTTCCCTCCGTTGCGTAAAGGCGGAGAGTTTTTCCCGATAACCGCAGCTGCACGTAAAGATCTTATGCTCGCCTTCCCCTCTAAGTTCCATCTTTTTATGACATTGGGGACAACGAGCATTAGAATGAATGGATAAACCTTGGCGGTAGCCGCATTCTCGATCCTGGCAAACAAGCATTTCACCACGCTTGCCTTTTACCTTTAAGAGATACTTTCCACAGTTAGGACACTTCGTTCGCGTTAAATTATCATGATGGAAGCTTTGCTCACTGGAAATGACGTTGGAAACTAAGTGTGTTGTATATTCTCGTATATCGTGAATAAAGGGTCGGCTATTTTGTCGTCCTTTACTGATTTCATTGAGCTGTTGCTCCCATTTTGCCGTTAGTTCCGGAGACTTAATATCCGGCGGAACAAGTTTGATCAGCTGAATTCCCTTCGAAGTCGGAATAATCTCCTTCCCCTGTCTCTCCATATAAAAAGAGTTAAATAGCTTTTCAATAATATCTGCCCGTGTAGCGGGTGTCCCTAAACCGCTGGTCTTTTCAAGAGTTTCACGCAAAGATTCATCCTCAATTTCCTGTCCGGGGTGTTCCATTGCCGAAAGAAGCGTAGCTTCGGTATATCGTTTGGGTGGATTAGTTTTACCGGGCTGTAATTTAATCATAAGCGGATTGAGATGATCCCCTATTTTCAAATCAGGGAGACTCTGATCCCGCTCTTCCTGATCATCTTCGTCATCACTCGAATCCAAATCTTCGTAAGCGTTACGCCACCCTTTTTGTTTAATGATCTTCCCTTTGGCCGTAAAGATTTCCCCATGAATCTCCACCTTAAGCGTTGTTTGCTCATACTCAAAGGCCGGCGAAAGAACAGCCAAAAAACGTCGCACAATGAGGTCATAAATTCTCGCTTCGTCCGGATTGAGCTTATTTAAAAATACAGGTTGTTCGGTTGGAATAACTGCATGGTGATCACTAACCTTTGAGTCATCAACTAGACGTTTGCTTGGATTAATTTTGCTTCTTAAAATGCTATGGGCTAATTTCGCATAGGGCCCCACGGCAATTGTCCTTAAACGTTCCGGAAGCGTAGGAACAATATCCGTTGTCAAATGACGTGAATCTGTTCGCGGGTAGGTAATAATTTTATAATGTTCATAGAGCTGCTGCATAATCAATGAGGTCTTTTTCGCTGAATAACCATATCTTCGATTTGCATCTCTTTGAAGCTCTGTTAAGTCATACGCCAGAGGCGGCAGTTCTTTCTTTCCCTCTTTTTTTATATCAATGACAACGCCGGCCTGTCCATTGACTTTTGCCAGAAGTTCCTCAGCCACATGTTCATTAAAAATGCGTGTCTGGTTCTTTTTATCCTGCCAGCGCAGCGTGAATCCTTTGGCAAAGGCATTGATCGTCCAATAGTTTTTGGGTATAAACCTTTTAATTTCATTTTCACGTTGCACAACCATAGCTAAGGTCGGGGTTTGGACTCGCCCTGCAGAGAGCTGAGCGTTGTATTTACAGGTCAGGGCCCGTGTAACATTAAGTCCAACATACCAATCTGCTTCGGCGCGCGATTGAGCTGCTTCATAGAGTGACTCATAGTTCCGGCCGGGTTTTAAATTATTAAAACCTTCCTTGATTGCTTTATCGGTTTGCGAGGAAATCCATAACCGCTTAATCGGCTTATCCCAGCCTGCTTTAGCTAGAATCCAGCGTGCGACAAGCTCACCTTCCCTTCCTGCATCCGTAGCAATAATCAATTCCTGAATATCCGGCTGTTTCAAAAGCTTTTTCACTGCGCCGAATTGTTTTGCCGTTTCCCTGATAACGACTAATTCCATCTTCTTAGGGAGCATCGGCAGATCATCAAGTCTCCACGATTTGTAGCGGTCGTCATAGGCCTCCGGGTCTGCTAATGTCACGAGATGCCCAAGGGCCCAAGTTACAATATATTGGGAACCGATCAAACAGCCGTTTCCCTTTTGATGGCAGCCTAAAACCCTGGCAATCTCGCGGCCGACTGAAGGTTTTTCGGCAAGAACTAAACTTTTTTTCATAGGTAACTCCTTCTATCTATGGTGTGTTCCTCAATTACCGTTTTAAGTGTACTTTACCAAACAAAAGGTTTCAAGCCCGAACGTAGTAATACACATCGAGATTATTCGCATTTCACCTGTATAATTTTTTACCGAGGATCAAAAAATAGATAGAGATTACGTAAAAGGAGGTATATTTGATGAAGGTTCGTGATTTAATGTCTGAAAATGTAAAGTGCGCTGATCCGAATCAATCCCTGGTAGAGGTTGCTCAAATTCTAGCTTCATCTAATATTGGTTCTGTCCCCGTCTGTCAAGGGCAACAATTAACGGGGATGGTGACAGATCGTGATATTTTAGTTCGGGCAATTGCCGAAGGAAAAGATCCCCAAACGACGAAAGTCAGTGAAGTTATGACTAAGGATGTTCACTGTGTTTCGCCGGATACTGATATTCACCAAGCATCAGATCTAATGGCCGAAAATCAGATTCGACGCTTACCCGTTATTGAAAATAATCAACTCGTAGGTGTTCTAGCTATAGGTGATATTGCAGTTCAATCCATTCATGTCGATGAGGCCGGCGAGGCACTTAGCAGTATTTCCGAAAAAGTTTATCAATAACACAGCAATTCCGATTTTTAGGAATAAGCAAGATTCTCATTATGAGTATTAAATATATTAAAGAAGGCTTGAATCCGCAGCTGTACGGTATTCAAGCCTTCTTTTTATACTGTCGGAAAGTATAACCTTCGGTAGTATACTTTCTTCCAGCATAAGTGCAACCAACGGCTTTGCCTTCCTACGATGAATGCCTTTTAGTGCGGCAGGATAAGGCGACTAAGGCTATCGCTTTGGCGCTAGCCAAGTCTTCTTTATCGCTTAAGGCTCGGCGAAGCCGGGTTTTCTTTATTTATGGTGTTGAAGCGTTCTTTGTCGCGATTTCTCATAGTGTCCTTTATGCTGATGGGGTTTTGTCGATATTCCATGTGGCCTAACTTCTTGTTCTTTACGAGGCGTGTGTAAGTCAAGTATTTTTCCATGAGCTAATTTTTTGGGTGAGATTGAAATCTTATAAGTGTTCTCGATCTTATGCAAAAGGTGTACTTCTTTTTCTGTCGCTAAAGATATTGCCAGGCCGCTTTGCCCTGCACGACCGGTTCTTCCCACCCGGTGCAGATACAGCTGTGGGTCTTCCGGAATATCGAGATTAAAGATATGTGTTATATTCTTTATATCCAAACCGCGTGCGGCTAAATCAGACGCTACAAGCAAACGAATTTTACCGGTACGAAAATTCTCCATAGCCTTGCCTCGTTCTCCCTTTTGATAAGATCCGGAGATTCCCTGGGTATATAAGCCGTGATAATTTAGCTTTTCTACCGTCTTCTGAATTTCTTCACTCTTATTAATGAAAATTAACGCGCGTTCAGGCTCCAAATGATGAATCAATTTCCTCAGCATTTCGAACTTATCACGTTGTTCACAGATAAAATAGTGATGCGTAATTGTTGGGGCAACAGTTGCTTTTTCCGACACGCGGACAACAACCGGATCGCTAAGAAAGCTTGAAGCCTGTACCAGGGTTTCAGGGGGAATAGTTGCTGAAAATAAAAGGACCTGTCTATCTTTAAGTGTAGTCTTGATTACCGATTTAACCGTCTGAATATTTTTGTCATCAAGCAACCGATCCGCTTCATCCAGTACTATCGTTCTTAGAGTTTGCGAGGATATCTTTTTCTTCTGAATCAGCTCCAGAATTCGTCCGGCGGAACCGACCAGAATTTGCGGTTTTTCTTTGAGCTTTTCAATCTGACGTATGATGTTGACATTGCCAATGATCACAGCGGATGTAACTGTTCCTCCTAAATGTTGGGACAATCTTTGAATTTGTCGTTGGACTTGCATAGCAAGTTCATGGGTAGGAGTAAGGATCAAAGCTTGATTTTCATTCTTGAGCAGGTCGATCTTTTGGAAAATCGGGAGGAGATAGGCGAAAGTTTTCCCTGAACCGGTTTCCGCTTGACCAACAACATCTTCGTTGGCCAAAATGTGCGGGATCGTTTTCTCCTGGATCTCTGTCGGCTCGACCACTCCTTCTTTTTCTAGGGCTTCGAGGAGCAGCGTATGTATGCCTAATTGTTCAAATGATAAATTTGTTTCCATACTTTATACACCCTCTCTACTTTTAATAACCCATTATGCCCGATGTTCTAATATTTATTATAACGTGTTTTATTGGACATGCCAAATGCTAACAAAAGGTACAAAAAAACTTCCCATCCCATATAGAGATGAGAAGTTTGCCGTTGTTTATTCTTTAATCCAGGACCTGACCACTGGTTAATTGATTTCTAAGCTTGCCAATCATGTCAGGAACATTGATTTGCATACCACAACGTTCCACGCATCGCCCACAGCGCAAACAGGAATAGATTTGCGGTGCTTCCTTATCGAGTCCGCCTGCTACAAACACATCCCAGATGGTTCCGATACCGCCAAGATACGTTTCTCCGAAATGACCTGCTACGACTTCGAATACCGGGCATTCATACATACACCCGCCGCAGCGCAGACAATGTAAAGCTTGTTTATAATCATCATGATCAGCCATCGCACTGCGGCCGTTATCTACAAAGATGACATAAAACTCACGAGGTCCATGTGCTCCATAGGTCGTTACTTTTTCAATATCCCCGGTCTTGCTCGGTCCGGTGATAATGCTTACGTATGCCGGAATAGGATACTGTGCATAGCGCCATGTTACCTCTGCAACTTTCATGGCATCCTGGAAGGTCGGAACAATCTTTTCAATACCTACAAAAAGAAGGTGGATTGGGGGCGCCGAAGTGGCTAAGCGAACATTTCCCTCATTTTCAATTATTACAAAGGCACCTGTATCAGCCGCTACGACATTTGAACCGCTGATTCCGACATCTGCGCTGAAATACTTATCACGCATGAATTCACGGACCACTGCGACTTCTTTAGCGATATCAGGCTCAACTTCCTTTTTAAAAAAATCTGAGAAGATTTCTGCGACCTTTTCGCGGGGAACATGGATCGCCGGAGATAAAATATGCATCGGACGGTCCTTTTTCAGTTGAAGGATAAATTCCCCCAAGTCCGTTTCCCAAACATCATTTCCTTCGTTCTCAAGGAATTCGCGAATGTGGAGTTCCTCACCTAACATGCTTTTGCCCTTAACGACTGTTTTACCGGTACCAATGATTTCCTTAGCAATCATCAAGGCTTGATTTTTGTCTTTAGCATAAAATGCCTTGCCATGATTTCGTTCGACAGATTCCATTGCCTGTTTGAGCAATTCCTTTTGATGAGCAACTGAATAATTCTTGATTTCACGGACTTCAGCTGCCAGTTCCGGAGTATGGGGATAACGAGCCATTGTTTTCGAGGTTGTTTCTCTGTAAGCTTTGACAGCACGTGAAATGGCTTTGCGAATATTTTCATCATCGCTTGCTTGTTCAAGATATTTTGTATAATCATTAAATTCATCTTGTAGATCTTCTGCTTCTTGCTTCTGTCCTCTTTGAAAAAAACTCATTATGCGATCCCCCTATATAGAAATTCAATTAGATCTATCACTTGATTCTTATCATTTTTTTCAAGGGCTCCCTCAAGCGCAGATAAACAATAAGGGCAAGAGGTCAGTATAAGGTCTGCTCCGGTAGCCTTTAATTCATCAACGCGCCGTCCGGCCATTGTATGTGAAAGTTGGGGGAAAACAATTTTAGTGGGACCGCCGCAGCAAGTCGTCCATTCTCCGTGCTGCTGTGCCTCTCTAAATTGAACTCCTGAGGCAGTTAAGATATCGCGCAGTTCTTGTGTAATATGAAGCTCACGCGCTAAACGGCAGGAATCATGGATAACCACCGTGGGAGCGTTGGGAACAGGTTTTAGATTATGTCTTTTTTCCCAAACAAGTTCGACAAATGTTTTAATTTCTACATTTAAATCAATCCCCACTTTGGGATATACAAATTTAAGGACTTCAGCAGCGTGAGGAGATAGACAAACCAGTGTTTTAGCTCCGCTTTTTTGTATGACTTGCTGTACGCGTGGAGCATATTCTTTTAAATCGTCCCAATACCCCAATTCATAAAGGAGAGCGCCGCTATAAAGTTCCTCATCGCCGGAATAGCAGAGCTGATAACCTAAGGATTGAAGAAGGCCGGCAGCCTTGCCGCAAATCGTTTGAAAACGCTCTTTATCCGAGGCTAGTACAGATGCATACATCTTTTCGGCGCTGATTCCAACTTTATCAAGAATGTTGCGCGCACCGATCATCATAGAAAATGCCTTACTTCCTTGGTCCATGACCGTCATTGTCTTAACTAAAGAATCGATAAAAGGAAGTAACTGATATTCGCCTCCCGTATAGAACAGCAAATCACCGGTCTTAGGTAAATTCATGCCTTTTGCCCATGAACCGACTTCGGTTCCCTTTAACGCGAGTGGGTTTCCGTGTTTCAGAATATTTCCTCGAATAATTTCCAATGTTGCCGGAAGTTTTCGTTCAACATGGTTTTGTGCTTCTACCGGTTGTGTTGCCATTAATTCCACCCCTTCACAATCTATACGATAATTAATTTATTTATAAATTTAAACGTTGTACATGTATAATTTATCGAAAAATTGAATGCCAGTAAATAGGTTTTTAGAATGTATACAGGGATAATTTAGCATATTATGGTCATAAACCAATCTTTTCAATATTACCACTTTTTTTCTATACAGTCTATCGTGTTTTTTCGATTATTTTTTCGTGACAATTCCTTCTTTAATGGATTAAAATATGGCTCTAAAATGTTATCTATGATTATATTTTTTAATTGACAGTGTTCTCTGTGACAACTTATAATAAATCATAAGTTGTTGGGGGTTAAATGTATCGTTATCCGTAATCCATTATTGAAGGAGATAAAAGGAATGGAAGCTAATGAAAAAAATCAATTTGATGAAAAAATTCTCGGTGAACTCAGCAACATAGTCCTAGCAAAGGGTCCCATTAATCCCGAACTTTACAGAAAATATGAAGTTAAACGCGGTCTGCGTGATGCTGATGGAAGAGGTGTGCTCGTCGGGTTAACCGAGATTGGAGAGGTTCACTCCTATATTCTTGATGAAGGGGAAATGATACCCGTTCCCGGCCGTTTAATATACCGCGGCTACGATATTCTTGATCTTGCTAAAGGCTTTATGGAAGATGGCCGCTTTGGTTTTGAAGAAACAATTTACTTATTACTCTTTGGGAATCTTCCTTCTAGTCAGCAGCTTGCAGATTTTAAGCAGCTTCTTACCAACAATCAGAAACTTCCCGAGAACTTTGCCCGAGATATTATTTTGAGCGCACCAAGTAAAGATATTATGAACGGATTAGCTAGAAGTGTCTTAGCTTTGTATTCTTTTGACGCCAATCCTGACGATATCTCAATTAAAAATGTTCTAAAACAATGTATCAAATTGATTGCCTTCTTCCCCTCTTTGGCAGCCTATAGTTTTCAAGCCTACTCCCATTACTATGGTAATAAAAGTTTAGTGCTTCACAGTCCTCAACCCCATTTAGGTTTGGCTGAAAATATCCTTTATATGTTAAGGCCCAACCATAAATATACAGAGTTAGAAGCTAAACTTCTCGATCTTGCGCTTGTCCTCCATGCCGAACATGGTGGTGGTAATAATTCTACCTTTGTGACCCATGTTGTAACCTCAACAGGTACTGATACGTATTCGGTAATTGCCGCGGCCTTAGGCTCTCTGAAGGGACCAAGACATGGTGGAGCCAATCATAAGGTTATTCAAATGATTGAAAATATCAAGGAAAATGTCAAGGATTGGGAGGATAATGCGGAACTTTCAGCATACCTTGATCGTCTTCTTACAAAAGATGCGTTTGATCATTCCGGCCTGATTTATGGGATTGGTCACGCTGTTTACTCCATCTCTGATCCAAGAGCAGTTATTCTTAAGAGATATGCCGCTATGCTTGCTAAAGAGAAAGGGCTTGAACACGAATTTAATCTCTATGCCAAGGTTGAGGAACTTTCCCAGAAAGCAATCGCAAAACACACCCATTCAAACAAAGCGGTAAGTGCCAACGTTGATTATTATTCCGGGTTTGTCTATCGGATGCTTAATCTTCCGCTTGAAATGTTCACACCGATTTTTGCACTCGCTCGAATAGCCGGTTGGAGCGCACACCGCATTGAAGAAATCGTGAATAACGGCAAAATCATTAGACCCGCTTATAAAAGTGTTGAGCCCCGAAGATTGTACGTTCCTCTTAACGAACGAGGTTGATAATATTTATCGAGTTAGAATAAAAAAGAGCGAGAATAAGGTAATAATACCTAATTCTCGTTCTTTTTTATTCTAACTATCCCCATAAACTATGGCTTGAGCATCCCCTTAGCAACCGCTGTTTCAATTAAATCTGTTGCATATTCCCAGATTTGAGGAGCCCTGGTCCGCGCGGGTTCGATTCTTTTATGAACCTTTTCACTGACAACCCCGGGTTTCTTCCACGTATGTCCCCCCGTATTATAATTCAAAAGCAAGGGCTGAAAACGATCCAAGCTCGCCGCAAAGCCTGCTTCCGGTGTTTCCATTGCTTCAAATTCGCACCAAAGTTTCATCAATTCTTCCGCTTGATCCGGGGGAAGGATATTAAAGATGCGTTCTGCCGCTTTTTGTTCCCGGTCTGCTTTATCCTCATAGCCCTTTTCATCGTAAGCAAACGTATCCCCGGCATCTATTTCCACTAAGTCATGGATTAAGACAAGTTTAACTACATGGAGAACATCGACATTTTGCTCAGCCGCATATTCGGAAAGCAGAATAGCCATCATAGCCAAGTGCCAGGAATGCTCTGCATCGTTTTCATGTCGCCTCGTCCCGATGACAAGATTCTGACGATATATCTGTTTGAGTTTATCAATCTCTATAATAAACTCAAGTTGCTTCTGAAATCTTTCGTTATTCAATATGATTTACCACACTTTCAAAAAATCCGGTTTCAGCGGTCTGGCTGCGTAATTGCCGCCTCAATAAGGCGGCGAAGACATTGGCTGAACGCATGATCATCCTCTTCTGTTCTCTTTCTGGGTCCCTTTGTTCTTCCTCCGGCACGTCGATACTTCGCTTTAATTTCTCGTTCTTCAAGCAGAAAATCAATCGATTCAGAACGATACTCCTTTCCCTTGAGTCCCATCGCATAGGCGCCTTTACCTAACACCATTGCCGCAAGGCCAAAATCCTGGGTAATGATAATGTCTCCGGCTTGCGTGACATTAAGAATTTTAAGATCGGCTTCTTGCGAATTATCCCCTACGGTAATATGGTGTTCGGAAATAATATGATGATCGAAGCCGGCGACCGTCCACACTTCGATTTGATACCTTGATCCCAGTTTAAAGCATATCTGCAGCGCAGATTGCGGACAAGCGTCAGCATCCACAATAATCTTCATCAGCGCAGTCCCTTTCCGTATCAAACTCTCCGGGCTATTTATCAAACATACCGCCTTGCTTAAATCGCTTTATACCCTTCCGTTTTTCCCCTATCTTTTTATCAGCCTTCTGCGGCATTCCCTGTTGGGCACTCTTTTTCTTCTTTTCGGCAATGACCTTTTTCATCTGCTCAACCATATCATCCATCGTTTATGATCCTTCTTTCTCTTATTTACTCTTATTTACTCCGGGCGATTTGTTCTGCCAGTTCATTCAAATACGTCCAGCGCTCCATCAGTTCATCAAGCTTCTGTTCTAACAGCTGCTGTTGACCTATTAGCTCACTTAGTTTGCCATAATCACTGCCTGCTGCATTCATTTCCTGATTGACTTTGGCGAGCTCTTCTTCTTTTTGGGCAATTAAACCATCAATTTGTTCGAATTCACGCTGTTCCTTATAGGTCATCTTAAGAGAACGTTCCTTGGGCGGCTGCTGCTTTAACTCCTTGGAAGGAGACGATTTTTCACGATTATCCGTTGGAGGCAAGGATGAATCCTCCGGTCTTTCTTTGGCTGCTTGTTCTTGATATTCGGAGTAGTTTCCCACATATGAACGAATTCTACCCTGACCTTCAAAAGCAAAAATTTTCTCCGCGACCCGGTCAAGAAAATAGCGATCATGTGAAACCGTCATAACTGCACCCGGAAACTCTTCAAGATATTCTTCGAGAACGCGCAAAGTCTGAATATCAAGGTCGTTGGTAGGCTCATCAAGGAAAAGAACATTGGGAGCTCCCATGAGAATTCTCAGCAGATAAAGCCTGCGTTTTTCACCGCCCGAAAGATCCCCGATAACACTCCACTGCAGCGAAGGCGGAAACAAAAAGCGTTCTAACATCTGTGAGGCCGTAATAACCCCGCCGTCTCCGGAAGGGAGCACTTCGGCAATTTCCTTGATATAATTGATCACCCGTTGCTGAGGATTCATCTCTGTATTTTCCTGGGCAAAAAAGCCGATTTTAACGGTTGGCCCCCATTCGATCTCTCCCTGAGTCGGTCGTAAGCGGCCTGCCAAAAGATTTAATAGCGTTGATTTTCCTCTTCCATTCGGTCCAATGATGCCAATCCTGTCATTTCTGGCAAGAATATAACTAAAATCTTCGATAACGGTTCCCCGATCGGGAAATTCGTGATGAAGATGACGGCACTCTAACACTTTCTTTCCTAAGCGGCTCGCCCCTGCTGTTATCTCAACCTTCCCTACAGCCTCTAAGGGCTTATCAGCGGCCAATGCATTAAAACGTTCAATGCGTGCCTTTTGCTTGGTGGACCTGGCCTGAGCTCCCCGCCGAATCCAAGCGAGCTCATGGCGATAACGGTTCTGCCGTTTACGCTCCAAGGTTTCCTCCAGCTCTTCGCGTTCTGCTTTAAGCTCTAAATAACGGGTATAATTACCCGGATAGGGATAAAGTTTGCCTCGATCAAGTTCAAAAATCTGATTTGTCACACGATCCAGAAAATAGCGATCATGAGTAATCATGATCAATGCGCCTTTACGGTTATTTAGGTACTGTTCCAGCCAGGCCACCGTTTCATTGTCGATATGGTTCGTTGGCTCATCCATAATCAGCAGATCGGAAGGATTGATCAACGCACCGGCCAAAGCAACACGTTTGCGCTGCCCCCCGGACAGGCAGCCCATAGGCGTATCAAATTCCAAGATTCCAAGCCTCGTCAAAATCGTTTTCGCTTCGCTCTCCAATTGCCAGGCATTTTCAACATCCATCATTTGTCCCAGATCAAGCAGTTTCTTTTGGTATACGGGATTTTGCGGATCTCGGTTTAATTTTTCGAGTGCCCGTTCATAATTCCTTAACAATTGCATAAGAGGAGAATTTCCCCGAAAAACCTGTTCCAATACGGTTACGTCTGCCTGAAAATCGGGGTCCTGGGGCAGATACTCTAAGCGCACATCATTGCCCTTAACGACTTTTCCCTCTTCAGAAGTCTCCAACCCCCCTAAAATTTTCATCAATGTCGATTTCCCGGTACCATTGACACCGATTATTCCGATCTTATCTCTATCTTGAATACCAAAGGAAATTTTGCTGAAAAGGACTTTTGTGCCATAACTTTTCGTCAAGTTCTCTGCAGTTAAAAGATTCATCCTCTGCTTCTCCTTGTCCCACTCTTTTTAAGCTTTAATTATATCATAGATTAAGCTAACTTAACCTAATATTCCCTTTGGCCCCTCCATCTAAAAGTGTTAAAATTAGTGATAATCTACTAAAAGAACTGGAGCTAAAACCGATGAAAAAAATTCTTGTTCTTTTTCTGTTATGTTTCATAACTTTTACCTACTCTTCGCAAATGCAAACTGAATTGAAGAGGATTTATCAAAGTGAACCTGTTCAAGAAGCTACAAATTGGGTTGAAGACTTAATCAACGAAAACGGCTTAGATCGGAAGTGGGACGAAGCTAAGCAAACGACATTGGGAACCACACTGCAAGTTGTTTCAGGCCTAAGCAGTGATAACCCTGCCTTAGAAAAATCAATGAGGCTGCTGGAATACCATCTGCAGCACCGGATTAACGCCTTGCCTTCTATCAGTTCTTCGTCTCTAAAGCTGGAAGTCAATCCTAAACTTACACTCTATGCCGGGGACAGCGGCGTAACCGAAGAATCCCTAAAATCGGCAAGCTCCTTAATTATGGACTACGCTCTGCCCATACTTCAACACAATATTGATCTTAATCCGAAAAAGATGACCGAAGTTGTTTTCTATACCAGTCCGGAAATGTATGGCAATGCACTTCTGAAAGCAGGTCTCTCAGAGCAAGAGACTGCCGCCATTGTGGAACAAACAGGAGGAATCACTGTTAACTCATCAATCTGGGTTCCATTATTTAACCTTAAAGGTAATGCGGAACTCGCCAATATCCTCACTCATGAGCTTAACCACGTCTGCTTTAATCAGGCCGGGATCGGAAACGACCTTCCGCTATGGCTGAATGAAGGAATTAGCTGGCATAATGGTCTTGCTGCTCAAGCAAAAATAAGTCCTAAGCAAACCCAGTTAGAAATTAAACTCCAAACTGCAAGTCTAAAGAAGATCGCTCAAAATGGGAACCTTCTCCCCTTAAGTAAAATTGATCAAGGACTATTTACGGCTTCCTATAATGTTGAATTTCAAGGATATTTAGCCACAGAGCAATTGATTGATAAGTATGGTCTTGCACATTTTCAAATCTTTCTCGGACAAGTGCCTGCACTTGGAGTTGAGAAAAGCTTTCAGCAGAATTTTGGCCAAACCCTGCGAGAATATGAAAATGAATTTTCAATATAATTAGGAAAAATAGGGACTGTTGTAATCATTCTACAACAGTCCCTATATAAACCCATTTATTCACTTGTAACCGGATTTGAATTTTGCTTTTGATGGGCCATATTAAGGAGAATTTTCATGTCCTGAGCAGGCACCGGGCGGGATATCAAATACCCTTGAATTCCATAGCATTCTTTCTTTCTCAGAAATTCAAGCTGGGCTTCTGTTTCCACGCCTTCCGCAATTGAAGAAAAGTTAAGCTCGCGAGCTAATTCAAGGATCGTCGAAACAATCACTTCATTTTCAGAATTATTTTGACTATCACGAATAAAGCTTTGATCAACCTTTAAAGTATCAATGGGAAAACGTTTCAAATAATTTAAAGAAGAATAACCGATTCCAAAGTCATCAATAGCGATATGGGCACCTAATTCCTTTAACTGCTCTAAAACCCGGCAAGTCTGCTCAACATTATGCATGGCCACACTTTCGGTTATCTCGAGTTCTAGCCAACGTCCCTCCATCCCTTCTTCTTGGAGGATCGTTTTTATTTGCTCAACAAGATTTTCTTCTTCAAACTGACGTGCCGATAGGTTAACGGCAATTCGAAGCGGTAAATAGCCTTCTTTTTGCCAAGTTACATTTTGGGCTATAGCTGTACGCAAAACCCATTCGCCGATAGGGATAATCAGGCCCGTTTCTTCAGCAATGGGAATAAACTTCATAGGTGGTATTAAGCCTGCATCAGGATGATTCCAGCGTATCAAGGCTTCTATTCCTAGCAGACTGCCCCTGGCCACATCAACCTGAGGCTGATAAAAAAGTACAAATTCATTACGTTCAAGCGCTTTTCTCAAACTTTGTTCCAGAGTTAAGCGATTTCGGGCTTGAATACCCATATTCGACTCATAAATCCAATAGCGGTTTTTTCCATTTTCCTTTGCCTTATACATAGCCAAATCAGCATAGCGTAAAATTGTTTGCGCATCCACTCTTTTATCAGAAGCGATTGCAATCCCCACGCTTGAAGATAAATACAGTTCATGGCCTTCTAAGAGAATGGGCATCCGGATAACGTTAAGAATCCGCTGTGCTACATCTTTGGCATCCTCAATATGGATATTGGGCAGAAGTACCGTGAATTCGTCTCCTCCCATTCTTGCAACAGTATCTTCTTCGCGAATACACGAAGCAATTCGCTTTCCCACCTCTTGTAAGAGCTGATCACCTGCAGTATGTCCTAAAGTATCATTAACATCTTTAAAACGATCTAAATCCAAATAGAGAACAGCCAATGTATTTTCATGCCGCGCTGCATGAGCTAAAGCAATCTTCAACCGATCAAGAAAAAGATATCGATTCGGAAGATCAGTCAGCGCATCATGATAAGCCAGATGTTTAATCCGTTCTTCGTTTTCTTTGCGTGTGGTTAAATCACTTAAAATAGCTGCATATTGAACCGTTTCCCCACGATCATCCTTGATGGCACAGATGGTAAGCCATTCCGGATAAATTGCACCATTTCTTCGGCGATTCCAGATTTCCCCCTGCCACCCCCCTTTTTCAAGAAGAGAATTCCACATTGTGCGATAAAATTCTTGATCATGTTTGCCGGAACTTAAAATCTTTGGATTTTTTCCTAATACTTCTTCAGTTTTGTAACCCGTGATTTCTTCGAAGGATTGATTCGCAAAGATAATATTACCCCTAGAATCTGTCACTAATACACCCTCTAAGGTGTTCTCAAAGATTTTGGCAGCCATACGCAGCTCTTCGATATCCTTAAGTTTTTGGGTTACATCTTGTTTGACCGCAATGTAGTAAGATTTCTTTTCCGGTTCAAAATAAACCGGGGTAATCGTCATCTCTTCGGTATAAAGGGTTCCGTCTTTTTTCCGGTTAACAATTTCACCGTGCCAAACTTTATCGGCTTTAATCGTTAACCAAAGATCTTGATAAAACTCCGGTGGATGCATATTGGATTTTAAGAACCGCGGGTTTTTACCAAATATCTCTGTCAAATTATAACCTGTTAAAGTAGTGAAAGCTGAATTTGCCCATATAACACGGCCTTGAGCATCTGTTATCACGATTGAATTTGCAGCTGCTTCTAAAGCCGCAATTTGTAATTGACTAAATTTCCCCTGCTTAAATTTGGAAAGCGGTTTTAGCCGATACTTTTTTATCATTACCCATCGCCTCTCTGGTAAGCCAGTCCTGGTGTGACTCAATTTCCTATGATGCGATTTATTTAGAATAATTACAAAGTTAATATAGAACATTATACCTTATTTGATCTTAATTATCACTCGTTTTTTTAAAGAATTATTATTAATATATTACAAATTTTTTTCACTTTATTGTACATTTCTCAGGAATTGTGTCAAACTATTAATAAAAAGAAAACGGAGGAAGACCATGACAGTCATTGAACGATTTCTCAAATATGTACAGATAAATACACAATCCAATGAAGAATCAACCTCTATCCCAAGCACTTCATGTCAGTTTTCATTGGGTAAAGTATTAGTTGAAGAACTCAAAGATTTGGAACTAGCGAGCATAAAACAGGATAATAAAGGATATGTTTATGCGTTTCTTCCCTCAAATACCAACTCAAACGTACCTTCAATCGGTTTTATTGCTCATATGGATACAAGTCCTGATCTATCAGGCAGCCATGTCTTACCCCAGATCATTAAAAACTACTCCGGCGGTGATATTATCTTAAATCCCGCTGAAAATATTATCCTATCACCAATCGATTTTCCGGAACTCAAAACCTATATGGGTCATGATCTGATAACAACAGATGGAACAACCCTGTTGGGCGCGGATGATAAGGCTGGTATAGCCATAATCATGGCGGCACTCAGCTATTTACAAGAACACCCGGCAATTCCGCACGGCAAAATCTGTATTGGCTTTACCCCTGATGAAGAGATCGGCCGCGGGGCAGATCATTTTGACGTAAATGGATTCGGGGCAGACTTTGCCTATACGGTTGACGGGGGACCTATCGGTGAATTGGAATATGAAAATTTCAACGCGGCCAAAGCGGTTGTCAAAGTTCACGGCCGCAATGTACACCCCGGCAGTGCAAAGGGAAAAATGATAAATTCCCTGCTATTGGCTCAAGAGTTTATATCCCTTCTCCCGCCCGAAGAAACCCCCGCACATACCGAAGGTTATCAAGGGTTTTACCACTTAGGCAGCATCCATGGAGATGTCGAGGAAACTAAGATCGAATACATTCTTCGTGACTTTGAACGTCAAGGTTTAGAACGCCGTAAAGAACTCATGAAAAAAGTTCTTAACCGGTTGCAAGAAAAACACGGGGAAAAGTGCTTTACATTAGAAATCACGGATCAATACCAAAATATGCGCGAGAAAATAGAACCTGTCATGCATATTGTGAAAATTGCTCAACAAGCCATGGAAGAAGTCGGCGTAGAACCCAAAATTTCACCGATTCGCGGCGGAACGGACGGAGCCAGGCTGTCGTATATGGGCTTACCGACGCCAAACCTGTTTACAGGTGGGCATAACGCGCATGGCAAGTATGAATTCATTCCGACCTTTGCCCTTGAAAAAGGAGTCGAAGTTGTTCTTAAAATTATTGAACTATCCCACCTCGTAGCTGTCCAATCTTCTTCCAACGATTAGAACTGTACTCAATAGAAGAATAGCACCGATCACATAGGGTAATTGGACCGCTAGACCAAATAGGGCTCCACCAATAACCGGTCCCAAAATTCGCCCCAAGCTTGCAAAGGATTGAAATATTCCGAGTGAAGCCCCCTGACTCCGAATGGACTGTTTCGTCACAAGAGCAGAACTGGTAGGGGTTATTAGAGAATTCCCAACCATAAAAATAACAGTTGCGAGAACTAAAGTTATAATATTCGGTGCCAAAAGGATAAAGATCAAACCGAAAGCGCAGAAAAATACTCCTGCTTTGACAAGTTTCGCATCTCCTACGCGTTTTACCAATCTGCCGATTAAGCCCCCTTGAACAATAACCCCAACTATACCAAGGATAGCAAACGTTGTTCCCATCTCTTTCGGACCGAACCCTACTTTAACTGCTGCCAGCATTGCAAATGTGGTTTCAAACATGGCCATGGTAAAACTATTGATAAAGTTAAAAACATATAACGGAAAGAGAGTATCCTTAGTTATTTCCAAACCGAGATGGGGGATCTTCTTATCAGTTGGGGTGCTTGATTGTTTTAAGGTCTCCGGTAAAAAGGCCAAAGCAAAAGGAAGAATAGCCAGAGCTAAAATCCCGGCAACAAAAAATGGGGTTGAAAAACTGGAATGTCCTAACCAGCCCCCTATTGCCGGACCGAATACCATGCCAAGACCCATCGCTGCGCCAATCATTCCCATGCTCTTCGAGCGATCCGCCCCTTCTGTGATATCCGCTAAATAGGCCATCGAAGTCGGCAGTGTTGCGGATGAAACAACTCCGGATAATGCGCGAACTGCAATCAAAAGCCATAGATTATGGATAAAACCGAATAGGATAAACGTCAATCCGTATCCGCTTATACCAATCATCAATACAGGTCTGCGTCCGATACGGTCAGAAAGACGCCCCCAAAAAGGAGCAAAGAAAAACTGCATAATCGAATAAGCGGACATAAAAAGTCCAAGGGAGAATGCATTTCCCCCCAGATCCTGAACAAGATAAGGCAGAATGGGAATTACAATCCCAAATCCAACCATGACAAAGAATTGGACTAAAACGATGATAATCATCGGGCGAATATATTTTTTATCCATGTATCTAACAATCCCCTCTGTAGCTAATTATTTATATATTATTTTTCAGGTTACGTTATCTTCCAGCTCTGTTAAAACCCGTAGGATTCGGGCAAGGTGCCGATTAAAGACTTCTATTTCATCTTCTCCTAACTGTTCTTCCATTTTATGATAAACATCAAGCATTCTTTCATTTAAGAGATTTAACTGCTTACGACCTTCCTCAGACAGTTGGATCACAACCAACCGACGATCCTCTTCACTTCGCTCCCGCGTAATCAAGTTTTGTTTAAATAACCGATCCACAAAGCCGGTTACCGCCCCCAAGGTAACCCCAAAATGTTTTGCAATTTCCGAAGGGGTACAGCTATTACTTCGCTCAATATAATTAAGAAAATGAAACTGATGGAGGGAAATAGATCCATCCTTAGCCTGCAAACAGCGTTCAAATTTTTGACCGATCATATGCAGCATAACTTGGGTTTCATAGAATTTTTGCATGTCTTTTTCACCCCTTTACGGGGTTAATTATATACTACATAAACAATTATAACAATAAAGTAATAATCAATTTATAAGATTTATAAAATTAAAAATCTAAGAATTCAATACATGAGGGAAAAAACAGTTCTAAAACAGTCTCCAACTCCGAATCTTGTAACCCATCGTTTACAAGAAAAACAGGAAGCGTTTCTGACCTAAACGGTGTATTTTGCTTTATCCATTGTTGCAAGGCGTTAGAATAACAGAAGACATCTTGTAGTCCAAGCTGACGCTCAAGCAGATAATACAGCACCGATAAACTCATCTCATCTAAGAAGGCTGCCTGTGAATAACCCTCTCGTTGCCGCTGATAAAATTGTCGTAAATATATAATCTTTGAATCATCCCATTCCGGATGATTTTGAAAAGCATAAGCATTCGCTAGAGTTTCTTCAAAGCATTCAACTGTTCCCCAGAATTGACAATACTTATCCCGTTTATAATTTCTGTAATAGGAATACTGTAATTCTGAATTCTTGTGTTTCCGAGCATGTGCACTGCGTTCGACAAAACATTCCATAAGATAATGAAAGGCGCCATGGGATTGAATACATTCTAAAGCAAACGGATGTGCTTGAGCAATTGGGAGTTTCGTAGTTTCTAAAATATTAAGCAGGAAGGCAGCAAAATAGCTCAAATATATATATAAACCGTACTCAGTTCCATTGAAATGATACGGACAATAAGTAGCAATCATATCTAAATTCTCACACCGTTTTTCGCTGAAATACGGCTCTGTCCAGCTTAATTTCTGTTTAAACCACTGTATCGGTTTACGTTGCAGCCGCTTGATTGCCAGCCTGGAAAGTTCTAAGGTTTCCCAGTCCGGCACAGAATAAATAGTATCTAATCCCGTATCGGGATGTTCAAATTTATTCAATAACCTTCCCCTTGCTTTCCTAAGGCATATTCTTAAGAAAACATATGCGGTAGATCTATTCCCCAGACCAATAGCTCTTCTTCATATTTAATATAGATTAATGAAAAGCCGGTACCTCCTATAATACAAGAAGTACCGGCTTAACTAATATCGATTAAATTACCCTAAGGCTTTTTCCAAAATCTCATTGAGACGGTTAACCATGCCACGCGGATCTACAATAATTCCGGCGGCAATTTGAGCATTTGCAAAAAGTTGATCCACCGCAACCTGAGCAAAAGAATCCTCTTGCTTGCGCAGCTCATTAAGGCGCAGAATCAATGTATGTTTAGGATTGATTTCGAGGATACCGGCGGGAACATCCTGTAAATCCCGATTCATTAATTGCATCATTCGCTGCATACTATGTGTTCCATACGGGCTAAGAATAAGGGCTGGGCTGTCAATCAGACGTTTTGATTCACGAATTTCTGTAACTTTCGTTCCAAGCCGTTCTTTTAACCAGTCCATGAACGTTTTAAGTTCGTCCCCTTCCAGGCCTTCGGTTCCATCCTCTTCTTTATCGTCACGCGTTAAATCGAGGTCTGCTTGATCGGCAGAAATCAGCTTTTTACCCTCGTATTCCCCGACCGTCATTAGTATATAATCATCAATTGAATCATGAGTATAAATCACTTCATAACCTTTATCTCTGAAAACTTCGAGATAAGGACCTGCTTCAATGACTTCACGACTCGGGCCATTGACATAATAGATTGCTTCTTGTCCTTCTTTCATTCGGCTTACATAATCCGACAAAGAAAGCAGGTTATTATCTTCTGTTTGTGAAGAAGACTCAAATCGCAGGAGCTTCATCAGTTGATCCCGATGCGTGAAATCATTTGCTGCGCCTTCTTTAAGGAAGATTCCGAATTCCTTCCAAAATTCCTTGTATTTTTCGGAGTCATTCTTCGCTTGTTCCTCAAGAAATTTAAGAAAACGAGTGGTGACTACCTTATTTAACTTCGCTACTAAAGCGCTATCCTGCATCGTCTCACGAGAGATATTTAAGGGGAGTTCCTCGCTGTCGACGACACCCTGTACAAAGCGCAGCCATTCAGGGAGGATATCTTTTGCTTGAGACTGAATGAGGACTTTTTTACAATACAGATTTATACTGGGTTCCATTCGCCCAAATCCGAGCTTTTCAATATTATTCTTAGGTACAAATAAAAGCGAATTAATATTGATCGGAGCATCGGAAGAAAAATGGAGACGAAAAAGGGGTTCATCATAAGCATTGGCGATAAACTTATAGAATTCGTTATATTCCTCGTCCGTGATTTCATTCTTATTTTTAGTCCAAAGGGCCTGAACTGTATTAACATTCTCCCCATCGACACTTACAGGATAAGGAACAAAGCTCGAGTATTGCTTAATCACCCGTTTTACATTCTCCGGTTTAGCATAATCTTCTTCCTCTTTTTTTAAGTGGAGAACGATTCGGGTTCCACGCGGTAACTCTTCTGTTTCCTCAATAGTATAGCTTCCCTTCCCATCCGATTCCCAGATATAGCTCAAACCTTCCGGATGGTAGGAACGCGTGTACAGGGTTACCTTTTCAGCAACCATAAAAGCGGAATAAAAACCAACCCCAAATTGGCCAATCAGATTTAAATCTTTTTTATCCCCTGCTTCTGCTAAATTTTGAACAAAAGCCTTAGATCCGGAATGGGCAATCGTTCCGAGATTTTCGGTTAATTCTTCCTTTGTCATTCCAATACCCGCATCGGTGATCGTCAGGGTGTGCTCATCTAGATTAGTGGTAATTTTAATTTCTAAGGGAATATCCTTGTCCTTGATATCTTGACCGGAAATCTGTTGGAAATGAAGTTTCTCCATTGCATCCGATGCATTGGAAATAAGCTCTCTTAAAAAAATCTCTTTGTCAGTGTAAAGTGAGTTAATCACAATATCCAACAATTGCTGGATTTCAGTTTGAAATTCCTTTGTTTCTGGTGTACTCATTTCGTTTGCCTCCTGAAATTGTCCGCTTCTAAATTAAGGTATCGTATTAAATCGTATTAATATATTATTATAGTCAATATTAGTCAGACTTCAAGATTAAGGATAGAGAAAATAATAAAGTACGAAAAATTGTCGTTATTATATGATAAAGTAAAAGAAACACGTCTATAAAATACCAATCATATGGAGGGACATCATGACAGAAACCTTGATTATCGTCTTAAACGGGTTTGCCGTTTTAGTCATTATCCTTTTACTTATTGTCTTGAATCAGATAAGGCATCTCAATCTTACTTCATTGGAAAATCGGCTTCAATACTTAGAGAAGAACCTACAGAATCAAAGTTCGGCTCTCCTGCAAGAAATAGCGCGCAATCGTGAAGAAACGAGTAATAACGCCCGTCTGACCCGTGAGGAACAAAATCAATCACTTCAACGCTTCAATGATTCAGTTTTAGTACAGATGGCTGAAATCTCCAAACTCCAACGCAATCAGTTGGATATTTTCTCCGGACAGATGAATCATTTAACTCAAACCACAGAACAAAAAGTCGAACTTCTGCGCAAAACGGTGGAAAACCAACTTCAGCATCTTCAACAGGACAATGCCCAAAAGCTTGAACAAATGCGTATAACTGTCGATGAAAAACTCACTTCAACCTTAGAACAGCGGCTTGGTGAATCCTTTAAACTGGTCAGCGAACGTCTGGAAATGGTTTATAAAGGACTTGGTGAGATGCGAACCCTTGCCTCCGGAGTTGGAGATCTGAAAAAAGTCTTGACTAATGTTAAAACGCGCGGGATTTGGGGAGAAGTCGAGCTTGGCAATCTTCTTGAGCAGGTTCTGACTCCCGAACAGTATGCCTTGAACGTTGCCACTAAACATGGGAGCAATGATCGTGTTGAATTTGCCATTAGAATCCCCGCTAAAGACAGCAATGACAGTATAGTCTGGTTACCCATTGATGCGAAATTCCCGCTGGAGGACTATGAACGTCTTATAGATGCCCAAGATCAAGCAGACCTCCCTTTAATTGAGGAAACCGGTAAAGCGCTGGAAAACCGAATCAAAGCGGAGGCCAAATCCATTCATACCAAATACATTGATCCCCCCTACACAACAGACTTCGGGATTCTCTTTCTCCCTATTGAAGGGCTTTATGCTGAAGTTCTCCGTCGGCCGGGGCTTTTTGATCAAATACAACGTGATCTTAAGGTAATAATCACCGGGCCCACTACGCTGGCCGCCCTCCTTAATAGTTTACAAATGGGCTTTAGGACTCTTGCCATCGAAAAACATTCCAGTGAAGTCTGGAATCTACTCGGTGCAGTAAAAACTGAATTTGGCAAGTTCGTTGAAATTCTAGAAAAGACGCAGAAAAAACTCCAAGAAGCAAGCAACAGCATTGAAACTGCTGCTAAAAAGTCGCGAACTATTCAACGAAAATTAAAAACTGTTCAAACGTTACCCAACGAAGAGAGTGTGCTTTTGTTAGAATCTGCTTCAGACATTAAGGAGTAATTACAAAATAGGATAAGTTCTAAACGTAATTATATACGATGATCATTTATCGATCAATGCAAGAAATTCAAAAGTAATAGGCACACCCTGCTTTAAATCGGGTGTGCCTTCAAATTCATATTTGATTATCTACTACTATCCTTTATCTACTACTCTCCCTTTTTCTTTCACCGGGAATAAAAAATATAATCAAGGCTAGGACTAAAGGAATAATCCCTGTGAGATACATGCCACTATACCCGACAAATTGGGCAACCGCTCCGAGAATTATAGACCCTAACCCAATGCCGAAATCAAAGCCGGTGGAATAGGTTGCACTGGCCGCACCTCTACGGTTGGGTGGAACTTTTTGGACTGACATAGCTTGCAGAGCCGGCATTGCCGCACCGAAGGACACCCCATAGACTATTCCGGCCAGCAGAAAAAGCATAAGGGTATTCGCCCGCGAAAGAAGAAACAGGGCGATCATCACACCTAAAAGTCCGGGTACTATGGCAATACCGAAACCTTTCCGGTCGCTTAAACGGCCAAATAGCGGACGTGAAACCATGAGTGCCAGCGCATACACTGTAAAATACAATCCTATGTTTTCTATTCCCTGTTCCTGAGCATATAGGGCAATAAATGTCACAACAGAACCATATGGCATCGTAAGCAAGGAAACGATAACAGCTGACTTTAAGGCTTTTCTCTCAAATAGGGCCTTTTTCCCCGAGAGTGGTTTTACGGTAGGATAACGGATTCCCAGACTTAATATCAAAGCTATAATAAAGGCAGCAGCCGAAAAAATAAAGACTCCCTTAAACCCATATTGGGATTCTTGGATCAAGTAAAGCCCTAAAGCCGGTCCAATCGCCATTGCCAGGGTTGAGGCCAAGCCGAAGTAGCCCATACCCTCCCCCAAACGCTTATAGGGAATAATATCCGACGCTACCGTATTAGCGGTTGTACTTGTTGTCCCCCAGCAAAACCCATGAAAAAAGCGCAAAAATAAGAGAAACAACACAGTCGACGCGGCCATATACGAAAGAGAAAACAAGGAAAAAGCAAGAAAACCAATAATAAATATTCTTTTACGGCCAAAAATATCGAGTGCTCTGCCAATAAACGGACGGATGAGTATTGCCGAGAACGAAAATATTCCGACAATAAAACCCACTTTTGATTCGCTTCCTCCTAAATAACGAGCGTAAGTGGGTAGAACCGGCATAAGGATTTGAAAACCCATAAACATAATAAAGTTTAAAAACAGAAGCAATATAAAATCCCTGCTTAATAAATTATGAGTTATCTCCTCTTCTTTTTCATTATATTCTTCTTCCATTATATTCTATTTAGCCTTTCACGATTTCTAAATGCTCTTTTTGCTTTCCTGAGAACTTTGCTCGAGCACATCTCCATTCAAACTCCAGCCGATCCGCCCTGATTCAACAGAACGTTGCAGACCCCAGCTTTTTAAGTATTTAAGCCAAACTCGGAATACATTCTCAGTACGAACACAACTTCTCCAAACCAACTCTAAATGTTCAGAATGAATGGTATAAAGCCTGCTTTCCAAAGTATGAACTAAATTTAATTGATCTTCTTCGGACATGTTACCTTGACTGGCCTGATAAAGCTTTTCATAGAGGCCCTGAAAAGTGCCGGCATTCGCTAAATAATGGAGTTTAGCCTGTTCAAGACTGTAAGGGTGAAGCAACACAGATGCGGTTTTAGGAACATATTTAGGTTTAAGCGATGGAGCTGGATTATTTTCTGAACGAGAATGATTTCTGAGTTTTGTACGATATTCCTTCTTTAGCGGCCTTTTTATACCTGCTTTATTTGAATTTATTTTCCGGGCATTACTCTTGTTAGAACCGCGGAATCTACGTATATAGTAAAATCCTAAGATCAAGCCAAGGCCAATGATTATGCTTATCCATGAATCATACATACTCTATCGCCTCTTCCGAGAAATTAAATATTTAACGTAGACCTGTTCCTTATATTCTATTCATAAAATCGGGCATCTTTACTACCGGATTCTATTTTTCTTTCTATGTTTAAAGTATTTTACTAAAATATAATTTCATTGTGACATTCGAACTATTTTATTTCTTATATACTTTCTTCTATTCTTTCGACCTGAACAAAGTAAATTCCTCTTTAATCTAAAAATCAGAATTGCGATATTTGAGCTTAAAACGATAACCGAAATATAACAATAGAATCCAAAACGGTCCGACCAAAAGAGCAAATCGCATATCCGGAATAAATGACATTAAAACGAGCATCACAACCATAAAAAGAAGGGCAAACGATGAAAGAAATTTACTTGCCGGCATCTTAAATGCAAGCTGTTCAACTTGTTCACTGCTCAAGGACCTTCTAAATTTTCTTTGGGTTAATAAAATACCGGTCCAGGTAATCACCATCGAAAAGGTTGTAATTGCCGATAAAATTATAAAAGCGCGGCTCGGTAAGAAATAATTCAGAACAACCGCAATGAGAATGATTGAGGTAGAGAAAAGAATTCCATTGCGAGGTACCCCCGTTGGACTTAATCGTCCAAACGCCTTGGGAGCGCTCTGCTGATGAGCTAAATTATACAGCATGCGTCCGGTGCTGAAGAGACCGCTGTTAAACGCCGACAAGGAAGCAGTGATAACCACAATATTGATGATGGAGGCGGCAGCTGGAATTCCAATCCGATCAAAAATCAAAACAAAAGGACTTCCTTGAGTTCCAATTTCATTCCAGGGATAGATCGCGATCATAACCCCGATAGCACCGACGTAAAAAATAAGAACCCGCCAAAAAACGTTATTAATGGCTTTTGGAATTGTGCTTTGGGGATTTTTCGCTTCACCGGCGGTAATCCCAATCAGTTCAACCCCACCGAAAGAAAACATAACCATAACTAACGACAGCGCCCAACCGGACAATCCGTTGGGTAAAAATCCGCCATGAGTCCAATAGTTGCTTAAACCCAAAGGCTGACCCTGTCCCACACCGAGGATAATAAATAGTCCGGAGGCTATCATACCCAAAATTGCAACAATTTTAATTGCGGCAAACCAGAATTCGAACTCGCCAAACGCTTTTACGTTCGCTAAATTTACGGCTGCCATCAAAAGCAAAGCGACTAATGCCGAAACCCAGTGTGGAATCCCCGGAAACCAATAGTTGATATAAACACCTATCGCCGTAAGATCTGCCATACCTACAACTATCCACAGAAACCAGTAGTTCCATCCCGTTAAAAAACCGGCAAAAGGACCAACATAGCGATAAGCATACGCGCTAAACGAACCGGATAACGGATTAGCAACAGCCATTTCTCCGAGCGCCCGCATGATAATGAATATAATAAATCCCCCGAATATATATGACAATGTAATTGCCGGCCCTGCCATTTGTATCGTTGAAGCCGAGCCATAAAAAAGCCCTACGCCGATGGCTCCTCCTAAGGCAATCATTTGTATATGTCGGTCACTTAGACCGCGGTTCAATTCTTGACTTTGATTGCTGCTGCTTATTTCTTCCATTTCTGCTCCTTTTTTTAATGATGTTTGCGATATGATGATAGTATTTTATTATGTTTTTTTAATATTCCAGCCCTATGATAATTCAATTGACGTTTTTATCGGATTCAAACTTGAATTTGAGTTTTGCAGAACCTTCCTCCGCCCAAATTAAATGAGCGGAAAAAGCTTTCCCCGACTTAGAGCGAAATCCCTTGATTAAATCAGTGGATCCCTTTTTTAAAAGCTTTTTCACTTGTGCCGGTGAGAGAACCTTACCGCAGATCGGGGTTTTCCACAATACAAAAGCGCACCCCTGCCGCCAATTCAGGCAGCCATAGCCTTTTTTCCCCTCAATAATATCTCCGCCGCAGAGCGGGCAAAGCCCTAATACTTCCGGTTGGCCTTTTGCTTTGGCTGCTGTAACCGCTTTACTTTGCTTCCCTTTTGTTTTCAGCGGAACGTGTGCTAAGGGACGTTTACCATGCAATTTTTCGTACGTTCTTAACTCGTCGAGAATTTCTACAATCGCTTTCTCCACTTGGGTCATGTAATGCTCAAGTTTCATTTTCCCCTGCTCAACCTGCCCCAGATCATATTCCATCTGGCCTGTCATTTCTGCGCTTACTAAAAGTTGGGCTTTAGGTAGTTCCTCTTTAATTAAGCGAATCAGATCCTTACCCTTCTCGGTCGGCTGTAGTGTACGGTGATCTTGCAGTAAATAACCTCGCTCCAGCAAATTTTCAATAATAGCGGGGCGTGTTGCTACTGTTCCGATTCCTTTTCCCTTAAGCTGCTGCTGCAGCAATTCGTCCTCAACTTTCTTCCCGGCGTTTTCCATCGCCTTAAGTAAATCACCTTGCGTATACCGTTTCGGAGGTTTTGTCTCTTTCTCCTTAACGGCTATTTTCTTAAGAGTAACCCTTTCCCCTAAAATGAGCGCCGGCAACGCTATGTCTTCAAAGTTTGTATCCCCTGTTTCGTCACCGCCGCCTTTTTTGGATTTGCCTTTCCCGGGTTTGGGAGAATCCGTTTCATCAAAATTGTCGCCGTGGACTTTTTTCCAGCCCAAGTCGAGAAGCATCTTTCCTCGTGTTCGGAAATACTCCCCCTCAACTTTGGTATGAATTATCGTCGTTTCATAACGTGCCGGCGGGAACCAAATACTCAAAAAACGGCGCACGATTATGTCCCAGAGCTTCCATTCATCACTTGAAAGCTTTTCAGGCGCTACCCTTTCATTCGTGGGGATAATAGCATGGTGAGCAGTAATTTCATTGATAACACGTTTCCCGCTTGGTAAATCTTTATCCAAGGCTTCTTCGACCCATGCTCGATACGGTTCGATCTGTAGAGCGCGCAAATGAGCCGGTAATTTAGGAAGGATATCTATGGGCAGAAAATTACAATCCGTACGCGGATAGGTTATGGCTTTCTTTTCATAGAGGGATTGAGCAGTCTTCAGAACGTGTTCGGCACTCATTCCAAACCGTTTTGATGCTGTAACCGTTAGAGACGTAAGATCAAATAACAGCGGATGCGGCTCCTGAACCTCTTTCGCCTCAATTGAATGAACCGTTCCTGATTTACCTTTCACCTTTGCGGCAATGGCTTCGGCTCCTTCCCGATCGAGGCCATGTTCTGCGCTGTTAGAATCCGCCTGTTTCCCCACCGAAGCATTGTCCTTAGGGGGTTCCACCCATTTCCCGGTGTAATTGCCTGCATCAGCTTTAAATTCTGCTTCAACCTCACAGTAATGGACAGGATTAAACTGTTCGATCTCCCATTCACGTTCCACAACTAAAGCAAGAGTCGGAGTCTGAACACGTCCGATTGAAATCACATTAGGTTTTTTGCGCACGGGATCATAACTCCCAAACAAAGAGGAGAACCCCTCGGTAAGATTCATACCGAAATCCCAATCTGCATAACTTCGACCGTAACCGGCTTGTGCTAATCCCTTGACATCGGTTTCATTGCGAAGCTGGTTCATCCCCTCCCTGATCGCTTGTGCGGTCAAAGAAGACACCCACAGCCGTTTCAAAGGCTTTTTACATTGTACCATATCCCAAACTTCTTGAAAAAGAAGCTGTCCTTCCCGATCCGCATCAGTTCCGCAGATGACTTGATCTATTTCCGGAGATTTAAGAAACTGCGTAAGAACCTTGAATTGATTTTGAGTTGATGCCTTGATATGATGTTTAAACTCCTGAACCGGCGGCAAAACAGGAAGACGATGCAGCCCCCATCTTTTCCCCACTTTCTCTAAATTCATATATTCTTCGGGACGGCTTAATTCAAGCAAATGACCGATACACCAAGTGATAATATATTCATCATTGTGAAGATATCCTTCTCCTCTACCCTTGACGCCGATCGTTTTCGCATATTCACGAGCTTGAGACGGTTTTTCCGCTACAATCAAAATTTTACCCATAGCCCCACCTATCTCCGTAATTTTTTTGTTACAATCTCCCACTAATAAATCTCACATTAACGTAAAAAATAAAGATGTTATCCAATGAAAAATTTCTTTAAGGGAGGAAAAAGCATGCCTGGTCGAGTCGATAAACTTAAATCACATCTTCAAGGAATAAAATGCGTCGTTAATACCTGCCATTACTGGGGAAATGATCATTGTTACGCTGCTCAAATCGAAGTTCAAGCTCCCAATGCCTCAACAACGGAAATGACGGATTGTGCAACGTTCATTTCTAAAGGCAGCTCAACTTAATTCAAAGCGGACAAATAAATGGCTAGCCCAACGACCGGCTAGCCATTTTCCATATTGGTCTCACATTATTTCGACCTTAACGTTGAAAATCCTCCTTGAGGTTTACTCTCTTTAACGGTTTCATTCCGTAACTTGTATTTTTATTCAAAGGTCTATACTATAATAAGGACAGCTTATCAAGCCGCATTTATAATAGTAATGAGCAATACTATTGAATTTGAATAAAGTAGGTGTTTCTTTTGTCTAAACTCGAGTTAATTGCGACGTCCGCCTTTGGAATCGAATCCATTGTTGCCCGCGAGTTAAAGAACCTAGGCTATAATGAGACTAAGGTTGAGAATGGGAAAGTAACCTTTGCCGCCAATGAACTGGGAATCTGCCGAACTAATCTGTGGCTCCGGTCATCGGAGCGTGTTCTTTTAAAAATGGGAGAATTTAAAGCGACAACGTTTGAAGAACTCTTCCAGCAAACCAAAGCCCTCCCCTGGGAAAAATGGCTTCCGATTGATGCCGAATTCCCCGTTGAGGGCAAGTCAATCAAGTCAAAACTTTTTAGTGTCTCTGATTGCCAAGCCATTGTCAAAAAGGCGATTGTTGAACGTTTGAAAGATGTTTATGGTATAAGCTGGTTCGAAGAAACAGGCCCACGTTATAAAATTGAGGTCGCACTGCTCAAAGATATTGTAACATTAACCATTGATACCTCCGGCCCGGGACTGCATAAACGCGGCTATCGAAAATTAGCCGGACAAGCTCCCTTAAAGGAAACCTTAGCGGCTGCCATGATTCAGCTAAGCTATTGGAAGGCTGACCGGGCTTTAATTGATCCATTCTGCGGTACAGGGACCATTCCTATCGAAGCTGCGCTGATAGCACAAAATCGTGCCCCTGGGCTGAAACGTGAATTCATCTCTGAAAAATGGAGCAACATTTCGGAAAAAACTTGGCAGCAAGCGCGCGAGGAAGCCTATGACCTTTATCGGCCGGATCAAGAATTACATATCTATGGTTCAGATATTGATCCAAGCGCTTTACAGCTGGCGCGTACCCATGCCGAAGACGCCGGACTAAAGGATACTGTCTATTTTCAAAAATTGACGGTGGGTGAAGTACGTTCGCGTTTCCAATATGGCCATTTAATCACTAATCCTCCCTATGGGGAACGCCTCGGCGAACTGGAGGAGATAAAACAACTTTACCAAGACTTAGGGCATACTTTCCAAGGCCTGCCTACCTGGTCACTCCATGTAATCACTTCGCTCAAGAAACCTGAGGAATTCATCGGGAGGCCCTGGGATAAAAGTCGAAAACTCTATAATGGCCAAATCGAATGCCATTATTACCAATTTTTTGGACCAAAACCTCCCCGTAAACCCAAGCCTGAAACATTAGAAACATCTGTATCGGGAAGTAACCAAGCTCCGCATTTGTAAGCAATGAGTAGAGCTGATAACAAAGAAACAAAGAGAGAAGGCGAATAAACACCTTCTCTCTTTGTCTTTTAAACCTACCTGTAAACCCGTTCATAAACGCTTCGGCGTTTATAAACCAGCCTTCCATAACAAGCGGTTTCTCATTACGGATCGCAATTGTATTGCGAATCCTCAATGTCAGCTCGTTAAATATATTAGGCGAGAATAAAAGAAATGTCAACCTACTTTAAGCACAATTCTTCATTTAACTGAATGATCGCTTGAGTATACTTATCTCGGTCAATAACAAACTGCATATTAACTTGGCGTAAGGATTGAGATACACAGTTAATATTGATTTTGTTTTTCGCAAGAATTGAAGCTGCACGGGCCAGAATATTTGGCAAAGCAATATTGGAACCGATCACGCAAACTATGGCCACTTGCTTTACCGTGACGGTCTCATACTTTTCTCTGAGTTCAATAATCAATTCATCACTTAAATCCGATTCCCAAATAACCAGAGAAATGCTGTTGGCATTCGTAGCTTTCATAATATAGCTTATATCAAACTGATTAAACGTTTTCATAATCTCAAAGTCAAAGCCCGTCTGTCCCACCATCGAAGCATCATGGATTTCAATAATAACAACCTTATCCGAACCGGCAATAATTTCAATTTTCGCTTCCGGACCGACATAGCCCTTGGAAATCAATGTCCCCGGATGTTTGGGCTGGAACGTGTTTTTTAAGCGTAAATTAATCCCGGCTAATTCCAAGGGTTTAGCAGCATTGGGGTGAATAGCCTCCATGCCGACATCCGCCAATTGGTCTGCCACATCATAATTCGTGTGGCCTACAGGAACAGCTTTATCTAATCCGACTACTTTCGGATCGGCGGAGGATAAATGATATTCCTTATGAATGATCGCCTCATCTGCATGCAGATAAGTTGCAATCTTTGAAAATGTTATTTCCGAGTAACCACGCGCAAATTGCCGCATGATTCCTTCACGGCCCTTGGTGTATCCCGTAGCAATTACAATTCCGGTAAAAGGATCAATATTTTTAAAAGACTGTTCAATCCGCTCGCTGATCGTGAGTTGTCTGGAATCCCGAAAACCGGTGAGGTCGACAAGTTTTGCCGGAATCCCTCGATTTTGCAGAATATTAACAGAGTTAAAAGCCGAATGGGCTTCTCCGATCGAAGACAATAACTCACGAGCCGCCGAAAAAATACTTTCGCGTTCGACATAACCGGAAGCAATAATTTCTCCCATACTGCTGAGATACGATTTTGTTTGCGCAATTCTCCCAATCAAAAAGGCTTTTGCAACTTCTTCATCAAGACCTAAATCAATAAATTTCTCGTTGATTTTTAATAGATATTCCAGCAATTCATCGAGCGTTTTTTCATAATCTTCACCCCTGGCAAAGCGCTGATATACGCCCGGAGCTTTAGTTTTTTTGTCCTCCAGAAGCAGATTCGTAACACCGGCATAAGCCGAGACGACAAATACCCGACCATAATGAAAATCAGGATCCCCGGGGTTTCCGATGATGTTATGCAATACATCCTGGAATTGTGTCATTGAAGTTCCGCCAATTTTTTCTACCGTTAACAAATCCCATACCTCCAAAAGCGATTTCCTTATAAGAAAGACAAATGTCCGCTGTACGCGTAAATTTTATTATGTATAGAATAGCTCAGAATTGATTTTGTGGCAATATATATTTACATAACAGCTCCATATATATGCAAATATTTTCTTGTGTCTTAGTACAGTATTCCGTTTCTCCAGAAATTGGATGCTTGTTACAACCCAAAAACGGATTCCCAGCATCCGTATAGATAATTGTAGAAAGGGGAAAAATAATGAAAACTACAAAATACCGTGCATGGGATAAAGTCCGGAAAAAGATGTTTAAGATTCTTGCCATTACATTTGATACTCAAAGTCAAGCTCCTTTTGCCCTAAGTATTCCCGGACGCTCTTGGGAACCGATCAGTAAATTTGAATTGCTTCAATGGACAGGCTTTACGGATCGGGAAGGAACTGAAATTTATGAAGGAGACCGCCTGGAAATCGAGACTTTGCACTATCTTGTATTCTGGAATGACGCTGAGGCCTGCTTTCAGCTAAAAAGCGAAACTTCTGAACAAAACGTATCGATAAAACAGGCTGCTTCCGGAAAAGTGATCGGACATCGCTTTGAAGAAAGTTGTGAACAACTTTGAATGGTCAACTTTCCCTTAAATAATCATGGAATATATTGGTATTAGATAATATCCATTTTTATATTCGAGGTGATTACGATGATCTTATTCCACAAATGTCCGGAGCCATTTGAAGCGCTTTGCTGTTATCCTGTTTATCCCTGTGTCCCGCCAATCCCACAGCAATGCTATGCATATCCGCAACCTCGGCTTCCGCAACAACCAAGAGTTCAGCCTGTTCGCATTCCTTCACAATATGCACCCGGCCCAAAGGCCAGAGGATAACAAAAGAATTAAAAAGTACCAAGGGCTGTCGTCAAACAGCCCTTTTTTGGTGCTCATAATCATAGATTATTGCAAAGGACCGTTCAAATTATTTCACCGCAAGCGCCCAAAGATAGAAAGATGCAACAGATCCATAAGGAGAATACCGCTTGCGATAGCGTTCAAACTGATCTTTAGGCAGTTCTTGGAGTCCGTATAAATTCATCATTCCCCGACGGATTCCTAAATCCCGATAGCTGACCACATCAGGACGGCACAAGGAAAAAATAAGGAGCATTTCGGCTGTCCAAATCCCAACTCCATGAAGTGAAGACAGCTTTTGAATAATCTCCTCATCCCTCAGCTTATCCAGGGTTCTAAAATCAACCGCACCATCCATAGCCGCATCAGCGATACCCTTAATATAGCCGGCCTTTCTCTCCGACATCCCGCATCCTTGGATCTCCATCAGATCCACCTGTGCAATACGTTCCGGAGTAATGCTTCCCAGGAGGGCCGATAACCGATTCCAAACCGTTGCCGCCGCCTTATTCGAAATCTGCTGACCAACAACACTTGAAATCAAAGCCGAAAATGGGTCTGGGATGACCTCACGCTGAATCATGCCGATTCGTTCAATAGCTTCGCTTAGTTTCTTATCCTTGCTTTTAAGGTAATCCATTTCTTTTTGACCATATTGAAAAAACGGCATTGGTTTATTTCTCCTTTAACTTCAATGATCAGATGGGTAAAAATAATTGATACTTATTGCAAATCTCCAAAAACCTTTTTTTATACCATTTGGCCGCAGTATAGAAACCGTACCACTTAGAACACTCAAAGTTATCAGCTAATCGAACATTCTCAACCACACGGTTTTCAAAAACTTTGCGGTCATAATTCGCGAAAGCATCTTTCAGCCAACGGTCATCCTCATAAGTGAGTAAATCTTTATCCTTCCTATCGAGTAATCTCTGCTCGATTAATAAATTTTGCCAATTCTTAATCCGCAGGGCATCATGACCTTCGTATATAAGTGATTTCATCAGCGGTTCTATGCTGTCAAACTGAATCGCTGAATCCCTGTAGTGCGGATGATACAGCAAATAGTTCTTCAGCAATTTTTCAACACCCCTAAACGCCCGTTGATAGCGATCTTTGTTATCTATCACAATCTTTTTGTAAAGCCCATTGAATTCATCACTATAATCATATTCATACGCCCACTCCAAATAAGGCAGATCCGGATAGTCCAAAGCTTGTGCATGTCCATAAGCCGGCATTATCTTGTCAAAATAAATTTCATAATTATTCTGGGAGAGTTGCTTTAATATCTTGAGTGTCTTATCGAATAAGCCTAATGATTTGATATTATACGCTTCGCAATTCTTAATTGCATTAACTTTGCTTACCATGCCATTAAAACCTTGATGAGAAAATGTATCAACATAGACATGCAAAACCATACCAAGCTTTATGAGATCATCCTCAAGCATGACCTCTTTAATTAAGTCCATTATAATGGGGGATTCTTCCATACAGCGAAGCCTTTTCGTGAAGTTTTCGCCTTTGAAACCGGGAACGAAATGAAAAGCAATCGTGTTGTTAACCATCGCCTCATAATTAAACGTTTCGATTTGAAAATACGAATGGCAGGTTGCCATATTAAAAAAAGCGGGTCGATTATTCACAAATTCGTAAGGAGCTTTCAAATCATTAGTATCCAAAAACATCAGATTAATCTTCGCATCATCAACAAATTGTGAGGCGTCGGCGATAACATGTGCGCTCTCCTTGCTATATCCACACGCACGGCAAAAGGCTAACAAAGCATAATAATGCGCATCTCTTTTCATCTTTCCCTTGTCCCCTCATCAATACGACTTTCACACACTCTTTATGCACCATTCTATGCGTGGATTCCATATTATGGTACAAAGAGGACTAGTATTGAGGAAGGAGGCAAGTCTATGTCGATGGGTAATAAAGAACTCGATAAAATCATTGAGCTTGCGGGTTATGGCTATGATCCGGCGCAAGATATTTTTTATTCAACGATGAACCCCTGGCAGAGGGATGTTGGTTATTGCCGCCTATATGATGAAGCCGCTGCACCTTTTGGGATGATTATTGATTGTGAACCCATCTACTTTGATTACCAAGGGAAGAAGTGGATGATTGCGTTTTGGAAGGGGCAATACGATTTAGTCACAGGCGGTGAAATCGGGGTCTATATTGCATCCCATAAAATCACCCTTGAGGGAGTTTTTGCGGGAACATTTTATCAATCCGTAAGTGATGAAGATTGTTTGACTATGGCATATGCGTTAAAGAAGAATGGCAAGCCGCTCTTTATACGTCATGATAAACACTGGTGGCTAACCGGTTTTAAATTGGGAGAGTTTTCTGAGCCCTTAGAGTTGACCATGGATATTATGATCACCCTTAAAGATTTACCGATGCGTGATGCGTTTATCGACGGGTTGATCAAGGCAGGGTATCAATACACCGATCTATGGGTTACTGATTATACCGTCCGATTAATCTTCGATATTCCACACACCCCGCAGCCGATAACCCGAACTCGAGAAACAGATAAGCTCATTCAACGGAAAAACCTTCTCTTATGTGAACAGTATCAAGCTTTAACCAATCCCTATAACACCGTTCCGGAAAAAATAAAAGCCCTTGAAGACCTATCCCCGTCTATGTACAAGAAGGTACAGAAGATCGGAAAGTCCAAGAAATTGTATGAAATGTATACGTCTATTGTTTTAATTGGTTCATTTCTTTTATCCCGCTTTGTGGGAGAGATCGAAGAAATAAATTAGCATAATCTTTCTTCAAATATATGGGTATAGATTCGCTTTCCGCGAATGACTTTGCTCTCAAAGAGAACAACCTCCGCAACGACGAATTCACCCAGCTGTTTTGCCTGAGCAGAAGCTATATCCAAGCCATCAAGTTCCGGGCGAGAAGCAAGCGTTAAATGCGGCTTAAACGGTCGATCCTCCAATGCAAATCTTTTTTGGGCGAGCTCGTGATGAAGCTCGTCCCTTAGTATATTCAGCTCTTTTAAGCTCCCTCCGACAGACGTCCAAAGAGTATGAGGACGTTTAAAAGAAGGAAAAGACCCTAAGCCGCCGACGTTCAAACGAAAAGACGGATGTTTCCTGGCTACTTGGGACAGTGTTTCGGAAAGCAAGGGTACAGTACTGGGGTCTAACTCACCTAAATATTCTAAAGTAATATGAAAGTTATCTTGGGCTTTCCACAATCCCTTTACTCCAAGCGTTTTTAACTCTGTCTGAAAGCCAAGCAGTTCTTTTTTCAGCTTCTCTGGCAGATCAATTCCGATAAATAAACGCATCACCGGTTTCCTCCCTTAATTTTTCCTTTAAATCCAGACTCTGAACATGTAATATATAAGTATTAGTCTCAATAAAGGAGTAGTGGAACAGCTCATGTTTATTTACGTCTTTTCGATCTTACTTATTATAGCCTCAAACGTTATATATAATATCGTCCAAAAATCAACGCCTGCCAAAGCGAATCCTTTTTTAGCGCTGCTCGTAACCTATCTGACAGCTGCGCTGGTTTCGCTGATCATGTACTTCTTCAACCGATCAGAGAAAGGAATTCTTCACGCTTTAAAAGATTTGAATTGGACAAGCATTGTTCTTGGTTTTGCTATCGTCGGACTCGAATTAGGTTATTTATTGGCATATCGAGCAGGCTGGAAGATCAGTGTCGGCTCTTTAGTGGCGAATATTGCACTTGCGGTTATCTTAATTCCGATTGGCATTCTCTTTTACAAGGAAGGATTTGGGGTAAATAAAATTCTCGGGGCCATTTTTTGTATTCTTGGCTTAGTCATGATCAACAGATAATGCTCTACGTGTATGAGGTGAAAGATGAATAGCAGAATAAGATTTATCAGCGCAATGCTCATTTTCGGAAGCATTGGCGTTTTTGTAAAAAATATTGATCTATCCTCAAGCTCGATCGCATTTTTAAGAGGTATGCTTGGAAGTTTATTTTTAATCGGTGTCAGTATCATAATCCGAAAAAAGCCATCTTTTCAGCGAATCAGGGAAAACGGGATTTTGCTATTCTTTTCGGGGGCTGCCATCGGTTTTAATTGGATACTATTATTTCAGGCGTATAAGTATACGACGATTTCCAATGCAACCCTCAGCTATTATTTTGCACCCGTATTTGTGATGCTTTTAGCTCCTTTTGTCCTTAAGGAAAAACTAACCTTCATTAAAATAGCTTCTATAATTGCAGCCATGATCGGCTTATTTTTAATCGTTAATGTCGGGAGCAACGTCACAGAAGGCTCCTTTAATCATACTATCGGTATACTCTATGGCCTATCGGCAGCGGTGCTTTATGCCAGTGTCATCTTGATGAACAAATTTATTAAAAACCTATCCGGGATTGAGACGACTGTCATCCAATTACTGCTTGCCACCTTAGTTCTTCTGCCCTATGTTTTGATCAAAGATCAAATAAATCTCTCATCGATAAGTTTACAATCAGGGATTTATATCCTGATCCTAGGGATATTTCATACCGGTATTGCGTATTTCCTTTATTTTACGTCCTTTAAGGATTTAAAGGCTCAGTCCATAGCAGTGCTCAGCTATGTAGATCCCATTTCAGCAGTCGTTTTTGCCGCGGTTTTCCTTGGCGAAAGTATGAGTCTTATCCAAATCTTAGGCGGCATTTTAATTCTTGGTTCTACCTACTTAAGTGAGAGGTTGACGGCTCAACTATCAAGAACTCCATAGCTCTGCAGTTTGCGATACATCGTACGAACACTTATTTTTAATAAATGGGCTGCTTCTGCCTTGTTTCCCTTTACTTGCTCAAGTGTATCTAAAATATAGAATTTTTCAAGCTCTTCTAAAGAAGGCTGCTTATTTGCCTGAAATAATTTAAGAATTCCGGCTGCTTCCGGAGTCGCTGTCTTAATAAACTGCTCTGATTGATTCGGCCAAATATCTTTAGGTGTAATCAGCCCTCTCGATGACAGGATTTGTCCGCGTTCAATAAGATGGAAGAGTTCACGCACATTACCCGGAAAATCATAGGTAAGCAATAGTTCCTGAGTTTTAGGGGTTAAAGAATATTCCTGTTGAAAAGACTTTTTCTCACGCTGGGTTTCAAAAAAGTAATCGACGAGCGGAAGAATATCCTTCCGGCGCTCGCGCAGTGGAGGAACGAATAAGGTTAAACCATTTAAACGATAAAATAGGTCTTCACGAAATCTTCCTTCTATTATTTCCTCCCGCAGATCACGATTAGTAGCTGCGACAACACGAACATCAACTCGACGCAGCCGAGTATCCCCTACACGCCGAAACTCCCCGCTTTCTAAAAAACGCAACAGCTTTACTTGAAAAGATAAAGGCATCTCACCGATTTCATCCAGAAAAAGCGTTCCATTATCCGCCATTTCAACCAACCCAATTTTTTGCATTCCAGCCCCGGTAAAAGACCCTTTTTCATGTCCAAAAAGCTCGCTCTCAATTAATGCTTCTGGGATAGCACCGGCATTCACTGCAATACATGGACTATTAACCCGTGAACTCCAAAGATGAACGGCTTGGGCAATCAACTCCTTACCCACGCCACTTTCACCCTGAATTAGAACGGACGTATCGGTTTCAGCCACTTTACGGGTTATTTTCAGAAGCTCAACCATCGGTTCGCTTTCACCTATAATTTTAAATTCCGAAGTTTGACGGTTTACAACCTGCTTAAGACCGGTATTTTCTAAAACCAATTTTCTTTTCTCAGAGGCCTTTTGTAACGTAATTTCGAGCTCTGACAGGTTACATGGCTTTGTTAAATACTCATAAGCCCCGAGTTTCATAGCTTCAATTGCCGACTGGATTGTACCGTTTCCGGTCAGCATTACAACTTGAAGATCAGGCTGCAGCTGCTTAATCTTGGGTAAAAGTGTCAGCCCATCGCCATCGGGTAGTTTAATATCTAACAAAACCACATCAAGCAAATTTTCTTTTAATACCGCAATCCCCTCAGCGGCTGTGCCGGCTTCAAATATATCATAGCCTTTACGCCGCAGGCGTTGTGCAATAATTACTCGCAAGTTTTTTTCATCGTCTAAAATGAGTATTTTCTGACCATACTTCATCAGTTGTAATCCCCTACCTTATGAAGAGGCAAGGTAATCTTGACTATCGTTCCTTGTCCTTCTTTACTTTCTAATGTCATGTTTCCCTTCATCTGCTGAATAATTCCGTAACTCACATATAACCCCAGGCCTGTTCCTTGACCAACGGATTTTGTTGTATAAAATGGATCAAACACCTTAGTAAGGTTATGGGCAGGAATTCCTTCTCCGTAATCTCTGACTGTAAAGTGAACTACTTCATTTTCTTGCCATCCCTTGACTTCAATTACCTCTTCTTCAGCAGAAGCATCCAAAGCGTTCGCAATCAGATTAAGCACAACTTGCTGCCACTCATTTTCATTTCCCTGAACGAACAGATCATTTTCGAGTTGTACCTCAATATGAACTTTTTTCTGTTTAGTCTTGTGTTCGATTAAGCCAAACGCCTGAATACTTGCTGCTCCAATGTTTATGGGTTCTCGCTCATCGCTGCGCTTATGAGCATATCTAAGCAAGCGGTCAGTAATCTGTTTACAACGTGAAGTTTGCTCCAAGACAATCCTAAATCCTTCTTTAACTTCCCCGCGTGTCAGCTCATGATCTTCTTCGATTAAGCGGTCCAGTAAATCTTCACTCTGAGCTGAAACAACTGCTAATGGATTATTAATTTCGTGAGCTACGCCCGACGCTAAAAGCCCTATGGCTGCCATTTTGTCTGTTTCAATCATGTGGGCTTCCATTTCGACTTCTTGAGTAACATCTTCAAGAAGTAACAGATAAGCTGCATTTTCAGGATTATCCGGTGATAACTCATAGTACATCTGACGAAAATGACGTCGTTCATTGTTCAAGTATACTAAGATATTGCGGCCATTTTCAAGGTAAAATCTCTCCATGCCTTCACCTTTAACCACTTCATCACACGGAAGATTAGCCAGTTGATTTCCAAACCATTCCCTAAACTTTGTGTTCCACCAAATAATTCTTTCATCGGAATTCAATAGGGCCATTCCGGCACCAATCCCATCAACAACGGTAGTCAGAAGTTCTTTTTCGTCTTTAATACTTTCATTTTTTTGGTTTAAGGAATTTAATAATTGATTAAAGGATTGAACTAATCTTCCAATTTCATCCCAACTTTGAATTGGAATATGAGATTCTAAGTTCCCTGTCGAAATGATGTTTCTAACCTGTTCTTCGAGATTTTCAATCGGTTGAACGACTTTTAACGTAAAAGCTACACTTAAAATCATCACCAAAACCATGATGAGAAACGCAATCATGATGAGTCGGTATGCAAACTCTGAAATTGGCTTACTGGCCGCGCGGGTTGGCTGTTCAATAAATACTGCCCAATTCGGATTTTCCATAGAAGCATACGCCCCGATAACGTTCACGCCGGCTTGATTTTTATAATTCGTTTCCGAGGATGAGCCCTCTCCTTCAAGATAGCTCTGAACTGCAGGATTCTCATGAATTTCCACATTTTGAGCACTATCCCAGGCAGTATGATCAATTAAATTTCCGGAATGGTCAACGACAAATAGATATCCCCCCTCTGCCAAATGAACATCGGCAAAGCGGTCAATTATCCCTGTTAAATCGATTTTAGCTTGCAGATAAGCGCTTAGTTCATGGGTTAAAGGATCTTGGACAGGCACCGATATATAAACCTTCGGGCATCCGTCCGACGCATAAAAAACCTCACTTATTATTGAGGATGATTTGGGAGCAGGCCAATTCGCATGGATTACTTTTACTTCTTCAATAACCGGTTCTTTTTGCATAAGAGCCTTATAAATTAACTCCCGAGGCCCCGAATCCTCACCCAGGAGGTCATTGGCACTCGTAGTCGCTATAAGATTCAAGCTATCCTCAACTTCTAAGAAGGAAGATTCTATTTCATGAGCAAACACCGTTACTTGCTCAAAATTTCTTTCGTAAATGTTTTGCTTTAGATTTTGGCTTACCGATGTAAAGCCTAAATATCCAAGAAGAAATAAAGGCAGAATGGACATGCTAACTCCGAAGAAAAGAAAGAGATATTTTAATCGCATCCACCAAGGAATTGAGTTTTTTACCAAATAATTAACCCCCTTCTTTTTCTTTACGACAAAAAGTTTATCTTTAGTGTAGCATGACTATCTCTTTTTTTCATTTCATTAAAATTATTTTATACGGTAAAATAAAATGACCGGCTACACAATGACCTTTACTTCACAGTGCAGACCGGTCCGCTATTTTGTCTGGATAATGCAGAGACTATCCTTAGATTGAACCCCAATAATTCCCCATGACTACGACAGATAACAAATAACCAAGAGGGACATTGACCAATACGCCTGTCGTAAAGGCGGCAAAAGGTTTCCACCCAACGGAAGTCAGCTCTTTGAATCGTGTCGTCATGCCGATGGACAAGAAAGTGAAGATAAATGCCCACGTTCTTAATTCCTTAACCGGTGCGATAATAAGAGAATCAACACTCTGTGCCGCAGCAGTCCCCGTTCCGACAGATGCTACCAGAATCGTCACAATGATCGAAGCCACAAAGAAACCCAGAACGAATTTCGGGAAACGAGTCCAGATTTCGCCGGCGTTTGGTTTTGATCCGTCATCTCTCTTCTCCCATTTCGTAACCGATATCATAGCCATAATAAAGCACCAGATACCAACAAACATATCCCTTCCGACAACTTTCATAAGGGTAAAGGTTTTAATGGATTGTTCTCCAAGGGACGCAGCTGCAGCCATACCTGCTGCATCAGCAAATTCGGATGTACCGATCCATGCTCCTGCGGGACCGGCAGGAATACCCAAGGCACTAATAAACATAGGCAGGGAGAAAATCATGACAACCGCCCAAACAACAACGAGAGAAATAGCAACAGAAACATGTTGTTTCTCGGCTTGAACAGAACCACCGATGGCAATGGATGCTGATACACCGCAGATTGAACCGCCGGCAGCAAGAGTGGAAGCAAAGCGTTTGTCCAGCTTAAAAATCCGTGTACCCGCCCAATAGATTGTTAAAAAGGTTGTTGACGCAATAAGTGTAGCTTGTAAAAAGGCTACCGGTCCTGATTGAAGAATGAGAGTAAAAGGAAGTGTGGCGCCGAGCAAGACTATACCCGTTTTAACATAAAACTCTGTTCTCAGCGCTGCATCAAGCCACTGAGGAATCGGTAGTGCATTGCCGATGATCAAACCAACAGCCAGCGCCAGCAGCGGTGCTTCAAAATTATACTTTTTTGCTACAGTCCATGATCCTAATACACAGACGATAAGACTTAGAATATAAAGTACGGTAAAACCCACAGTAAACTTTTTAACATCATAACCTAATACTTTAACGGCAATCGCAAATAAGGCCAAAAAGCCCAAAAACATTAGGCAAATATTACCGACATTAGCACCGAGATAGGTTGTTGCTGTGCTAAAATCACTCCAGGTTGGGATTTTAATCGCAATTGACTTCATAAAACTGCTGCCCGAAGCCCAAAGCAGCATTGATATTAATACAATACCAAGTCCCAGCCATACAGCCCAATAATCCTCTTTCTTAAAAAGATCGGACAAGCCCCCTGACGGAGATGTTGCTTTTCTGGTTTCCACTTGTGCCATTATCCATCCTCCATTTTTTTGATTTTGCGCCTCATTTTACGTCTTATTCAAGGATATTAGTGTTCACCTCTTTCTGTTTTCTCTGGCGCATCAGTTTACTCATAATGTAATAAGCAAAACCCATGCCAAGGGATAAGTTCTTGTGATAACTTGCATAATATCAAGGTTTAAGGTCTCATGTTAATAAATCCCAGCTGATTTCTAACGTGACATCTTGTCATTTTTAGACGAAATGTCTGTCATAATGTCAATTTTAAATTAAAACTCCCGGCAATAATTACCGGGAGTTTTATAATCAACTCTACAAGACACCCCATAAACGGGTATATTCAACTTTTAAAATAAATTCATGATCACTAAAACCGTTTTCCTTCAAAACCGCCACTGCATCGTTAAAATCAAAGCTCTCAGTTTCCATGAGGATATGATCTTTAAACCCCGTTACCGCCCAATCTTCATGTGCTTTCATCAGCACCTCCATCATTGAAGCAATCCTCTCCAATCTAATATTCAGGAACCGATTTAGATTACGAACGGCTTCGGGTTCAACTTTTTTTACTTTTAAAATGTCTTTAAAAGGCGGATACTCCCCCGGTTCCCAGTCCTTTTTCTCAAAGAAATAAAAGAAAAATCGAGCTCTTTGTACACAAGTTTCATTATCCGGGCGCATACTTTTCGTCTCCTCTTTCAGCTTCAAAAAGCTTATTTTACTATTGTCCAAAAATTATTCATAATTTTGACAGATAACAGATAGCCAAGCGGAAGGTTTACGAATACTCCGGCAGTTATCGCCGCTAAAGGCTTCCACCCTGCCGAAGCAAGTTCCTTAAAACGGCTGGACAGGCCGATTGAAAGAAAAGTAAAAATAAAAGACCAATCTCGCAGTTGGATAATCGGATTAATGACATTGGCATTAATGACTTTCGGTGTACCTATATTAGAAGCTGTTAAAATCGAAATAATAATTGAACTTATAAAAAAACCAAGTACAAACTTTGGAAACCGAAGCCAAATATCCTTGGCATTGGGTTTGGAACTTCCATATCGCTTGTCCCATCGCGTGATTGAAACTAAAGCCATAATAAAACACCATATGCCAATGAACATATCCCGACCGACAACTTTCATAAGTGTAAAAGTTCTAAGGGCTTGTTCATTAATTGCCGCCGCTGCTGCCATTCCGGGGGCATCGGCAAATTCTGCAGTACCAATCCATGCTCCGGCGGGTCCGGGAAGAACATTTAGCACGTTGATGGCAAAGGGCAGGATAAAAATCATAATAATAGAGCAGAGAATAACTAAGGAAATCGCGATTGAGACATGCTGCTTATCAGCCTTCACAGCTCCACCTACCGCAATTGCGGCAGAAACTCCGCAAATTGATCCCCCTGCTGCCAAGGTAGCTGCAAAACGTTTATCAAGCGAGAATAACCGTGTTCCTGTCCAATATATACTGAGAAAAGTAGCTACAGCAATAATTGTTGCTTGGGAAAAAGCTACAGAACCGGCTTCGAGAAGTAATGTAAACGGTAAGGTAGCCCCCATTAACACAATGCCTAACTTAACATAAAATTGGGTCTGAAGTGCAGTATTTAACCAATTTGGGATCTTCAAAAGGTTACTGATAAGAAGACCTACAACAAGTGCGAGCAGCGGAGTTTCGATATTATATCGTTTCATGACATCCCAAGAACCAACTACCGAAACGAGAACACTGAGGCCAAAAAGGAACGTAAATCCGGCAAAAAACCATTTAACCTTTACGTTGAGAGCCTTGAACGCAATTGAAAACAAAATTAGAAAAAATAGATATAGCGCAAAGATAGAATCTTTATGACTGCTAAGATAATTAAGGGGATCTTGGAAATTACTATAGCTCGGTGTTTTAACCCCAATCCAAGCCATGAAGTTGTCGCCGATACCCCAGAAGACAATACTTAACAGGACGATAGTCAGACCCAGCCATACTGCCCAAGAATCTTCCTGATTCCAAAGATTGGATAATCCCCCTGAAGAAGAAGCGGACGTTGATTTATATGAAGTTGATATATTGCCCAATAAATTACCCTCTCCTTTTCCTTGCTGTAATAGAATTTTCGCTTTAAATCACCATAAATCCTTCAAAAGTTTCTTGGTTAGACAAGAATTTTTAAAAATTTGATATAAAGGAGCGGTATTCCTATTGAATGCCGCTGTCAAGTCTTTACTTTTTAAAGGTGAATCTTTATAATTTAAAAGATTATCCATCCGAAAACTTTACTTAGAAAGGATCAATCTACATGAAAACATACACACCGAGGGGAGTTTGTTCCCGTAAAATTTTATTTGAGACCGAAAATAATATCGTTCAAAACGTGCAATTCATCGGGGGATGCCCCGGAAACCTTGAGGCCATTGCCCTATTGGTGGAGGGAATGCCTGTCGATGAAGTGATTAAACGCTTAAAAGGAATCAGCTGTGGAGAAAAACCTACCTCATGTCCGGATCAGCTGGCCCGTGCACTTGAACAAAATCAGCAATAAAATGCTCTAAAACGATTTTCTGGATTTTCCGTATGACGCCTGGTATATTTGGTTATATCTTTGAAAAGCTCGAATAGCCGTAAGCGCCGTCGTGATTGGTTCTTCATAATTCCATCCCTTGGCATAGATTGCTCGATAAGAAGGTTCAAAGGAACCATTGTTCTTCTGTGTTATTAGGAGATTATATATTCCCCTGTCTAAGACATCTTTCGGAACAGCCCCGGCATAGCGCATCAATCCTGACACGGCTAAACCCGTCTCAACCACAGAACCCCAGCCCCCATCCTTATTTTGAGCTTGGATCAAAAATTCCAGGCTTTTTTTTCGTGCTTTTAAAATTTGATGTGCGCTTTTCCAGCGTTCCCAGCTGAACTTCCACTTGCTCAAGAGTTCTATGGCCTGGGCCGTACTGTAAATTGGCCCTTCATACCAAGATGCCGGAAATGCCCCTTGATCATCCTGCTGGGCTAATATCCAATTCAGTCCTTGCCAAATCCGGGCTTCTTGCGAACGCGATCGCTGCCATAACGCCTCAAGAGCATGAATGCTGACATCAACACTCGGAATATAGACCGGGAAGTCCGACGAAATCTGCGGAGGCCGACCCTGAAAACTGGGAAACGTTCCCCAACTGCCATCGGTATTTTGCAAATTCTTAAGGAGTTTAAGGCTTGAAGGATTCTCTTGGCCGACTTGATGCAAACCAATGAGAGCCACTGCCGTATCATCTAAATCCGGGTGCGTAAAGGGAGGCGTACTTCCGTAACTTCCATCCTCATTCTGCCCCTGTTTTAGCCAATTAACCGCTCGATTTAACCACGAAATATCATTTTGTCCTTGCTTGGATTCCCCGTAAATACAAAGTGCCCAGCCCACAGCCCATATATTAAGTTGGTCAAATGCCGGCCATCCGCCGCTGGGATACTGCTTCCGGACCAGCCACTGTCCCGCTTTTTCCATTCTTTCAGAGTTGCCGCCTGTGCGCATGATAGCCAAAATTGCCAAACTGGTGGCAATGATATCCTCTGACCAAGAACCATCTTTTAATTGGGTATCCAGAAGGTATTGAATTCCTTTTTTCATACTCTCTTGTGATGCGGCACAAAGCAATGATGCTGCAACAACGACAGGCCGGCCATATAGCGGAAGCTTCGTTAATACCCTGTCTTCGAGTATCGTCGGAAGAACGATCTCTTCAGGAGTCGGTCCCTCAAGGCCGGGAACCATCCTTTGCCCTAAGGATAAAATCATTTGGGAAAATTGGCGTGCTTGAGCAAGCAACAAAATCTTGCCCCACCATCCAGCTTGACTCCCGCTGAGCGCTGCTCTTGCGATTTGCGTTATCTCTTCATCCGGTTGATCGCCGGGGGTTTTTCCCCAACCTTCACGATAGTTGTTTCTCAGCCAATTTAATGCCTCCTGTTGAGCGTTTTCAAAGCCCCTTCCTAGGGCAAGAAGAGCAAGTGCAGCAAGTGATGTTGCCCCCGGACTCGGAGAAACGCTGTGATATTCATCAAGATTACCCGACACGATCTGATCTATACCGCCAATCACATATTGTGATGCATTATTAAGTCCTTCTTGAATTTCTTTTGTAAGTTCCAATGTCGCACCTCCATCCCATCATATCGTATGCTATCGTCCGATTTTTGTTATCCGATGGATTAAACCCTTTTACCTATTTTTGCATATTCTATGAAATAGGAAGGTATTGGCAAAGGTGGGACCGGCTTGTTTAAAGTTAGTGAACTCACAAAAACCTATCGTGAAGGACGAGGCATTAAGAATCTGACCTTTCAGGTGGATTCAGGAACAGCCTTTGGATTCTTAGGACCCAATGGGGCCGGCAAGACCACAACGATTCGTTTGCTTATGGGATTTATGAAACCCGATTATGGCAACGCGAAAATATCAGATTTTGATTGCTGGCAGGACCGTACAGAGTTAAAACGTATCATCGGTTATCTTCCGGGTGAGCTCCGCTTTCTGGAACAGCTTACCGGTCAGGAATTCTTAGATCTTATTGAAGGCATGCATGGCAAGGTCGGAGAGATAAAGCGAAAACAAAAGCGACTTCTTAGCTATCTTGACCTTAATCCGCAGCAGCATATTCGCAAAATGTCCAAAGGAATGAAACAAAAGCTGGGAATTACCTCTGCCTTGATGCTTGACTCACCTGTTCTTGTTTTAGATGAACCAACATCCGGCCTTGACCCATTGATGCAAAAGGCGTTTATTGATTTGATCCTTGAAGAAAAGAGGAACGGTAAAACCATTTTTATGTCTTCACATCAATTCCCAGAGATTGAAAAAACGTGTGAACAAGTAGGGATTATCCGTGAAGGAGAACTTGTGACCGTTCAAGATATCACCTTACTCAAACAGGGTGAATGTCAAATCTTTGAAATTGAGGTTGAACAAGAAGAAGACGCCGAATGCTTACGGGAAAGCGGTTTGATTCTTCAGTCTCTGGGAAATTATCGATTCACCATCCTTATTACAGGCAAGCAGGATGTGCTATGGAAAACGCTTGCTCAGGTTCATGTCAAACGGTTTAAACAATGCTCCATTGAACTGGAAGATGCGTTTATGCAGTACTACCATTAAGGTTAAGGGGGATGCCGAGTTGAATGATGCATTATTCCGTGTAATGATAAAACAAAATGGCAAAAAAATCGCCAAACTTTCTTCAGGCATTATCCTCTATGAGGGACTTTTGACTTGGGTCTATCCCGTGATTTCCAAAAATCCGGCCGTGTCACAAATCGCCGGATCATTACCTTCTGCCGTAAAGACCGTTTTCGGAGTTTCAGAGGAGGCTCGTGTCGATACGTTTGAAGCATTTATTACCGCTCAATTTTTTGCACGGATCTGGGCAATGCTTTTAGCTCTATATAATGTTGAGACAGCGAATGAATTGCTCGCGGCGATGGCAAACGATGGTTCCCTAGCCCTGCTTCTTTCCACCCCAGTTTCCAGGGATGAATTTCTGACCACCCAGGCCCTTGTGCTTTTCAGTGGGAATGCTCTGCTCATCTTTTTCACGCTGCTTGGCTTATTCGTAGGGACGAAACGATTTGGCATAAATCTTGACCTCTGGAGATATTGCATTTTTAGTATTCAGGGGTTTGCTTTCTATAGCTTAATCGGCGCCTATAGTCTTTTATTCTCCGCATTGTTTACCGAAGGCGATACTGCTTTTACGATGGCTGCAAGTCTGACTTTAGCCTTTTATGCTTTGGATGTTGCCGGAGGACTCAGTGATCAACTATCCTGGGTACGAAAACTATCCCTCTTTCGGTGTTATCAACCTCAAGAGGTTTTAGAAGGAAGCAAAAATCCGGCAAAGGAGACCATTGGCCTTATTGCCGGTACGCTGATTCTTCTTCGTTTAGGTATTTACGCCTTTAACAAAAAGGATCTCGCCATATGAATAAAAAGACGGTACTCTTCATGGAGTTCCGCCTTTTTATTATTTTTCACACACCCATTTCTTCTGCAACCACGATGACGTGATATTCATTGATTGACGGACCGGCAACGCCGGGTCTTTATTGGGCTTGTTTCCGGACTTACATCCATTTTTGCCCAACCTCCTTACATAATGTAGTTCAATTTTTGACCCAACGGTTCTTAGGATTAAGCCCTAATTCAAGTTTTTGCCATTACTTTTTTAGTAAATACATTTACTAGCTCAGGATCAAATTGAGTCCCAGCATTATCTTTTATCTCCGTTATGGCAACTTCATCGGAAAATGCTTTTCGGTAACTTCTCTCACTTGTCATTGCATCATAGGCATCCACAATAGTTATAATTCTCGATATAAATGGAATCTCTCTCTCTTTTAAGCCCTTGGGATATCCTTTCCCATCCCATCTTTCATGGTGGCACAAAACATAATTGGCTATATCAGACAAATCATTGACCGAGCTAAGTATTCTGTACCCTATTTCAGGATGCCGTTTTATTTCTTTCCATTCCTCTTCTTTCAAACTTCCCGGCTTATTGAGTATGTCTTCAGAAATTGCTATTTTACCTATATCATGAAGAAGTCCAACTGACCTAAGTACTTCAACTTGATGATCGGGCAGTTGCAGTGCTTCTCCCATACTCATACAGAACTTTGAGACTCGATCAGCATGCTGCTCTTCCCTTTGATTTTTTTCATTTAATGTGTTAATTATGGCTTTTACTGTGTTTCCTCTCATGCCTTGACTTTCAAAGAGCTTTTCCTGATACATATAATCTTCGGCTTTTTTGATGATATCCTCTATGCTTTTACTCTTATCCATTTTCGTCTCATAACCAAAAGAAATAAAAACTTTAATTGAATCTACATCTTCTTGCGCAGCAAGACTTCGTATACGTTTTACAATTTGCGCTGCTTCACAGGTATTTGTTTTTGGTAATAAAATCACAAATTCATCGCCGCCAAGCCGAGCAATAATATCATCGGCACGGCATCCTTTAGTAATGACTTTCGTTACTTTTTTTAACAACTCGTCGCCCTTTGTGTGTCCAAAAGAATCATTGATAAGTTTTAACCCGTTTACGTCAGCCATAACAATGGTTAAAGGAAGGTTTCTTTCTATATCCAGTCTGTTTAGTTCCTCTTCGTAAAATCTTCGGTTATATAGTCCCGTAAGTTGGTCATGATAGCTTAGGTATTCAATTCTTTTTCGTTCTTCTTTTCGAGCTGAATAATCTCTAAAAACTAAAACGATACCACTGATTTTTCCATTTTCGTCTCTTATTGGTGCAGCGCTATCCTCAATGGGTCTTTCGCAGCCATCTTTTGCTACTAAAATCTTTTGGCTGTCAACCCCTATTATTTCTCCAAGCTCAATGACCCTATGTACAGAATTTTTACATTTTCCCCGGGTAAATTCATTAATAATATTAAAAACATCTTCTATCGGTTTATTAACCGCTTCCTCATATGTCCACCCTGTTAACTGTTCGCCAACCTTGTTGATGAACTGAATATTTCCCTTGATATCTGTGGAAATTACCCCATCAGCAACAGATAATAAGGTAATTTTGAATCGTTCTTTTTCATTAAATATTTCTGTATTTACCCGTTTAAGCTCATATACTAAACTCATATCCTGGAAAATAATGATGGCTCCTAAGAATTCATGTAATTTACTATCCATAATTTGTTTACATGAAAGATTTACCGGTAAAATATGACCGTTTTTCCTTAACATTTTTAGATTTTTAATGTTAAAATTTCTTTCTTTAACTTTTTCCAGAGATATCCTTTTTCTATCATTTTCATCGATTATAAAATCTAATTTTTCCTCTAATAATTCGCGTTCCGTATATCCCAATATATTTAATGTATTTTTAGATATTTCAATAATTTCTCCCTGATCATTAACAATAATGACCATATCCAGCATTTCATTCATAACTTCTTCGAAGATAAAATTTTTAGGTAATTTTAGAAATTTGTATTTCGTAACAACAATATAAATACCTGTTATGGTAATGATGGAATATATTTGACCGATTTTAGGAAGTTCTATATGTGTCACCAACGGAAAAATGGTTTGTGTTAATAAATTAAGCCCAAAGGGAATGATGCTGGTTATTACTAAAATTTCGGATTGTTTTTTAATCCGCTTATTATTGGACTTCAATCCCCACACAAGGATAAGTAAAATAGAAAAAAGCAAATATGATAAATTATATATGAAATCTCCAATGTAGAATATCATTTGTATAATCGGCGGAGTATCAATATCCACCCCAAACAAAAAAACCGCTAGAAAATAAAAGAAAAAGGCGGGAAAGAAAATTGCAATTTTTATAATCCGTTTTCGATATATTTTATTATCTGTAATCAGAAGAACCAAATATAAAATCAAAGCACTAAAACTGCACCAGCCAAGAGCAGATACCTTATTCCAAAAGGAGAAAAGATACTTATCCTGTGCAATGTATGCAAATGAATAAGCGAATGCCCATATGGCATAACTGGAACAAACTGCAAGAAAAAATTTATGAATCAACGATTTTGGATTTTGTTTAAATGTATAGAAGCCAATTGTCAAATAGATAAATACGGAAACTAAAGAAAATGACGAAAGTATATTGTTAATACTCATTGAATAGTCCTCAGTCCTCTCTCAGTCCTCGTATAATCAATTCGCCTTTTGGCATAAAATACTTACCCCTTAATTTAACGTTTAGGAAATAAGTCTTAAAGCAAATAGGTCTTATTTCCTATAATATATTAATATATTCTACTCTTCAATATAATTTCTCTTGGCTGTGTTTTCACCGGAATGGTATAGCTTAATGGTGATAGTCGATTTTTATTGTAGCAATAAATTTGAATAATAAGGGGTAAAATGGGCCATATGAATAAAAAGGCGGTACTCTTCATTGAGTTCCGCCTTTATTATTCCATTGCACTATCTTGGATAAGATAACTGTTTTCCTAATACTTTTGAAGGATGCGGCATTAACTCTCGATTGGATTAAACGCTTGTAATTAAGCCGTTGCCTGTCTATTGGTTTGTTGCTGACTCATTTGTTTCGTTGTAAAGGAGCGACATTTTATATCACTATAAAGCAAGGTAATCATAGAGACAAGCATTAAGGCAATACAAAGAAGCCATGCCCCTTGATAGGAACCGGTTTTATCATAGATGGCCGCGACGGCGGGGACGGAAACGGCTGCACCGAGATAGACGGATAGATTCACGAACCCATAGATCTCACCATAGTGTTTTGACCCAAACATTGAAGCCGTAATAACCGGCGGGCAAACTGTTCCGGTACAAACGCCGAGACCATACAAAACGGCCATGACAACCATGAGCTGCTTAGAATCCGGGAACAACATCAATACGAAAGAAAGAGCAAAAACGATACAGATATAAACGGTTCCGATTTTGGTGCCGAATTTATCGTAAACCCAGCCGAGAGAAATCTTGCCCAAGGTTACGACAATTAAGAATAGGGAAAGAATGCTGGCCGCAAAAACAGCTCCGTGATGATCCGCAACGAAAGCCGCAAATTGACTCAGCGATCCAAATCCAACAAAGGAAAGACAGAAGATGCCAAACAAATAGACCCAAAAGAAACTATATTTCTTGACTTCACTAAGAGTCATATTATATTGTGCTTTCGGTGTTATATCCTTTTGGGCAGCAGTAGCTGCCTCATCCGCTCCATAGGCTTTAAGCCCCATTGTTTCCGGAGATTTTTTCATGACGAGAACCATGGGCAAAGCGATAATTAGCATCGCAGCGGCAAATATAAGATAGGAAGTCCTCCAACCATAGTTTTGGATAACCTTTGTCATGATTGGACTGATAATCGCGCCACCAATACCGCTGCCCGCAAGGGCAATACTTATGGCTAACCCTCTTTTTTTAACAAACCAGTTTGTAATAACAATAGAAATGGGTAAAGCAATAGCCCCAATGGAAAATGCACCCATAAAAATGGCGCTGATATAAAATTCGATAAGGTTCTGCCCGAATGAAAAACTTGCGTAGGAAACTGCCAGACCCACAATACTGATACCTTGAATTAACTGTGTATTTTTTTGGGCCAGCCATTTACCTAAATATGGGGAAAGGAGAACGGTTACTCCATAAACAATGGTGCTGATGATGCCAAATGCGCTTCGGCTAAAACCCATGTCTTGCGTAACAGGCTTTACATATAATCCCCAGTTTGTTGTGATCAGCGGGTGCAGGATGGACATAATCAAAACCCCGGCAGCTACAATCCACCAGCCGTAAAATATCTTCATCTTGGCCATATATTTATTCTCCTCATCTTTTCAAAATTATTGACGATGGGTTTAACCTTTGTAAATCTTTCCGTCTTTCATTACCCAGGAAACATTCTTAAGCGTCGAAATTTCCTCAAATGGGTTCTTATTCACCGCAATAATATCCGCCAATTTTCCGGGAGCAATCGTGCCGATTCGATCATCCCACCCCAGCAATTCTGCTGCGTATTTTGTAGCACTGAGAAGCGTGTCCGTTTTCGAGATGCCGGCTTGCAACATCAATTCAAACTCGCCTGCTTGTTGACCGTGGGGGGTAAGCGGAGTACCGCAGTCAGTCCCAAAGATAATTCGTACGCCTGCATCGTAGGCTTTTTTTATGTTGGCAAGATGCGAACCAGCCAAGGCCGTTGCCTTGCGAACTGCAAAATCAGGCACACCGGCGGCCGGACCTTTTTCCATGATCACCTTTAAAACGATAAATGTTGGAACAATGGAAATCCCTTTTTCCAGCATTATTTTTATCGTTTCGTTATCAACTAAAGTGCAGTGTTCAATAACCGAAACACCTGCTAAAGCAGCTGCCTTAATACCCGCCGTGCCATGGGCATGGGCCGAAGTGATCTTGCCATGCATTTTTGCGACATCAACAGCAGCCTTAATTTCCTCAACGCTCATATTTCGTTCTCCCGGCTCATTGCCGGGGCTAAGAACACCGCCTGTCACCAAAACCTTAATCTGATCCGCACCATATTTCAGCATCAGGCGAGCTGCTGCCCTAACCTCATCCGGACTGTTCGCCACATTACCGGACTTGAAAGTACTGTAGCCCAACGTTTCCCCCGGATAACGATATTCAAGATGTCCGCCTGTTTGGGTGATATACATACCGCTGGTAAAAACACGCGACCCGGAGAAAAGCCCATCATTGATGGCATCACGGATGATATTACAACCGGTTATGGAAGGGTATCCTTCATCCCGAACCGTCGTAAAGCCGGCGAGCAGGTCCATTTCGGCATTTTTAACCGCCTTTAGCGCCACAAGCTCGGATGGTTCACTCACCTCGGTTAGGCTTGTTTTACCGCAAAATCCAAGATGGACATGAGTATCAATCAAGCCGGGAAGAACAAATTTATCGGAGAGATCAATCAACTCATCACCGGCATCGGGTACAAAACCCTCCGCACTTTTGATTTCACTTATTTTATGACCTTCAACAATAATGACTGCATTGTCTTGAATTTTTCCATCCGTAGCCGAAAAAAGCTTTCCACACTTAATGACCTTAGCCATCCATTTCTCCTTCTTTCATTTATTTGCTGTTAATTTTAAACTGTTGCTCTGACTTAGCGGCTAAAAATACATCAATGAAATCTTTCCCCCTTCGATATGTGCTGATTGAAGTGTAGGACAGAATACTCACTTTTTACTATAAATTTTCGATTATCCGTTAAATTCTGAAATTACCCGTCATATTATGCAATAAAGGAAGGCAGACCTTTAAAGGCTTTTTTCAAAATATTTAGTATTTCTATGTTACAATATAAATAAATGAATATGGGGGGCTATGAATGCAATACCAATTCAATCCTTACATAGGGCTGTTAATAGGATCAGCATGTATCTCCCTAGTCCTCGGAATTTTTGCGCTGTTTAAGCGATGCAATGTTAAAGGCGCTAAAAGCTTTATATTAAGCATGTTCATTGTAACGATATGGTCTGGGGGCAATGCCCTTGAGATGGCAAGCCTCGATTTTTCAGCCAAACTTTTCTGGGCCAATGTACAATATATTGCTTACTGCTACTCTCCTGTAACCTTGCTCGCCATGAGCATGGAATTCACGGGATATGATCAGTGGGTTTATAATAAAAAAATTATATGGCTGGCAGTTTTACCAACAATTACTCTCCTGCTTGTATGGACTGATTCACTGCATGGCTTGATTCGGTATGACTTATCTATGGATTACAGCGGTTCATTTCCGGTTATCGACAAAGAATATGGCCCTTTTTTCTATATCCATGCACTATACTCACATATATTGAATTTCACTGCCTGGATTTTGCTGATAAGAACAGTGTTCTTTAAGAATAGCATTTTTAAAAAACAAGCTGCAGTTTTACTTATCGGTATAAGTTTCATTATGATACCCAACATTTTATATATTTCTAACCTAAGTCCGATTCAGAGATTTGATATAACGCCCGTTTTTTTCGGGCCTGCAGGTCTAATTATTGCCTGGGGTATTTTCAGGTTTAAGCTGTTTGATATCATACCGATAGCCCGCGCTACAGTGATTGAGACTATGGATGCCGGTGTCATGATCTTAGATTTACAAAATCGTGTCTTAGACATTAACCCTGCCTTTGAAAAAATAATTGCTATGTCGGTTTCAGCAGCTTCAACTCGCCAGGTACAAGAAATTTGCCGTAAAGTTCCGGAACTTCTTAAGATCTGTAGCGATGAAAATATACATCGGAGTCAGTTCTCAAATTGTTCTAATGGACGATCAAGGATCTATGAAGTTTTACTTTCCCCCCTTACGGACAATCAAGATGTATTAATAGGAAAGCTGGTCGTAACCCAAGATATAACAGAAAAAGCACAAATACAGCAAGAGCATCTCAAGCAGCAAAGAAAACTTGCTGCAACGGAGGAGCGGGTCCGGCTTGCTCGAGATATGCATGATAACTTGGGACAGGTACTGGGCTTTATCAATTTTCAAGCTCAAGGCATCCGACAAGAGCTTATCGATGCAGGCACTGATATTGCTTCTTCTAAACTTGATAAATTGGTGGAAGTCACACAATCTGCACATGACGAGATAAGAAATTATATCCGTAATGCCAAATCTTCCGAGCCTAATCTACCTAATTTTATTCAAACGCTGACAGAATGTATTGCAGATTTTAAGTGCAAAACGGGAATAAAGGTAAAATTGGATCTTCCTCTCAGCTTAGAAGGGGAAAAATTAACTCCTTTAATCCGCATTAACCTATTGAGCATTATTAAGGAAGCATTAAATAACATTGCTAAACATGCAGAAGCCACTAAGGTAACGATATCATTTTCCAATTCTCAAGAGCTATTATGTGTCAAAATTGAAGATAATGGCAAGGGGTTTGATCTTGAGCAGCAAGCAAAGAAATCAAGGACGAAGTTCGGTTTAACGATAATGCAAGAGCGTGCACAGGATATAGGTGCGCGGCTAAGAATCCAATCCGTCCAGGGAAAAGGCACTAGCATCTCTTTTTGTATGCCAGTAGAGAAAGGAGAAAAAGTCGATGTCCATGAAGGTGATGTTGGTTGATGATCATCCTTTATTTGTGGAGGGTCTGCAATATTTGCTTAAAACCCAAGGCATTAACGTTGTTGGTATTGCTACAGACAGCAAATCAGCCTTAGAAAAAGCTTGCAAATTGAAACCGGATATTATTTTAATGGATGTCAAGATGCCTGAGTGCAGCGGGCTTGATTTGTTGAAACAAATTAAGACTGAAATGCCGGATATCAAAATCGTTATGCTGACTACATCTGATGAAGATGACGATCTTTTTGAAGCGGTCAAATCTGGTGCTTCAGGATACCTTTTAAAAAATGCGAGCGCCAAAGAGCTTGTGAGTATGCTCTCAGCTTTAGAGAAAGGAGAGGTTCCGCTATCCCCAGGTCTCGTCGGTCGAATTTTTAAGGAATTCAGACGCGACAATGCCTCTAATAATGCTTCTTTCCAAAAACCGTTTCAATATAATAAACAAGGGCCTCTCAATGAGCGGCAGTTAAAGGTTCTTGAGTTGGTAGCGAATGGTATGACCTATAAAGAAGTAGGCACTGTTTTGGGAATAACGGAACGAACCGTAAAATATCATATGGCAAGAATTATTGAGCTGCTTCATCTCGAAAAAAAATCCCAGGTTATTGCTTATGCATCCAAATTAGGGCTAGTGGATAATCGTAAACCAGAAAATGATTAAATAAATTATATTGACTTCAAAAAAGTACAGTCTCTTTTATCAGAGACTGTACTTTTTTGTTCAATGGACTGAACCTTAGTCCATTGTATTGAAAAAGCTATAATCGCTACAATTAAAGTGTAGATTTTTTAAACTTTCACTTAAATCCGTAGGAAAAAGTATTTAGACCGAGGAGGATTAACAGAAATGGTTGTTTTAGCTCAAACCGAAAAAAATTCCCGGACTGTCTTATTCAATAATGATATTAAGATATTTACTGAGCTATACAACTGTTACTTCCCTCGTGTCTATAACTATGTGCACTATAGAGTAAGCAATTTTCAAGATGCCGATGATTTAACAAGTCAGATCTTCGAAAAGTTATTTTCTAAATTTGAATACTATCAATCAGAAAAGGCCCCTTTTGCTGCTTGGCTCTTTAGCCTTGCCCGTAATACCATAACCGATTATTATCGACTTCAGACGCGAACCTGCTGCATATCTCTTGAGTTAACTCAAGAGCTTCAAAATACAGGGCCTGGTCCTGATGATATTGTTATTTTAACAGAAATGCAAAAACACCTGCATAGGGCCTTATCCTCTTTAACTCAACGAGAACGTGATTTAATTGCTTTAAAATTCTGGAGTGGTTTATCTAACCGGGATATTGCCAAATTAACAGGCATTAGTGAAAGCAACACAGGTGTTATCATATTTCGGGCCATGAAAAAGTTACGAAAAATTCTCGAAAGTCAGGGCCTGAGCAGCTATGACTAATAAAAGGAAGGCGGATATCTATCTAACCTACCTAGATCAGATTTTAGTGGGTGAAAAAGACATCGGACCAGTTGAAGATGAAGAGATTGCAAAGCTCTTATTACTGGCCCAATCCATGATTGATGCCGACTTTAGTGTCAACAGCCAAATGAAAGAAAAGCTAAAGAAACAGCTTCTGACAAAGATTGCCCAGTTCGAAGATAACTTTGATGGCGAACTAAAGGATGAAGATTTAGATTTAGTCGCTGCAGGCAGCCCAGGACTTGCTGAAGAATTAACTGGAACCTGCCCATACTGCGGGGCAAGATTAGATAAGCGCAACGCAAAATGCCCTGTATGCAATCATTAAAAAATACGTGTAATACCTTCCGGAAAAATACGTATTAACTTTCGAAAAGGGTACGATAAAGTACACTTAATAAAAAAGGGGGATATAAAAATGAGTGTTGCTTCTGCGAAGTCTTATGTCGAAAAAATCAAAACCGATGAGGAATTTGCTAAAAAGGTTAAAGCCTGCAAAGATGCAGACGAGCGTATGGCATTTGTAAAGAAAGCCGGTTTTGACTTCACGGTCGAAGAAATTAATAGCCTAAAAGACCAACTCAGTGACAATGAATTAGATGCAGTTGCGGGCGGCGGAGATATCGTTTGTGACATAATTTGGAGAAAACTAGGATAATAATTTAACAAACCGCTTAGATAAATTCCGGTCGTTCAGGTGAACGACCGGAATTTATCATATGATAATGCATTCTCAAAAATCAAGCGGACATGGCTTGGGAGTTAAAATTTTTTCGTCGACTAGAAAACCTTGGTCCTCAGGCTCCAGACTGCAAATGACAGTTGCTGCCAGTTCAAGTTCACGGCATCTCAAGCGGCACATATCCTCAGACGGTGATGCTATGGATCCGCTGTAACTCACATTATCATACTTGCATCCACCGCCACAGTAATACTTGGCAAAGCAAGCTGCGCACAGTTCATTCTCTGTTGTAGGACTTTTTTGGTATTCTTCCCGGTTCAGATTTTCCCCAAAGATACTTCCTAATTTATACTTTCCCTGGCCCACAAAACGATGGCACAAATAGACATCACCCGAAGAGGAGACCCCTACCATCCCCCGTCCGGCACTGCAGGCATATCGTTTTTTGCTATTCTGAAACAAGGAAAGCAACCCTTTATATAATCCATTTTTCTTAAACATGAGGCTCTTTAAGCCCTCAATATCTCTGCTTTGGATAAGACGTTGCCATGTTTCCGTCTCCTGTTCTAACGCCTGGAGCAGATTCTGAAGGTTCCGTGTCGATTTTATTTTATCCTGTTCTCGCATTAACAAGGATTGGGAAGCTGGTACAATGGACACTTCGGCAAACCCAATCTCTTGCAGGGCATCTTTAATCAACTCAGGATCAGTATTGCCGACTATTACGGCATGACCTGAAGTTTCTGGCAATGCTTCCAGAAGTTTTTTTATTTTGGGTAAAGCAGTGTCATATGACCCTTTGCCGTTAGCATAGGGACGCTGTGCATCTTGTATTTCCCGGGGACCGTCAAAACTGACCATAATTGATATCGACTGTTCTTTTATAAAAGCAATTTTATTATCATCTAAAAGGGTGGCATTGGTGTTAGCATGAAAATAAACTTCTTTCCCCATTTCTTGGGCTCTTTTTCTTGCGTATGCCACAACGGCTTTCATCAAAGAAAACTTTAAAAAAGGTTCCCCCCCGAAAAAGCTTATATTTATTTGTTTCATTTTTCCCGATTGTTCTATTAACCAGTCAACTGCTCGAATAGCGGTCTTTTCATCCATACTGCCGCCTGTTCCGTATTCTCCCCCGTCTCCATAGCAGTAAACACATTTTAGATTACAGGATTGGGTAAGGAAAAGAGCAATATAGCCGATCGGAAAGGATTCTGTTTTAACCGTTTTTTTGCTTTTGTCCCCGGTCTCAGAAATTAATCCCAATTTGTTAAGGTCTTCTTTCATGCCCGTTGTCAAAACCATTTCCGGCTCAGCAGCCAGCTTTTCTAGAACTTTGGCCGTTGGTTCATCAACAGCGTTTGCTCTCATCCCTTCAATATCAATAACATAATGGCTGCCGTGATAATGAAACAGATGAAACGGCACAATATTTTCTTTGTTCATACTGTTTTCCTCTCTTCTGATTATCCGATAGCACATCTTCAGAAAACGTCATTATTAATCTGAAGTAAGCTATCTTATATTTTTAATACGTATAACCCAAAGGTTCATTACAAATAAAGCTGTAATACTTTTTCCGAGTTATCGTAATAATTTTTGAACGATTAACAATGGGCTGTTCTTTAGTTTAAAAGTAAAGGTAGTGTGGCTATGTTAAAAAGATCGTGCTGGATCATGATTCTTTGTATTGGTGTCTTCCTATTATTAACAGGGTGTACCCAATCGAAAGAACCAAAGAATATCGTCATCGGAGTAGCATGGCCGTTTGCAACCAGCGACAACTTATTTAATGAAGGAATTGACCTCGCAGTAAAAGAGATTAATAGCAGCGGCGGAATTCAAGGGAAAGAACTTCAACTTCTTAAAAAAGATGATGGATCAGAACTTGAAAAAGGAATGGCAATTGCCCAGTCCTTTGCTGAAAATAAGGAAATCCAAGCGGTTATTGGGCATGAAAGTTCGTTTATATCCCTTCCGGCCTCGACAATTTATGAAAAAGCCGGTCTAGTCATGTTGTCCCCGACGTCCACAGCTGTAAACCTCACGAAAAATGGATATCGGCATATTTTTCGTAACATTCCCAATGATGATGAAATAGCACGACAACTGGCCATTTACCTTGCTAAGCAAGGCTACCGCCGGATGGTGATTTATTATTCAAATGATTCTTATGGAAACGGATTGGCCAATTCTTTCGAAGACTATTCCCGCTCCGCAGGTATAACGACGGTAGATCGTTTTGACAATTACACTGACTTAGAAGATCTAAAACGATTGCATAATCGATGGCTTGCTTTAGGATTTGATGGAATCTTTATTGCTTACAATGTATCCGGGGGAGCCCAATTTATAGCGGATTGCGGTCAAGCAGGGATAAACGTTCCTTTTATTGCCGGAGATGCATTGGATTCTCCTCTTCTTTCTTCAATGGAGGATAAGGCAGCTAAAGGAACGATCGTCGGTTCTGTGTATAATCCAGAGAGTAGCCGTTCAGAAGTAAAGCAGTTTGTAAAAAACTTCTCGGAAGAATATAAGAAAATGCCCGATTCAAACGCAGCTTTAGGCTATGATGCCGTAAAACTTCTGGCAAAGGCCATCGAAAAATCGGATTTAAAGAACCGTTCGACGGTTGCTGCGGAAATGAGTAATTTAGGTCAGTATCCCGGTATCGTCGGTATCCATAAGCTGGACCAAAATGGCGATGACGTAGGCGATCTTGTGGTGCTGAAAAAATTGCAGTCTGGCGAATTTAAATGTATTGAGAAATAGGGATCTGCAGAAAAAGAGGTGCAAATCATGAGTCAAAGCATATTCCGGGAAGTTTCCTTAAAAAGGCTTTCATCCCCAGAACAACTGGACCAGCTCATCAAGGTAACCTCACCACGGGCTTGGCTGGCTTTAATTGCGATTAGCTTACTTCTCATCAGCGCAATTATCTGGGGCCTTTTCGGGAATATTCCAACAAAAATTGGGGGACAAGGAATACTGCTCAATAACGGAGGAGTTTTTACCTTGAAGCACCACACCTCCGGTCGTGTAACGGATGTTCGATTTAAAACTGGAGAAATTGTAAAAAAAGGGGATGTCATCGCTCGGATTGAAGTTCCTGAACTCGTTGAAAAAATTAACAGCCTGCAAAATACCCAGCACGAAATGGAACTAAAGCAAGCCGTTAAAATACCGGAGTATCAGGCTTTGGGACAACAGATCCTTAAGCTTCGCGAAGAACTGGATTATAAATCGCAAATCGTTTCGAATATAGGGGGGCGAATCTTAGAGCTGAATATCGAGGAAGGAAGCATCATCCAACCGGGCGAGAACCTTGCCACCCTGGAACAACAGGATGAAACCGTCAAAATGGAAGCTGTCATTTATGTCCCCGCCGAACAGGCAGGGGAAATTCTGCCCGGAATGGAAGTCCAAATCTCCCCCAGTATTGTGAATAAAGAAGAATACGGCTATATGTTAGGAAGAGTGAATTCCGTTTCAAAGTATCCCGCAACGACCCAGAGCATGATGAAGACCTTAGGCAATGAAAATCTGGTGGCCTTGCTTTCCGGAAAGGGAGCACCTCTTATGGTCAAGATTGACTTAATTCCTGATGGCAGTACAAAAAGCGGTTATCGATGGTCATCTCCTGCAGGGCCTCCTATTACCATTAATAGCGGTACCCTTATTCAAGGGGATATCGTAATCAAGACAGAAAAGCCTCTCGGCAAAATCATACCACTTCTTAGTGAGTAAAAGCGGGGTGTTGAAATCAATGGGAAAAAGTTATCGCGTGAAGGTTCCCACGACACTTCAAATGGAAGCGGTCGAATGCGGAGCGGCATCCCTAAAAATGATTTTAGATTACTTTGGTAAACACATTCCGCTTGAGGAAGTCAGGGCAGCATGCGGCGTATCTCGTGACGGAAGTAAAGCCAGCAATATTTTGAAAGCAGCCAGAAATTATGGTTTGGAGGCCAAAGGGTTTAAAAAGGAACCTGAGAATTTGAAGGAAATGTCCCTGCCTTTGATTGTTCATTGGAATTTCAGTCATTTTCTGGTTCTTGAAGGCTTTCGCAAAGGGAAAGTTTTTCTGAATGATCCCGCTTCCGGAAGAAGAACTGTCACAGAAGAAGAATTTAATCAATCCTTTACAGGGATCGTTCTGACCCTTACCCTAACTCCCCAATTCCAAAAGGAAGGAAATCAACAAAGCCTTACCCTTTCCTTAAAAAAACGTCTCAAAGGTTCAGAAATCGCTTTAATCTATGTCATCCTTTTAGGACTTGCTCTCGTAATTCCGGGATTAGTTATTCCTGTATTTTCCGAAATTTTTGTGGACGATATTTTGCTGGGCGGAAGAAATTCCTGGATTACCCCCCTTCTGTTAGGAATGGGAGTAACCGCCATTCTCAGAGGAATTTTAACCTGGCTCCAGCAATTCTACTTATTAAGATTAGAAACAAAAATTGCGTTAACAACCTCCGGCCAGTTTTTATGGCATATTTTAAGGCTGCCTGCCGAATTTTTTGCTCAGCGTTCAGCTGGGGATTTAACCTCTCGGATGCAGAGCAATGACAGAGTTGCAAAACTATTGTCGGGAAAATTGGCAACCACAGCTTTAAATTTTATCATGATCATTTTCTACTTTGTGTTAATGCTTCTGTATAATGTCACCTTAACCCTAGTCGGCTTAGCCATTGCTCTTCTGAATGTTGTTTACCTCAAGTTTGTGTCCGCTAAACGAGTTGATCAGAACCGGAAGCTTTTAAAAGATCGAGGTTATGCTGCCGGTATAGGTATGACGGGCTTGCAAATCATCGAAACCCTTAAAGCAACAGGTTCAGAATCAAACTTTTTTGCTAAATGGTCCGGATATCAGGCTAAAGCCCTGAATACCGAACAGGAACTCGGTGTTTCTACACAATTTTTAACGGTCTTCCCTACTTTCCTAACAGGAATTAATAATATGATCATCCTCGTCCTCGGAGGGTATTTAATCCTTGAAGGGCAAATGACTATCGGTATGTTAGTCGCTTTTCAAAGTCTTATGACCAGTTTTATGACTCCTGTGACAGAACTCGTAGGCCTTGCGGCAGAGCTTCAGGAAGTAGAAGGAGAAATGAACCGCTTAGATGATGTCTTAAAATACCCTGTCGATCAGAGAACACAGACGGAACCGGAAGAACTCGCCTCTGATGCAGGACAAAGACTGAAAGGATTTCTGGAACTAAGGCAAGTAAGCTTTGGCTATAATTCACTCGAAGCTCCCTTAATTGAGGATTTTAATTTAACCCTCAGACCAGGATCCAGAGTCGCTCTCGTTGGAGGTTCAGGAAGCGGTAAATCTACAGTCGCTAAATTAGTGAGCGGTATTTACAAGCCCCGGTTCGGTGAAATCCTCTTTGATGAAAAACCCCGTTCAGCCTATTCCAAAGCCGTCATTAGCAATTCTCTGGCTATGGTCGACCAGGAAATCAGTATGTTCCAAGGCACGATACGAGATAACATCACCCTGTGGGATGAAACCATTTCGGAATTTGAACTCATTCGGGCAGCCAAAGATGCCTGTATCCACGATGATATCACAGCTCGCCACGGAGGCTATGATCATTGGGTAGAGGAAGGCGGAAAAAACTTCAGCGGAGGACAGCGACAAAGGCTGGAAATTGCGAGAGCCTTAGTCCAAAACCCCACCCTTTTGATCATGGATGAAGCGACAAGTGCCCTCGATCCCTTAACCGAAAAAAGTGTGGATGAAAATATTCGGCGCCGCGGCTGCACCTGTATCATTGTGGCACATCGACTCAGTACAATTCGGGATTGTGATGAAATCATCGTCCTTGAGAAAGGGAAAATTGTTGAAAGAGGGACACATGAAGAGTTGTTTGAGCAGGACGGAATTTACGCTAAATTGATCAAAACAGGTTGATTATCGTTAAAAAGCGGGTGATTTATTGAGTATTCAAGACTTTTTTCACCAAAAAGGCATTCTGTTTCCCATTAAGGGAAATAAACCTCGAATTCTTGATGATGATAACTATGTCTGGATGGTTGAACAAGGGGAGATTTCTGTCTTTCTAACCACTCTTACCCCAGACTGTAAACCGGGAGTCAAAACCTTTTTATTTACAGTTCGGGAGGGAGACTTGCTTTTTGGTATGACCCCTGAAGGTTCCAAGGAGAAAAGTTGTCTCCTTACATCAGGACTCGTCGGTTCAACCCTGATTCGTCTCGAGGTAAGCTTGCTAAGTACATTGTTTTCCGGAGAAACGGCAGAAGAAATGACAAATCGGGTTCAGGACTGGTTCAGTGCTTGTGAACAATTAAGCCACGAAAAATATACGTACCCAAAAGAAATTGCAGCAACCGAAGAAGAGTTGGGAGAAAAGTTAGGACAGGAATATTCCTATACAACAGACGCTCGGGTTAGGAAAAATTATCATAGCCAGGTTCTCTATAGTGCCCTTGCTCTATGGGAAGAACAAGAACGTGAGGTTGGAAAACGTCTTCAAGAAAAGGCAAGCTCTGATCACCGTCTTATGACAAACTCAATCTACAGACTGGCCTCAATTAATCAAAAAAAGAATGAAAACCACCTTCAAGAAGAAAGTGGTCATGCTCTATTAGATGCTTGCCGTTTAGTTGGCCAAAGCATGAATATTGAGATTGTTCCCCCCCCCTTAAACCGAGATGACAGCTCAAGTGATCTTCATTTAGAGGATATTGCCCGTGCCTCCCGTATTCGGACCAGAGAAGTCGTCTTGCAAGGAGAATGGTACAAACAGGATGAAGGACCTATCCTGGGGTATAAGGAAGACGATAATCAACCGATTGCCTTGATTCCTGCTTCGCCTTCTAAATATTTCTACCACGATACTTCCTTGGGAATAAAGAAAGTCGTGGACAAAGAGACTGCTGCGCAAATTAAGGGTTTTGGCTTTGTTTTTTATCGACCGTTTGCACCTAAGATAATTAGGCTTCGAGACCTTGTAACATTTGGTTTCCAAAACTGCTGGAAACGGGATTTGAGTACGATTGTCTTGATGGGGATCTTTGGAGGTCTATTGGGAACAGCAACACCTATAGCTACAGGAATTGTTTTCAACACAATTATCCCTGAAGGAGCTAAAGGGCAATTACTTCAAATTGCGCTAATCCTAAGTACAAGTGTCCTCGCCGCCATGCTTTTTCAATTTACTCGCTCACTGGCCGTATTACGTATGGAGGGCAAAATGGATAGTTCCCTGCAGTCCGCAGTCTGGGATCGCCTAATTAGCCTTCCGGTACCCTTTTTTAAACAATTCTCGGCAGGAGAATTAGCCATGCGAGCAATGAGTATCAGCCAAATTCGACTTATCCTTTCGGGAACAACCCTTAATGCAATTTTATCCAGTCTTTTTTCTGTCTTTACTTTTGCTCTTCTCTTTTACTATGACTCAAGGCTTGCCTTCATAGCAACTTTACTTGTTCTGGCTGCAATTATTGTTATGGGTTATTTAGGTTATCGGCAAGTAAGCTACGAGCGCAAAATATTGGAAATCTCCAATAATATCTCGGGTATGATGTTCCAATTCATCGGAGGAGTGACGAAATTCCGGGTAGCAGGAGCTGAAATCCGAGCTTTTCATCGCTGGGCCAAGGAATTTGGAGAACAGCGGAAATTATCCTTTAAGAAGGAAACTTTAGGCAACGTATTAGTCACATTCAACTCATTTTTTCCGATCCTATCAAATCTTGTTATTTTCTATACGCTGACGTCAACCCAAGGCGCTTTGTCACCCGGCCAATTTATCGCTTTCAATTCAGCCTTTGTAACCTTTATGCTTTCCATGGTTTCGTTATCTGAGTCTTTGATTAGTGCCAATATCGTTATTCCCTTATATCAAAAAGCGAAGCCTATTCTTGAAACTTTACCAGAGTATGATGAAACAAAAATTAACCCCAAGCCCCTAACGGGATCAATTGAGGTCAGTCATGTATCTTTTCGTTATAATGAAGACGGCCCTTTGATCTTGAAAGATATTTCGCTGCAGATCAATGAGGGTGATTATGCAGCAATCGTGGGCACTTCGGGCTGTGGCAAATCAACTTTATTCAGGGTTTTGCTGGGCTTTGAAAAGACAGAAATGGGAAAGGTTTATTATAACGGTCAGGACTTGTCCAAAGTTGATATTCGAATGGTCCGCAAGCAAATAGGCGTCGTCCTGCAAAATGGGAAACTGATGACGGGAAACATCTTTAGCAATATTACCGGATCCAATCCTTTCCTCACAATAGACGATGCATGGGAAGCAGCCAGGATGGCCGGTATTGAAGAAGATATCAAAGAGATGCCAATGGGAATGCATACGATTATTACTGAAGGCTCCGGGTCAATCTCAGGAGGACAAATGCAACGTTTGATGATCGCCCGCGCCATTATTAACAAACCTAAAATTATTTATTTCGATGAAGCGACCAGCGCTTTAGACAACCGTACGCAGGCCATTGTCAGCGATAGTCTGGATCGGCTTCAGGCGACACGAGTCGTTATTGCCCATCGCCTAAGTACTATTATGAACTGCAATAAGATTTTCGTCATGGATCAGGGCAGAATCGTAGAAAGCGGAACTTATCAAGAGCTAATGGATCGCCAAGGTCTTTTTACTGAGCTGGCCAAAAGGCAACTGGCGTAACAAAGTAATCTCTATTCTTTCTTTGCCCTTTCCGTTCCAAAGATTGTGTCCAAAAAACACCCCCTGCTGTAGGAAAACAACTACAAAAGGGGGTGTTGCTATGCGAGGGAAAACGTTTTTTTACCAAATCCTGTTTATTTCGGCTTGTCGGCGCAGCTCCTCGCGAAAGTCCGGATGCGCAATGTTGATGAGCGCTTCAACGCGGCGGCTCACATTTAGTCCGCGCAGCCAGGCAATGCCGTATTCCGTCACCACGTAGTCCGTGTCGTTGCGGGACGTGGTGACGACCGAGCCTTCCCGCAAAAACGGCACAATCTTCGAGTGAAGAACCTCTTTACCGCTTTCGTCCTTGGTGGTATAGGTGGAGTGCATGGCGATAATCGACTTGCCGCCGGGAGACATCTGCGCGCCCTGCACTGTTTCCGACTGTCCGCCAGTGCCGGACCACTGGGTGTGGCCGACCGTTTCCGAAGCGCATTGGCCGGTAAGGTCAACCTCCAGTGTGGCGTTCACCGAAATAAATTTGTTGTTTTTTCCAATGGTGTACGGGTCATTGGTAAATGTGCAGGATTTAAACAAAACAGATGGATTATTGTCGATGTAGTCGTACAGCCTCTGGCTGCCCATTGTGAAAGAGCAAACCGAGTAACCATTGAGCAAACCCTTTTGGGAATTGTCCACTGCGCCGCATTCAATCAAATCCACCATAGTTTCCGTAAACATTTCTGTGTGGATTCCCAAATGACGCTTGCTCTTCAGCTCCGTCGCCACCGCATTCGGAATATTGCCGATTCCCAGCTGAATCGTGGAGCCGTCCTCGATCAGTGAAGCAACATATCTGCCGATTGCCGCATCCACTTCGGTGTAGGGAGCTAGCTTGCTTTTGAAGATGGGGCGGTCGGATTCCACAACTGCCGCAACCTCGGAAATGTGAACCTGTGTGTCACCGAAGGTACGGGGAAAATTGGGGTTCACCTCCACGATGGCAAGCGCCCCCTTGTTGATCAGATCCCGCTCGTAAATCGCGCTGATGGACAGGGACATATAGCCGTGCTGATCCATGGGGGATACAGTGGCCAGCACCACGGGACGGCGGTTTTCATAAGCGATGCGGTCAAGGGTTTTGCGCAGAATGGAGGTAGAGCTTTGGGGCACATCGCTCACCAGTTTTTTGGTCTGTGCATCGCGCAGACCGGCATTGAAAAACCAGCCGTTATGTGCCATAACCCCCTTCATTTCAGGGTCCTTGAACGATTCGTAATACTTTAGGGGCAGGCAGGTATTCAAAACCGTATTTTTTACGCCGGTTTTCTTGAGGTACTGCAATTTTTCAAGAATCGCCTCAGGCTCCCCGGCCGCTTGGGCAGAAAACATATAATCGTTGTCCTGAATTAATTCCAGCGCCTGTTCGGCGGTCATTTTTTTCTCACGATATATTTCTTCAAACGATCTCATAAAAATCTTCCTTTCCATACTTACTTCTTCTTTTCCTTTGCTGTGCGTCCTGTTTCCGGAAGAAGGAACGATCCGAGGAAGAAGGTTGCGCTCATCACCAGCGCGATGGTCAATCCGGCCGAATACCCGGATTTGTCAATCACAATGCCGATCAGATAGAACACTACCGATTCGATCACATAGGACAGCGCCCAGAACAGCCCCATAATGGTCGTCAGCTTTGCGGGAGACATGTTCGGCAATTCCTGCGGAATCATTACGAGGGAAGTGATCGGCAAGAACATCAGCACGCCGATGGCCAAGGCGGCAATCATCGAAAGCATACCGTTTTTCGTGTTAAACATCAGCACGCCGAACAAGGTCATGGCCAGACCGCTCCAACGGATCACGGGCAGGCGCTTGAAGTACACCTTAGACAGCATAATCGCCAGCACGGAACCGACGACGCCGCCGACCGCCACCAAGATGCTGAGTGTTTTAGAGTTGATTGCGGTTACGCCGGAAATCGGGAAAATATTGAGCAGAACAATGTAGAAGGTAAGTAATCCGGAATAGGTAAGCGGCAGGAACCAGTTGATTTTTTCCTTAAGCGCATCTCCTATGGTATATTTCTCCGTATCTGCACCGGATGAACGATTCAACTCAAAGTCCTGTCCCACAATCGGCCATGCGATAAACAATACGGCGCTGATTGCTGCGAAAAATGCCATACTGTACTGCCAGGTCTGCATCCAGTGGATGACTGGGCCGACGATCAGCATTGCGATGATTCCGCCGACATTGTAGGCAACGTTATTGATCGCATTGACCGTCGGGCGCTTTTCAGGGGCAAAAAAGTGAATGACAACGGGGCTGAAATAAACCACATACAGCGCACCACCAAACCCCATAAGGAAACGACCCAAAATAAAAATCCAATACTGCGGCGCCAGCACAGCCAGCACACTGCCCGTGACAATCAGCCCAGAACCCAAGCCGATCGCCTTTTTGGGCAGCAGCTTGACAAGAATTCCGGCGGCCATGAAGTTACCGATGATTTTGGCGATGGTGATGGCGTTGGAAATAAAGGTTGCCGATGCAAACGACTGCAGATCGAAATACTCCATAATCTGCGGCGTCAGCGTGCTGCCGGCGATCCAGTTCACAGCGAAAAACGCGTATGTGAAAAACATCACCATCTCAATCAGTATGACTCTGACGGAAGATATTTTTTTCTCTTGCTCTAGCATAAACACCTCTCCTCTCGCTTGCGTACGGCCGCGCGCAAGCAGTTCATTTCGTCTGCTTTAGCCAAAGCTTTTCCTCGCTATTATCATAACACGGTGTTTTTTCAAAAGAGAAATACATAAATTTCATACCCGTATGAATCAAATTCATACAAAAGCACCTCTTGATCAACAATTTCGGGATTACAATCATAAGATTTCCAAGTATAATGAAAATAGTGGGAATAACGGAAATAGTGGAAATAACGAGAATAATGAAAATAGAATATATAATTTGAGGAGGAAATCTCCAATGACAATGATTCAGCTGGCTTACTATGTGGAAGTAGTAAAGCAACGCAATTTTACAAGAGCGGCTGAGAAGCTTTTCGTCAGCCAATCGACCCTGAGCAAGGCCATTCGCGCACTGGAGAATGAATTTCAGGCGGAATTCATCGAACGCCGGGCGAAGGATCTTCTGATTACAGAGGACGGTTTAGCATTTTATGAATATGCAACAAAACTGCTCGACTATTATCATACGCAAACGCAGGAGCTGGAGCAGCAGCTGCGCCGCGCGGGTGGTACCCTGACCCTCGGTCTCCCCCCCCACCGCAGGGACCATCTATTTTTCCTCTCTGATTTATCAATTTCGGCAGGCCTACCCGGAAACCGACTTACAGATTACGGAGATCACCTCCAAATCGATCCGGGATCTGGTGGGTGACGGAATGCTCGACTTGGGCGTGGTGATCGAACCGTTTTCAGACAGTAAGTTTTGCAGTCAAACTGTTTTTCACTCGGAGGCCGTGCTGGTCGTCCCCAAGCAACATCCGCTTGCCTCCGAAAGCTGCGTGGAGTTCGGGGCACTGAAGGCGGAACGTTTGTTAATGGTTTCCCGGGATTATATGTATTACGATGTAATGCTGGAACGCTGCAAAGCCGCGGGTTTTACACCGAACATCGTTTTTGAAAGCTCCCAATGGGATTTGCTTTTGGAGATGGTTGCCAACAATCAGGGGGTTAGCATTTTGCCCAGGCCCCTGATCGATAAGCTGTACGCCGGCCGTGTGTGTCAGCTCCACCTGAAGAACCCGGAATTTCCCTGGGCACTCTCCGTCATTTACCGCACGGATAAGTTTCTGACCGTACCCATGCAGCGCTTTTTAAAAATATGCGGCAAATCCAAGCAGTCCCCGTAAAAAAAATCTTGGGTCATTTTATAGACCCAAGATTTTTTTAAGTTCTTTTGCTTTACTTCTGCTTACCGGAATTTCTTCAGGGTAATTTGCAATTTTGAGTAAGTAGGTATGGTTAAACATCGGCAGGATTTTCTCAATCTTGTCAAAGTTGACTAAGTAGCTCTTGTGACAACGGAAAAAATTAAAGGGTTCTAATCTTTCTTCCCAATAGTTGATGGATTGTTTCGTAAGATAGGTCTTTTTTGGGGTATAAATTATGGCGCCGCGGCCTTGCGGGGTAAACATGATCACGTCGGAAGGCGTCAACAGGATTATCTTACCCGCCTCTTCCGCAGCAATAATTTTATTAAATCCATCACCATATATCTGTCTGATTTTCGGAAGTTCAGCGACCCATGTTGTCTTTTCCTTACCCCCTCTGAGATTGGTTATGACCTTGCGAACGGTTTGATCAATTCTTTTAAGAGAAACAGGTTTCAAAATATAATCAATCGCATTGTAATCGAACGCGTTCAAAGCATATTGGTCATAGGCCGTTACAAATACAAAATAAGTTTCCGGCAGAATTTGCATGATCTCTTCCGCCACATCGAGTCCGCTGATTTCCGGCATCTTAATATCTAAAAATATCAATTCCGGTTTATATTCCTCTATTTTTTCCAGGGCCGTAATGGGATCGGTAAAAGTCGCGCTAATATGGATCTCCGGATATTGTTTTAAGAGATACTCCAGTTGAGTTACCGCTATTTCCTCATCATCAATGAGAAGAGTGTCAATCAAATTAAGTCACCTCATTGCTTGGTATTTTTACTGTAACGATTGTTCCTTGGTTTAAGCTGCTTTGAATATCGAGTCCGCATCCGTAATGTTTTAGCAGCCTCTTATGAATATTCTTAAGACCGATTCCCACTTCCTGTGCATCCTTATCGTTCAGTAAGCACTCCAGCTTAGCGGAGGCCATCCCTACACCATCATCGGCTACACAAATGACCGTTTCACCGTTTACTTCTTTGATTGAAATACGGACCGTTCCGCCGTTTCTTTTGGGATAAACGCCATGTTTCACGGCATTTTCAACTAAGGGCTGCAGAATAAGCGGCGGAATCAGGGGATTCGCGTTCGTTTCAATATCGTATTCAATCCGGAGACGTTTGCCATAACGGACTTGCTCGATAGCCAAATATGATTGGACAAGATCCAGTTCTTGTTTCAGGGGAATAAGTTCCAAGCTGTTAAACCGGAATTTTCCCTGTAAATAGTTGCTTAACTCCTCCAGGATTTCTGCTGCCTGCAAAGGATCGATCCGGCAAAGCGCTGTAATCGTATTCATCGTGTTATATAAAAAATGAAGCTGGATTTGAGCTTGCAGGACCGAAATTTCTGCCTGATGTATTTTACGCTCCGTCTCATAGACTTCCTTGGAATGCAATTGAGCCTGAGCCCGAGCAAGCAATTCCTTCTTATGAAATGGTTTCGTAATATAATCATTGGCTTTGGCCATAAACGCAACCTCGATATCTTCGGGGCGATTGCGAACGGTTGTTATGATAATGGGTAATTGATTTTCGGGATATTTCTTTCTGATTTCCCGGCACACTTCGATTCCGTTGAGGCCCGGCATCATCATATCCAGGAGCACTAAGTCATAATCATTCTCATTGATTTTCTTTAAGGCTGCTTCGCCGTCTTTGACACAATCTATTTTATAATGGAGCCCATAAAAACAGTTTTTTATGAGGGTAAGATTAATTTCCTCATCATCGACAGCTAAAATTCGGGGAACTCCGGGCTGCGGTTTAAGATCTTCTTCCGAACTCAATGGTTCAACTGCCGGTGAACCTTGAATTTGCCCGACCATTGATGCCGGAGCGGGAGTTGTTTTTTTCGGAAGTTCCGGTTCCTCACCGTTCCAGCGCGGTAATGAAAAACGAAAACAAGAACCTTTGCCGGAATTTGAAACGACAGTAAGTACGCTGTGATGTAATTCAACTAAGCTCTTCGATATGGAAAGACCTAATCCCAAACCGCCATAAATATTCCCTCGCGAGGGATCCCCTTGCTCAAACGGATTGAAAATGGTTTCGAGTTGCGTTTGGGGTATACCAATCCCCGTATCACTCACCGAGATAAGGATAGTATCCTCTCCCTCTAAATGAGCCTCAACCACGACCTTTCCGACCGCTGTAAATTTTAAGGCGTTGCGCACAAGGTTGTGGAGAATCTGCATGACTCTTTCGCTATCCGCAAACACGGGGGGTAAGTCCGGGGGAACCTCGTTTTCTAACTTCACCTTTTTTTCATTGGCGAAAAATTGCTCTAAGGTAATCACCATTTGAGCAAGATCCTGAAGATAAACCCTTGTTCTATTTAAGCGGACTTGATTATATTTTAAAATTGAAAAATCGGCGATTTCATCAACAAGTTTTGTTAAACGTTCACCGCTTCGAAGGATGAGATCCAAGTTTTCCCCAAATCCCGGCTGTTGATTCGCTAATTCATCCTTTGTACATTCCGCAAGTCCCATGATACCATGCAGCGGTGTCTTTAATTCATGGCAAACCTTGGTGAGAAATTCATCCTTCATACGGTCAAGATTTAAAAGATGTTTTTGAGCTTCTTCCAACTCCTCGCGGGCCGCATTGCTTCGCTTCAGATTTAAAATGAGGGACACAATGTAAGCGAACATCAAGGTAAAAATAATAATAATGGAACTGATGATCAGCAAGAGAACCAATAATTTATTAGCCGGGATGAATAATTCGTTTTCATCGACAACGGTGACTAAGGTCCATCCGGCGATTGAAATCGGATTATAAAAGGCAATTTTCTTCTCGCCGTTGTCTGTAAACCGAAAGATACCTGACTGACCGTTTGCCGCCAGCTTCCCAAGCTTTTGCATATTCTCATCATCGACTGTCGATGTTTTTTCCTTCATATTCCACGAAGCGTTCGGATGGGTCATAAAAGTACCATCTTGAGCCAGCAAAAATCCATAACCCTTATCTCCGTAACTCGTTTGCTGGGCTATTTGTTGAATCGTCTCGATCGTTAAGCTGGCCGCGGCCCCGGCGACTACTTTACCTGTGTCATCCTTTTTCCAGGCTTCCATCAGGACCATATTGCGCCCATAGGCCTGGGAATAGACCGGTTTAAAAATCGAATCATAAACACCACCTGCTGTTGAATACCTTTTGGCTGCTTCAACGGTGGCTTCTTGAGCCCAAGGATCGGTTTTATTGGTACCATCTTTAACATTATAGTACCGCGCTTTAAGCTTTCCGAGCATTTCGGGATTGTTCCATTCATCCGGTTGTAAATAATTAATGATATGTAAAGCCGCATATTCATTCGGATAGACTGTCGAAACATATTTCCAGCGAGACTGATTCAATTCATCAATCAAGCGAATCGATTCATCATTTCGTGTCAGATCAAGTTGGGGATTGAGTTTTAAAGCCTGATCCAAAATCGGACTTTCAACCGTTTCACGAACTTCTCCCAGCCGCGCTTCCAGCCAAGTATTAATATGACTGGCTGATTCCCCCGTGCGTGCGGACATGGCATCAATCAGTTCATTTTCACTTACTTTATTGAATTGGAAAAAGCTAACGATGGTTAATAGCAGCAATCCCACCATTATGATCGCTATGCTTGTAATCACAAATTTTGATTTAAGGTTATACTTTCTTAGGGTAGAAATCTTAGCTCTTCCTTTCAAAGGTAATGCAACATAATTATATTAAATGTAATGGAGGCCTTCAAGTTTAAAACCATTTGCCGCGGGGTTGGATTGCGTCTAGCCTTTGCACCGCTGTTTCTCCCATCATCCGGTACCCTTCGATACTAGGATGAACTTCATCAACATACAGTTTATCCGCCCCACCGGCTTGGATCGCACGTTGAAATGGGGTATAAAAATCGATCACCACCATCTTTTCCCGGTTGGCATAGTCTTTCAGCCAATTCCGGTATTCCGCCAGAAATTTTTCTTCGGACGATAATAAAGAGGGGGTGGATAAGCCAAGGATAGGAATAATCCCGTAATGGCTGCATTTTTCCACCATCGCGCTAAAATTCGCGCTGACACGGCTCAGGGGAAGCCCTTCATACGCATCATTTGCCCCGCCCAGAATTATCACGTGGGTTGGGTTATACGAGATGACATCCCGTGGGAAACGCTCCAACATGCCCTGCGTGAAATCGCCGTTTATTCCTTGATTGACGATTTCTATTTTTAATTTTCGAGTCGCATATTCTACCCAAGATTCCTGAGGGCTGAAAGGATAACCTTCGGTGATGGAATCCCCTAAAGCCACAATTTTCATTTGTTCGCCTTCCACTCTTATCATTTTTCCTTTTGAATTATTCAATCGCATAGTCGAGATCAGTCCCCCCAATTTCTCCACATCCTTCTGACTCTTCAGCCATTTACATTATTGTCTTTTACTAATAATAAACTCAGCACATCGAAACAGGTTACGACCCAGGGTTAGACCAAGTTTTTACGATGCGAAAGTTGAGACCTTTATAAATTAGAAATCCAATAACAGACCCTAAAGTATTAAGTATGATATCATCTATATCGAATTGTCCAACGTTCGTCAGTAATTGGATTAGTTCAAATGACAAACTGATCATTAAGCATATGGCAACGATTTTCCTCATTTTATTTATTCTTTTCAACAAAAAGGGTAGTAAAAATCCCATTGGTATAAATGCAATTATGTTTCCCAATAATTCAAAGACACATGTTTTAAAATCTGATTTCAGGCAATACGAAATTATCGTTTTAAACGGAATAATATTATAGGATCTTTCAGGAAGCTGCATTAATAATAAAGACATTGTGAATCCATATTTTAAAAGGATTACTTTTATTAAAAACAGTAGATATAAGAAAAATAGCATTACAAATAATGCTTTATGTGTTTTGTGTCTTAAATCAAGTTTCATAAATAATCCCCTTTAATTATTAACTGAGAACTACTTTGTGATTGAAAGCACATCTTTTGGATTCTAACCGCGAACTATGTTCGGAAAGTGTTGATCCCATTCATCACTATTCATCGGCATTAATCATGCCGTTATTTCCGGTTCCTAGTCATTATGAACGGATGCTCAAATACAGGAAAGAGCTATTAAAACTTGATTTTTGTCATCCTTATTAACTTTATTAACTTTTTATCCCTTCTCCAGCAAGGGTTCATACATCATAATAGCATGGTTTTCTGTGACAAGCTCATCGGTAACAAGATTATCACAGTCATCCCAAACTTTTCGTCTTATAACATTATGACGCGTGTAATCGCCCCACCATTCTTGTTTTATCAAATGTTCGCTCTCGTAGACTTCGTAATGGTAAGGACAGGATTGCTCACATCTCCATTCTCCTTCTAAGTCATTATCCCCTACCCTAACCTTAAGTTGGTATTCATGTTCAGTATCATTTCTTATCTGTAAGTCAACATAATTATAAACAACAGTCGCGCCACTTCCAAAGGGTTGGGTTCGATTTACATCGGGAAAAACGTCGTGTGTGTGCCGCCAACGTTCCGTAACAGTTAATGGTGTGTGTAAACTCATCCAAAAGATCAGGTTTGAGAGTTGACATAAACCGCCACCCACGCCTGCAGTATATGACCCGTTTGTTAAAACCATCCCTTTTAGGTATCCCTTTGCTTTTGTCGGTTTTCCGACTAAACGCCAAAATGAAAAAGTTTCTCCCGGTTTCAAGATAATCCCATCAAGCTTTTCACAAGCCAGCTTTAGATTAGTCGCTTTATTCTCCTGCAGCCACATATCCACATTACGCAATTGTCTATATAATGGTGTTTTATGAGATACCACGATATAAGGAAGTTCAATCTTTCTCAATTCTAAGGCATAGCTGATTGATCGGTTAAATATCCATTTGAAATATCGTCGCAAGGTGAAGTACAACTTCCCCAAAAGCATTCGTATGGGGGATCGTGAAGCCGGCTTTTTAGATTGATATTGGTAGTTCAAAACCATAGTAATTTCCTCCCTCACCTCTCACTTTTTCTGAATCATCTCAATAACAGGTCTTTTCGTGATAGCCAAATAAATCCCTTCTTTTTGCTATACAAACGCCCTTTATAACGATAAATAAAACTATAGCCGGGAGTTCAGCAGTCTTGCTTCTTTCCCGGCCCTTAACAGAATCGTCGTTGATATTAACCCACTTCCTCCATTACCTTCCTTAGGATTAAGATGCCTTCCATTGTTTTAGGAAATCCTGCAGTCGGTGCAACCAGCATTATAGCGTGCTCAATTTCTTCTTTTGAACATCCACTCTTCAATGCTTTGAGAATATGAGTTCTTAAAGCAAATGGATATTGTGATGCAGTAGACAATGCAATTTTAATTAACCAACATATTTTTTGATCAAGAGGTCCGCTTTCGTGGACTAATTTTCCATACCTTTCATAGGCTTTGTAAACCTCTTCATGATTTGTTGTAAAATATTTTAGGTTTTTCTCGATAACATCCATATTATCAAAATAATCTTTCATATAGGTCCTCCTTACTTGTGTTGTAACTTACCTTTTTAGTATGTACTTTCTCAATGTTGTTTAACCATGTACATTAAAAACCCCAAATCGTCATCCCGCTTTAAAACGGGAGAAAATTTGGGGTTTTAACTCTTAATTTACTGATATGAATTCAAGTCATTCACTTCTTTTATTGTGCTTTAGTTGATATCATCGAGAGATTTGCCTTTGGTTTCTTCACCTAGGATTAGAACATCAAGCGCAACGATAATGAGAACTATCGTGAACATCACGAAGACTGCGTTCGTCGTCATTTTCATGGTTCCAAGCATACTTCCGACAACGATTGGAGCAAGGATACCCCCAATTCGTCCGAAGCCTGCGGCCCAACCGGTACCGGTTGCCCGAGCACGGGTGGGATACATTTCTGGGGAATAGGTGTAGATAACACCCCAAGCACCTAAGTTGAAAAATGACATTAAACAGCCAAACGTCAGAATCATTGCAGCCGTATTCGCCTGTCCGAAGAAATAAGCACAGACAGCGGTACCCAAAATATAAACGGTCATAGTTGGCTTACGGCCAATCTTATCCACAAAGTAAGCGGCACTAAAGTAGCCCGGTACCTGCGCTAAGGTCATTGCCATAACATAACTGAAGCTCTTTGTTAAGGCGAACCCTTTCAAGGCCAAGAGGGATGGTAACCAAGTAAAGATACCATAATATGAGAACACAACGCCAAACCACATGATCCAGAGAAATACCGTTCTTCGAAGAAGTTTACCCTTGAATAGATCAAGAACAGTAACCTGGGAAGCCGGTGCAGCTGCCGGAGCAGGGGTAACTTCTTTTTCTTCTTTTTCGCCGGTGTATTTAATACCGGCTTGAGCTTCAACTTTGGCAACAATAGCTTCGGCTTCGGCATATCTTCCTTTTGCTTCCAGATAACGAGGAGATTCCGGGATAGCCTTCCAGAGATAGAAAATATAAAGTGCCGGAGCAGCGCCGATAAAGAAAGCAACCGGCCAACCGAATCTAGGAATAACAACATAAGAAATCAATGCAGCGATTAACCAACCAGCAGCCCAGAAACTCTCTAATAACACGAGGAACTTACCGCGGTGCTTCACTGGGGAAAATTCGCTGACAAGGGTAACTGCAACAGGAAGCTGTCCCCCAAGGCCAAAGCCTACCAAGAACCGGAAGAACAACAACGACCCATAGTTCCAGGAAAGACCACATAATCCAGTCGCAATACTATACATAGCAAGGGTAAAAGCAAAAACCTTTTTACGTCCAACGATATCGGCAATTGATCCGCCTAAAACAGCGCCTAAAGCCATACCGACAAGACCAATACTACCGATATATCCTACTTGTTCCGTCGATAAGTTCCAAGTTTTCATTAAAACCGGAAGAACGAATGAAACGATACCCGTGTCCATGGAATCAAACATCCAACCTAATCCAGCGGTAATTAACAAAATATAGTGGAATCTAGAAACGGGTAAATTTTCAAGACGTTTGGTTAGACTCATTCAATACCCTCCTTATTATTTACCAATAGCCTCTCGGCATTCGCCGAGGTAGATAGCTCAAGACTTTGCTTGAACCATCAATATTGAATTCCTCCTACTTTTCGGTAGGGGGTTTTCATTTTTGGAAACACCAAATTGGAAATTCCCTCAGAAAATTTTTATTGC
>NZ_JAYFQK010000065.1:0-8147 GCF_034927245.1 Desulfitobacterium sp.
GATTGGTTAGAATTAAGATTGCCGCCATCGGCAAAGATTTGCGAGAAAAAGAATAACCGCTGAAGGCGGTGAATCTAAAGTTAATAATTAAATGAAATTGGCAATGGGCACATTACCGCCAAAGAACTCAGTTCGCTACATATTGAAGATGCGAAGTTTCCAGCTGAAATCGGTTTTATGGGTAGTGGGATCCAAATGTGGTTACAAATCATATGGTTTATTTGTAGATCGCAAGGAAGTGAAACAATCATACTTGATGAACCAGATGTATATATGCATCCGGATTTACAATTAAAGCTGCTTCAACTTGTAAAGTCATTATTTAAGCAGGTAATTATTGCTACTCATTCAGTAGAGATTATTTCAAATGTCCCACCTCGCAATATTGTTACCATAGATAAGCAAGATAGACAGATGAGGTATGCTAATCACTTGGTTGCAGTTCAAAATATTGTAGATGATATTGGAAGTGCTTATAATTTATCATTATCAAAATTAAGTAGTGCTAAAAAATGTGTTTTTGTAGAAGGGGAAGATATTAAGATTTTACAACAGTTTCAAGATATTTTAACCCCTAATTCCATATCTTCTCTAGATGCAATTCCCTCATTACCTCTGGGTGGGTTTACTAGGATAAGTGAAGCTTTTGGAGCATCTAAACTTTTTTATGAAAGTACTTCTGGTCAATTTCAATGTTTTGCTATATTAGATAGAGACTATTATACTAAAAGCTATTTAGATGAACAATTAAATAAAGCTAAGGAAAACCATCTATCACTGCATATTTGGGAGAAAAAGGAGATTGAGAATTATATTATAAAACCGCCGGTTTTATTTAGACTCCTGAAAAATACAAAAGAAGACTTTCCGAACTTCATACAAAAGTATGAATACCTTATCGATACTTTTAAAAATAATATTATTGATTCCTATACAACCAAATTTCAAGAGAACGATCGAAGATTAACAGCTGGTGCTGCTGCATCAATGGCACGCGAGCATGTAAATCTAAATTGGTCAAGTTTAGAGGATAAACTTAATATTATACCGGGAAAAGATTTGTTAAGGGCAACTAATAAATGGATGAAAGAGAATTATAAAATTAATTGTTCAATGAGGAGTATCTTCGATGTTATGAGGTCGGGAGATATTGATACCGAGATTGTGGAAGTACTTAATAAGTTAAATTAATAATTTTTGTTAAAACCTTAATTCTTAAACTTTCTTGGTTGTTCTTTTGTTAAGTGTTCAAAGATAAAATAAGTCGGTCCAAACAGGGATCGGCTTTATTTTGTTTTTCAACTATTAAAGGATATTTATTAATGAAACAAAATATTTTGAGTGCGAGGTAAATCAGGGGTGTGCTGATTAGATAATCCCCAACTACATTCATATTGACAAAGTTGCGGAATCGTTTTGCTTTTCTCAATACTTGGCGCCTTCATTGTCGGTTGTAGAAACATGCTCTACGCCCATTTTTGTCATTTATTGACGATGTTTCAAAAATACTGCGCTTTTTGCGCCTTACACTGGTAGATAAAAGATAAAAGGGATATAATAAAGTGAAATAATACCCGAACGTTCGGAAAGGATTCTAGGATGAATACAGATATTTTTGAAACGTTCGCTTATGCGAAGATAAATTTAGGAATAGCGGTTAAAGGAAAGCGCCCGGATGGGTATCATGAGCTGCAGATGGTTATGCAGACGATTGGGCTTCATGATACGGTGAGGCTGTCGCTGCTTGAAAAGGATGAGATTAGATGCCTTTGCGGAAGCTTGAGCGGCCCCAAAAATCTTGCCTACCAAGCCGCAAAACTTTTTAAAGAAGGGCTTAATTCTCGTCAAGGTATTCGTATAGAGATCGAAAAGAGGGTACCCATCCAAGCAGGCTTAGGCGGCGGGAGCGCGGATGCGGCTGCGACTTTAGGAGGGTTGAACCGGTTATTTAACCGACCCTATTCACAAGAGGAAATTCTGCGATTGGCGAATCAACTCGGTTCGGATGTAGCCTTTTGTCTAAACGGTGGAACGCAGTGGGCTGAGGGACGCGGTGAAATACTTTTACACTTGCCAAAAGCTCCGGAAATGCCTTTGGTTGTCGTTAAGCCCCAGCAGGGGATTAATACAGGTGAGTCTTATCGAATGTTTGATCGGTTAGGGGAGAGTCATCCGCTTTCCCTTGAAGCTTGGCAAGGGGCTTTGCAGTCCGGCTCCGCTGCAAAGATTGCCTCATTGTTGAGCAATGATCTGGAAGCGGGATCACAGGCCATTCTCCCTGTAATTGCAAGTCTTAAGGAGGAACTAAGAAGGGAAGGCTGTCAAGGTGTGCTTATGTCCGGAAGCGGATCCGCTGTTTTCGGAATTGCGCCTTCTGCGAAGCGAGCTCAGGAGATCGCACATTCCTTAACGAAGAAGGGATATTCAGTTTGGGCGACTAAAACGATTTCGCCCAAATATACCTAGGAAAAGAAGAATCTGCAACATCGGAGTTACAGAGAATCAAAGTATTAAACAGAGCATTAGGTAGGGTATTAATCAGAGTGTTAATCTGAAAGGGGATATAGCGTGTGGAAAGGAAACTAGTACCGGTTAAACTCGATAGTTATAAACCGTTGCGGGAGATTGTTTTTGAGTCTTTGCGTGAAGCCATTATCAACGGGGTACTTGAACCGGGAGAACGATTGATGGAGATTCAATTAGCTGATGAAATGGGGGTCAGCCGGACTCCCGTTCGCGAAGCAATTCGCAAATTAGAATTAGAAGGGTTTGTCGTCATGATTCCCCGCAAGGGAGCATATGTGGCCGGAGTCAGTGACAAGGATGTGACTGATGTCTTTGAAATTCGTTCAGCCTTGGAAGGGTTAGCCGCAGGCTTGGCTGCGGAACGGATCACTGATGAGGAGATTGAACAGATGGAGCGGATGATTCTTTATCGTTCAGGTGAAGCGGTGGATATTGAGAAAATTGTGGAAGCGGATACCGATTTCCATGCTCTGGTATATCAAGCCAGCCGTAATGATCGATTAATTGCGAATTTGGCTAATTTGCGGGAGCAGATCCAACGCTTTCGGGCGACCTCACTCTCGTATCCGGGGCGGCTTAAAGATGCGGTTGAGGAACACCAGGCGATTGCTGAAGCGATAATCGGCCATAATGTTGAAGAGGCCCAGTCCTTAGCAATGGCTCATATTATGACTGCAGAAAATGTTATGTTTGAAGCGCTGCGTTCTGTGAAGGAACAAAAAGATAAAGGACAGAAAAAAGAAAAAGAATAGGGGATCATCATGAATAAGATGAAAAGAGCCGAGCGAATGGTTGCAACTATGCAGATCCTCATGTCCAAGCCCAATATGCTTATTCCGTTAACCGTATTGGCAGAGCGTTTTGGAGCAGCGAAATCAACGGTCAGCGAAGATCTACTCGCCTTAAAAGAAAGCTTAAAATCCACAGGACAAGGCCGTTTGGAAACCGTTTCAGGAGCGGCAGGCGGTGTTCGATATATTCCGGAAATTTCACAGCAAGAAGCCCATGATTTTCTTAAGGAACTTGCGGAGCGCCTAAGTACAAAAGAACGTATTTTACCCGGCAGTTTTCTCTATATGACAGACCTTTTGTATGATCCGAATGTTTTAGGACCTTTAGGGTTAATTTTCGCGGGGGCTTTTCGGGAGAAGAAACCTGATTTTGTCGTTACCATTGAAACTAAAGGTATTCCGCTTGCCCTAGTTACGGCGGGGGCTTTAGGAATACCGATGGTTATCATTCGTCATGGCAACAAAGTGACAGAGGGTTCCGCGGTAAGCATCAATTATGTGTCTGGGTCCTCGAAGAGAATTCAGTCCATGTCGTTAGGACGAAGGGCTTTGGAATCAGGGAAAAGGGTATTGATTATCGATGATTTTATGAAGGCCGGCGGAACCTCCTTAGGAATGATCAATTTAATGCAAGAATTTGAAGTTAATGTTGTCGGACTGGGGATTCTTATGGAAAGCCAGACCGACAATGAACCAAAGCTTGTTCAGGATTATTTATCGCTGCTTCAACTTAAAGAAATAGATCCGGCTCAGGGCTTAGCTCTTGTTGCTCCCTCACCGGAATTCTCCTGAAATTTGGCTTGCGCCACGTAAAATCTCCTTGCCTCTAACAAAAAAGATAATGCGCGAAAATGCGAATTTTAAATTTCTTTCTAGTAAAAGAAGGAGTTTTTTACCAAATATAGAATTAGTGCATTAGATATTGTTAGGCAGCAGGGAAGGGTGGTGAATCTTAGTGAATATTACTGATGTACGAGTTCGTAAGGTAAATGTTGAAGGTAAGATGAAAGCAGTTGTTTCGGTTACATTCGACAATGCGTTTGTTGTTCATGATGTTAAGGTTGTGGAAGGTACAAATGGTTTATTTGTTGCGATGCCAAGCCGTAAGACACCGGAAGGAGAATTCCGTGACATAGCACACCCCATTTCTTCTGCGGCACGTGAAGTTATTCAAGCTGCTGTTTTAAAAGCTTATCAAGAAGCAATTTAGGAACGATAATCGGTAATTCACGAGGAAGTACTTCATAAAGCGAGTGAACTTGTCTAAATTATGCATCAACATATATATTATGAACGGGGCTGTCGCGAAAACAGCCCCGTTTTTATACGCCCGTAATTATGGGCTAAAATAAATAGAGAAGATAAAGGAAAGGGTCGGTTTAAAGAAGGAATTTGTGATTTTTTGACGAATAAATTTATTTCAGTACTTTTCGGTTAAACTAAGGTTGGAGGCGAAACAAATGCCTAAGTGGGCGGCAGTCATCTTGGCTGCGGGGAAAGGGACACGGATGAAATCAAAGCTTCCCAAAGTCATGCATCATTTAGCGGGGAAGCCGATGATTGCGCATGTCCTGGATCTGGTGACCCAGAATAGAATAGAGCGTTCTTTGGTTGTTTTAGGACATGGACGGGAACAAATCGAGGAGTTCCTTGTCGGACGAACTGAAATTGTTATTCAGGAAGAACAATTAGGGACAGGTCATGCTGTTATGCAGGCTCTTCCTTATCTCGACGGGGTGGATAATATCGTGGTCTTGAGCGGAGACCAACCCCTCATCCGGACGGAAACCTTAGCGGAACTCATCCGCATTCATAACGATTCTAAGGGAGCAGCAACGGTTCTTACAGCCCGGTTTGAAAATCCTTTTGGGTATGGACGCATTGTTAAGGATGGGACAAAGTTTATTAAGATTGTCGAAGAAAAGGATGCAACTTTAGAAGAACGAGCGATCCATGAAATCAATACAGGGACCTACTGTTTTAATGTCGCTAAATTAAGGAAGGCCCTTAAGGAAATTACCCCTCAAAATGCTCAAGGAGAATATTACCTTACTGAAGTTTTTGATAGATTTACCTCCCAGGGAGAAGAAATTGCAACGTATTGTACAAAAGATGTCAATGAGGCATTGGGAATCAACAGCCGGGTACAATTGGCTGAAGCGGAACATGTCCTGCGGGAGAGGATTCTTAAATATTGGATGGATGAAGGTGTTACAATTATTGATCCATCATCAACCTTTATCGATTGTGAGGTTGAGTTAAGCCGTGATGTGATTATCGAACCCTTCACGACACTAAAGGGTAAAACCCAAGTCGCCGAAGATGCCATTCTGGGCCCGCAATCGACGCTTGAAGACTGCACTTGCGGCACAGGATGCCACGTTGCTCATTCTGTAGCCAAAGAAGCGCAAATCGGACCGCACTGCAATATCGGACCTTTTGCCTACCTTAGACCCGGAACGGTTTTAGCGGAGGGCGTTAAAATCGGGGATTTTGTGGAGATCAAAAACAGCAAGATCGGTCAAGGAAGCAAGGTGCCTCATTTAAGCTATGTCGGAGATTCTCAGGTGGGCCAAGCCGTTAACATTGGTGCGGGAACCATTACCTGCAACTATGATGGGGTTAAGAAACATAAAACCATCATCGGGGATAATGTTTTTATTGGCAGTAATACTAATCTTGTAGCTCCTGTAGAAGTTGGGGATGGGGCTATAACCGGTGCCGGTTCTACGATTACGAAGGATGTTCCGGCTTATGCATTGGCAGTGGAGCGAAGTACCCAAAAATTAAAGGAAAATTGGGTTCGCAATAAGAAATAATAGGGGGATAAATTAGCCATGTCGGTTAAGGAGTTAAAAATATTTTGCGGTAACGCTAACCGCGAACTGGCGGAGGAGATTACGGAGTATTTAGGAGTACCGCTGGGGGAAGCTAAGGTTAAACGTTTCCAAGACGGCGAAATTGCAATCGAAATCAATGAGAGTGTAAGGGGAGCGGACGTTTTTGTATTGCAGCCGACCTGCGCTCCGACCAACGACAATATTATGGAATTATTGATTATGATTGATGCATTAAAACGGGCTTCGGCTCGCCGCATTACTCCGGTTATTCCCTATTATGGGTATGCTCGTCAAGAACGGAAATCCAGAGCGCGTGACCCGATTACCGCTAAACTCATGGCTAATTTAATTACAACAGCAGGAGCGGACCGGGTGGTCACGATGGACCTTCATGCCCCGGCCATTCAGGGTTTCTTCGATATTCCGGTGGATCATTTGCCCGGTGTGCCGATTTTAGCGGAATATTTCCGGAATAAAGGGCTTGAGGATGTTGTCGTTGTTTCACCGGATTTAGGGGGAGTACAACGTTCGCGCAATCTCGCTGAAAGAATCGGAGCATCCTTGGCCATTATTGATAAGCGGCGTCCTGAACCGAATGTCTCACAGATTATGAATGTTATCGGTGATATACAAGATAAGACAGTTATTATGATCGATGATATTATTGATACCGCAGGGACGATTACACAGGGTGCCCAGGCTTTAGTGGATCGTGGAGCAAGAGAGGTATATGCTTGCTGTACTCATCCTGTTTTATCCGGTCCGGCCCTTGAACGCTTAGAAAAGTCAGTCATTAAAGAGATTATTGTAACGAATACGATACCGCTTAACCCAGAGCATAAGCTCCCTAAAATCAAGACGCTTTCCGTAGCTCCTCTGTTAGGATCGGCGATCGTCCGCATCCATGAGGACCTTTCCGTGAGCAAGCTATTCAGTTAATGATTCCCCTGGGGTTAACCCAGGGGTTCTTTGCTTATCGGGTTTAAGGCAGAATTGGAATCCTCGGCGGAAGTATTTTCCGACGGCTGCATCGCGAGGTCTGTCGCATCTGAAATCTTCGGATTCGCTTGATCATCACTTTCGCCTTCCGGGTCAAGAAAAGAGACTTCTTCATCGAATGGTTCTTGGGTTAGGTCCAGCGGTTTATCTTTCTTGAAATACTTACCGATAGACAGGGTGGTTTCGCTGGCAAGATGAGAGGTGGAGTGGATCAAGGATTTAAAGCTGTCGCTTAGTCCCTTATCGGCGCTTACGAGATGGGACTCACTGCCTTTTTCGGCAACGATGACGTCATGACCAATGGTCGAGATGTATTCTGCTTGGAGAAGTGCTCTGCCATTCAGAAGACCTTCCAGCTTTCCGCCGGAAATTTCAATCTGCGTGATTCGGCCTGTTTCGGGATCAATATAATATTCTTCAGCCACACCCAAGGTTTTGCCGCTTTGAGTTATAACACGCGTGCCGATAATCGTGAGCTTTTCTTTGATTAAGCTGAGCATTTCCGGTAGGCTTGCGGATTTTTCGACATGAACTCCTTTGTCAATCGTAATGGCGTCTTCTCCTACGCTGACGACTTTATTATAAGGAATGATGCGCTGATCCTTAAAAAATCCTTTAAGATCAACGGCGATGGCGGCCAGGGATTTCGTTTGGGCATCGATAACTAAGCTTTTGACATAACCGATGTGTTGCCCTTCACTCAGGGAGACAATCGGCAAAGATAAAAACTTTCGACTTGCTTTCACAGGTATTCGCCCCCTTATTTTCACATGATTATGCGTTTAAACTTTTGAATGCATGTATTTAAAACTTATTCATAAAATCTTTTTAATATGCTTGGAGGAAGTGAAAAGTCTGAAATAATCAGTTAGGGGTACCAGCAAAATCAAGTGAGCACAGCAAAGCAAGCCATCGGTTGATGACTTAAAAATCTAGATTTGCAAGAAATTAAGAGGCTGCGCGAATGTGATAACCTTGGGTTCTAGCCAAG
>NZ_JAYFQK010000041.1:0-1510 GCF_034927245.1 Desulfitobacterium sp.
TGCATAATCGAGGTGAACTAAATGATATTAAGTGCAAGCCGAAGGACAGATATACCGACATATTACTCTGACTGGTTCTTTAACCGAATCAATGACGGGTACGTTTTGGTGCGTAATCCGATGAACCCACACCAAATCAGCCGTATTAAACTCACGCCTGATGTTGTGGATGGCATTGTCTTTTGGACAAAGAACCCAATTCCTATGTTTGCACGTCTCGATGAACTTAAGAAATATATGTACTACTTCCAGTTTACGATTACGCCTTACGGGAGAGATGTCGAGCCAAACATCCCAGACAAAAACGAAGTCATTCTGCCTGCATTCAAAAGGCTTTCGGAAACGATAGGAGCAGACCGCATAGTTTGGCGCTATGATCCAATTATGATAAGCGAGCGGTATCCAATCGAATACCACGTCCACGCATTCGGAAAAATAGCAGCGGAGTTGCATAACTACGTCCATAAGGTGACTATCAGCTTTATTGACGAAGATTACCGAGGTGTGAAAAACAACATCAAGGAACTGGCACTACTTCCATTCCCGTCAGAAACCCAGATGGAATTAAGCGCACGGCTCGCTGAGATAGCGCATGGGTATGGTCTGACAATAGATACCTGCGCCGAGAAGATTGAATTACAAAAATACGGCATAGAACACGCCCGCTGTATCGACGACAGGCTATTTTCAAAACTGCTTTGTTGCCGTCTGAATGTTGAAAAGGATAAGACCCAGCGTCTTGAATGCGGTTGCGTGGAAAGTATTGACATTGGGATGTATAACACTTGCCGGAACGGTTGCCGTTACTGCTATGCAAACTACAGCCAGAATACGGTCATAGGCAATTTTGAAAAGCATAATCCGCTTTCACCGCTTATCTCCGGCGAAGTGGGCGAGGGGGATAAAATCAATGACCGGAGAGTCAAATCATGCAAAGATACGCAGTTGAGTCTCTTTGACCTCTAATTTAACGATTTCAAAGGACTCGCGGTTTAGGGGTATCCAGGGGTTTTATAGAATAATTATAATCGCTTGAAGCTGTTATTACTCCCGGAGTTACGGTGACAAAAATAGGACACAGGGATATTCAATCTAAAACTTTTTATACTGGAAGTAAAATATTCATGGGGCATGATGCATCTTTGTTTATTCTTGATTCTCAGAAACAAAGTTAGAAATATTGATTTCACTGCAAAAACCCCAAATTCAGAGTTTGATTGATCATTGTTGGGCTAGTCGACCCCGTTGGGGAGGTTGACCGAATGGGAGACCTCCCCCAGGGTACCATGCCGGTTATGAAGGAGCGTTTATGGATAATCAAGAAAAAGTTCAATGGCTAGGGAAAATATTATCGATTCAGCCACGTACCAATGTATGGCGTTATGTTCTCGATAATCGAACTCATTCCCACATCGGATACAACCTGTTCCTTGACGGCTCTGTTAACGGCATTAATGCTCAGTTTGCCGTAGCAATCTCCGAAAAGCAGCAACAGTGCGGCGGTTTCCGT
>NZ_JAYFQK010000037.1:0-2421 GCF_034927245.1 Desulfitobacterium sp.
ATTACTCCTTTCTTGCATACGCTGTGTCAGAAATACTCTATATTCAGGCGTGTACGAAAGGAGTAAGGGCTATGAGTACGATGCCAATGACCGGCGATTTTGTCCGGGAGTCAGTGGAACTGCATCTTTTTTGGGCTCGAATTATGAAAGAACATGCAATTTTTGATGTGGATTCTTTTGAGTGCAAAGATGTTGCTTTTATTCAAGAAGCGGAGAATTTCAAATGTCAGTTTGAGGAGATTTTGTATGAAACAATTTGTTTGGCCCAAGGCATAATACCTGCTGATGTCCTTCATTCCTGTGAATTTTATACCGATAAGACGCTGATGGCTGAACAAAAAACGATGGAGCTCAGCGGAATCGCCATTAATGTTCAATTAACAGTGGATACCATGAATTTACAACCGAGTATGGGAACGACCATGACTCCGACAAGTCCCGAGGTAGTCGAGAGGATTTGTGCAATCAATGCTAAAGCGCTTGCTTGTGCCCAGGCTATGGCTGCCTTTTTACATCGTGTTTATGAGGATGTAACGAAAGCGTGTTGTCTATTTACACACAATCTTCCTACGGTCTTTGAACATCAACTGGAAGAAACAAAAATGTATATTAAGCAGATTATGCGTATACAAAGTGGACAGATGATTGATCCGACATTCTATATGGTCGAGATGCAAATGTTTTGGAACCATATCATGAAAGAACATGCCGAAGTAATTCGCCAGATGCTTGACCCCTCTGAATGTCATCTTATTGCTAAAGCAAATCACTATGCGATGGAATTCAAAAAGCTTGAGAAGCAATTTAAGGATGGGACACAGTCGAAAGCCAGCCTCAAGCAAATAACACGCGAAAGTTATGAAGCGACCTCAAGCCTTAAAGATTTCAAAGCAACCGCCACGGAAATGATTCTGGCCTGTCAGGTGAAGTCAACCATATCAGCCTTGCTTGGTGATCATGTTTTACGTGAAGCCTGCCATTATCTGCGAATTCTGGGTATACCGCTGCCTGAGTTTAAGGGTGGAAGAGGGTAATAGAAAGAGATCTAACTCTAATAGATATAATAAAGGCGGCCATTCGGCCGCCCAATTATTATTGGCTAACAAAAGTGATAGAACGCAACGGGATACGCACAACGGGACGAATTCCATCAATTGGTGTGCCGATGTTGGAGTGTAGTAGGCCATTGGTCAAAAGTGCGACTCCGTCCTGAATTCCGCCAAAGTTACCGGTCCAGAATCCGGAATCCATACCGACCCGAAGGCATGCGCCAATAGGGTAGGTGTCAAAAAGCCCAACGATAAAGGGTACGGGTGAAAAAGGTGTTCCGAGTAATGACATAATATAACCCCCCTCTTGAGATTTATTAGGCCATTGGACAGGCCTCAGAAGATTGAGAAGGGGATTTCTGCTTTCTGATATAGATTATGAAGGCTTGACCGAAAATGTTACAGTTTCTTAATATATTAGAAGGAATCTTGTTTGCCGCTGTCCAATGTAATAAAGATCCGGGGACTAACCATATTTGAGGAGTGAAAGTAATGGAATTATCACCAAAGGAAACTGTGATTGGTTTTGTTGGAACAGGGGTTATGGGGAAAAGCATGGCTAAGAATCTGCTGAAAGCAGGCTATCGGCTGAATGTTTATAATCGAACAAAAGAAAGTGCCCAAGAACTTGTTCAACTTGGCGCTGTTTGGAAAGATACTGTAGCCGAGCTTGCAGAAGCCAGTCAGGTTGTGATCAGCATGGTAGGATATCCAAAGGATGTTGAGAAAGTTTATCTTGGTGAAGGGGGCTTAATTGCCCATGCAAAAGCAGGAAGCTATTTAATCGATATGACGACCTCCAGCCCGGTATTAGCGAAGACGCTTGCGGCCGAAGGAGAGAAAAAGGGCATACATGTGTTAGATGCACCGGTATCGGGAGGAGATATCGGTGCAAGAGATGGTAAACTTGTGATTATGGTCGGCGGCCAAGAAAAAGACTTTAATGCGGTTATACCTGTTTTTGAAGCCATGGGGACCAACATTATTCTCCAAGGGCCGGCCGGTTCCGGACAATATACGAAGATGTGCAACCAAATTACAATTGCTTCGAATATGATCGGTGTAGCTGAGGCGATGGCCTATGCACAAAAGTCGGGACTTGATCCGATTCGCGTCCTCGATAGTATTGGCGGAGGCGCCGCGGGCAGTTGGTCTCTCTCCAATCTCGGCCCCCGGATGATAAAAGGAGATTATGCCCCAGGGTTTTATGTTAAACATATCATTAAAGATATTAAGATCGCCATAGATTCTGCCCAAGAAATGGGGCTTAGGACTCCCGGGCTGGAGTTGGCTAAATCCCTCTATGAAAAACTTGCGGCTGAGGGAGAAGAAAATAGCGGAACTCAAGCATTGATTAAGCTGTATCAATAAA
>NZ_JAYFQK010000082.1:0-2317 GCF_034927245.1 Desulfitobacterium sp.
TTGGTTAGAATTAAGATTGCCGCCATCGGCAAAGATTTGCGAGAAAAAGAATAACCGCTGAAGGCGGTGAATCTAAAGTTAATAATTAAATGAAATTGGCAATGGGCACATTACCGCCAAAGAACTCAGTTCGCTACATCCAAGTTTTATAAGCATTGTTTTCCATCCGTCTTCTTAGTATCTTTAAGGTTTTTTTCCAAACCTCAACATGCTCTCCACTCCCCGATAATGCTTTGTTATCTTCAGAACACTCTGTTTCGTCAGTTTCTATTTTCTCTATTCTACTCAAATTAAGTATGCTTTCAGTTAGGGCAATCATTTCTTTTGCTTTTTCTATGCCTAATGACAAACTGAATAAGACCGTTATGTCTCCATGAGACTCATAAAATTTAATTGACTCTTTGCCTATCTCCATAGCAAGCAAATCAAGATTTTTCCCAAGTAGTTTTATCTCTGACAATTTATCAATATCGATACTGTCCGTAATGCTCATATCCTCGACTGTGTAAGAAATTCTGAAATTGCATTGATCAAGGCTTGTTCCTTTAAAATTAATTAGCTCTGTCGCCAATTTATAGAACTGTCCGGCTTCAAAAGGCTTGAATTCATATTCTCTGGAAGTAAATATACTCATCTTACAGCACCCTTTCAAAATGAATATTTCTAAAGGGACAACGAAAGAGGCTGTATCAACAACCTCTGTTTATTCATTTTTATGAATTTCGCCCTCCCATTTCTGGAAAATAATTTTCTGGTGCCAACAGGTCCGTCAGGACCTTGGCGTTACTTATACCAGTTTTCATCTGCTTTTCTTATCCGCGCAGCCTCCATAATCCTATTCTTTATTTTATAGCTGAATTTCTTTTTTTCAAGTAAATCCATAAGCGGTTCTTGAACCATTTCCGAAGGACATCTGCTCAATCGTTTCAGAATTTCCGTATAAAGTTGTCTTGTCGTATTATTAGAGGGAGTCCTTGCAAGTTCATTTACATATGCTTTTATCGTATTCTTTTCTGATTCCTTTGAAGTAAGTATATCTACGATTTTTAATCTGAGGTAAACATCTTCTAGGCTTTCCGCCGGCCCCAAGCTCACATAATAGTCGATCAGGCCTTTATAAGCCTTTTCATTTCCAATATGTACATACATTGAAATCGTCGATATAGCATTATTGACTATCGTGTTATCGGCATCGTAAAAGTATTTGATAACCTCATCCACATTTTGATGCTTCATTTTTTCAGAGTGAATATAGGGATTAATATCCTCGTCATCCGAAATATCAACGACTTCAATTTCCTCATAATTCTCACATACTTCCCTTGCGCCATCAAACCGCTTTTTCAGATATAACTCACGGCAACATGAAAAATCCGCATTTTCCACAACTTCATCCATAAAAGGCTCGAAAGCACTATCCATTAAGCATACTCCAAAATCTATATCTAATTCTTTGATGTCTTGAAAAAAGCTGTTGCAATTCTGACAAATTTTGTTCAATTCCATTATTCTCTTCCTTCCTGTCTCATATAAGCTCACTGCTTCTTTGCAGCTGAATTAATTCAAGCATGTTCCCGAATTGCTCCACGATATTCCTTCCCGACTTTTTATCCCCTGCCCTTCGATTTAATCATCTGCACCCGCTCGATAGTAGTCGGCGTACTCCCAACCGGGATACTTCTTTGTCCACGCTGTGCCTTTGACAACATCGCCGATACGGAAACCGCCGCACTGTTGCTGCTTTTCGGAGATTGCTACGGCAAACTAGCATTAATGCCGTTAACAGAGCCGTCAAGGAACAGGTTGTATCCGATGTGGGAATGAGTTCAGTTATCGAGAACATAACGATATAATGTTTATTCTTTATTCTTTTGTAAAGTCCTGCCATAATGCGGCTATGTTTATCAAAGTCTCAAGGGGAAAAAAAAATTATTCTAGAGTAGGTGTTGTACTAGGAAAAACAAAATCTCAGACATTAAAGATATATTCTCGATATCTTCCCTACATTTAACTTTACAAGGGATGATGCCCTCAATCCCCGAAAGCATTTAGCATGTTCTGCAACTGAACCTTACCACCCCCGAGTTGAATTTTCGGGATTCGATGATTTGAATATGCCGGAACCTACAAAATATCAATATATTCTCCCGCAAGTGCTTTATTCATACTTCTTACCGCACAGAACTTTCCACACATGGAACAGGTGTCTTCATGCTCGGGCTTTCTGTCATCGCGGATTGCTTTTGCTGTTTTGGGGTCTATAGCACATTCCCACTGTGCTTCCCAGTCAAGCGCTCTTCTTGCATCTGCCATCTTG
>NZ_JAYFQK010000001.1:0-45133 GCF_034927245.1 Desulfitobacterium sp.
TTGAAAAAGGAGTGCGGTTAGGCCTTTTTGGCATGCCCATTTTATGAGTGGGGTTCTTCATCTCCTTTTGCTCATCGTAATTCCCAGGGACTTTATCCCATCTTGGAGATTTCCTCCCTTTTTATTCCGAGAGGCTATTAAAGACATTAAAAACTAGGCATTATCACTAAAGCCTAGTTTTTAACTTCATTACAGTGGCTAATCCCTGCTTCCGAAGCCGCCATTGAAGATCATCACGATATTTAAGATAAAGGTAAACAGGTTAATAAAGTCTAGGAATATATTTAGGGCAACCATCACTGTTTCATCAGAAGTACTATGTTTCATGCGTTGAAAATCAAAAGCCGTAAGCAATCCAAATAATACTGCGCCGCCAAGGCCAATCGCTAAAGAAAGTGGATTACTCCTAAAAAACAGGGATAGAATCATAATCCCAAGGAGAACGAGAAGACTAGTAAAAAGGGCTTTGCTCCATGTGCTTAAATTGCGCCGGGTTAAGTACCCATAAACTCCGCAGCTCGCAAAGACGATGAAGGTTACTAAAGACGCTTGCCCAAGAAGTATTGCACCATTTGCTGTTGACATTAACATTTGAACGGTTGGTCCCAGAACAGCACCCGTACAGGCCGCAAAAACGAGTGCCAGCCCTCCGGTCAATCCTAGCGCGGGTTCTTTTCCTTCCGCTGCATCTCGCCCGCTCAGAATCGGGATCGCAAAAATGAGGATAAACTCAATAATCACTGCAGGAATAAAATATTGGGGCGGCAAGAGAAATGCACCTGCCGCCATCGCTAAAAACATGAATGAGAGTAATCCCATAACTTGTGTCATAGCGATCGGTTTAGTGCTTCGTCTATCCATAACTGTACGTGTATATTCTTCAGAGTACTCATTGTTCCCCATAATCTCATCTCCTTTAAACTCTATATTATCATTATATCCGAATTTGTATCATATTAAAAGAAAAGTACCCATTAAATAAAAATGTATACGTTGCATAGCATCCGGCAAAATGGGTCATCATAATAAGGCAAGTCTTAATAGAAGCGGAGGGATTACATTGGCTAAACCTGATAACCGGGCAGATAATGAGATACACCTTCAGCAACATATTAACCACACGCTAGATAATTTGCATGAAGCTGAGGAATATCTTGAAGAATATTCGGATGAAATTACCTCTAAAGAAAAGCGTGATATCGAAGTGAAAAATGAACATCGCAAAGAAAGCATTAATGCTTTTATTGACGAAAAAAGAGATGAATCACAAGGCTAAAAGTCAAATTACGTGTGCGTTCCACCCATAATGGAAACAGTTCCTTTCCAATAGGAAGGGAGCTGTTTTATTATTTCGGAATAAAGTCATACCCCTTCTAAATTAAACTTTGGCGTATAAGCTTCTTTGGCTGATGAAATCTCTTGGGCAAAACCGTTTTCTAATCCTATTTTAAAGAAGTAATCAATGATCTTATCATATTCTCTTCCGAATAGTTTCCTGCTCAGTTCGGGATAATCACTTGCCCTGTACATCGGTGTATACTGCCCCATAAGGCTTACGTAGATGTTCTTCGGTAGGTTAGAGGCGATCCATTGAAGCACTTTCTTTGAGTTTTCTAAGTGACCGGGCAAAATTAAATGTCTTATAATCAAGCCTTCCCAAATTATTTCTTCTTTATCAAATTTGGGCGCACCCACTTGATTATACATTTCAATAATGGCTTCCGAAGCATATTCAAAATAATTTTCTATGCCGGAGTACCTTTTTGCGAGGTCATTTTCGGCGTATTTAAAGTCGGGAAGGTACACATCGACAAGCCCGTTCAACCCTTTTATTTGCTCGGCACTCTCATAACCGTTTGTATTATAAATGACAGGTATATTTAAGCCTCTCTGCTTAGCGATAATAAGCGCTTGTTTTACCTGAACCAGATATTGAGTCGGGGACACAAGGTTAATATTATGAACACCTTTGCCCTGTTGCCTAATAAACAGATCGGCTAACGCTTCAATCGAAATTTCCTTTCCAAAGTCCTCTTGGCTAATCTTGTAGTTTTGGCAGAATACGCACTTTAAATTACAGTGTGAGAAGAAAATGGTACCGGAACCTCTTGTTCCGCTGATACAAGGTTCCTCCCACTTATGGATAGATGCCAAAGCTACCTTGGGATTAATTCCTGCTCTGCATACGCCTCGCTTTCCTTCTATTCTATTAACTCCGCAGTTTCGCGGACATAAAGTACAATTTTGTAATTTGTTCGTTAGTAGTTCCATGTTTTTTACCCCATAATTATTAACTTAATCATCGTTAATATTTAAACATATCATACCATATTCGTCGACATTAAAAGAAATTATGGCAACCTTATCTAGAAATCGACTATACGTGCTATATTATAACGTTCGGAATATTCATAATATTATGTACATTTATGTTCTTCTATGATATTATCTGAAATATATTTAACTGTATTAAAGTTCTATTTATACTGAGAAAGGAGGAATAACCAAAATTAAACTTACGGATTGCTGATTTAGTAAATTAAAAGGAGGAATGTGATATGGATCCACAAGAAGTAAAAATCAGCTATACGGGTGCTGATCCTACTGCATTTGGCGTTTTAGGTTTATCCTTGGTATGCTTTGTAGCTTCGTCTGCAAAATTGGGTTTTACTGATCCTAAAGCAACCGGTTTACTTTTTGTTTGGGCAGCATTATTGGGAGGTATCGTCCAAATTATGGCCGCAAGTATTGACTTTAAAAAATAACGTATTCGGCGGCACAGTTTTAGGGGCGTACGGTTTTTTCTGGGTAGGAATGGCTCTTTCCTGGGCGACTATGAACGGAATGTTAGGCCAGGGAATGAAGGCTGCCGTTGATCCTAAGATGTTAGGTGTAGTTTTTGTGGGTTACCTAATATTCTCACTTTTTATCACAATTGCTTCTTTCGAAGTTAACATTCCTTTTTTAATAATGTTATTTCTTATTGATATACTCTTTATCTCCCTAGCAGGTGTATCATTTAATATGGGCCCTGTGGCATTACTCGCTAAACTTGCCGGTTGGTCTGAATTTATTATTTCACTCGTTGGTTTTTATGCCTCAGGAGCAATATTTTTCAAAAATTTCTACAGCCGTGAAATCTTGCCTCTTGGCAAGCCACTTAATCTTATCAAAAAGGGATCTTCTACTCAAGTTCATGGTCAGAAACATAGCATGTAAGGAATTAAAGAAATGATTGGCTTGCGCCAAGCCTTAGCGCAACCAGAAGTCTTAGTTGCCTTCTACCTGCATACATAATAACGCTCCGGCTGCAAAATGCCGGAGCGTTTTTCCGTATAGGCTATTATTTTAATACAGACCGAATTTGTCCTCGGTAAGGCTGATATAGATGTTCTTCATTTGAGTGTAGTGGTCAAGGATGACCTTGTGGGTTTCACGGCCTATGCCGGATTTCTTATATCCGCCAAACGGTGCGTGAGCAGGAAGGTTGTTATAATTATTAACCCACATTCTTCCGGTTTCAATGCTCTTAGCCACGCGGAAGGCGCGGTTGATATCTTTCGTCCATACAGCGCCGCCGAGGCCATATTCACTGTCATTTGCCATTTGAATAACTTCGTCCTCGTCCTTAAACTTAATGAAGCAGACGACAGGTCCGAAGATTTCTTCCTGGGCAACGCGCATGGAGTTCTTAACATCAGCTAAGATGGTCGGTTTCATGAAGCTGCCCTTTTCTAGGCCGTCTTCCTTAATCTGATAACCTCCGGTTGCGACACGAGCCCCTTCCTTCTTGCCGATTTCGACGTAGTTGAGGATTTTCTTGATCTGCGTGTCGTTGATTTGCGAACCCATGATGGTATCTTCTTTCCAAGGCAGACCCACTTTAATGTTTTCAAATGCTTTGACCGCTTCTTCCAAAAACCGATCATAGATATCTTCATGGACAAAGACTCTGGAACTTGCGCAGCAAACTTGTCCCTGATTAAAGAGGATACCCATTTGCAAGCCTTCCAACGCTTTATCCCAAGGAATATCGGGGAAGTAAATGTTCGCGGATTTTCCGCCAAGTTCGAGGGTTGAAGGGATTATTTTCTTAGCAGCAGCTTCGGCTACTGTATAACCGACTTCCGTCGATCCAGTAAAGGCGAGCTTTCTTAAGCCCTCGTGTTCAAGGATATAATTACCGGCACCCGATCCTCTGCCTGTAATGATATTGACGACACCTGCGGGCAGAACTTCGTTTAACAGCTTGGCCAGTTCAAGAACGCTAAGCGAGGTTGTCGAGGACGGTTTGAAGACAATACAGTTTCCGGCAGCTAAGGCCGGTGCGAGTTTCCAGGCGGCCATGAGAATGGGGAAATTCCAAGGAACGATTTGGCCGACGACACCGAGGGGTTCTCTGAGAATAATGCTCAAGGTGTCCTTGTCGATCATTGTTGCTTCGCCCTCTAAGGTTCTGATGGCTGAGGCAAAATAACGAAAATGATCAGAACTCAGAGGAAGATCAATATTCCTAGTTTCACGGATTGGTTTACCATTATCCAGGGTTTCAATCATTGCAAGCTTTTCTGCGTTTTCGTCAATGAGATCGGCAATCTTCAGCAGCATGCGCGCACGTTCCTGAGGACTGACATTTTTCCAGCTGGGGAAAGCTTTCCAAGCAGCTTTGACGGCAAGATCCACGTCTTCCTTCCCTGCATCAACACATGTTGCAAGGAGTTCGCCGTTAGCCGGATTGTACGTTTTAAATGTCTTTCCTTCTTTGCCGTCAACCCACTTTCCATCGATGTAAAGTTGGTAGGTACTATCCATAATCTTTTCCATGTAAAATCCCCCTTTTTCATTAAATAATGGCTTATAGGGGTAGTATAAAATGATAATACGAAAAATTCTAACAATTATTAAAATAAACTATCAAAATTTTAAAAATCTTAATATTTCCAAGCTCGTTTCATTTAACAATATGATATATTTAAGGGGGGTGTCCTTATGCTTACTAATTTTAACCGTAATTATGAATTATCTGATCGGATTGAGACCAATTTTATGCGTATTCTATATTACGATTTTGCCAAAAACTATTCTGACACCTACAAATCGTATGAATATACGCGACTATGTACGATTCTTGAGGGTGAGAAGCATGTGAGCATCAATCAGGATACCTTTACTTACAATAAAAAGAAATTTCTGTTGATGCCGCCTCAAACAAAAGTTCATATGACGATTGATACACCGACCAAGGCGCTTGTTTTTGAACTGGATGATAACTTGATTCAAAAGGTTAGTGAAAGTGTAAGCTTGGACTATAACGTTGATTATGAAACTCTCATTCAAGATCAACTTCTATGCGCACAGGAAAATGAAGAGTTTCAAGATGTATATCACAGGATTGTCAAAATCTTGACTTCTCAATGTAACCAGAAAGAATATCTTATCGATTTATATGCTCAGGAACTAATTTATCGCCTCTTTCAGGTCAAAGGGGTTACCCAATTATTAAATTGCGGACTGGATAATCCAATAAAAAAAGCCCTTTACATTATCCATAATGAATATATGCATCCCATTACGATTCAGCAGATTGCGGCAGAACTCAACATGTCAGAAGCCAACTTCTGCCAGTACTTCAAAAAAATAATGCGAATTACTCCAAAAGAATATCTAACAGATCTCCGCATGGAAAAGGCTAAAGAATTAATCAGCAATTCCAAAGTAACTGACGTTGCTTATGACCTGGGATACAATAATATTTCTCTCTTTATAAATCATTTTAAAGAGAAATATGGTATCACGCCTAAGCAGTATCAAAAACAGCTGCTTCAAATTCATGGTAACCATTTACTAACAACCTGATTATTTTTTCGTTACAAATATCCTGCTAATATCTTTACCCATTGTAAACCGTACGGAATTGCGAAGTGCTTTTTGACTTTCCTTAAAGAAGATTTCAATTGAATTCTTTAATTGTGCCTGAGTTACTGTATCCATATTCTTATAGGTTTTGATCATGGTATTTGCCATAGTCAGTTTTTCCTTTGATAATTCGCCAAAGGTCTTTGCTCCCGTAGCTTGCAGGATTTCGAACAGGGCGTCTACAAATTGGGCTCTTTGCTTTAGGGACAGCTGATCAACCCATGCCCTTATGGCATTATTGAAGTTTAGGCTGCCCTGGGTAAGATCTTCCTCATAAATAAAATGAGCGCCTTTGACCTGCCATGTGAATGCATCATGCTGCATAATTCCCGTTTGACTGCTGTCCACGACCTTATACTCCTCGCAATGTTCAAGCAGCATCCCTATCACTGACGATTTAGGGATCAGGGTGTTGATCTTGCGAAGTATACTTTGATATCCCTCGCTCTGGATAACGTGGGCTTGAAATCCTGGCCCATCATTATTATAGATGCCCAGTATCCTTTCACGCATTTCTTCTGTGGCGCGGGTTGCTGCGTATACTGCCAAATTGCCCCCTTTGGAATGACCGCCTAAATAGAATTTGCCGTTGAGTTGCGAAAAAATACTGTTTATGTAAATGACTGCCTGTTTCTGGGATTGGACTTCATCCATAAAACTCATTTGGAAGTCTTCCTTCCAGCCGATCAGGGAATCATCTGTGCCGCGAAAGGCAATATAGTGCTCCTCATTAGATAGTGAAAATACAATGGCTGAAAACTGCTTAAACTGTTCATAGTCCATTTGATTCACGTAATGCGAGAGTTGAATATCCTGATAACGTGTTGAGCTAGCAGCTTTGAATAATAATTTAGGGATCTGTCTAAATAATGGATGATGCTGCAAAGACTCAATTCTATTTCGTTTTTCCTTAAAGCGTTCCGCTGCTTCTGACAATGTAATTGAGCCCTCATCCGTCTCTTCCGGAACAATTCCTTCGAAAGGAAGATACGAAAAAACAGAGAAAATCAAATTATCCACTTTATTAAAGCCATCGCGGCTAAAGCTTAAGTCCCCTCGCCAGTCCAGATAATCAAGAATACCGGACATTTCTTTATTCTTTTTTGTTAAGCCGATCTCTTTCACAGTTCCTTTCTCCTTCATTTAACGACCTCCTTTCTATTTATAATAACGGTGATAAGCAATTCATTCCTATTTTCAACCTAAAGCAAAATCTCAAGTTATTCCGAAGAGAATACGCTTGAGATAATGGAGGTTTAAGCTTGCGTTTTATTTTTATTGATGTTTTTTACAAAATAATGAATGATATGAGGGTTGCTTGTTTTCCGTGGTTGAATCTCAAACTGTTTTAAAGAAGATATCAGCGGGGTGAGCTTTGTATGACCATAGTTTCGAGTATCAAAATCCGGATAACGCTTATTCAGCCTCTTGCCTACCTCACCTAAAAATGCCCATCCATCTTCATCTGAACTTTCCGTAATGATTATTTTGATCGTTTTAATCAGTTCATCTATACTGGCCATCCCGTTTTTCGGAATATCCTGCTTTTCAATTCGGGGGCTGGAGATAGCCTGAACTGAAGTTGTAGGGCTTCCCGCTAATACTTCAAGATATTTGAATTTTTCACAGGCGGATATGAACGGCGTCGGTGTTTTTCTTTCTCCCATGCCGATGACATACATACCGGCTTCCCGAAGGCGGGATGCCAGCTTTGTAAAATCACTGTCACTGGAAACAATACAAAATCCATCTACGTTTTTGGAATAAAGAATATCCATTGCATCAATGATGAGAGCCGAATCTGTCGCGTTTTTACCTGTGGTATAGCTGTATTGCTGAATTGGTGTAATCGAGTAATTGAGAAGCACTATCTTCCAGGCATTTAATTGGGGTTTTGTCCAATCCCCATAAATTCTTTTATATGTAGGAATTCCGTGGTTGGATACCTCATCAAGAATATATTTAATGTATTTATCCGATACATTATCTGCGTCAATCAGTACGGCAATTTTCTTATCATTCTCCAAATTACTACTCCTCCTTCTTTGAAAGCGCTTTATCGCAGCTTCTATTTGTGATTATATCATAATTGTAAATTTGTAGCTTTTTCTTTGTTTTAATATTTAACATATTCTTGAAAGAGAAATATTTTTATGTCATACTACGGGTAAAATTAGGTCTGATTGTGTAATATACGCGCATTATATGAGGAGTAAGATATGAAAATAATAGGAATCATTGATATGGGTTCAAACTCCATACGCCTGGTACTTGTTCAGATCACTAAAAATTCCTATCGCATTATTGATGATGTCAAACATTCCGTTCGGCTCGGCAAGGATATTCTGCCCAATGGCAATCTTCATCCGATTCGGATGCAAAAAGCTGTGGAGACCTTGCTATTTTTCAGAAATCTCTGTGACGGTGTTAATGTCGATAAAATCGTTGTCGTGGCTACCGAAGCCGTCCGTAAAGCTGCGAATTGCAAGGAATTTCTTGACCTTGTCAAACAGACAACAGGGCTTAATGTGCGTGTACTGAAAGGATCACAAGAGGCTTTTTATGACTATTTCGGCGTTGCCAATTCACTTGATCTCTCCGAAGCGCTTATTATGGATATCGGTGGGTCCAGCACTGAACTTATCTGGATGAAGGACAAGAAAATATGTGAGGTAACAAGCATCCCCCTGGGGTCGATTCATATCTCCGAACAACTTGAGGAAGCAAAGGGAAATGTCTATGAAAAAGAAAGAGTGGTCACTAATTTATTGATCAAGGCTTACCATGAGATCGGGTGGCTGCCGCATAACATCCCGCTGGTTGGAATCGGTGGGAGTTTTCGAAATATCGCGAAAATCGATAAGAAGAAAAAGACTTACCCTCTTGAAGCTTCGCACAATTACTATCTGACGAGCGAACGCGTTCAAGAAATTCATAAACTAATCTTAACAACTCCTGCCCGCCGCCGCAAAGATATTAAGGGACTTTCTCCCGATCGTGCCGATATTTTCTGGGGAGCAACCACCGCGATTAATGCCTTGATCATGTATTGCGGCATTAGCGATGTTTATGTCAGCGGTTATGGTTTGCGGGAGGGCCTCATTTTTGAGTACCTCTTGCCGGATCTTAATCCGGTTAATGACGTTCTGGACTTTTCACTGCAAAATCTTATGAATAATTTTAACTTGAATCAAAAGCATGCCTACCATGTATGGGGGCTTTGCCGTTCCATGCTGGAGCAATTGAGTCCTGATCATGAAATTGATCCATCTCAAGAAAAGATCCTTAAAACAGCGGCACTTTTACACGACTGCGGTATCAATATCAGCTATTATGACCATCACTTGCATTCGTTTTATACCATTTTAAATTCACGGATCAATGGCCTCAGCCAGCGTGAATTGCTGATTGCGGCGTATGTTGCCGCTTATCACCGGAAAAGCAATTTTAAAATAAGCAATGACTACAAACCCTTGCTTCTTGAGGAAGGTCTAAAGACAATTCGTAAGCTGGGCGTTATTTTAAAATTGGCTGAAGCATTGGACCGCCGTATGAATGGCAATGTCACAAATATCGAGTGCTTAAAGGAATCTGAGGCGGTCACGCTAAGACTTCTTTCTGAATCTAATCACGATCTTGAAGCGAAAGAAGCTTCAGATTCCGCAGCGCTCTTCGCGAAGGAATTTGGGAAAAAGCTTGCGATAATCTAATTATAGCCGATACCTTTTCTATGAAAGGGGCGTTCCAAACGATAATTTGCGTTTGAACGCCCCTTCTTAATTTCGCGATCCTAATAAAAATATTCTATGAGTCAGCAGCTTTCCTAACGGCATCAACAATTTTTTGATAGCCAGTACAGCGGCAGAGGTTACCGGATAGGCCGCGGCGGATCTCTTCCTCCGTAGGCTGCGGAATCCTATCTAGCAGGGCCTTAGTAGCTAAAACCATGCCCGGTGTGCAATAGCCGCACTGGACAGCCCCTACATTGATAAAGGCTTGTTGAATCGGATGAAGGTGTTCTTCTGTACCGACTCCTTCTATCGTTATGACATCTTTACCGTCTGCCTGAATCGCAAGAACCAAACAGGAATTAACAAGCTCACCGTCAAGAAGTACACTGCAAGCCCCGCAGTCGCCTTCACCGCAGCCCTCTTTCGTTCCGGTTAATCCCATAACTTCGCGCAGCAGGTACAAAAGCGTTTTATCTTCCTCAACATTGATGGAGGCTAATTTACCGTTAATAGTTAATTTAATCGTTCTTTCAGACATAAGCGTCGTCCTTTCTCCCCTTTTGTTTCTCTTCATTAGCCAGAGAAAGTCTTTGCAGTGCGTCCTGAAGCATGATTTGGGCTAGATAACGCCTGTATTCAGCTGTAGCCCGAAGATCAGAAATTGGTGATATTGCTTTTTGAACGTACCGGCTGGCAGCTTCTATTGTCCGGATATCCAGCTTATGACCAACAAGAAAGGATTCTGATTCTTTGGCCCGAACCGGCGTAGATGCGACTGAGCCCAGGGATATCCGTGCATTTAAGCAGACATTTTGCCTATCTAATTCGATATTTACAGCCAGATTTACCATGGAAATTGCTAAGGCCTTGCGCAAGCCCGACTTTAAAAAGAGCGATTGCCGGCAGATATTCAGCGGAAGGCTCACCCTGGAAATCAGTTCATTGGGCTGAAGCGCTGTTTGCCCTACTCCCTTAAAAAACTCGGTAATCGGGAGCTGACGTTCTTGGAGTTGGCCGGTCGATGAGCGGCTCACGAGGGTTAAGACTGCATCATAGACCATCAACGGAGGGGCACAGTCCGCGGCCGGTGAAGCACTTTGTAAATTGCCGGCCAATGTTCCCCGATTTCGAATTTGCGGGCTTCCTACCGACGCGGCGGCCAGATTTAAAGCAGGGCAATATTTTAAGAGGACGGGATGTGCCTCCATTTCAGTATGGGTGACGAGGGCTCCGATTTCCAAGACTTCTCCCTTAACTTCGATCATCTTCCATTCATTAAGCTTTGACAGATCAACAAGCCCTGACGGAGCAGCTTTTCCTTGGTGAAGGTCAACTAAGATATTCGTTCCCCCGGCGATCGGCCGATAATTCCCATTTAGACTTAATAATTCAAGGGCCTGAGCGGGGGTCTGCGGTGAAAAGGTTTTAAAACTCATTCTAAGATCACCCTATAATTTTTTAAATTTTTCGATATAGCTTCCATCGGCAACGTCACGAAAAGCGTCAATATAGTACTTTCCTTCTACATAAGCCAGTTTTACTTTCATTTTTTCCCCCGGTAACCGCGAAGCAACGGTAAAAATGGCTTCACCGGACTTTTGACCTTTCGCTAAATCCACTTCATCCAAGTAAATATAAAGCGGCGTGAGATACGGATAGGAACGTTCATGGGCAAAGTTCTGAACAAATTCTTCGCGGCTCAACTGATTTTGTATTTCCGGCAGAAGATAATCATAGAGGTCTGCCGGATTATTGTCGTTGACGGCTTTAGCAAATCGATTGGCTTGCGCTGCAGCCTGCGCTTTACCCGGAGAATTCCAACTCACAGTACCGATGAGAAGTAATACTCCGATCATTATGACCCCGGCAATCCGAAGTCCTCCTTTTAAGCTCCTCATTATATCCCCCTCATTGATCAGCGTTCCGAACGCGAGTATGGCAACGTATAGGCTGCCGGGAATTCTGCTTTTTTAGAAACACTGAGTAAGACCAAGATGGTTAGAACATAGGGCAGCGCAAGCAGAAATTGATGCGGAATGGGTACGCCGATAGCTTGAAGTCTTAACTGCAAGGCATTAGCCCCTCCAAAAAGGAGTGAGGCACCTAAAGCACGGTACGGATTCCAACGGGCAAAGATGACAACCGCTACGGCGATAAACCCTCGGCCTGAGACCATACCGTCAATGAAGGAATTCATATAGCCAATCGAAAGAAAAGCCCCTCCTAAGCCGGCAAAGGCTCCGCCGATCATCACACAGAGATAGCGGATCACACCTACATTAATACCCTTTGAATCCGCAGCTCGCGGATTCTCCCCTACAGCGCGCACTTTGAGCCCGAATGTCGTTTTTTCGAGTACAAAAGCGGTCACAATGACGAAAAGCAGCGTTATGTAGACTAAAATATTGTGATTAAAGAAGATCGGTCCAATGATTGGGATATTCGTTAGGACTGGAATTTCCAGCGGATCAAAGGCATTAACCTGAGGTGGAAGCTTCTGAATTCCAAACATTACACGATACAAGAATGCTGACAAACCAGTGCCTAAGATGGTAATCGCTGTACCGGCAATGACCTGATTGGCCTTCACCGTTATACTTAGAAAGCCCATAAGGAGAGAAAAAGTGATCCCTGTGACGACTGCTGCCAAAAGTCCGAACCACAAATTCTGAGTAAAATAAGTCCCTGCAAAACCTGCAAGAGCACCCATTAACATTATTCCCTCCAGGCCCAGATTAAGAATTCCGGAACGCTGGGTAAATATTTCTCCGAGAGCAGGCAAGAGGATAGGAACACTCATTCTAATTGAGCCCGCGAGCAGACTGACGAAGAACCCCATGGTTAAAATGTCGGTTTGCAACTTTATCCCTCCATTGGGTGTAAACCACCCGGCTAATTACGAAGACAATGACTAAGCCCTGGATTACAGTTATCAAGGAAAAAGGAATTCCCTCCATGAGCTGCATCGTATTTCCGCCTACCATTAGAGCGGCAAAAAAGAATGAGGCAATGGCAATACCGAAGGGGTTTAAATTCCCGAGTAAAGCAATAACAACAGCGAGGTTGCCGTAACCTGAAGAAATGTCATCTAACAGGCGGTATTGAACCCCCATTACTTCTGTCCAGCCGGCTATCCCTGCCAGTCCTCCGGAAATGATCATTGTCAGAACAACCATTTTGGAAACGTTGATGCCGCTGTATTTAGCAACTTCCTCACTCTGACCGACTAACTCGATCCGCAAACCAAGGGTTGACCGCCAGAAGAAATAACCAAGAATGATGATGATTGCAGCGATAATCGCACCTGCATGAAGGCGTGTACCTTGGAATAGAATCGGTAAATGAAAGAGTTTATTGATGAGCGGGGTTTGCGGAAAACCATGGCCATCCGGATCAATCATCGGATAACGGATCAGCCAGCTTAACAAATAGGTCGCGATATAGTTTAGCATTAAGGTTGTGATTACTTCATTAGCATTGAATTTTGCCTTTAACCAGCCTGCCAGTCCTCCCCAAAGTGCACCGCCGATAAAGGCAGATAAGAATGAGACCGGCCATAAGACAGCTGCGGGTAATTCAAGGTTCAAGGCAACAAAGGCTGCAAAAATAGCGCCTATTGTAAACTGACCATCTCCCCCAATATTCCAAAGCTGGCTTTTAAAGGCGATCGAAATTCCGAGTGCCATGACCATTAGAGGCGTCGCTTTAACCATTACCTCGGCTATCCGGCTCGGTGAGCCAAAAGCACTCAAAAGCAGCGTATGAAAGGCTTCTGTCGGATTATGTTCTGAGGCGAGAAGAAGCAAAGCACTCACGCCAAAGGCAAGTGCTACGGTTATAACAGCCGGCAGGGCGCTGTTTAAAAAGTCCTTAATTATCGTTTTCATCTTCAACATGCTTCTCCCCCTTCACGCCTGACCCCGGCCATGAGTAAACCAATCTCATCAACACCGGCATTTTTTCCGAGAATGCCAATAATTTCTCCGTCGTACATGACGGCAATTCGATCCGAAAGCTGTAAAATCTCTTCGAGATCTGCAGAAATCAGCAGCAAACCTGCTCCCTTGGCAGTTTCCTCAAGGAGCTTTTGGCGAACATACTCTGTCGCTCCAATGTCTAAACCTCGAGTCGGTTGATTCGCAATAATAACCTCTGGTTTTGAACTTAATTCACGTGCCAAAATAACTTTTTGCTGATTACCTCCGGAAAGCTCCTTGACTTTCGTGTTGATGGAATTCGCTTTGATATCGTACTCCTCCATAAGTCGTTTCGCATTTTCACGGATGGCCTTGAACTTTAGCAATCCTCGGCTGGCGAAATGAGCATGGTGAAAATTCTTTATGATCAAATTCTTGCTGATACTCATATTCATGGCTAAGCCTGTTTTGTGACGGTCTTCAGGAATATGCACGATTCCCGCATTGATGAATGCTTTCGGTGGCGCTTGGCTTAAATCTTGGCCCTTGAGCAGAACCTCTCCTGAGGTAGATGCCCTTAGTCCTGTCAAAACCTCGCAAAGCTCTCTTTGACCATTGCCATCAACTCCGGCTATTCCTAATACTTCGCCGGCCTTTAGGAAAAAGCTTACATTCTTGAGAGCGGGAAGGCCTTTATCATCGTCAGCCTCTAAATGTTCGATGACCAACTTTATTTCACCAAGCCGGGATTGTTGATGATTAAAGTTAAAAAACACGTCGCGTCCGACCATCATATTGGTCAGTTCACGTTTTGTCGTTGCGGGAGTCACCTTCGTGTGACTGACAGAACGACCGTCACGCAAAACGGTTACCTCATCGACGAGGGCTAATATTTCCTCTAATTTATGGCTAATCAGAATAACGGATTTTCCGTTATCCCGCATCATTCTCAAAATTTCAAAGAGTTCCTCGGCTTCTTTCGGCGTTAACACAGCTGTAGGTTCGTCAAGGATCAGTATTTCAGCACCCCGATAAAGGGCAGAAAGAATTTCTACACGTTGTTGTTCACCGATTGAAAGCTGTGATATCTTCGCTTTCGGATTAACATTAAGATTAAATTTTTGCGACAGAGCTAAGAGCTCTTGGGCGATACGTTCTGAATCAAGGAGCGGACCTCGCTGCGAGCGAAGACCGAGCATTACATTTTCTGCAACCGTCATAGGACGGACCAGCATAAAGTGTTGATGAACCATGCCTATCCCAAGGCTCATCGCCTTCTGGGGACTATCTATTTTTACATTTTGACCATCGATTAAAATATTTCCACTTTCCGGTTGGTAGAGTCCATAGAGACAATTCATCAGTGTCGTTTTTCCGGCACCATTTTCGCCAAGCAGTCCATGAATGGACCCCTTTTTTAATTGAAAGTTAACTTTATCATTTGCCGCAACTTTGTTAAAAACTTTTGTAATCTCTTTCATCTCAACGGCTAAATCCACAGTTTCTACCCCCTAAAGTAAGCGAGCGGGGCCTAGAGCAGGGGCCCCGCCAAAAAGCTACTTTTCAAAATTTGGCATGGTAATTTTGTTATCCACAAAATCTTTCTTGGTTGCTTCAAGTTTTTCTTTAACATTAGCCGGAACCTTACTGTCCAGATTATGGTAAGGTGCAACGGTAATTCCGCCGTTAGCTACGGTTAACATATACTTTTTATCCGTTCTGTTCATAAAGTTATCATTTAAAATATCATCAACGATTTGTTTGATAACGGGTGTCCAGTTATAGACAATTCCAGATAAAACATAGTTAGGGGCTAAGACGTTTTGATCGGCAACGTTTCCAAGGACATATTTTTGCTTTTCATTAGCGGCTTCAACAGCACCAAGTCCAATTCCATCTCCGGAGTGCCAGATTACATCGGCGCCGGCATCATACATGGACATTGCACCCTCTTTAGCCTTAGCTGCATCACGCCAGTCACCGGTATAGAGTTCTTGAATTTTAATATTGGGATTAACTTGTTTTGCGGCATATTTAAAAGCTTCATGACCGCGATAGATTTCAACTGAGTCAGCACCGCCGACAACTCCAATACTATTGGTTTTTGTCATCATGGCTGCAAGGGTTCCCATCAGATAACCGCCGTCTTCTAATTGAATATCATAGAGACAAGTGTTTTGAGCGGTTTTATAGCCGGTTCCTAAAGCAAATTTGGTATTTGGAAATTCCCCGGCAACTTTAATGAGGGGCTCTTGAAATTGAAATCCGTGCCCGATAATCAGATCATAGCCTTGGGTTGCGAAATCGCGTAATGCGGGCTCAATGTTGGAAACTTCGTAAACGTTTTCGGAATATGTAACTTCAATTTTACCGGCATATTCTTTTTCCAATGCTTTCATGCCTTCATACATGGCTTGGTTCCAGGAAACATCATCTACTTTACCCGGGAGAATTAGTGCAACCTTCAGGGGTTTAACATCAGAATCCGTTTTTTTCTCAGAAGAGGCACTTGAATTACCGCATCCGGTTGCTAACAGGCTTACGACTAACATGACTACGATCAATAAACTGAGTTTCTTTTTCATAAAGTTTTTCCTCCTTTTTATTCGGGCATCAATTCAGCACCAGTTTCTCACGTGAGATGGGAAGCTCTGTAATGGGCCGGCCGACAACTGAGCTTACGGCAGCTGCAATTGCCGGAGCAATAACCACTGTTCCGACTTCTCCTGCCCCTTTTAAGCCCATCGGACCTGATTCCTCATATTCAGTAACATGAACAGCAGTAATTGCTGGGGAATCCAAACAGGTTGGAATTAGATAGGATGCTAAGGATAAATTTTTCGGGATACCTTCGATGAATTCCAGTTTTTCCGATAGGGCATAGCCAATACCCATTATGATTCCACCTTGAATTTGTCCTTCCAAAGCCATTGGGTTGATTACTCTTCCGGCTTCAGTCACAGCATACACATCAAGAAGTTCAATCTCTCCCGTTTTTAAAACGCGGACCTTAGCTGCTTGCACAATAAAAGTGTACATGCTGTGCGGTAAACCAATTCCTAAATCCGACTTTTTCACTTCGGGGAAAACGGATTCGCCGATCCCGATGGGATAAGAAATACCTGCTTTACGTTGGCGTTTTAAATCCTCTACAGCCTTGAGAAGTGCGTTGCCGCAAATATAGGAGGTTCGGGAGGCTGCTGTCGAGCCGCTTTCATGGGTTAAGGCAGTATCCCCCATAATGACTTTAATTCGATCAGGAGAAACCTGCAGAGTTTCGGCAGCCAACTGAACAAAAAGAGTGTTGCTCCCTTGGCCGATCTCCACGGTGCCGATTTTCACCACATATGTCCCATCGGTTAAGCTTTCAACTTCGACTTTAGCGTGATCCGGGAGACCTTTGCCCATGCCGCAGCTGAGGTAACCGGCAGCCATCCCGTAACCAATTAAAGGATCGGTGTTAATCGCCTGTTCCCGCCAAAGCGGCGATTTTCCAAGGAGTGCCAACGCTTCCTTAAGTCCTGCCGAGTACTCGATAGTATGACCAAGACACCCTTCTGCTCCTTTATATAAGGCATTGCGATATCTCAGCTGAATCGGATCAATCTCAAGAATTTTAGCTGCCCGATTGAGCAGGGTTTCCATGGCAAAAGAAGTTTGCGGAGCACCAAAACCGCGCATGGCACTTGCGGCAGGTTTATTGGTGTAAGAGAGATAACCATCCAGCGATACATTCGGGATCTCATAAGGTCCTGACGCATGTTCGATTCCCAGTCCAAGAACGGCCGGACCAAGTGCGGCATAGGCTCCGGTATCAAAGTAAATCGTTGCTTGATAAGCAGTTATTCGTCCCGATTGCTCGAAGCCAACTTTGATATGTATTTTGGCGGCATGCCGCTTATAGGAAGTGCCTAGGGACTCCTCCCTCGAAAATACCAGCTTGGCCGGTAAGCTTGTTTTCTGAGTAACCAGGGCTAAAAAGAGCTGTACGGTAATACCGTCTTTTCCCCCGAAGCCGCCGCCGATGATTGCGGAATGAACTCGAACCTTATCCAACGGTATTCCTAAACAGCGCGATATTTCCTCACGGTCATAAAAAGGATTTTGGGTACCGGCAATGAGTGTCAATACGCCCTGCTCGTCAAGATATGAGACGCCAGACTCGCGTTCAAGATAGAGGTGATCAACCACCGGAACTTGAAAGTCATCCTCTAGCACGAGAAAGCTTTCACGAAACGCTTGTTCCGGTTCCCCTTTTGTAAACGGAATATGGGCTAAGAGGTTGCCTCCCTTATGAAGCTTGGGGCTGCCCTCTTTTAGTGCTTCAACAGGATCGTCTACTACTGCTAAGGGTTCGTAAGACACTTTAACAAGCTGTGCATAGTAATTGGCCTTTTCGAGCGTATCGGCGGCAATCAGGGCCAGAGGTTCGCCATAAAAACGAACTTTATCTTTGGCAAAAACCGGCTGATCTTTGATGATGCTACCGTAACTGTTTTCATAAACATCGTCAGCTGTGAAGCAGTATACTCCCTCGACACCTTGGCAAAGATGGATGTCGATAGACAATATATTGGCATGGGCTTCTGTCGCGCGAACCAGCTTAAGGTATAACATGTTCGGGAAGGAATAATCGCTGGGATAGCAAGCTTTTCCTGTGACTTTGGCAATACCGTCGATGCGCGGGAGTGAGCTTCCTATTATTTTTGACATTTTCAACACTCACGATCCGGTTTCAATAACCGTTTTAATTTGACAATGCTTGAGCACATCGATTAGTCCATGATCGGTAAGACCGAGCTCCGGAACGGTCGGCAAGGAAATAAATGAAAGGGTCATAAACGGAGCAGGCAGTTCACAGCCCATGCTTTTAGCAACCTGATTGAGTGAGGTGAGCTGCTCCATAACTTTTTCTGCCGGCAGCGGACTCATAAGTCCACCGATGGGCAGCGGAAGTACCCCCAAGATCTTTCCGTCTTGCACGGCAGCAAAGCCGCCTTGATGTCTGGCTATTTCTTGAGCGGCCAAATACATATCCTGATCATTCGTCCCCACAATAACTATGTTATGGTGATCATGCGAGACGGACGAGGCCAGGGCTCCTGACTTGAGCTTAAAGCCGCGGACATAGCCGACTCCGACTTGTCCGTTTTTCCCATACCGTTCAACTACCGCCAGCTTAAGAATATCGTGTTCTGTATCGACCTGAACTTGTTCAGAATCAATGTTTAACCATTCTTCGGTTTTATTGTTAATGATTTGATCGGGATAGAGATTGATGACGTTTACTTTGGCACTTTTTCCTCGGGCTTTTACAGCAAAATCAGCGGGTTTAAAGTTGAAAGATAAGTGAACGGTCTCCATCAAAAATTCTGGAAACTTCTCAGGCTTTACTTCGGTCGTGAGTTTTCCCTCTTGGGCAACAAGCTGACCCTCTTTAAACACATAAACCGGTTTTATCGTTTTTAAGTTATCTAAGAGAACGAAGTCGGCATAACGCCCGGGAGTAATGGCGCCGAAGAGATGATCGAGGCGAAAGTGCTTAGAGGTATTGATTGTGGCCATTTTGATTGCTTTAATCGGATCAAGTCCTAGGTCAATACTCTTCTGAATGTTATAGCTGATGTGTCCTTCTACGGCGATATCTGTAACATGTTTATCATCCGTACAGAAAAGCAAGTTTTCAGTCGGTAAGTGATGCTCAACGGCACCTCTTACCAGCGCTTCAACATTGCGTTCGGTACTGCCTTCCCGAATCAAGGCCTTGATACCTAAGCGCAGCCGCTCCACAAGTTCTTCATATGTTACGGATTCGTGGTCATCGGAAAGACCTGCCGCTGCATAGACATTCAACTGATCCCAATTGAGTCCGATCGCGTGGCCATTGGCAACCTTTCCCTGCTCACGAGCACTTATAACTTTTGCTAAATACTCTTCACGAACACCTAAGATTTTGGAGGGATCAAGTTCGCCCAGGCTTGCTGCTTGGTTCGATTTTAAAAGTTCTTTGACTTCTTCAACTCCTAGAACCCCCCCTGTTGTTTCCAAACCGGGAGCTGTTGGCACGCGTGATGGAATTTCCAGATAGATCCGATACGGCAGTTCATCACTATGACTTATTAGTGCTTCTAAACCTTTAATCCCCGCGACGTTAGCGATTTCCATAGCATCCACAAATAGAACAGTCGTCCCCCAAGGAACAATAACACTTGCTAAGGCTTGCGGTGTAAGCAAAGTGGGTTCGATATGAATGTGTGCATCCATAAAACCGGGGACGGCATAACGACCTTCAGCATCAAAGACGTGGTCTGCCTTGACTTCCCAGGAAGGATTAATAGCCGCAATTCGGCCATTTTTAATGACCATATTTCCGGAGTAAATCGTCTCTGTGAAGACATCGATAATTTTTAAATTCGTTATGTACAGATCGGCCGGTTCCTCTCCAAGAGCCACTCGCAGTTCTTGAGCTAATGTAGCAACCGTTTCCTTCATTGCTGTCATCAAACCTTTCTCCTCAAAACGGTAAATTCTAAAATTCCCGGTGCGTAATATTCCTTTGATAATAGAATGGGTTGCTGCCTAAGATCGTAACCAACTTCATCAAGATGCAAGATCGGACTACCCTCGGGAATTTGAAAAATTGCTGCTAAATTTTTATCAGCTAGGCATGGTTCTATCTTCGTAAGATCCATTTCCACTGAGCGCTGGCAAAATTGCTCTAAGAACTGAAAAACCGGAGGCTCTAAGTCTTTATCCTGATAGGTTGGATCAATGACCAATTCCTTTGGAATGTGGTCAAAGCATAGAATCGCGGGTCTTTGATCAGCAAGCATAAGGCGTTCAATAACGATGAGTTCATCTCCCTCATTGATCATCAGGCGCTTCGCAGCATGCTGATCTGCCCTCATCCTGCCGGGCTTAACATAAGCAATTGAAGGCATATATCCTGCATCGGCAAGTTCTTCAAAAAATTCTTTTTCCAGATCGAGACGTGAAACGATCTGGAGGACATGCTTATTGACGATTGTTCCTATTCCTCGGCGGCGTGTAATAAAACCTTCACTCTCTAAAGCAGCGAGCACATCACGAACAACAGTCCTGCTAATCCCCAGTTTTTGAGCAAGAACTTCTTCGGAGGGCAGTCTGCCCTTTGCATCGAAGGCTCCATCACGTAACATCGCAATCATAACTTTGCGAGCCTTAGAGGACAGTTCCTCGTTGTCTATTTTCGGAATATCTGACATGTTACACTCCTTAACTTTAAATAAGTGATAAGTAATAAGTAATACTTATTTTTAAGCTAAAAATAAACCCAAGCGTCAATTTTCAATAAAAATAATGAGTGAAAATTGACCGCCTGGGTTTTACCCTGTCGGTGTATACTTTCGCCCATAGTCAGACGATTTACGGTCGTCTGGTAGAAACTCGCGGACCCTATCTCCGCTATTATATGAACGGATATGCAACTAATTTCGACATTTATTTTATCAAAGTTGTCTTATATGGTCAATAGAAAGATAAAGCACCGGCAACTATATCTGCCGGTGCTTTTTGGGGTTCGGTTTTTGAAGTGTATTTAAATGCTATCAAGTGCTTGCTGAAGATCTTGAAGAATATCATCAATATTTTCCAAACCTACGGAAAGGCGAATTAATCCCGGGCTTATTCCGGCTTCGACAAGCTGACTTTCAGTCATTTGGCGATGGGTTGAACTTGCCGGATGGAGAACTAGCGTACGAACATCCGCAACATGTACGACGTTGAAGGCAAGGTTCAAACTGTCAATAAAGTGAACGGCTGTTTCCCGTGTTCCTTTAAGGACAAATGAAATAACACCGCTTGTACCTAAGGGCAGATATTTTTGGCTAAGCTGATGATAGGGATTTCCTTCTAATCCGGGGTAATTTACGATCTCCACTTTATCTGATTGATTTAAAAACTCAGCGACGCACTGAGCATTTTGACAATGCTTTTCCATCCTAACGGCAAGCGATTCAAGGCCTAAATTTAAAAGAAAAGCAGCATTTGCAGAGGGATACATGCCTAAGTCACGCATCAGCTGTACTCTGGCTTTCGCAATATATGCAGCCTTATCAAAATTCTCGGTATAGACTACGCCATGATAAGATTCATCCGGCTCTGTAAATTCAGGGAACTTCCCATTTGCCCAATTAAAATTCCCGCTGTCAACGACAACACCGCCGACCTGAATGGCGTGACCATCCATATATTTCGTTGTTGAATGAATGACAATATCTGCTCCATGCTCGATGGGCCGACAGAGAATAGGTGTGGCAAAAGTATTGTCAATGATCAGGGGAACCTGATTATTATGGGCAATGCGGGCGAATTTTTCGATATCCAGGACGGAAAGAGCAGGATTGGCAAGTGTTTCGCCAAAGATTGCCTTCGTATTAGGTCTGAACTCCTTTTGAATCTCTTCTTCTGAGGCATCCTGATCTATAAAGGTGCATTCTATGCCAAAACGTTTCAGGGTTACGGCAAAGAGATTAAACGTACCTCCATATATTTTAGAGGCACTGATCATATGGTCCCCGGCTTTCATAATGTTGAGAATACTGATAAACGAAGCAGCTTGACCGGAAGTAGTACAAAGAGCACCTATCCCACCCTCGAGCGCTGCAATTTTAGCTTCTACAGCTCCCACTGTGGGGTTCGATATGCGCGAATACATATGGCCATCAACTGACAGGTCAAAAAGATTACCGATAACCTCGGATGAATCATAAGTATATGTCGTACTTTGATAAATAGGCAAAGCTAAAGTATCTCCATTTTTCGGGTGATAGCCTTCGTGTAAACATTTAGTTTCAATTTTCACGTTTTCCCAACTCCTTTTATGTGTAAGATAACCCTAATCTCTCTATTAAATAGGGCAAGGCTTTTTCAAAGCAGACTCCATAGCGTCTTTCTTGTTCCGCTTCTACAGTCAATGAAATACAGCGATGGGTATAATCCACAGCGATTTGAATCGCTTCTTCCAGAGGAAAATCATTGAGCAGGGCGGATAATAAAGTACTGCCAAAAATATCCCCGGTGCCATGGAAATTGCCGTCGACTTTTTCATTAAAAGCATACATTACTTTGTCTAAGTCACAATCATAAGCTGCGGCACCTAATTTATCATTTTCAAAGGAAACCCCGGTAAGCACTACCTTTCTCGGTCCTAAAGCAGCTAACTTTCTAAGCACTTTTTCAATATCGTCCTGAGTATAATTATCGCCTTTATACTCTTCATCCAGGATGAAGGCGGCCTCCGTTAAATTGGGAACAATAATATCTGCCTCAGCACAGAGTTTGGCCATGCCTTTAGCCATTTCCGGAGAATAAACGGTATATAAAACACCGTTATCAGCCATGACGGGGTCAACCATGATAAGTGTATTCCGAGTTTTAAACCGATCAAAAAGGCCGGCGATTAAATCAATCTGTTCAAAGGAGCCTAAAAAGCCACTGTACAAGGCATCAAATTTTAAATTTAGGGATTGCCAATGTTCAGAGATAGGATCGATGTCTTCGGTTAAATCGCGATAGGTAAAACCTTCAAAACCTCCGGTATGCGTGGACAGAACAGCGGTCGGCAACACACTTGTATCGAAGCCTGCCACCGAAATAATCGGCAAGGCAACAGTCAATGAACATCTTCCTACACATGAAATATCATGAATAGCGAGTACTCTCTTTTGTTTGTTCATAGTTTTAAGTATATCTCCTTCTCTAATTTGACTATTCAAGATTAAAATCACTATAATATTGAAGAGTATACAACGCATTTACCACTTTTTGCAAGAGTTATTAAAAAGTAATGTTATCTATAAATGATTTCATAAGAGGGGGGTTGGATATGAAGCGGTTTACATTTGGTTTCTATATTTTCTTAAGTGTATCGATACTCTTGGAGTGCTTCTGGCTGATTCAACAAAAGGAATGGGCATCTTTGGGTATGTCACTGCTCACCCTGATTTTTTTGGCTCTTCCCTTTCTGATCGAAAAACGTTTTAAATTGGAATTTCCCCGTGGATTTCTTAGTGTTTTTCTTCTTTTCCTTTATGCGGCGATATTCTTGGGAACGGCCAATCATTTCTATGTTCGATTTTGGTGGTGGGATAAAATGCTCCACGGTGTTTCAGGGGTGATCTTTGCAAATCTTGGTTTTTTAATCGGGAAGCAGCTGAACCCCGGTATATTGAGCCCAGCGAAATTAAGTCGGATATTCATTTCTTTATATTCTTTTTGCTTTTCAGTTGCATCCGGTGCCGTTTGGGAAATCTACGAGTATACCATGGATCAAACATTCGGCTTCCTTTATCAAGGTGTTGGAATTTATGATACAATGACCGATATTATTGCGGATACGCTGGGAGCGTTGGCTTTTGGAATATACCTTTACTTTAAGGGAACCAAAGTAATACCTAAGCAGTAATCTTTTGAATGAAAACTTTCATGGTTCCACCGCACACCATACCCTCTTCACCGGCAATATCATTTGTCAGATCGACAGTACAGATGATGGGACTGTTCTGATTTAATGCCATCCGTCCGGTTCGGCGTATTTCGGATTCAGCACATCCACCGCCTACTGTACCTACTGTCCGCCCATCCGCAAAAATCAACATTTGGGCTCCCGGTTTACGGGGAGCAGAACCTTTTACCTCGATAACGGTTGCTAGGCTGGCAGCAATATCTGAACCATTCTGTTCAATTCCGGCTAAGGCCTCCACAACTTCATCTTGAATCTCTAATTCACCTTTTTTCCTCAGAGTTAAGAGAGGATCTTTTCTGCGCGTCATTACAACTTCTGCCATAATACTTAAGGCAATTTCTTCCGGAGTTTCAGCACCAATATCAAGCCCAATAGGAGAATGAAGCCTGGCCAAAAGCTCTTCTGAAAATCCCTTTTCCTTTAAATTGTTTCTCATTTCGGCAACTCTGCGACGGCTGCCGATCATACCGATATAAGCACAGGGTGAATCGAGAAGCATTTCGACACACATTTGATCATACTTATGCCCCCTTGTCACAATGACAATATAGGTATGGTCACTCACCGGAAGACGTCTTATCGTAGCAGCAAAATCGTTACAGATAACTTCCCCGGCTTGGGGAAAACGAAAAGGATTTGCGTAGTCTGGCCGATCGTCTATGACTATCGTCTTAAAACCCATCATATGACCCAGTTCGACTAAGGGCAAGGCTATATGCCCCGCGCCGAGAACCCACAGTGTTGGAACAGGCGATAAAGGCTGGACAAAAACTTCAACCGTGCCTTCTCCGGGTTGTCGAGTTTCGAGACGCACAGTTTCAGTGCGCTGCGCTTTTTGACCGAGGCTTATTGCTTCGTCCTCCGGGAATAAAGCATGGGGAAAATCCCCGATAATTTGCTCGGTTTCAATTTCAACAAACCATTTGCGACCTACAAATTCCTTGGCTGCACCATCCCCGCCGATGATCGTCTGGACGCAACCTTTCTTTTGACTTTGAATCGTATTTTGAATCTCATTCCACATCTGTGATCATTGCTCCTTACTTTATTGAAATATTGATGACAAGGGCCGCTACGCTGTGAACGTGATGTTCAGTGGTAGCAGCCCTTTTTATTGCATTCCCTGCTCAGAAAGTGCTCCTTATTTGAGGAAACCTTTAAGAATCGTATCCTCAGCCTCTTTTTCCGTTAGTCCCATTGACATCAGTTTAATTAACTGCTCGGATTCAATCCGGCCGATTGCCGCTTCATGAATAAGCTGTGCTTCACTATGTTGGGCAGAAATACGCGGAGTCGAAAAGACTTGGGCATTATGCATAATGATCGAGTCACATTGGACATGACCGAAGCTGGCACTTTTCCCGATTAAATCAAAGTAGAAGTTCTGTTTGGAATGACCTTGGGCGACAGAACGAGAAATAACTTGGGCGGAAGCACCATTTCCATTTAATTCAACGGAAATTTTGGATTCGGCCCACTGATCTTGATCTGTCAAAAGACGTTCGGTAATAATCAGTTTTGCCTTTGCTCCCAGACGAACCTCAGTATCCCGTTTCGTACTGTCAACGCCCCGTATTTGCACCATTTCCATTTCGACGGTAGCGCCTTCTTCAACTTCCAGAATAGTCTTTGGGTTTAAGATTCGGCCCCCTGTGCCATCCCCTTCGCCGTAGTGCTTTTCAACATAACGCATTTTGGCCCCTTTGCGCACATTGAAAGTATGAATTCCATCATGACGGGAATTGCAGCTTCCGTTGTTATGAATACCGCAGCCCGCTATGACAACGACGTCTGAGTATTCCCCAATTTCAAAGGTATTGTAAACCAGGTCATTAAGATTTTCCTCAGTAAGAATTACGGGAATATGGACACTTTCTCCCTTTGTATAGGGTTTGACAATGACATCAATCCCGGGTTTATCCAGTTTGGTCAGGATATCGATATTCTTCGTGGTTTGACGTTCGACTCCTTTTCCATTCTTACGAATATTGAACGCGCCCTGAGGTACTGCATGTAAATCTGCAATCGTTTCAAGCATGTGTTTATCGAGCGAATTGAGCATCGTTAGCCATCCCTTTCTCACAAGGATTAGTGCAAAGGCAGTCCTCATTCTTAAAGATAACGGAAAGAAGTCTATCTTTCTCTGCTTGTTGACTGATTGTACCGTTTTTCAAAAGAATGATTTCATCGGCCAGTTCAAAAATTCGTTCTTGATGAGAAATGATAACAATCGTTGTATTATACTGTTCATGAATATGGCGGAACGATTCTGCCAGCTTTTGAAAACTCCAAAGATCAATACCGGCTTCCGGTTCATCAAAGACAGCTACCTTGAGGTTGCGAGCTAAGACGGAAGCGATTTCAATCCGCTTCATTTCCCCGCCTGACAGACTGGCATCAGCATCGCGATCGAGGTAATCTTGAGCACAGAGACCTACACTGACTAATAAATCACTGATATTCACTTTTTCGGGATTAGAGGCAGTAGACAACTCTAGCAGTTCCCGAACCGTTAATCCCTTAAAACGGGGCGGGTTCTGAAAGGCATAACCTACCCCCAAACGAGCCCTCTCGGAAATGTCTTTATAGGTGATATCCTCACCATCAAGCAAAATTTTGCCCGAAGTCGGCGAATAAATCCCCATCAATATCTTTGCCAGAGAAGATTTACCACCGCCGTTGGGTCCGGTTATTACATATATCTTTTTACTCTCCAGTTTGAGATTAATTCCTTTTAGAATCTCAGTGTTTTTTTCGTCGCTTTCAACCTGAAACGACACATCCTCTATCTCAAGCATTGTTTTCCTCCTTTAGATTTAGAACTCGTCCATTTAGATTGATTATTAGTTTTAAGTATTATTCAGACTGAGCGCTGTGTCAAGTTTTTTAGCATACAATTATTATTATACAAAGAATTGCTGCCGGATGGAAGAGATTAGAGATATTATCGTCAGGTTAAAAGCGATCGGGTTAAAAGCAATCGTGTTTCAATCCAATCAAAGCCGCGCGGGTTAAGAAGATATGTTCTTTGAAGTTAAATTCTTAACAAGTTCTGTGAAATCGACCCCAGTTACAGATTTAACCATTTCCGGTGCAGTCGCCATAAGTGAAGTTACATAGTTGCTTACGCGTGCAGCTCCCTCTCCATTACCCGTATCAACTACGGTCAGTTTATCTATAGATTTCATGGGTTCAGCAACTTTTCCTGCCAATTCAGGAAGCATCTTAACAACAACATCAAGAACGGCTGCCTCGCCAAATTTCGCAAATGCTTCAGCCAGTTTCTCTTTCGCTTCTGCTTCAGCCAGACCGCGCAAGCGGACTACTTCGGCTTCGGCAGAGCCTTCAGCCTTTTTAGCCTCCGCCGTCGCAATTCCTTGAAGCCGCTTTTGCTCTGCCTCCGCTTCCGCTACCCGTAAGCGTTTAGCTTTTTCTGCCTCTGCTGCCTGTTCGATTGCATATCGATCCGCATCGGCCCTTTTCTTGACATTTGCATCATACTCTTTTTGAAGCCGCTGCGTCTCTTTCTCCTGAAGATCAATTTCCCGTTCTTTACGAACCAGCTCAACCTTCATTTCTTCCTCAACTGTAATCTGCTTCGATTTTGCGGTCTGAATTGCATAGGCTTGATCTGCCGACGCTTTGGCAGTGTCCTGTTCTCTTTTGAAAGCAGCAATTTTAAGTTCTTTTTCCTTGAGCGCTTCCGCTACATTCGTATCCCGGATGAGTTCTGCCTTTTGAGCCTCTTCTTCTGCTTTCGCTTTTTGGATCCTAGAATCCCTTTTTGCTCCTGCCTCAGCTACATCTGCATCGCGGAGTACCTCCGCAATTCGCGGACGCCCAAGAGCCTCTAAATAGCCCTGCTTATCTCGGACATCTTTAATAGTAAAAGAGACAATCTGCAACCCCATTTTTTTCAAGTCCAGGGCGGCAACGGACTGAACCTCTTGAGCAAATTTATCTCGGTTTTGATATAGTTCTTCGACTGTCATTGTCCCAAGGATTGCTCGAAGATGACCTTCTAAAACCTCTTGTGCTTCTTTTTGCAAAGATTCCACCGGCTTACCCATAAATTGTTCGGCAGCCGTTGCAACATCTTCAATTGAACCGCCAATTTTTATAATAGCCACACCATCTGCCAAAACCGGAACACCATGGCTTGTATAGACCTCGGGTGTTGAAACATCGAGTTTAAAGGAAAGCAGAGAAAGAAAATTTGCTTGCTGGAAAACAGGCAGAATAAAGGCCCCACCCCCGCGTATGATCTTTGTCTTGTTACCGCCGGAGTCGTTTTTTAAAACATTCTTGGTCCCGAGAAAGGATCCGGTTACGATCATCGCTTCGTCAGGCCCCACTGTTTTGTATCTTGCCCAAAATGTAAGCGCCAAGACAATGATAACAGCTACGACGATCAAAGGAATCACTAAATAATCAGGCATAAAATCCCCCCCTTGAATTAATTTTGGCTAACAACAGAAACAACACCATTTTCGACTTTAGTGACGAAGATTTTTGTTTCTATTGGCAACTCCTTTCCTGAGTGACTTGAAGCAATGTGATTGGAATGGCCCGCACCAACCTTGAGGATGACTTCACCATATCCCTGTGCGGGAATAGCTACGGAAACTTCCCCGGTTAAGCCAACCAAATCCTGCATAGAATAGGCAATCGAGTTTTCGCTGTTTTTCATGGGTTTTATATAAGCAAAATATATTATGATGGATATAGCAATCGCAAAGACTATGGATAAAATAACTATGACAATAGGGTTCATTAGAGTATATCGTGTCAAAAGTATCCCCGCAGCCCCAAACACGGTAATTCCACTTACTAAAACCATGGGTTGAAAACTATCCCCGAGTAAGTCCCCAAATATGTCCCCAAAGATTATTGTCACAAGGGCGAAGAGGAGTCCTCCAAATAAGCAACCCCAAAAAAGACCTTGCATCATATTTCTCCTCCTTTTTCCCAACGGACAGTGTGATATTTACCTTTCTACTCTATTTGCTTTGATATACTAATATTACAACAAAATGCGCGGTATGGGAATATGTATACGAATTACATATAATTTACAACACTTGTATTTCCCCCAAAAATAAAGGGATAGGTTTTTTCCGCGTAAGGCGAAAAGAACCTATCCCTTTTGCTTTAATTAACTTTAAAACTCATAACTATATTTTCTTCGCGATAGAAACAGCTAAGCTTACAATATTTTCACGAATTTTAACGGAATCAGCAGACAACATCCCTATAACAAAGCAGGCAAAGGTTGCCGGCAAAAAATTCGCAAGAAGCCATTTCTTCGGTTCAAGTGAAATTGCACTCTCTTTCAGTTGTCGCTTTGCTTCCGCGACAGTTAGGACATCTTTTTTTTCGCGCACAGAAGCAACCCTCCCCCAATAAGGAATGCCAATACTGCATTAGCAAAAGCAGCCAAGAAAGGCGGCATAAAAATACAAAAAGCGAGGTAAATCCCGTATACAATCAGAATGAAGCCAACCAAAGCCATTATAAGGGCAACGAGGATTAAACCAATAGCGATCGCGGTATTGATCGCTTTGCCTTTAAGCTCGCTAAATTCTGCTTCGGCCAGGTCCGCAATCTTAATAACGAAATCTGCAATAGCTTCCATATTCTACTACTTCCTTTTCAGCAACTTTACGACTATAAATCCAAGTCCAAAGGCTGCTAAAAGAGTCATTACAGGATGTTGTTTCGCTGTTTCCACACCCTTATCAACAGCATCCTTCCCTTTTTCCCCCACCTTTTCGATTGCTTCTTCGCCCTTTTCCAAAGGTTTTTGGACTGCTTCCTTTAAAAATTCGTATCCAAAGTCCAAAGCGAGAAGTGCAGCATCCTTCAATTGATCCAAAACAACTGTTTTATCAGTGGCAGCTGTATTATTTTCAGTGTAATATTCTTGCATAATATGTTCCTCCTCTAAATATACTTTTACGATTATTTATAACGATGCAATAATATGTTAAAGGACCTATTTGCACCTCCTTGCTTAATGTGAATACAATATTTACTCCTTGTATTATTCTAGTTGAAATTGATATATTTTTAAATATAATTTTTAGAAATTAATGAAATTAATAATAAAAAAAATAAATTTAAATTAATAACTCAATAGGACACATGGTTTATATAAAGTAGTTTACGCCACCCTCAAAAAGAGGTTGATATTTATTGCCGGAAATATTGATGGCGACACCTTCTCCTGTTCTTTCGGAATGCCCCATCTTACCAAGAACCCGGCCATCCGGACTGGTAATTCCTTCAATCGCTTCATAGGAACCATTTGGCGTATAAAGGACATCATTGCTCGGATTTCCTTCAATATCCACATATTGAGTTGCAACCTGTCCGTTGGCAATCAGTTTTTGGATTACTTCGGGCTTAGCTACAAATCGTCCTTCTCCATGCGAAACTGCAATCGAGTGAATATCACCCAGTTCAACGCCGCTGAACCAAGGAGACAAGATCGAGGTTACTTTGGTTTGAACCATACCGGAAACGTGACGCCCGATTTTGTTATACGTCAGCGTTGGGGAATCTTCAGTTAGATCAACGATTTCACCATAAGGAACCAATCCCAGCTTAATTAAGGCTTGGAACCCATTGCATATGCCAAGCATCAAGCCATCTCTCTGATACAAGAGTTTCATAACTGCTTCTTTAATCAGAGGGTTTCTAAACATTGTTGCGATAAATTTCCCGGAACCATCGGGTTCATCCCCGGCACTAAAACCACCCGGGAGCATGACAATTTGGGATTGCTCAATCTTTTTCACCATTTGTAAAATGGATTGTTCGACATCACCGGCCGTAAGGTTTCGAATGACGAGTGTATCAACCACACCGCCGGCTTTTACAAAGGCCTTGGCCGAATCATATTCACAGTTTGTCCCCGGGAATACGGGTATAAAGATTCTCGGTTTTGCAATTTTTATGGACGGCTTATGAGTGTTACGACGGCTATAACGAATCGTTTGCGGCTTCGCTACTTTTTCCGTCTTCGTAGGGAAGATCTTTTCCAGAGGTTTCTCCCATGCTTCGAAAGCTGTGTCAACCGGGATTTCAACACCATTCAGGATAATCATTGGATTCTTCTGAGTATAACCAAGCAATCGATAGTAAACGTTACCGAAGGCCTCCTCTAAATTGACTGTTTCCCCGATTTCCAGAACGATTGAGCCATAGTCACAAGAAAACATTTTTTCAATCTCAACCGGTTTACTAAAGTTAAGTCCAATTCGATTGCCAAAGGTCATTTTACTTATAGCTGCAGCCAGTCCGCCCATCCGCACGCTATAGGAAGCTAAAACCTTTCCGGACCGGATTAATTCATGAATTTTTGAATAGTTTTGACGCAGCGCTTTAAAATCAGGAAGCTCGTTACTATCACGGATAGCCGGAACAAGGACGACCTGACTTCCCGCCTTTTTGAATTCCTGCGAAACGACATCCTCATACTTCATAACATTTACAGCAAAGGCAACTAGGGTCGGTGGCACATGAAGATTCATAAAGGTTCCGGACATGCTGTCCTTGCCGCCGATTGCCGGGATTTCGAGTTCCTTCTGAGCATAATAAGCCCCCAGCAAAGCACTGAACGGCTTACCCCATTTTTCGGGGTCATGACCCAGCTTTTCGAAATATTCTTGGAGTGTCAGGCGCACCTTCCGATAATCTCCGCCTAGTGCAGCAATCTTAGTTACCGCATCAACAACGGCATAGAGAGCTCCGTGGAAGGGACTCCATTTCGCTAACTGTGGATTATAGCCGTAAGCCATCACGGTCGCCGTATGCGTCTCTCCAGACTCAACCGGAATCTTAGCGACCATTCCCTCGGCCGGAGTCGCTTGATATCTACCGCCAAAAGGCATCAATACGGTATTTGCACCAATCGTCGAGTCAAAACGTTCGACTAAGCCTTTTTGGTTGCAGACGTTTAAGTCTTGTAGGTTCGCCATCCAGGCATTAGTTAAGGCGGCAGCTTTATCGTTAAGGGTTAAATTCTGTTCAAGTACTTCAGGTAAGCGCTTAAAGTAATTCTTCTTGGCATCAGGAAGATTCACTTTAACGTCGGCATGCTGTTTAACTCCATTTGTGTTTAAAAACTCGCGGCTGATATCAACAATCGGCTGGTCACGCCATTTCATTATTAAACGAGGTTCAGCTTTAACCTGAGCAACGAGTGAAGCTTCCAGATTTTCTTCTTGGGCATACTTAACAAAGGCGTTAAAGTTTTCGGCAGCAATAACAACCGCCATCCGTTCCTGGGATTCGGAAATCGCAAGTTCGGTTCCATCAAGGCCCTCATACTTTTTCGGAATGGCATCGAGGTTGATCACCAAGCCATCGGTTAATTCACCAATCGCCACCGAAACCCCGCCTGCTCCAAAATCATTACAACGCTTAATCATAGTGCTCACCTTGCTATTACGGAATAAGCGTTGAATTTTTCGTTCTGTCGGCGGATTTCCTTTTTGAACCTCTGCCCCGCAGGCTACAAGCGATTCTTCGGTATGTTCCTTGGAAGAGCCTGTAGCCCCGCCGCAGCCATCCCGTCCTGTCCTTCCGCCGACAAGCACGACGACATCTCCGGGTTCAGGCGTTTTCCGAATGATATTAGCCCGAGGAGCAGCTGCAATTACAGCCCCGATTTCCATCCGTTTTGCAACAAAGTCCTCATCATATATTTCTGTAACTTGCCCCGTCGCCAGACCGATTTGATTGCCATAAGAGCTATAGCCTGCTGCGGCACCTGTGGTAATCTTGCGTTGCGGCAATTTGCCGGGAAGAGTATCCTCAACTTTGGTTCGCGGATCGGCGCTGCCCGTTACGCGCATCGCCTGGTAGACATAGGTACGGCCTGATAAGGGATCACGGATAGCTCCACCTAAACATGTTGCTGCTCCCCCAAAAGGTTCGATCTCAGTGGGATGATTATGGGTCTCGTTTTTGAACATAACGAGCCATTCTTCTTCCTGTCCATCGATGTCAACGTTTACGACAATGCTACAAGCATTGATTTCATCCGATTCGTCTAAGTCTTGTAAAAGCCCCTTCTTTTTAAGTTCTTTAGCTCCCAAGATCGCCAAATCCATAAGGCAGACATCTTTATGGGGAAGTTTTTCGCCATAAACTTCAGCCCGGGTTCTAAGATATTCTTCATAAGCAGTATTAATGGGAACAAAATAATTTCCTTCGTCAATTGTCACATTTTCTAACTTTGTAAAAAATGTGGTATGACGGCAGTGATCCGACCAATAGGTATCGATTACACGAATCTCAGTAATCGTTGGGTTTCTTTTTTCCGTATCTCGAAAATAACTCTGACAAAACGCGAAATCCTCAAAGCTCATAGCCAGACCTGCGTCATCAAAGAATGCTTTTAATTCAGCCGATGTTCTATCGATAAAATCCTCCAGTATTTCCACATCAGGCGGAATATCTGCTTCAAATTCTAAACTTGTCGGTTTCTCTAAAGACGCTTCCCGAGATTCAACCGGGTTGATACAATAGTTTTTAATATTCGTCAAGTCTTCCTCAGTGATTTGTCCGGTAAGCACTATCACTTTTGCTGAGGCGATGTTCGGTCGTTCATGCTGGGTCAAAATCTGAACACATTGGGCAGCCGAATCCGCCCGTTGGTCATATTGCCCCGGAAGATATTCCATAGCGAATACCCAATCATTGGGCGAAATCTCGAGCTCGTCATCATAAACCCAATCAAGCGGAGGTTCGGCAAAAATAATATTTCGGGAAGCAACATATTCTTCATCAGTTAACCCGGAAATATCATAACGGTTAATGATTCTTAGCCCTGTTAGCCCTTTAACTCCTAAATTCTCAGTTAAATCACTCAATAGACCTTGAGCTTCAATATTAAATCCCGGTTTTTTTTCAACAAAAATTCTTCTGACAGCTTGCGCTTCCATATTTTCCTCCACTTCACACACTTTTTCCGAACTTTCGGCGTTATTTTCCCCAAAACGTTCTGTTTTTATCATAATACCACGATAAACTTTATACCGCTAGCCTGCAATTTGATGTTTTTAATCAGAATTATAAAAGAAAAATAGAACTAAGGCTGCTGTTCCGGAACTTCAGTCCGGATGCAGCAGCCTTAGTAAAGTAATATAAATCACAACTACCTTTTATTTAGGGCAATATTTAGGGAGAAATCTCCGATTTCCGTACCGATCGTAACAACATAAGCTTCTTTACAGGCAAGGGAAATGGATTGATTTTTGCCTAATATAACCTGGGGTGAAGTAATATCACAGCGATAGTTTGCACTAGCCAGGTAACTAACCGCATTACCGCTGATAATATTTCCTACTTCTCCAAGGGCCGAAGTTACGAACACATCTATTTTCTCAAATTCCATTCCCGACATCGATTTAACGATTGTCAGAGCGGTTGGTTTTGAATAACTAAACATGACTGAACCTGTAAGGTCACCAACAACACCAATCAAAGCATTGACTTCTTTGCCCTCGTAAAGATCATTGATCTCAACGATTTCTTTCTTTTTAGCCTCCAGATTTAACATCTGTTTGAAAACATCTTGTGTGGCTTGAACAAAAGGGTTTATCACTTCAATGTTCTTCCGAACAAATTCCCCCATCTTTTGATCTTCCCTGGCAACATGGTAAATCAACCAGGCCATAAGCTTACCCGCAAATTCTTGGCTCAGTTCTTCGGGGTAATCTTCATCCTCCATTTTATGGGCATATTTAAAGACATCAGCTTTAAAATCTTCGTGGTGTTTATGATGTTCGTCTGCCGCGGGGTAATTAATTTTTCTTTGGTAGACTTCCTCGTTGGCAAAGTGTTCTACGACATAACTTTGCATAAAGGACATCGTTTCCTTTACGCGATCAATTTTCTGCTCCCAGGGTCTATTTTCTTTGATTGCCTGCAAAAAGTCGGATACTCGTTGAAATAGTTCTCGATGTTGTTCATCAACTGTTTCTATACCAACACGATAGCTTTCTTTCCACATCCTGTTTATCCTCCACTTTTAAACTATTCTAATTTATTTTATCATTCTACAACCGGTAAAGAATTCCTGCCGTTTCATTAATCTTTGTGACGGTTAGTTATCAGATATACTTCGTTGTGTTAGGTCGGTTAAGTTTCGCAGGTACTCCGTCATATTTGCAGACAAACATTCCTGTGAAACCTGCCATTGCCAATTGTTGCCGACGGTTCCCGGAACATTCATCCGCGCTTCTGAATCAAGCCCCAATATATCTTGGAGGGGCAGAATTACCCAAGAAGCCGTACTCTTGTATAATTCTTCAATTATATCACGACAAGCCTGCCGACATTCTTCAAGTGTGCTCGAGACATTTGCCAAGGTCGTTTTATACCACCCCAGTAAGGTATCGTTATCATGTGTACCAGAGTAATAGATTAACTGCGAATCCCCCCTGTCCTTGAGTTCACTAACCGGTGTAAACTGGAAAACTTTCATTCCGGGAAACCCAAAAATCCGGCGAAGGGTTTCTACTTCGGGCGTGATCATTCCTAAATCTTCTGCCAGTAAAGGCAGTGGCCCAAATTCCTCAATTAAGCTTTCAAAAAAACGCTTACCCGGACCTTTCTGCCAATGCCCGTTGATCGCCGTCTCCTCTTCTGCATCGATCTGCCAATAGGCCTCAAATCCACGGAAATGATCTATTCGAGTATAATCAAACAACTTTAAGGTCTGTTTAATTCTTCTCTTCCACCAGTGATAATGTGTCGCTTCATGCACTTGCCAATCATAAACAGGGTTATCCCAACGCTGTCCTGTTAAACTGAAATAGTCAGGCGGAACCCCGGCAACAGCACTAGGCTTGCCTTGAGCGTCAAGTTTGAATAATTCGCGGTTTACCCAGACCTCGCAGCTGTCTGCTGCCACATAAAGAGGCATATCGCCGATTATTTTAACCTTTTTAGAGGCTGCGTAAGCTTTTAATTCCTGCCACTGTATATAAAACGTATACTGAACGAAACGATAATAATCTATTTCCTCAGTTAGCTTTAGTGTATACTCTTCAAGCTTCTTAGGAACGCGCGTGGAAATTTCGCTTTCCCAATCATACCAGGGGATTCCATTAAAAAGTTCCTTTAATGCGCTAAACAGGCAGTAATCTGCAAGCCATTCGGAATTTTCGCTTATGAACTTTTCGTAGTTATCCAAGGTCAAATATGCAGATCGGGTGGATTGGCCAAAAGGGTTCGTCAATTGTAAGCGAAAAGCGAGGAAAGCTTTCCGCAGCAATCCTTCTTTGGTTTTCTTATATGCATTAAAATTTTCTTTTTCGATTTGAGCCGCATTTTCGAGAATGGCTTCCTGAATGGTATCCCTTGGGAGAAGGCCTTCCTTGATTAAAGGATCAAAGCTGATCAGGAACGGATTCCCCGCGAAAAGTGAATCACTTTGGTAAGGAGAATCTCCTAGGCCGACTGGATTTAAGGGCAAAACCTGCCACAAGGACTGGTGGGCTGATGCCAGAACGTCAATAAAGTGGAAGGCCGAATCTCCTAAATCACCTATTCCCCAAGGCGACGGCAGAGAGCTTATATGCAATAGGACTCCCGAGGCTCTTGTCAGTTGAGTTGCAAAGTTGGTCTTATCATCTTTCTTTATAAAGAAGGCCCTAGCTGACAAAGGATTTATCGGTATGATCCAATCATCTTTGTCCAGGGGGGTTAAAACCTCACTTGTTAGGAGATCAATCACCCATGGAATTGTTTCCGAATTCAAATCCAGCTCAATTTTTTGTGCTGTAGTACAATTTCGATTAACCAGTACCCAGATTGACTCTTGCGGATTTGTCCGCACAAAGCCATAGACATCCTCACCGAAATGTAAGGACTGAAACTCCCCTGTTTGCAGCACTTCATATTCCCGGCGCCAGCGGACCATTCGTTTAAACCAATTTACGAGTTCTTGATCTTCCTTACCCCACGGAAAAGTACCTCGGTTATAGGGATCACTATATCCTTCCATTCCGGCTTCATCACCATAGTAAATGCTGGGCACACCGGGGAACGTCATTTGGAGCAAACTGAATAGTTTAAGCTTTTGAACCGCCAACTGCCGAGCTTCAGCAGAAAGGCGGAAGGTTCGCCGTTGTTTATCGGTTAAATTCGCTTCCGGAGGGGCATCTCCGAGGAGGGTTAAGATTCGGGCTCTGTCATGACTTCCCAGCAGATTCATTAAAGCATAAAAGTTCTCTCGAGGATAAGTTTCATAAAGGCTCATGACATGGCGATGGACCTGAGATGCCCCCAAATCCCCGCGCAAAAAGTGAAGCAAGCACTCTCGTATCGGATAATTCATGGTTGCGTCGAGTTCTTGCCCCCAAAAATACTGCCGAAGTTCACCATAACTCATTTTATTGGAGGCATTCTCCCACACTTCACCAATCAAAACGGCGCTGGGATTGATTGCTTTCATCGCTTTTCTAAAATCCCGGATAAAAGCGTCAGGCAGCTCATCTGCCACATCAAGGCGCCAGCCGGCAATCCCCATTGTCATCCATTTTTTAAGGACGCTTTCTTCAGTACCAAAGATGAATTGGCGGTACGACTCATTCATCTCATCTACTTCCGGAAGATCTTCGGTATTCCACCAGCATTCATATTCCGAACTGCCGGGCTTAAACCGATACCATGAGTAATACGGTGAATCCGGTGACTGATAGGATCCTAATCCGGGGTAATGGCTTTCCTTGTTAAAATAGCGGCTGTCACTTCCCGTATGACTGAAGACACCATCAAGCAGAATGGAAATGCCATACTGGTTGGCCGTTTGCACAAGCCGTTCGAATGTTTCGTCATCGCCATACATCGAATCTATTTTTAGGTAATCCCCGGTATCGTATTTATGATTGCTTGTCGCCTCGAAAATAGGGTTAAGATAGAGAATGCTGATTCCCAATTCTTGAAGATAGGGCAGTCTTTTAATAATCCCGTCCAGATCTCCCCCGAAAAAATCCCAATGTGTGACTCTGCCCCGCTCATCTTTCGTATAAAAAGGCGTATCTTCCCAATCTAAATGCAGGAGCGCCCTCTTTTTTGTATACGTTTCCGACTTGGCCGATTTTCCTTTCGCAAAACGGTCGACGAAAATTTGGTAGATAATTCCCCGCCGGTACCACTCCGGAATCTGCATGGGCTGATAGACTGTGATTTGATAGGAAAGGGGTTCCCCCTCGGTCATTTGGCCTAATCCGCCCAAACCTTCTTCATTGTTACCGTAATAATACTGATCTTCCCCCAACTTCAGAATGAAATAATACCAAACCAGACCCGGAACAGGCGGTGCTGAAAATTCCCCTTCAAACCAAACTTCTTTTTGACTTTCGGCATTTTCAAGCCGATACATTGCGATAAGCTTTTCATGTTTCGAAACTGTTTCCCATAAGCGAATATAGCATTGGTCGATCATCATATCGTCTGAAATTTGCAGCCTGAGCACTACATTTTGTCCGCATACAACCGCTCCAAACGGTTCCCGAAAAATGCGTTCATGAGAATGATGCCGTACTTTAACTTCCATATCCACTCTCCATATCAAACACTTTTGAAGCGGCTCACTTTTCGAATAACCTTCCAGATGGATTATTCGATTAATAAATCTTCATAAAGTTTCAGATAAGCCCGAGCCGAGCGATCCCAACTGAAATCTGATTGCAGCGCATTTTCTTTAATTCGGTTCCAAGTTGCTTGATCTTCATAAAACAGTTTTACAGCCCTTTGAATGGTATATAGAAAATCATGTGCATTATAGTTATCGAAATGAAAGCCGTTTCCTCTCTCCCGGTCCTCCTCATAGGAGATAACCGTGTCGCTTAAGCCTCCCGTATTGCGAACGATCGGAATTGTCCCATAGCGCATAGCCATCATTTGCGATATCCCACAAGGCTCAAAGCGTGAAGGCATCAAGAAAATGTCTGCGCCTGCGTAGATCCGGTGAGCAAGATTATCATCAAATTTTATACAGGCAGCAACCTTACGCGGATATTTTTGAGCAAAGCAGCGCAGCATGTCCTCATACTGCGTATCTCCGGTACCCAGGGCCACGAATTGGACATCGAGAGCCAGAATTTCTTCAAGAACGCGTGCCAGAAGGTCTAACCCCTTTTGGTCGACTAAACGTGACACAATAGCCAGCAATGGGGTATGATCGTTAACCGGTAATTTTAAAAGTTGCTGCAAATAATTTTTATTTTTTTGTTTAGCCTGCGGCGAGGAGGAAAATGGAAAAATCGTGTAATCCAATCCATTGACAATTCCAAGCAAACGATCTGAACGTTTTTGCAATACACCTTCCAAGTGTTCGCCATAATATGGTGTTTGTATTTCACGGGCATAGGTTGGACTAACGGTTGTTAGTCGGTCTGCATAGATGAGGCCGGCTTTCATAAAATTGATGGCCTGATTAAATTCAAGCGCCTCCGAAGTGAAATAATTTTCGTCCAACCCTATGATATCTTCCAGAACCTCTTTGCCAAAAATTCCTTGGTACTTGAGATTATGAATCGTAAATACGGTTTTGATCCGATAGCAGGAATTACCACGATAAAATTCCTTGAGCATCAACGGAATTAAGGCCGTATGCCAATCGTGACAATGCAAAACAGTAGTACGGCTGTTAGGAAGATGTTGAAGACTTTCAAGCACAGCCCTCGAAAAAAATGCAAATTGTTCTGCCTTATCATATTCATCGTAGCTGCTGCTGCGCTTAAAATAATATTCATTATCCAGGAAATAAAAGGGTACACCTTGATAAACCATCTCTTCCAAACCACAGTATTGATTACGCCAAGCGACAGGAACCCGGAACTGTGCAATTGGCTTGAAGGTTTTGCGAAAGTTTTCAGAGATAAGGCTGTATTTGGGCATTATCACACGAACATCAACCCCTAATCTATGTAAAGCAATAGGCAATGATCCCGCCACATCACCTAAACCGCCGGTTTTAATAAAGGGGGTCGCTTCCGCAACAGCAAATACAATCGTCATCGATATTTCTTCCTCCTTAGGGCAAGCGTTTTTAACCATCGTTAAGGGATGGTTTTGCCATCCCTTTAATATATTCTCCGCTTCCACTTCTAAGGACTTATCCAAAAAAGAATAGACGATTTCTTCAATTGATCTACGCAATATGACTATCAATCAGAGGCTTTAAAATAATACACGTTAGGGGCGGTAATGTTATATTCAGAGAATACTTCCGACCATGCCAGGCAGTTGTTTCCGCCTGATGTATCCCATTATTCATCAACGTATTGCCTCCATATGACTGAAGGTCGGAATTGAAAACTTCCTGATATTGGCCCTCTTGGGGAACCCCAATCCTAAACTGGGGATAAGCTTGAGGCAGAAAATTAAGCACGATAACTAAAAAATCGTGAGGATCTTTGGCTTTTCGGCAGAAAACGAGTACACTCTGCTTATTATTATGGACATCGATCCACTCAAAGCCTTCCCAATTTGAGTCAACTTCCCACAAGGCTTTTTCGTTTTGGTAAAATTGGTTAAGACAACGGACATAGTCCTGCATCTTACGATGCAGTTCATAATCGAGGAGCAGCCAATCCAGTTCTTCTGTATCACGCCATTCAATAAATTGTCCAAATTCTCCACCCATAAAAAGGAGTTTCTTCCCGGGATGACAATAAAAATAGCCATATAAGATTCTTAAGCCCGCAAATTTCTGATCATAATCCCCTGGCATTTTACTGAGCAATGATTGTTTCCCATGAACAACCTCGTCATGGGAAAGAGGCAAAATATAATTTTCAGAGAAGGCATAGGTTAAGGAAAAAGTCAGCAGTTGATGGTGGTTGGGGCGCTGTTTAAAATCAAGCTTCATAAAGCGAAGCGTATCATTCATCCACCCCATGTTCCATTTGAAGTTATATCCCAGACCCTGAACCTCTATAGGATAGGTCACCAGCGGCCAGTCTGTCGCTTCTTCGGCAATCATCAAAATGCCGGGAACTTCATGAAAGACCACTTGATTTAGTTTTTGCATAAAGGCAACCGCTTCAAGATTTTCCCGGCCTCCGTATATATTGGGTTCCCAAGTACCCGGTTTTTTACCGTAATCCAAGTAGAGCATACTGCTGACGCCGTCAACGCGAAGCCCATCGATATGGAAAACGGATAGCCAAAAAATTGCATTTGAAATTAAAAAGCTTACGACTTCATTCTTACCAAAGTTAAAATTATAGGTTCCCCATTCCAAATGTTCATCTTTTTCAAAGACGGCTTCCCCATTAAAACGTCCTAACCCATGCGCATCTTTACAAAAATGACCGGGTACCCAATCAAGAATGACCCCAATTCCCGCCTGATGACATCGATCTACAAAAAACATAAAATCCTGCGGACTGCCAAAGCGACTGGTACAGGCATAATAGCCAGTCACCTGATATCCCCAGGAACCATCAAAAGGATGCTCCATTACGGGTAAGAGTTCTATATGCGTGTAGCCTAACTCTTTGACGTAAGGAAGAAGTTTTTCGGCAAAATCCCGCCAAGTAAAAAATTCACCGGAAGGATGTTGGTGCCATGAACCAAGATGCACCTCGTAAATCACTAAGGAGCGATCGAGCGGGGAGCCCTGAGATCGTTTTTCAAGCCAAGCCTTATCATTCCAGGTATACTGTTCTAAGGAATAGACAATTGAGGCTGTCTGAGGGCGAACTTCCGCATAGAAAGCGTACGGATCAGCTTTATAAAGGATATCTCCCTCTTTTGTATGTATTTCATATTTATACCGCTGACCTAAAAGGTTGTCCGGTACAAAAAGCGTCCACACTCCTGTTGTCCCTGATTCATGCATAGGACTTGGCTGTGAGCCCCAATTATTAAAATCACCAACCAGATTAACTTGATAAACAGATGGAACCCATACTGCAAAATGAGTGCCCAGAATTCCCTTATATTTAAGAAGGTGAGCGCCAAATTTCAAAAAACTATAAAACAACTCACCTGAATTGAAAAGGTAAATTTCATTATGTGATAAAAAATCTATCTTTTCCATAATGACGATTCCTCTCATTGCTTTAATCCGTTCGCATTGTTCACTTTAAGCCACCTTAGAATGTCTTCTGCCGGTTTAGGTTTACTGTAATAATACCCTTGAAGTTCTCTACATCCTCTTTCCCGAAGAAAATTAAGGTGCTCTTCAGTTTCCACTCCTTCAGCGATTGTTCTAAGATTCAGATTCTGAGTCATTCCGATAATCATATCAATAATCACTTCGGCATTAGAATTTGTCCCAATCTTTTGGACAAAGGATTGATCAATTTTGAGTTTATTGATCTTAAAACGTGTCAGGTATTCGAGCGAAGAATATCCTGTCCCAAAATCGTCAATAGCTATCGAGATTCCCAAAGCATGGAACGCATCCAGCATAGCAATTGCTTTTTGGGGATTGCTCATCGCCGCACTTTCCGTCAATTCCAGTTCTAAATATTGAGGAGGCAGATCTGCCTCTTTAAGATATTGCAAAACGGTTGTCGGTAGATCCTCTTGGCGAAGCTGAACTGCCGATAAATTTACAGCAACGGTGATCGGGGAAAATCCTTGTTTCTGCCAGCTCTTCGCTTGATTAATGGCTTCGCGCAGTACCCACTCGCCGATGGGTAAGATTAGACCGGTTTCTTCTGCCAAAGGGATAAACTCCAGTGGAGACACCAATCCGAACTCGGGGTGCTGCCAACGAATTAACGCTTCCATTCCAACAACTTCACCGGTTGTTAAGGATATCTGAGGTTGATAAAATAAGCACAATTCGTCACGCTCTAAAGCCTTACGCAGCGCATTTTCCATTTGCAGCTGGCGAATGGAATGAAGCTGCATTTCCGGACTGTAAAAGCGATAAGAATTACGTCCTTCTTGTTTTGTAAAAAACATGGCAATATCCGCACATTTGTAGAGAGTTTCAAAGTCTGAACCGTCTTGAGGATATAAAGCAATGCCAATCGATGGAGTTATGGTTAATTCATGACCTTCAATATAAAAAGGTTGGGAATGAACAAATAGTAACTTTTTGGCTAAGCTAGCGCCCTCCAACATATCTGTATTCGGCAATAATAGGATAAATTCATCTCCGCTAAGACGATAAACAATCTCTTGATCAGCGAAAAGGGATTTTAAGCGTTTGGAGAGTTCCTGCAACAAAAGATCGCCGATTCGATGGCCCAGCGTATCATTAATATTTTTGAAGTGGTCAAGATCAAGAAACATCAGCACAAGTGGCTCTTTACTAATTTCCGCCTTTGCAATCGCTTCATTAACTCTCTCGGTCAGCAAGGTACGGTTGGGTAAATCAGTCAATGCATCATAATAGGCTAAATGTTGAATCTTTGCTTTCGCTTCTTTATGCTGGGTAATATCTCGAATCGTTTCAATTGCCGCAATGGGTACACCTTGAGAATCACGTATTACCGAAGCTTTTGACTTAAAATGGGTTTTCCCGCCTGGTAAAACATGAGTCGTAGATTCACCCACTAAAACATCACCTTGCGTGAAATGAAGGAATTGATAAGGCTTGGATTCTTCTTCTTTGAAATCAAGGGCTAGATCAATTAAAACAGGACGCCTTTGATGATATAGCGGCAGAGAATATTCATAGTCTCCTTTGCCGAGCATATCTTCTGCCTTCACACCTGTCATCATCTCAATTGCTTTATTCCATGCAATGACCTTTCGCTCATGATCAATAACAAAAGTCGCCTCGGGAAGAAAATCAATAATATCGATCAATCGCTGCTGAACTTCAAATAACTTTTTTTCCGCCTCAATACGTTCATTAATATTCCGCAAGATACCAATATAATTAGTAGTTGTACCGTTAATATCTACAATTTTATTAATGGAAAGGCACTCGGCATACTCGATGCCATCTTTGCGTCTATTCCAGAGCTCCCCCCGCCAATGACCTCTATCTTGAATGGCTTGCCACATCTGCTTGTAAAATTCCTCATCTTGGCGACCTGAAGAAAGCAGGTTGGGATTACGCCCTATTACCTCTTTTTCCTGATAACCGGTTAATTGGGTAAACCCTTCGTTAACATAGATAATATTCGCGCCAACGTCGGTGATAATAACCCCTTCACTAATCTGTTCACCGACTTTACCAAAAAGGAAAAGCCGCTCCTTGGCTTTTCTATGCTTATAATTCACAGCAAACTGATCTAAGGCAAAGCTGATATTCGATGTAATCTCTTCCAATAGGTTAATCATCCGCTGATCAAAAATATTCGGTTCATGATGATAAACGGTTAAAACAGCATAAGGCTGTCCCCCACGTCTAAGCGGTATTGCAGCACTTGCTCTCCAGCGATAAGGAAAGGCGCGTTTTTGCCAAGGTCGGGTATGATTGTCTTCAAGAAAGTCCTGGCATAGAATCAGACGATTTTCTCGATAAGCCATTCCGGTCGGGCCCTTCCCTTCGGGAACAATACTGCTGGCAGAAATATAGATATCCTTTAAGTATTCGGTGCCACTTCCATAGCTTGACAGAACTATGAAGCGATCGTCTTCTCCCGGACGTCCAATCCAGCTCATTTTGATGCCGCCTGTTTCAACTGCAATACGGCAAATTCTGTCCCATAAACTCTCCTCATCAAGGGATTCAATAATTGCTTGATTGGTCTGCGCTAAAAAATTATAAAGTTGATTAAGATAATGAAGATGTTTTTTACATTCTTTCGTTTTGTGATTTCTTATTCTTTTGGACCCATATATTTTTTTCCTCATATATGAATCTCCTTTAACTAAATAATAATAGAGTTCTTCGAAATAATTTGATTTTCGAGCAAAAGAGACAGCAAAAGAGACATTGCAATATATTCTATTTATGAGCCATTTTTCCTCTTCTATTTATTATATACTCAACTTTCGCACCCTGGTTGTGCGAATAAAGCCTTGATATAACTGGGTAATTCACTCACCCAATTCTGTAATTGACTTATCGATGACTCATTATTCCCTGATTTATTCGTTAAAAGGTCGAGGACAAAAACCATTAG
>NZ_JAYFQK010000060.1:0-31762 GCF_034927245.1 Desulfitobacterium sp.
GGTTGGAGCAGCCCACTCACCTCCTCGTGATTTGTAGTTAACTGTTATCCCTATGGCTGTAGAATAGTAAGAAATTAGCTCGAAGGCAACATATTTCATGCTGTTTTGTGCCTTGAGCGAAGCGAAAGGAATGGCTATATAGATGAAACTTATTGCAGGGTTAGGAAACCCGGGCGGCCAATATGCGGAGACTCGGCATAATGTAGGATTTTTGCTCCTGGATACTTGGGCTGAAGAGCTGAAACTGGATTTTCGGCCTAAATTCCAAGGCTTAATATCTGAGACGCAGCGCTTTGGAGAAAAGGTTTTTCTGCTTAAACCGCAAACGTTTATGAACCTCAGCGGACGCTCTATCCGCGAAATTGCCCAGTTCTATAAAATCCCTTCACAGGATATTCTGGTGGTTCATGATGATATGGATTTACCTTTGGGCAGGATTCGTCTTCGGCAATCGGGAAGTGCCGGCGGCCATAATGGGATTAAATCGACGATTGCCGAAATCGGAACAGAAGAGTTCTGGCGTCTAAGAATTGGAATCGGCAGACCGCCCGCGGGATGGGACCCCGCTGATTATGTGTTGGGCAGTTTCAACAAAGAGGAACTCCCGACGCTCGAAGAGGTGCTGGATCGCGGACAGAAGGTAATGGATCTATGGGTTCAGGGAGAGAGCAATAAAGCGATGAATACATACAATCGCTAGAACCGAGCATAAGGTATAACCTCCTAGAGTGCAGGTTAAGCTACAAAGGGGAGGTGTCCTTAATTGTTTGTGCTCAAAGTCTGTCAAGCCTGTGACCGTATTCTCGGTGAACTTGAAGTGGAGGACTTGACCGGAGAACAGCCGGATTCTATAATAAACGTTGTGGGTAATGTTGCTTATGCTTTATGCCCTGATTGCCTGGGCCAATTAGAAATGAAAAGTGAGCAGCGATTCCATTAAACCTAATATATTCGAAATATATTTGAGCAGGGGTATAGCCATATACCTCTATAAATTTATTATGCCAAAAATTACGCTATAGAGGAAAAATGGGGGTCCGCACGTGGACGTTCAGTTTTTTTGCGTGGGTAATTTGTGTGGGTAAATGAGCTTTGAAAGGATGGACGGGTTGGGTACAATTTATCACTTTCTCCGGCAAGGACTGGATATTGATCAAGTTCAAGCCTCTATTGTCCGGAAAGAATGGCCGCAGATGGTCTACAATTTATCAGGAAATCAAAAATTCGCCTTTGCGGCTGAACTCTTAAGCGGAAAACCGGGCCTTATTTTGACGTATTCGGAGGAAGAAGCTCAAAAATGGGTAAATGATTTGAAGACCTGGTTACCGGAGGAATCTGTCCTCTATTTTCCGGTAACGGAGTGGCTGCCCTTCGAGGTCCTGGGCCGAAGCAGGGAGACCACGGCGGAGCGGATTAAGGTTTTAAATCGGATTGCCCAGAATAAACAACAAATTGTGGTGGCCCCTATTCTTGCCGTTGATCGCCGCTTGTTTTCGGAAGAGCGTTGGAAGGAATTCACATTAGAATTTAAACAAGGGGAAACTTACGTCCTGGCGGATGTGATCAGCAAACTCGTTACGGCGGGTTATAATCGGCTCGATTTAGTCGAGGGCAAGGGACAGTTTGCGCTGCGGGGCGGAATTCTCGATATCTACCCTTTAGATGGAGAGCCTTTGAGAATTGAGTTTTTTGATGATGAAGTTGATTCAATCCGTATCTTTGATCTCGACACCCAGAAGTCAACCCGTTCTTTAAAGTCGGTTTTAGTTCCTCCCGTTCTCGAATATGTCGTTCGTCCTGAGGAAATGGAAAAGCTGCGCTGGGAGATACGGGCCCAGGCGCGTAAAGTATCAGGACGTCTTAAGCGGAGTGATCGCTCTGATGCAGCGGAGCGGGTTTTGGAGAAGGCCCAGCGTCTGGAAGAACGGTTGAGTCAAGGTATTTTGGATGAGAATGTTTATCCTTATCTCGGTTTGCTGGAAAACGCTCTGAACTCATTCTTTTCACTCTTGCCGCAGGAAAGTTATCTTATTTTGGACGATCCCTTGCGTCTCAAGGAACAATTAGAATTTCAACTGAAAGAACGTTTGGAAGAATATACACAGGCCTTGGAAAAAGGGGAAGAATTTATAAGTCCCGAAAGTCAGTTCCTAACCTATGCGGAACTCGTTGAATATGGAACAGGCCGCCCCTTTGTTCTTTTATCGACGCTTCCCCGTCAAATTCCTTCCATCTCGCCGCGTCGGATTTTTAACCTCACGGCACGCACGTTAACAGGATTCATGGGTAAGACGGGAGTCCTCGCTGAGGAAATCGAGAACTGGCAGAAGATGGGCTATGCCGTTTCTTTGTTTGCCGGGGATAGGGAACATGCCGAGCGTCTCATTCAAGGGTTAAGTGATCGTGGATCAGAGGCTCAGCTTAAGCAGTTAGAGGATTCTGTCCAACCGGGCGGAGTCTATGTTTACCCTCATTCTTTAGACCAAGGCTTTGAATTGCCGCTCAGTAAGCTTGTGGTCCTGAGTGAAGCCGAAATCTATAAAAGGGAGAGGAAAACACCGGCTAAACGGCCGGCAGTGAAAGAAACAAAAGCCGCCCGGCTCCAGTTCTCAGATCTTAAAGCGGGAGATTATGTCGTTCATGTCCATCATGGTATCGGTCAATTCATGGGGATTGAAAGATTATCGGTGGGTGGAGTGGATAAGGATTATTTCAGCGTTAAATATGCCGGCCAAGATCGTTTGTATGTTCCGCTGGATCAGCTGAATTTACTCCAAAAGTATTTAGGCAGTGATACAGAGAAACTGCCGAAGCTCTATAAACTGGGCGGAAGCGAGTGGAAAAAGGTCAAAAACAAAGCGAAAAATGCCATTAAAGAGATGGCCTTTGATCTGGTTAAGCTCTATGCCGAACGGGAGGCTGTTCAGGGATTTCCTTTTTCCCCCGATAATGTATGGCAGCAGGAGTTTGAAGAAAAATTCCCCTACGAGGAGACGCCCGACCAACTGCAATGCATTAAAGAAGTCAAGCAAGATATGATGCGTAAAAGACCCATGGAACGTTTGCTTTGCGGAGATGTCGGCTATGGCAAGACAGAGGTTGCGCTGCGGGCGGCGTTTAAAGCGGTAATGGACAGCAAACAGGTTGCCGTATTGGTTCCGACCACAATTCTTGCTCAGCAGCATTATAATACGTTTCGGGAACGGTTTATGGGCTATCCCGTAACGATTGAAATGCTCAGCCGTTTTCGTTCACCTAAGGAACAAAAGGTGATCAGCAAAGGCTTAAAAGAAGGAAACATTGATATCGTGGTGGGGACGCATCGTATTGTCTCCGATTCAATTAAATTTAAAGATCTGGGACTTTTGATTATTGATGAAGAGCAGCGTTTCGGAGTATCTCATAAGGAAAAAATTAAAACATTGAAATCGAATGTTGACGTCCTTACCCTTTCGGCGACCCCTATTCCGCGAACCTTGCATATGTCTCTTGTCGGGGTTCGGGATATGAGCGTCATTGAGACTCCCCCGGAAGATCGTTATCCCGTTCAAACGTATGTGGCGGAATTTCGGCCGGATCTTGTTCGTGATGCAATCCGGCGGGAAATTCAACGGGGCGGTCAGGTATTTTTTGTGCATAATCGCGTTGAAAATATGGAGCAGGTGGTTAATTTCCTCAGCCAACTCGTACCGGAGGCTCGCTATGGAATAGCCCATGGACAGATGAGTGAAACGGCGCTGGAAAAGGAAATGATTTCTTTTCTGGAGCATGAGAATGATGTTCTTGTTTGCACGACAATTATTGAAACCGGTTTAGATATGCCTAATGTCAATACCTTAATCATTGATGAGTCAGACCGATTAGGGTTAGGTCAACTTTATCAGCTGCGGGGACGGGTGGGCCGATCAAACCGAAAAGCTTTTGCCTATTTCCTCTATAAACCGCAAAAGGTTCTTACAGAAGTGGCCGAGAAACGTTTAGCGGCTATTCGGGAATTTACCGAGTTTGGCTCGGGGTTAAAAATTGCCATGCGGGATTTAGAAATACGTGGTGCGGGAAATCTGATCGGAGCTCAACAACACGGTCATTTGGCAGCGGTTGGTTTTGAACTTTATAGTCAAATGCTGAAAGAAGCGGTCCAAGAGATCAAAGGAGAAAAGGTCGAGGAGAAAATTGAGCCGAGCATTGAGCTTCAAGTGGATGCCTTTTTACCCGATGATTATATTGCAGATCGCCAAGTTAAAGCCTCGCTATATCAGCGCTTGGTCATGATCTCTGAGGAAGAGGGGCTCAGCGATATGGTGGATGAGTTGATCGATCGCTTTGGCACTCCGCCCCGCGAGGTTGAGAATTTGCTAAAGATTATCCGCATAAAATGGACCGCTGCAGCATTAAAAATCGAACAAGTTCAACAGGATAAGCAGCATGTCATTTTAAGATTTGCAACAGATCCCGGCCTAACGGGTGAGAAATTGATGACGGTTGTCACTGAGTCTCCGTACCCCGTCTCTTTTGGCACAACAGGAGAGGGAAATTTAGAGATTAAAGTTCGTTTGCGTTCTATGGGACAAGGAGAAATGCTTGAAGCCATACAACGTGTTTTACTGGTACTTAATGGTATTGCTTCGGGGGTAGCACCCTGTTATAATGGCAGTTGATGGATTGGAAGGGGTGTGTAATTATGAGAAAGTTCCGGACAAGTTTAATGGCCGGAGTCTTAGTTGCAGCGTTGGTTTTAACGGGATGTTCTTCTATCGGCGGTGAAAAGTGGGTAGCCAAAGTTAATGGCGAGACGATCTCTCTAGCTGATTTTAATACCCGGACTTCCGATGTTCAAAAGGCTTATGAGGAACAAGGGATGAGCTTTGACTCTGATCAAGGTAAAACAATGTTGAAAAAGCTTCAGTCTGAGATTCTTAATAGTATGGTCGGTTCCGTCTTAGTCCGCCAAGATGCTAAAAAACAGGGTCTTGATCTTGAGGCTCCGGAGGTAAAAACGGCCGAAGATAATATTAAGAAACAGTTTAAGGACGAAGCAGAATATGAAGCTTGGTTGAAGCAGCAGGCTATGACTGCTGATGAAGTGAAAAGCTACTTAGCATTATCCGATTATGTAACCAAGGATGTCACTACGGTTTCCAATGATGAAATTAAACAGTATTTTGACAGCCATCAGGAACAGTATGGAGGCCAGGGGGAACAGGTTAAAGCCAGTCATATTTTGGTTCAGACCGAAGATGAAGCGAAGGCCATTATTGCCCAACTCCAAAAGAGCACTAATTTGAGTGCAGACTTTCCGCAGTTAGCAAAGGAAAAGTCAACTGAACCGGGAGCAGCGCAGTCAGGCGGAGAACTGGGATATTTTAAGGCCGGTGCAATGCTGCCGGAATTTGAGAAAGCTGCTTTTGCGCAAAAGGTAGGAACGATCTCAACGACACCGGTTAAGACGACTTATGGGTATCATGTGATTTATGTCGAGGATCATAAACAGGCTGTAAAGGCAGACTTTACAAAGGTGAAGGACAAAGTCACGACTGATGCTTTAAATAATGCGAAGAGTTTAAAATTCGAAACCTATTTTAATGAATTAAACAAAAATGCCACTATTGAATATGCGAGCGGTTATAATCCCGAAGAATTAGGGGGTAATTCTTCAGCGGCCGGAAGTACCGGAAGTAAATAAGAGATTACAGATTTTTAAAGAAGGTGTTGATGATAATTGGATCAGCACCTTCTTTTTTGTACTAACGGAAAGTATAGGTATTTCTGCAGCTAAACTCGAAGTGCAACCGGCGGTTTTCTTTAAGGGCAGATGTGTAAGCGACACCTATTTTCTTTAGTTATGGAAAAAAATGAATAATAGAGATTCAGCAGATATATACTATCAATGAAGTTAGCCGTGCAAAACGATTAAACGGTTTATTGCAACCATAACGGTAAAAGCCGAGTTTACCGTGTCCGTAACGGCCGTAGTGAACAGATGGGTTCGCAAACGACATGAAGGAGGGAAGAGCGTCCATGAAAGCAACAGGTATTGTAAGAAGAATTGATGATCTTGGTCGTGTTGTAATTCCAAAGGAAATTCGTCGGACACTTCGAATAAGAGAGGGAGATCCACTCGAGATTTTTGTGGATCGCGAAGGGGAAGTGATTCTCAAAAAGTATTCCCCTATCGGCGAGCTTGGAGATTTTGCTAAAGAGTATTCGGATTCCCTTTATGAAGCCACCGGACATATTGCCTGTATTGCAGACCGTGATACCATTATCGCAGTTTCAGGCGCTTCCAAAAAAGAGTACTTAAACAAACCGGTTTGGCCGCTTCTTGAACAGGCGATGAATGAACGCAAGACGATTCACTTTAAAGCCGGTGAGGCCGCAAAAGGGATGGAAGATGAAGACGAACAGATCCAGTCTACGACTCAGGTTGTTGCTCCGATTATTGCGGAAGGAGATCCGATTGGCGCGGTTATTCTTATGTCTAAGGATCCTAATGTTAAGATGGGAGAGTTAGAGCTTAAACTCGTTGAAACGGCCGCGGGATTCCTTGCCAAACAGATGGAACAATAGGAGCTGAATAAAAGATGTAAAGCACCGGAATGCCGCTTTACATCTTTATTTTTAGGATTTTTCATCATAGATATGATAGAATATCAGCCGGGGGTGACTTCGTGAAAAATACATTGCATATTTTGGGCTTGGGTCCGGCCGGTATCGAAAGCATGACTCTGGGTACTTATCGTTTAATCCTCTCTGCGGATAAAGTTTTTGTACGGACTTACAGTCATCCGTCTGTTCAGGATTTGCTCAGTGAAGGGGCTAAACTGGAATCTTTTGACGAATACTATGAACAGGGAAAATCCTTTGAAGAAGTTTATGAGAAGATTGTCAGCCGCTTGGAAAGGGAACTTTTGAATCATGAAAAGGTCCTTTATGCCGTACCGGGTCATCCGGCGGTGGCTGAACGCAGTGTCCGGTTAATTGTGGACAAGCTTATGCCCAAATTCAATGTTATCCTTCATCCTGCGGTCAGCTTTCTCGATTCGATCTTTACAACAATCCCGATAGATCCTATTCAAGGATTGCTAATTCGTAACTATGATGCCCTCAAGAGTTCCGGATTAACGGGGAAAGAGTGGTTGATTATTCCTCAAGTCTATAGCGCTTTAATCGCTTCTGATGTCAAATTAGACCTCATGGAGGTATATCCTGATGAAGCTTTGGTCATCATAGTTCAAGGTTTGGGAACACCGGAACAGGTCGTTCGGAATGTTTTGCTCTATGAACTCGATCATTTTGAATTTGATCATTTGACAACGGTCCTCGTTCCGCCCAATAAGGATGTTATTTCGATGACTAAGCTCCAAGAAATCATGAAAACGCTCCGGGCTCCGGAAGGATGTCCGTGGGATCGTGAGCAAACTCATGAAACGCTCAAACCTTGCTTAATCGAAGAAAGTTATGAGGTTTTGGAAGCGATTGAGCAGAAGGATATGTATAATTTAACGGAAGAATTGGGAGACTTATTGTTACAGGTGATATTTCATGCTCAAGTTGCTCATGAAGAAGGTGAGTTTGAGTTTGAGGACGTTTTAAGAGGGATTATCCAAAAATTGATTCGCCGCCATCCCCATGTTTTCGGCGATATCCGGGTTGATAATTCGGAAGAGGTTCTGCGGAATTGGGATGCAATTAAGAAACAAGAAAAAGGGGAGCAGCGATCAGAGGGATGGTTCCACTTCCCTCAAGCTTTACCTGCCCTAATGCTCGCGGCAAAGACTCAGAAAGCTGTTGCCAAGGTGGGCTTCGATTGGCCTGATATAGAAGGGCCGATAGCCAAGGTTCAGGAAGAGCTCCGAGAGCTTCAAGAGGCGATGAATTCCGGTGAGGGTATTGAGGAGGAATTCGGAGATATTTTGTTCGCGCTTGTTAATTTAGCCCGCTTCCTTAAACTTGAACCCGAAGATTCCTTGCGAAAAGCGGTTCATAAGTTTCAAAACCGATTCGAGAAAATGGCCCAATTGTCACTGGAAACTGGTGGAAAATTAGGAAATATGACACTTGAAGAGATGGATTTTTATTGGGAAAAGGCAAAAATTCATGAAAAAAGTGGAAAGTTTCGAGGAACACCGGGAAATTAAGCAGGAGTTTAGCTATTTATCGCGAAATATTACGCGGAATACATAATACAAATTTAGGAGGGAATCGTTTTGAATAAAGCTGATCTCATAGCTATGGTAGCTGAAAAAACGGATATGTCTAAAAAGGATTCTGAAAAAGCAGTTAATGCAGTACTTAATGCAATTGAAGAAGCACTCGCAAAAGAAGATAAGGTTCAACTGGTTGGTTTCGGAACCTTTGAAGTTAAAAATCGTGCTGAGAGAACAGGACGGAACCCTCAAACGAAAGAAAGCATTGTTATTCCAGCTTCTAAAGTTCCCAGCTTTAAGGCCGGTAAAGCTCTTAAAGACGCGGTTCAGCAGTAATCTACTTTAAGTATCCGTGGTGAATAAAAATGCGAATCAGGTTCATTGGAACCTGATTTTCATTTTACGTATCGGAAGGTATAAGCTTTTATCGGTTGATAGTATAATTGAGGTAAGGATATGCGCATTGATAAATATTTAAAAGTCTCTCGCTTGATCAAAAGACGTACGGTGGCGAAGGATATTTGTGAAGGTGAAAAAATTCAATTAAACGGGAGAACGGCGAAGCCTTCGGCAGATGTTAAACCCGGGGATAAAATAACCATTGAAATCGGCAATCATATCTTAGAGGTTCTTGTCATTTCGACACCCAACAGTGTTAAGGCGAATGAAGCACATCTTTTGTATGAAGTCATCCGGGATGAAAAACGAGCAAGAGAAGAATTCTAGAATTAAAAAGTTCAGCATAAGCTGAACTTTTTTATATTCTAAAGGGCGGTCTTTCAGAATAACGTTGTAAGAGGAAACGATATGAGGGGGCTGACAAGGTGGATAAAAATGCGGATAAAGTTCACCGGTTAACCATGAATAACCGCGAGATTCTTTCTTTGACGGGAGTCATTAAGGTTCAGTCATTTGACCCTAAGGAGATTGTCCTGGAAACGATTCAGGGTGTGCTGAACATCAAAGGAGAGAAGCTGGGAGTAAAACACCTCGATCTTAAAGAAGGATTGGTAGAAATTGAGGGGCTTATTGTGGGATTAGTATATCCTCACCAAGCGGGCGGATCACGCGGAAATTTATGGGGCCGAGTTTTCCGCTAAGAGGGGGAGAGTAAAATATCAGAATTTCAGGCTTTTTTTTGGGTCGCAATGGCCGGGATTATTGTGGGTATTGCTTTTGATTTTTACCGTTCCCTTCGGCGTTATTTAAGATGGGGCCGGATAAGCACCTGGGTTGGTGATCTTGTTTTTTCTTTCATGGCTTTAGTGATCCTTTTCCTTTTCTTCCAACGCGCAAATGCTTTAGAATTCCGAATTTATATTTTATGGGGAAGTATTTTGGGGCTTTTTCTCTACCTGCGGTTTTTGAGTAAAGGCTTTATTAAAGCTTTTTTCCATTTATTCCGTTTAATTTCCTACCTGCTTAAGCTGTTAAGAGAGGGTTTAATGATCCCTGTTAAAGGTATCATTATATTGATGCGTCCGCCTTATGCGATCTTACGTTGGTTAAGCTTTCTGCTTTATCGTATCCTTGAAGCGGTGTTCGATCAGCCGCTTAAACGAACAAGCGCATGGTTAGCCGATTTATGGAATAGACTTCTTCCCCCCAGCCCTCCTAGGACTAAAGGCTAAAATTACCATAAAGGATTGATTCCTTATTTATGAATCTGTATAATAGGAGTTGTCCACAGTTTGTAGTCCCTTTGTCCCTAGTTTGTCCATAAGTTGTCCACAGGTTACCCACAAAATGTGCATAACTTTTGAGATCATTGTGGATATTCTATAGATTAGGGTGAGTCAAGTGCATTTTGAAATCCGCGGTCTGGAAAAATTGAGTTTCCGAGAGCGACAAGCGGTTGTTTTAAAAGAAAAGGGGCTCTCGAGCGATCAAATTGCCAAAAGACTGCACCTTAGTTCTAGTTCTGTTGCCACCTTATTGGCCCGTGCCAAGGGAAAAGGGTACGAAATTGTTTGTATTATACCGGAATCAGAAATCGGTCTGGGAGGGAATGACTTCGATGAAGAAGATCCAGAAGGTGAATAAATCCCGGCCTGTTCCAGCGAAAAAGAGGAAACCGAAATTTCGGCTTGGCACTTTTATACTGGTTGCGTTTGTGGCGACGGTTTTTACAACTTCGGGATGGCAGCTTTATCAGCTTCAGCATCAGGTTAATGGGAAAATAGCTCAACTCGAGGTTGAAAAAGAAGGACTTCTGGCTGAGAAGTCTGATTTAGAATCGGAAATCGTTAAACTGAATACACCAAGCTATGTCGAACAGTTAGCGCGGGAGCAATTAGGTTTAGTTCGGAAGGGAGAAATTATGATTTCCCCCAAAAAACAGTAAATTTATAACCAACACTCGGCTTGTTGTCTTGACAGTTCTCTCATGACGCAGATATAATAATGTTATAGTATCGAGACTATCACAAGGAGGAGTTTGCTTCGTATGGCCATTGCGGTTGGAAGCATTGTTGAAGGAGTAGTAACGGGCATAACCAATTTTGGGGCTTTTATCGAGTTGCCGGACAAGGTTACAGGACTCGTGCATATCTCGGAAGTAGCAGATGCTTATGTAAAAGATGTTAGGGATTATCTTAAGGAACAGGATCATGTAAAAGTTAAAGTGATCCATGTAGATGAGAAGGGTAAGATTGGGTTATCGATTAAACAAGCCAATCCGAGTCCACGAGTAAATCGTGAACGACGTCAACCAACCGTATCTTTTGAAGATAAATTGGCCAAATTCATCAAGGATAGTGATGAGCGTCAATTGGATTATCGTCGCGCAACAGAATCTAAGCGAGGCGGACGGGGTTCGGGTCGGTACTAAAAAAATTATGATATGTTAGAAACGCCGGGAATGATGCCCGGCGTTTTTTAATTTCGTCGGAAAAGATTTCAGTGAAAGTCGGGTTATTATTACCGCTTTCCGAGAAACCTAGGTTATCCTCAGGCATTTGGGGGATTCGGTCGAAAGATGTTAATCAGAGATGACCTCTCTAGACAAGCTTCTCCAAGGAAATTCGCTATAATGTTTACATAAAATGGTAAGAGGTGGACAATATGGCGGAATGGGCTTCATTAAAAACCAACCACGGTTTGCGTAAGGACAAGCTTGCTTGGGGTGGTCAAATGGTTTGGCAGACTTTACTGGGCTGCCTTGTGGCGAGAGGAAATATTTTAGAGGTCTATCCTTTTGGAATTGCTTTTGGGGCAGCTCTTTTGCTGAGTGGGCAAAAAGGGCGAACTTTAGGTTTGATCGGGGTTGCGTTAGGAACACTATCCCTAATTTTCAGCGATTTGATCGGAACCTTACAGACCCTTCTTATTCTGACCCTATTAATTTTAGTGGTTCCCGTTTTGCGCGGCAAAAAGAGAGAGGGCGCTTATTTAGGGATTATGACCGCACTTGTTTGCGGCGGGGTTTCGATTTTAATCGTATCACTCATGAGCTTATCACAGCCGAATCTGGAGATGGGAATGAAGAGTCTGCTTTTGAGCCTTTTGGCCGGGGCCTTGGCGGTTGTCTTTTGGTTCGCTTTTCGTAATCAGGAGGCGCTTTGGCGGGGAGAGTTTTCCCGTGAGCAGGCAACGGCTTGGTTAGTCCTTCTGGTAGGGGCACTGAGTGGACTGCAAGGGGTTCAAATTGGGAATATTAATTTCGTCGTTGCCGTTTTGACCTTCTTTATTCTTTTTGTTGCCGAACGGTTTGGAGCGGGCCCTGCAGCCGGAGTAGGTGTAATGCTGGGCTTTATGCCTCACTTAGAGCTTAATGCCCAATATTTAATGGAAGCCGGTATTTACGGGCTCGCCGGTTTTGGAAGCGGGGTATTTCAAAAGCTGGGGAAACTGGGGATCGGGATAGGCTTTACCGGCATAATTCTTATGTTAACGGTTTCCTTACGGCCAGAGGCAGTTTTTCCGCAGCTTATTTCCTCGGCAGTCGGTCTGCTGTTGTTTCTGATCTTCCCGAGCGCCCCGCCGAAAACAAGCTTTCTAAAATCAAAACCGATGCCGGAAGTCGAAAGTACGGTGACCAAAGTTAAAACGGTTTCCGAGATCTTTGAGCAGATTGCCTACAGCACACAGGCTGCAGAGGCGGAAATACATCACTCGAAACCGGATATCCCCGAACTCATGAATGTTTTGGTGGAACGCGTATGTAAAACATGTCCGACGATTGAAACGTGCTGGACCCGTGAATTCTATAAAACCTATCATTTTTTGTTTAATCTGTTTGAAGAAGTTGAGCGCTCGGAGGAACTCAATCCTAAGGAATTACCGATTGAGTGGAAGCGCCACTGCGGTCGTTTGAAGGAAATGGTGATAGGAGTTCAATTTATTTTGGAACACGAAAAAAGTTTAGAGGGTTGGAAAGCTCGTTTAGCTGCAAACCAAGATGCCTTATCCCGTCAATTCCAAAGTGTTTCACAAGTCATGGGACATCTTGCGAAAGAACTCAATACAAGGCATAATCTTGAACAGGTCAAGTACTCCGGTGTGGTTCGCCGCCGCCGGGAATTTTTGGATTTGGGAGTCGCCTCTTTTACCAGAAGCGGAAATGTTATGAGCGGGGATAACTATGCCTCGTTAGCTTTTGCGCCGACCGAACATGCGGTGATGGTCAGTGATGGTATGGGAGTCGGGGACAGTGCGGCGAAATTGAGTGCTACGGCCTTAAGCCTTCTGGAACAACTTCTGAATACGGGATTTGAACCGGAGGGAGCTATTCAGGCCTTAAATTCGATTTTGGTTCTGCGCTCGCCGGAAGAAAGTTTTGTAACCATTGATATGGCCATTCTTAATCTTGAAAACAACGGATTGCGTCTTGTAAAAGTCGGGGCATGTCCTTCCTATATTATCGGCAAAAAAGGGGTGCGAGTGCTTCAAACTTCAAGTTTGCCGGCAGGAATCTTGAACCATATCGATATTCCTGTAGTGGAAGATGAACTATTGCCTGAAGAGATCCTGATTTTAGTGACGGATGGGATTCATGACTTATATAAGGACGGAACAGATTGGCTCAAGCTCTATTTAGAAACCCAGGAAGCATCTTCTTCGCAGGAGTTGGCTCAGCAAATTGTCGATGAGGCAAGGCGCTTAAGCTCAAATGAAATGTTTGATGATGGTGTGGTTTTAGTTATCCGAAAAAAATGGGTTGATTAATGGTAGACTAAGGAGGAAAAGGGCATTTGGGGAGAGAAGAAAATGATATATGAAAAAATGAGGCAATCTGTTTTGCCCCTCCTTATTCCTCCGCAATCACGGGTTCTTATTGCCGTTTCCGGCGGACCGGATTCAATGGCCTTAAGTCATGTATTATGGAGATATGTTCACGAGGTCAGTGAACAGCAGATTTCCTTAGTTTTAACCCATGTCCATCATGGGCTTCGCCGTGAGTCTGATGCGGAAGCGGAAATGGTGCAGGAAATTGCGAAGCGTTGGGATATCCCCTGTGTGGTTCATCGTTTCAATGCCCAAGCGTACGCCCAAGCGACAGGGCAGTCTTTCGAAACCGCCGCTCGGCAGTGGCGCTATGCCCGATGGAACGAAGATATGTTGGAGTACCATTGTGATCTGCTGGCGACAGCTCATCATCTGGGAGATCAAGCGGAGACGGTTCTTTATCGGCTGCTTCGGGGAAGCGGAACAACCGGATTAGCGGGGATTTACCCCCGTAAGGGCAGGATTATTCGTCCGTTTTTAGCGATTAAGAAGGAGGATATTCTGAGTTACTGTCAAAAGGAACATATTCCCTATGCTGTGGACTATACGAATTTCCAACCCCTATATGTCCGTAATCGGATTCGTTTAGAGCTATTGCCTGAGTTAGAGAAAAGCTATAATCCTAAAATATTGGAGGCAATTGGGCGAACCGCGGAGGTCCTGCGCTGGGATGAGGAATATCTGGAACAACAGACAGATAAGGCCTGGGAGAGCTATTGTTTATTCTGTGAAGGCGACCAGGTTCAATTAAGTCGGAAGATGTTTAATGAACCTCAGGCGATACTGTCGCGTCTGATTCGTCGGGCCGCTGCTCAGGTTACCCACGAGCCGCGCGGTCTCGGTTTTAACTATGTCCTTCAGATTTTGGAGTCGGGGGGACAAATCGGTTGGCAGCAAGACCTGCCTCATTTTTCAGTACATATGCGTTATGACGGAATTTGGTTTTTAGGCAAGGCGAGCTTAGAGATCAGGCATAATCAAGATTTGCAAGATTTGCGGCTTAACCGGGAAAATAAAAACGAGTCCGGCGGGACACCGCTTACGATGGGCATATGGAGCAAATTAGCCGGTTTTAATATTTGGGCGGGCCTTTTTGAAGCGGAAAGTCTTGATCCCGGATTAACGAAAAATGAAGATATTCTCGGTTGGGCTGACTTTGATCGCGAAGAATTGTCAAGACTAAAAGAAGACCTTGTTTTTCGTTCTCGAAGACCGGGGGATATGCTTTGGGTTAAGGGTGTGGGACATAAGTCACTCAAGAAGATTTTCCAAGAAGCAAAAATAGACGCACAAGAGCGTGCAAAAATCCCTCTTTTGGCCGCAGGCCCTAGAATTCTGTGGATTCCGGGGGTCAAGCAAAGTGATTGCTGCCGAGCGGGAATACAACCAAAAATAAGGGTCATTATCAAGCGCGAAAGCGAAGAAAATGCAGGTTTATAACGTGCCCGCAGATTCGTTGTAAAAGCGACGTACTCGTGGTACAATATGTAATATTGCTTCGAAAAAGAGGCGGTTTTTCCATCCATTAGAGGGGAGGACCTTGAGGTTGAAGTTTTTTAAGAATGCAGCAATCTATTTCTTTATTATTCTACTGGCTATAATGTTGATTAAATGGGCTAATCCCCCGGTCAGTGAAACTTCGGAAATTGATTATACGACTTTTAGTAAGGCCGTGGTTGCAGATCAGGTTCAGGATGTCAGCGGGGTTACGGACAGCAGTATCACGACTTATACCGTAAATATGAAAGATGGTAAAAAACATACGGTTATCGGCCCGTCAGGCGATAATGTTCTTGTCGCGAATATGCTCGAGCACGATGTCCCTTATACTCTGGGAAAACCGGTTGGGGCACCATGGTGGACAAGTTTATTCACAACTATATTGCCTATTCTTCTTATCGTCGGTTTATTTTTCTTTATGTTTCAGCAGTCTCAGGGCGGCGGCAACCGAGTTATGCAATTCGGCAAGAGCCGAGCACGCCTGGTCACTGATGATAAAAAGAAGGTTACTTTTGAAGATGTAGCCGGGGCTGATGAAGTAAAAGAAGAATTACAAGAAGTCGTCGAATTTTTGAAATTCCCGAAAAAGTTCAATGAGTTGGGAGCAAAGATCCCGAAAGGGGTTCTCCTTTTCGGACCTCCGGGAACCGGTAAAACCTTGCTGGCACGGGCGGTTGCCGGGGAAGCCGGAGTCCCGTTTTTCAGTATCAGCGGTTCTGATTTTGTGGAAATGTTTGTCGGGGTAGGGGCTTCACGGGTTCGTGATTTGTTTGAGCAGGCGAAGAAAAATGCTCCTTGTATTGTTTTTATTGATGAGATCGATGCCGTTGGACGTCAACGGGGTGCCGGTTTAGGCGGCGGACATGATGAGCGGGAACAAACGTTAAATCAACTTCTCGTTGAAATGGACGGTTTTAACGGTAATGATGGAATTATCATTATCGCAGCTACGAACCGCCCGGATATCCTGGACCCGGCTCTTTTGCGTCCCGGACGTTTTGATCGCCAAGTCTCGGTCGATGTGCCTGATGTTAAAGGACGCGAAGAAATCCTTAAAGTTCATATTAAAGGTAAACCGCTGAATCAAGAGGTTAACCTAAGCGTATTAGCGCGCCGGACTCCCGGTTTTACCGGAGCGGATCTGGCTAACTTAGTTAATGAAGCGGCTTTGCTTTCGGCGCGGCGGAATGAAAAAGAGATCAAACAACAAGCCCTGGAAGACTCTATTGAGCGGGTTATTGCCGGTCCGGAAAAGAAAAGCCGTGTGATCAGTGACTTTGAAAAGAAATTGGTATCTTATCACGAAGGCGGGCATGCCCTCGTCGGTTACTTGCTGCCTCATACAGATCCTGTCCATAAAGTCTCGATTATTCCCCGCGGACGCGCCGGCGGATATACGTTGCTTTTACCTAAAGAAGATCGTAATTATATGACCAAATCACAGTTGCTCGATCAAATTACCATGCTCTTAGGAGGACGGGTGTCCGAAGCCCTAGTTTTGCATGAAATCAGTACGGGTGCCTCCAATGATTTGGAACGGGCTACCGGTTTAGTTCGTAAAATGATTACCGAGTTAGGAATGTCTGAGGAAATCGGACCTCTGACATTTGGACAAAAAGAAGGTCAGGTTTTCCTCGGCAGAGATATCGGCCGCGATCGCAATTACAGTGAGGCGGTAGCTTATGCCATTGATAAAGAAGCCCGCCGGATTATTGAGGAATGCTATCAAAAGGCAGAGAACCTGCTTCAGGAGAATATGCCGAAGCTTGAGGTCATTGCTCAAGCCTTGATGAAAAAGGAAACCCTTGAAGCGAAAGAATTTGCTGAGCTGATGGCTCAGTTTGATGAACCCAAAGAAAATATATCGGTTGACTAAGGAGGAAACAGTGTGGAAAAAACTTTTCTTATGCTTAAGCCTGACGCCGTTCAAAGGGGGTTGGTGGGTAAAATCATCACTCGGTTCGAAGATAAGGGATGCAAACTCGTAGGTATGAAACTCATCAAAGTGGATCGTTCCTTAGCAGAACGGCATTATGAGGAGCATAAAGGTAAAGGCTTTTTCGAACCGACTGTTAATTTTATAATGTCCTCTCCTGTTGTAGCTATGGTTTGGGAAGGAAAAAATGTCGTCGCGATTGCCCGGGAAATGATGGGGTCAACGAATCCGGCCAGCGCTAATCCGGGGACGATCCGGGGCGCTTATGGAATGGATATCAGCCGGAATGTTATCCATGGCTCTGATTCAGTGGCCAGCGCCGAGCGGGAAATTGCCCTTTATTTCCGACCGGAGGAAATACTGGAGTACAACAAAGCCGGAGAAGAATGGCTTAGCGAATAAAGCAGTGTATAAGGGGAGGATACCGCATGCGGTGTCCTCTTCGTTATTAAGATATTTTTGGGTTAATATGGATTGCTTAAAGGAGGAAATCATTATGACATTGCCCAAAAAGGGCAAACTTCTGATAGCTATGGCAGCGTGTATTATCGGTGCTTTATTCGTTATCCTTATTAAGACAACCGGTACTCAAGGCAGCCTATCCACAAGATCGGATACTGTAGTACCGAGTCTCATTCAGGTAGAACAAGAAAACCAGCAGCTTGTTAATGATAATGAAAAGCTAAAACAGGAATTAAAGCAATATCAGATGGGTGAAAATGCTAACTCATTGACTTTTCAACAGCTTCAAAAGGCAAAGGTCAGCGCAGGCCTAACCGAGGTTAAGGGCTTAGGAATTAGGATTACGCTTGACGATGCCAAGACCTATACCAACGAAAGTGATGATCCGAATTATTACTTGATCCATGAGGAATACATCCGCCAGATCGTCAACTGGCTTTGGAACGGTGGAGCAGAAGCTATTTCGGTAAACGGTCAACGCATTACGAGCGCCACTGAAGTTTTTTGCAGCGGGTCTTATATTCAGATCAATGGAACACTGCAAATGGCACCGTATATTATCGAAGCGGTTGGCGACCAGCATAATCTTCAATCCGCACTGAAATTCTATTTTTGGGATCGACTTGGGGAGTATCAACAACAGTACGGAATTACGCGTACGCTTGAAGCCCCTGATGAAACATTAACAATACCTGCCGGACAGCTTAAAAAGTTTAAATACGCTGAACCGGTTAAGGGGGGTTAATTATGAAAAAAAAGGTTTTGACGATTTCGGTGACTTTTGTTGCGGTTGCCTTAGGGGTTTTAATTTCATTATCAACTCAGACGCAAAAAGATGTCGAGGCATTGGACCAAATTCAATCCCAACGTGTTGCTTTTGCCAATAATCTTCTGATCAATGCCCAAACCGAAACTGCTCAGCTTCAGGAAGAGCATAAAAATTTAACAGCTCAACTGGATGAAGCCCGCAATCAGGGGGGAACCAGTCCAGCCCTGCTGTCTTTGCTGGACCAATATCGAATGATGGATGGAACGGTAGCTGTGCAGGGCCCGGGCATTGTCATCACGATTGATGATCGGCAGCAAGAGCATAAAACGGTTTTTCCGTTAACAACGGATGATCTAATGGCAATTGCCAACATTTTACACTTCGCCGGCGCCGAGGCAGTGAGTATAAATGGGCAGCGGATCGTCGCCCCTACGGCAATTGTGATGAGTGGAAGCACAAAGCTGATCAACCAGGTCCCCATTACTCGGACGGAAGGAATGCCCTATGAGATTTTAGCCATTGGCAATCAAGATCAACTTGTTGATTATTTTAGTAAACTTGAAGCAATCGGCCTTAAACAAGCCGGTATTTCGGTAAGCATTGCCCGCAAAAATGTGGTTATACCTTCGTATAAAGGAGTTTATAATATCGGGAACGGAAGTTGAGAAATTTATTTGAAATATTCAAATAAATTCATTTTCCGGCAGGGAAATTCTTCTTATTCTCGAATGTAATAATTGCCTTATATTTTAATAAAGGGGAGTGGGAGAATGAAAAGCGATATCGAAATTGCCCAAGAAGCGACGATGAAGCCGATCATGGAAGTAGCAAGCCAACTTGACTTAATGGAAGATGAAATTGAACTGTATGGTAAGTACAAGGCAAAAATCAATTTGAGTGCATTTGATCGATTAAAAGATAAACCCGAGGGTAAATTGATCCTTGTCACGGCAATCAACCCAACTCCGGCCGGAGAAGGAAAGACGACAACAACCGTAGGTTTAGGTCAGGCTATGGCTAAGCTAGGTAAGAAATCGATGATCGCCTTACGCGAACCCTCCTTAGGACCTTGTTTTGGAATTAAGGGCGGTGCAGCAGGCGGCGGATATGCCCAAGTTGTACCGATGGAAGATATCAATCTTCATTTTACAGGTGATTTCCACGCGATTACTTCAACTCACAATTTATTGGCGGCGTTATTAGATAACCATATTCAACAAGGCAATCTTCTCAATATTGACCCGCGTCAGATTGTTTTCCGGCGGGTCATGGATATGAATGACCGTGCCCTTCGCAAAGTTGTGATTGGACTGGGCGGACGCACAGAGGGAGTTCCCCGTGAAAGCGGCTTTGATATTACCGTTGCCTCTGAAATTATGGCTGTCCTTTGCTTATCGAAAGATTTAATGGATTTGAAAGAGCGGTTTGGGAAAATTGTGGTTGCTTATACTTACGATGGCCAACCGGTTACAGCTCATGATTTGGAAGCTGAAGGGGCAATGGCTTTGCTTATGAAGGATGCCATTAAGCCGAACCTAGTCCAAACGTTAGAGAATACGCCGGTATTCATCCATGGCGGACCGTTCGCGAATATCGCTCATGGCTGCAATAGCATTGTCGCCACCAAAATGGCCTTGAAACTTGCGGACTATGTTATCACAGAAGCAGGTTTCGGTGCTGATTTAGGGGCGGAGAAATTTTATGATTTAAAATCCCGCTTTGCCGGTCTGAAACCTGCGGCTACAGTAATTGTCGCCACAGTCAGGGCACTCAAGATGAACGGCGGGGTCGCTAAAGAGGATCTGGGTGCGGAAAATCTTGAGGCTTTGGCCAAGGGAATTGTCAATCTCGAAAAACATATCGAAAATATGGGGAAATTCGGCGTTCCGGCGATCGTGGCGATTAACCGCTTCCCAACGGATACAGATGCGGAACTGGAATTCGTGGCGGAGCGTTGCCGTGAACTGGGCGCAGAGTTTGCTCTCTCCGAAGTATTTACTAAGGGTGGCGAAGGCGGAATTGATTTAGCTAACAAAGTTATTGATATTGCGGATCATAAAGAATCGCATTTCAAAGTACTTTATGAACTGGATCAGCCGATTGAAAACAAAATCGAAATAATAGCGAAAGAAATTTATGGTGCGGATGGAGTTAACTTTACGAAGGAAGCTCAAAAGGAAATTAAGAAATATACGGAATTAGGTTATGCTAACTTACCTATATGTATGGCTAAAACCCAATATTCACTGACTGATGATCCGAGTGTTCTGGGTCGCCCGACCGGATTTAAGATCACAGTACGCGAAGTAAGGCTCTCTGCCGGTGCGGGCTTCTTAGTCGCGATTACCGGAGCAATTATGACAATGCCGGGTTTGCCCAAACGTCCGGCTGCCTTGAGAATGGATATAGATAAAGAAGGTAAGATTACCGGTCTGTTCTAAGAAATATAAAATAGGGTGATAGGCCTCGGAGGATTCCGAGGCCTGTTTTGTCAGGCCTCGGTAAAATGATTATAATGAGCATAGGCCAAGGAGTGAGGGAGCGAAGAAGATGGTCAACATACCCCGCGTTAATCGGATTGTTAAAAATCCTTTATTTATGGAACTTTCTTTGAAGAATGCTCAGGCAGAGCAAAAAAGGAAATTTTGCAGCCATGGTTTTGATCATGGATTAGCAGTAGCCCGAATTGCTTATATCTTTCTGATGGAGGAAAAGAATACATCACTCTCCAAGGAAGTCATCTACGCCGCGGCAGTGCTCCATGATCTGGGAAGATGGCGTGAATATGAGACAGGAGAGGATCATGCCATTGTCGGAGCAGAACTTGCCCAGCCTATTCTTGAAGAGACCGGATTTACTCCGGAAGAAACTGAGATAATAAGAATAGCCATTCGAGAGCATCGTTGTGATCCGAATGCTCAATTGAGTGTATTGGGAAAAGCTTTAGCTTATGCCGATGATTGGGCTCGTGATTGCCAAAGCTGTAAAAGCCAAGGAGAATGTTACAAATATTCTTGTGAAATGGATGAAATCGTCAGTTGAAAATCGAGGATAGGATGAGAAGGGAGCGGAAGAAATGAAAGAATTTCAGATGCGTTGGATCAAGCTCGATAACTTAGAAGAGGCGAAACGGGCAATTGCCCAAATCGGTTCAGACTCGGGGGGCATTGCCTTTATGGCGGGTAAATCCTTGGGAAAAGCGATAAAAGTTGAGAATGTTCCGTTGCCTGCCGCCCATATCCTAAAACAGGAAATGCTGTCAGTGGGCGGAGATGCGGCGGTTCATCGCAATGTTATCGTCAACAAGGTTGAAGCCACAGATGTCCTTCTTCTGGGAACGGTAAGGCAATTTGAACAATTTGCCCAAAAGATTTTGGCCCAACCTTTTGGCTTGAAAGAATTAGGGCAGCAGCTTAAAGCTTTGCTGAAAGGTCTTGAACCCCCTCAAGAGAGGACGCTGGCTTGTCGGGGACGGGAACTGGTATTGGGAAAACGAACTTTAGTGATGGGAATTCTCAATGTAACGCCGGATTCCTTCTCTGACGGAGGAAGATACGTAGATCTGAAACAGGCCGTAAGTCATGCGGAGCAGATGATTGAAGAGGGTGCAGATCTTATCGATATTGGCGCCGAATCGACTCGTCCGGGAACAGTCCCGATCAGTGCTCAGGAGGAATGGAGTCGCTTAGAACCGGTTCTGAAGGAATTGCTTCCCCGAACGACTGTCCCTATTTCACTCGATACGTATAAAGCGGAAGTGGCTGAAAAAGGGTTAGAGGCGGGAGTAAATATAATCAATGATATCTGGGGTCTGCAGGGAGACCCGGATATGGCTCGGGTCGTCGGAAAATATCATGCCCCCGTAATCGTAATGCATAATCAGAAAGAGCTAAACTATCATCATTTGCTGGGAGATATGATGGCCTTTTTTAGACGGAGTATTCAGTTGGCGGAAGAGAATGGACTCAGCAGGGATGAAATTATTGTGGACCCGGGAATCGGTTTTGCGAAAACGCGGGAGCAGGATCTTGAAGTGATGAGCCGCTTAGACGAGCTGAAAAGCTTAGGACATCCTATCTTATTGGCTGCTTCGCGAAAACGATTGATTGGGCATGTTCTCGATTTGCCTGTGGATCAGCGCCTTGAGGGAACGATTGCCACAAGTGTGGCGGGGGTAGCTGCCGGAGTCGATATGATTCGGGTTCATGATGTTCTTGCTAATCGCCGGGCGATTGATATGGCAGACGCTATTTATCGGAGATTGAGGGGGAGAAACTTTGCGGGAGCATGATGCAATCCATTTAAGAGGACTTCAGTTTTATGCTTACCATGGCGTTAGGTCTGAGGAGAAAATTCTCGGTCAGAAGTTCATCATCGATGTGGATTTATTTCGGGATTTAAGACAGCCCGGATTCTCGGATCAGGTTGCCGATACCATTAACTATGCGGAAGTATATCAACGCATTAAAACGATTGTAACGGATGAACGGTTTCATCTTCTGGAGCGGTTGGCGGAGGAAATTGCGACACAGGTTATGAAAGGGTTTCCCTGCGAAGCGATTCGTGTTGAAGTCCATAAACCCGAGGCCCCAATCCCGGGTATTTTCGGAGATGCTTCCGTAGAAATTTGGCGGGAGAAATCAAAATGAAGGCTTACTTAAGTATCGGGGGGAACATAGGAGATCGGGGGAAGAATCTTGCGGAAGTATGTCGCAGATTAAGAGAACACCCGCAGCTTAAACTCCTCAAGGAATCTTCGATCTTCGAAACTAAACCGTGGGGAAACCTTGACCAACCTGATTTTTGGAATCAGGTGCTGGAAATTGAGACAGATTTACCTCCACTGGACTTATTAGAGCTTTGTCAGAAAATCGAGAATGAGCTTGGACGAAAAAGAATTATTCATTGGGGACCAAGAACTGTTGACATTGACATACTAACTTATGATAATAGGGAATATAAGGATGACCGACTCACTTTGCCTCATCCCCGGATGGAGGAAAGAGCGTTTGTGTTAGCGCCTTTAAGAGAAATCGCCCCAGAGTATGTTCTCCCCTCGGGTCGCCGCATTGAAGAGGTCAGCGGAGAGGGAGAGGTTAGAAAACTATAGACGTTAGAACACTATTAGGATAAGGATGAAAAGACAATATCCCTCGTGGAATTGTACTTAAGATCCATAGATCCATTTTTTTGTGGTTATCGACTGCCGCTTGGATCGATTTCGACCGAGACGGTGAAGGGAGCATTGGTACCGTGGCACCTTCACGTTTGTGGGGGTGCCTTTTCTTATACGTATCAGAGTGTATAAGTTTCTATCGGTTGATAAACTCGAAGTGCAACCAGCGGCTTTGCCTTCGCTTAAGGCTCGGCGAAGCCGGGTTTTCTATATTTTCTATTATATAGGGTTAGGGGGGATTAGAATGAAGTTTGGAATCATAGGCACAGGTACCGTGGGGACAGCTATTGCCGTTCGTTTAGTGGAGGCCGGATATCAGTGCCTTGGAGTAGAAACGCGAAGTGCTCGTTCCTACGCACGATTCCGACAATATTTAAACCGGGATAGAATGCCTCTCGAATCATGGGTGCCGGAGGCAGATCTTATCTTTATTACCACCCAAGATGGGATGATTGGCAGTGCCGCTAAAAACTTAGCCGATCGCAAGCTTTACAAAGACGGTCAAATCTGGATTCATTGCTCCGGTTCACAAAAAGCGCAGATCCTCAAGGAAGACCCTGCTCTTCCGGTGAAGACGCTTTCCATGCATCCGATACAAACCTTTGCCGACGTTGGGGAAGCTTTAAAACTCTTACCGGGTTCTCATTTTGGCTTGGAAGGGGAGGCTGTAGAGGAAGGGATACAGATTGTTTGGGATTTAGGAGGAATTCCTCATCGGTTAGATCCTGAAGGAAAACCGCTTTATCATGCCGGATCAGTGATGGCTTCGAACTATATCGTTGCGCTTGCGGACATGGCCGTACAACTCTTTAATTTGGCCGGAATCCCGAAGGAGGCTGCCCTAGAGTCATTAATACCCTTGATGCAGGGGACGCTGCGTAATTTAGAGAAAGTCGGCTTACCTCAAGCCTTGACCGGACCTATCGCAAGGGGAGACAGTGAGGTTGTTCGATCACATCTTGAATGTATACCGTTAGAACTTCAACAGGCCTACCGAGCTCTTGGACGTTCAACCTTAGAATTAGCTCAAGCAAAAATGAAGCTGAATGGTAAGGAATATCCAAGGCAAGATTTACAGATATTAAACTATTTATTAGATGGCGGGAAGGAGAAAAATAATCATGGAAATTGTCGAGAAAATATCCGAAGTAAGAGAAATTACTGCTGAAATGAGGAGGAAGGGACTCAAGATCGCATTAGTTCCAACAATGGGGTATCTGCACCAAGGTCATTTAGCCTTGGTTAAACAGGCCAAACAAGAGGGAACTTTCGTGGTGATGAGTATTTTCGTTAACCCCATACAGTTTGGGCCGAATGAAGATTTTTCACGTTATCCGCGGGATTTAGAACATGATGCTCAGCTCGCACGCGAAGCCGGTGTTGATCTGATTTTCCATCCGGCAGTAGAGGAGATGTATCCTCAAAAAAACAGGACGACCGTACAGGTCAGCGAATTAGGAAACGCGCTTTGCGGATTATCCCGCCCCGGACATTTTAACGGGGTAACGACTGTTGTGAGTAAACTTTTTCATATCGTTCAACCGGATCGCGCCTATTTCGGCCAAAAAGATTATCAGCAATATCTGATCGTTCGGCAGATGGTCCGCGATCTTAACTTTCCGATAGAAGTGATCCCTGTTCCCATTGTCCGTGAAGCGGACGGCCTTGCCTTAAGCTCCAGAAATGTCTTCCTGACGCCGGAGCAAAGGCAGGAAGCGGTTGTTCTTTCCCAGAGCTTAATCGAAGCCGAAACCCTTATTCGGCAGGGAGAACGGAGCGTCGCACGCATCGAAGATAAGATAAGGGAAAAGATCACAACACAAAGCTCGGGGATTATTGATTATGTCGAGGTTCGATCGGCAGAAAACCTAGAAAAGTCGGCAACGATCAATGAACCGGTGCTTATCGCCTTAGCTGTAAAATTTGGGACAACGCGCTTAATTGATAACTATGTCGTGGAGGTATAATATGTTTAGAACAATGATGAAGTCCAAAATTCACCGTGCTATTGTCACTGAAGCCAATCTTAAATATGTCGGAAGCATTACAATCGATGAAGATTTGATCGAAGCCGCCGATATCCTTCCTAACGAAAAAGTACAAATCGTGAATAATAATAACGGAGCACGTCTGGAGACCTATGTCATACCCGGAGAGCGGGGAAGCGGGACGATTTGCCTTAATGGTGCCGCCGCGCGTTTGGTTCAGGTCGGAGACGAAGTGATTATTATTTCCTACGGGATTTTTACCGATGAAGCTTCTCGTGATTACATGCCCAAAGTTATCTTTGTCAATAGCGAAAACAAGATTGTAAAACTGGCCCATGAAGAAATTCATGGCCATGAGGATTAAGCGCGAGGCGTTTAAAAGGAAGTGTATTTCGTGCGCAGTGAGATCTTAAATCTCCTAGCCTGCCAACCCGAAAAATATGTTTCCGGAGAGGCGATCAGTCAAACGTTAAATATAACGCGCGCTGCGGTGTGGAAACAAATTCAATCCTTACGCGAATCGGGCTATGAGATCGAGGCCCAGACCAAAAAGGGTTATCGCTTGGTGAAGACCCCTTTATCCTTGGAAGAATGGGTACTGAAGCAGGGGCTGAAAACACAAAAATTGGGCCGCAAGATTTTTTGCTTTGACGAACTTTCTTCAACGAATGGCATTGCCAAAACGTTGATTCAACAAGGAGTTGAAGGCGGTGCAGTCATTTTAGCACGACGTCAAACGGCTGGACGGGGACGTATGCAGCGAGTATGGGAGTCTCCGGAGGGCGGAATTTGGATGACGGTCATCTTGAAGCCCCAACTTTCTTTAGCGGATGCCGCGAAATTAACATTAAGTACAGGGGTTGCCCTAGCCCATGCCTGCCGGGAACTCTACGGTTTCGAGGCCCAAATGAAGTGGCCTAATGATCTTGTCTATCAAGGGAAAAAAATAGCGGGTATTTTAGGAGAAGTGGTTGGGGAGTGGAATACGGTTCAAACCTTGATTTTAGGGGTGGGGATCAATGCTAACCTCGACCGCAAAGATCTAAGCCCCAATATACCCGCAACAACGCTGAAACAGATCGTGGGACATCCGGTTAATCTCAATGATTTGGTCATCGCTTTTTTGGAAGCGTTAGAAAGCGAAGTCGAATCCTTAGAAAAAGGAGACATAGAAGGCTTGCGCGAGCGTTGGCTGGCTTACGCTGCCGGGCTGGGTACGGAAGTTCAGGTTGAGCGGGCGGGACAGGTTTTCAAAGGCATTTTTCAAGGAATATCAACAAACGGAGAACTGGTGCTTGAAGTGAACCACTGGGAGCAGCTCTTTTCCTCGGGCGATGTCAGGCTTCGTTCCTTAGACGGCTATATTTAACAAATGTATTGTTTAAGGACCTCTTTTATTGTAAACTTATAACACAATTATAGGTTTACATATGAGGAGGAATTATTGTGGATGTCCGATATCTTTCGAGAACAGCAGTTATTGCCGCATTAACGTGTCTGGCCGGAATGATTTTAAGATGGGGTTCTCCGGCACTCGTCCCGTTCAGCATTTTACCGGTGATGGTTCTTTTAGCGGGGATTGTGCTGGGTTCAAATTATGGGGCTTTAGCCATGACAGTCTACATGACGCTGGGATTGTTTGGCCTTCCTGTTTTCTCCAGCCCTCCCTTTGGAGGTTTGGCTTACCTTGCGAAACCTACTTTTGGCTATATTTTAGGTTATATCGGTGCGGCCTATGTTGTGGGGAAAATTTATCGTCCACAGAGGTTTTGGACGGCCATTGCAGCCGTACTTGGGGGACTGGCTGTACTTTATAGTGTAGGCTTAAGTTATTTTTACGGTATTATGCGTTGGGTATTACATCAACCTACAAGTCTTTCTTTTGTTCTGGCGACAGGTTTTCTCCCTTTTATCCTATCTGATTTGATTAAAGCGGGAATTGCGGCTTGGGTAGGGAATCAAGTGATTCGCCGACAGGCCAATCTAAATAAAGGAGAATGAAGATGATCCTTGTCTTCGATGTGGGAAATACCAATATTGTTCTTGGTGTTTATAAAAATAGGGAACTGACTCATCAGTGGCGCGTTTCAACGGATAAATCACGGACGAGTGATGAGTATGCTGTGGTTATTAAAGACCTTTTTGATTTTCGCGGGCTGAAATTTTCGGACATAGAAGCGGTTGTTATGTCATCAGTCGTACCCCCTGTCATGCCGATATTGGAGTCTTTAACCCGTGAATATTTTGGGGTTGAACCTTTAGTGATTGGGCCTGGGGTAAAGACAGGCATGCCGATTATTTATGATAATCCGCGCGAGGTAGGAGCAGATCGAATTGTAAATGCTGTTGCGGGTTATCATAAATACGGAGGACCACTTATTATCGTCGACTTTGGTACGGCAACGACCTTTTGCGCAATTTCCCAACGGGGAGAGTATCTGGGAGGTGCGATAGCACCGGGAATTGGGATTTCCACAGAAGCTTTGTTCCAACGGGCTTCAAAGCTTCCGCGCGTCGAGTTAGTAAAACCGAAGCGTATTATTGCTAAAAATACTGTTGCAGGGATGCAATCCGGAATTTATTATGGCTTTGTCGGTCAGGTCGATGAGATTGTTCGACGGATGAAGCAGGAATTAGGAGAGGGAACAAAGGTTACTTCAACAGGGGGTTTAGCGCGTTTTATTTACGAAGAATCCGTAGAAATACAAACGGTAGATCCCTTTTTAACACTGGAAGGATTACTGCTTATCTACGAGCGGAATAATTAAAGTTAGGACAAATATAATGTTAATCAGGGAGAGAAATGATGAAGCTCGGGCAGTTTGAAATGGATAAACCGGTTTTTTTGGCGCCGATGGCTGGGGTTACGGATAAGGCCTACCGGGAAATCGCACGGTCTATCGGTGCGCACTATGTTTGGACGGAAATGATCAGTGATAAAGCTTTAACGTACCAAAACTCCAGGACTTTAAGTATGCTTGATCTAACGGGTGAGGAATCGCCGCGCATTGTTCAGATTTTTGGCTCCGAACCTTCGGTGATGGCCCAAGCGGGGTGCTTGGCGGTCGAGCATAATGCCGATATTATTGATCTGAATATGGGATGCCCCGCCCCGAAAATCGTCAAGAATGGAGAAGGTTCTGCTCTGCTTCTCAATTTAGATCTAGCGGAGCGGATTGCCAAGGCAGTCGTTAAAGCGGTCACTGTCCCGGTGACTGTCAAAATGCGCTTAGGCTGGGGTGAAGGTGAATGTGTCGCACCTGAGTTAGCGAAACGCTTAGAGGCGGCAGGAGTTCAAATGCTGACCGTGCATGGGCGGACTCGGGAGCAGTTTTATGCAGGTCACGCTGACCCGCAGGGCATTCGCAGGGTTAAAGAAGCGGTTCAGATTCCGGTCATTGCCAATGGAGATATTTTTACGCCCCAAGATGCTGAGAATCTGTTAGCTCAAACGGGCTGTGACGGAGTTATGATCGGACGTGGCGCACTGGGCAATCCGTGGCTTATCCCTCGAACAGAGCACTATTTATGGGATAGGGTTTTGGAGGCCGAACCGAGTTATCGGGAAAAAGTCCAAGTTGCGCTGAAGCATTTTGAGCGTATCTTAAGCTATAAAGGGGAACATGTCGGGCTGAATGAAATGCGTAAACATGCTGTTTGGTATATTAAAGGAATTCGTAATGCCGCGCAATTGCGAGATCAAATTATGCAAACAAAGACTCCTCAGGAAATGCGGGATATCCTATCTTTTATTCTTCAGTAAATGCATAGTATTTTATGGGGAAAGTGTATAATTTACTGAGTTTAAGGTAGAATATGAGAGCATTACTGATGTGGAGGGACAGACGGTATCCTTGACAATATTTTGAAGCGAAATTATAATACCTGTAATGCCTAAACAGTTGTGGTCATTTATAGAGTATCAGGAAAGCGCGCATTCTAAAGACGCGCCAGATACAGGACGAGAAAAGGGAGCGGATACGGAATGCCCGAAAAGGAAGTTATTCTAACATTAGAAGGTCTTAAAAAACTTGAAAGTGAGCTTGAGCAACTAAAAACAGTCAGAAGGCGTGAGGTTGCTGAGCGTATTAAGCAAGCTATCGATTTCGGAGATATCAGCGAAAACTCTGAATACGATGATGCCAAAAATGAACAAGCTTTTATCGAGGGCCGGATTATCACTTTAGAAAAGATGTTGAGAAATGCTCGGGTAATCGATGACCAGGAAAGCAATGATGTTGTAGGGTTGGGATCAACTATTGTCTTAAAGGATATGGATTTTGGGGACAACGAGGAGTATACAATTGTAGGTTCGGCTGAGGCAGACCCCGGGGTAAATAAGATCTCAAATGAATCTCCTGTAGGTAAAGCGGTACTGGGAAATGCTAAGGGAACAGTGGTCGAAGTAAATGTACCGGCGGGTGTCCTTCATTATCAGATTGTGGATATTAAATAAGTCTTACTCTAATTTCAAACGGCTTTAGCCTTTGAAAAGCTCGGCGTCTGCCGAGCTTTCTTGATGTTCTTGTTTAATCCTGTAGAAATCTGCTAGAATATGAGTATTAGAAATTTTGGAGGAATGTTTATATGGAAGATACAAACGATCTTTGGCGAATAAGGCTGGACAAGCTTGAATCATTTCGCCAGAAGGGTATTGAACCATACGCAGATCGTTATCAAAGAACGCATGCGGCCCAAGAAGTTTTGGATCAATTTTCGGAGTTGGAAGGTCAAACTGCAAAGGTCGCGGGTAGGATAATGTCTAAACGGGATCAAGGGAAAGTTATCTTTGCTCATATTCAAGATTTTAGCGGTAAAATTCAAGTCTATATCCGTAAAGATGATGTCGGTGCGGAATGGTTTGAAATGATTTCTAAGTTCGATGTTGGGGATATTATCGGGGTCATGGGAAAGGTTTTTCGAACCAAGCGGGGAGAAATTTCTATTCACGCTGAAGAGGTACAAATTCTTTCGAAAGCCATGCGCGCCCTGCCTGAGAAATTCCATGGTTTAACGAATGTTGAATTACGCTATCGGCAACGATATTTGGATTTGATTATGAATCCGGAGGTCAAGACTGTTTTCGTGAAACGGAGCAAGATTATCCGTGCAATGCGCGAATATCTTGAAGGGAAAGGCTTCCTCGAGGTTGAAACTCCCACGCTGCATACGATTCCCGGAGGAGCGGCTGCCCGCCCCTTTATCACCCATCATAACGCTCTGGATATCGATTTATATTTGCGGATTGCTCTTGAACTTCCGTTAAAACGATTGATCGTGGGTGGTTTTGATCGTGTGTTTGAAATCGGGAGAAACTTCAGAAATGAAGGAATTTCCATCAAACATAATCCGGAGTTTACGATGATGGAACTCTATCAAGCTTATGCTAACTATGAGGACATCATGGAATTGACGGAGAATATGATTTCTTACATTGCTCAGAAAGTTCATGGTAAATTGGAGATCGAGTATCAAGGAGAAATGATCAACTTTGCAACACCCTGGCGTCGGCTGCCGATGCTTGAGGCAATTTTAGAGTACGCCGGCGTTGATTTCCGGCAGATATTAACCGATGAAGAAGCTTGCAAGGTTGCTCGGGAAAAAGGCGTACATGTTGACGATAATGCTTCCCGAGGAAAGATTATCAATGAGTTTTTCGAGGAATTTGTAGAGTCCAAACTAATCCAGCCAACATTCATAACAGGACACCCGGTGGAAATTTCCCCTCTGGCAAAACGAAATAAGGAGCATCCCGAGTATACGGATCGTTTCGAAGTATTTGTTTACGGCCGTGAACTCGGAAATGCTTTCTCCGAATTAAATGACCCTATCGATCAGCGTCAACGCTTTGAAGCCCAGGTTGCAGAACGAGCGAATGGTGACGATGAGGCTCATATGATGGATGAAGATTTCGTGCAGGCACTTGAGTATGGGCTGCCCCCGACAGGCGGTTTAGGTATCGGAATTGATCGCTTAGTGATGTTGCTGACGAATTCTGCATCGATTCGGGATGTTATTCTTTTCCCCACAATGAGACCTCGGGAAGAAGAAAAGAAAGAAGAAGAATAGTTTCATGCATAGAAGTGAACCTACGCTTCTGGGTCTTTTGCAATAGTTCATAATTATAGGTGTACTCTCAAGGGGCTGTTTTTCAACGGCCCCTTGAGTATATGAATATGATTTAGAAAATATAAATGCAAGAAAAAAGAAAGTAAGACAATGAATTCGAAGAATAACAGTATAATTCAAGGAATTAAGACGAGATTGAAGGTTTGAGAACAAAAACGAAAAGCGATAAAATACTATTCGTCGGTTGCGGAAAGCAACCCCCCGGAAGTAAATGGTAGTTGACAAAATCAATCAACGGTGCTATCATTTATAACTGTGACTCCGGTCTTTGAAAACTAAACAACAAGGAACAGCCAATGACTCGTCAATGAGTAAAAGACAATTTGAGCAATCAGCACTCCGTAAGGATGTTCAAATGCTAATGCCATCCGTGGCGCATTTGAACTTAGGAACATCCATGTTCCGTCATAAAATTTATGGAGAGTTTGA
>NZ_JAYFQK010000005.1:0-74447 GCF_034927245.1 Desulfitobacterium sp.
TTGAAAAAGGAGTGCGGTTAGGCCTTTTTGGCATGCCCATTTTATGAGTGGGGTTCTTCATCTCCTTTTGCTCATCGTAATTCCCAGGGACTTTATCCCATCTTGGAGATTTCCTCCCTTTTTATTCCGAGAGGCTATTTACAATTCCTTATCGATACTTCTTACGAAAGTTTTACTCAACCGTGTATTTCCGGGTGGATGGAGGGGTGTTACGGCTCTTCGTTACGATAATTTCGCCATCGACGATAACCATCGCTACCCCGGGAAGATCCCCTGCTTCGAGTGCTCCCATAGCATCAGAAGCAATTGAACCCATTGGTGCATCCATGATAACTAAATCTGCATCTTTACCTTCTTCAATCAACCCGGTATTTAAGCCATAGACTTTAGCCGTATTTCCTGTAGCCATAGCTACAACTTTTTCGGCTGGAATTCCGCACATCGAAGCAACAAAACTCATCGTGCGCAGAACTCCCAAAGGAATAATCCCTGTACCGGACGGTGAATCATTGCCAAAGATAAGCCGTTTTAAAGCTCCTTTTTCATTTAACTTACTCACGACTAATTGTGCGATTTTCGGGTTGCCGCATTGCACAATTTCCAAAGTCAAATCCGTAGTATTGATCAACTTTTCGACTTCTTTAGGAGCAATCGCTGTCGGCCCACCATTGATATGTGAAACCACGGTCGGCTGAACAGCAATGACATCATCAGCTGTCACTGTAGAACTGCCGGGAATTGAAGTTCCGCCTGTATGCATCGCAACTTTCATTCCATATTTCTTAGCCCATTCCACCATGGGTTTTGCATCTTCAGGTTTTTTTACACTTCCTAACCCAACTTCACCGACAAGCCAAACCCCTTCTTTAGCCATTTCCGCGAAGTCAGCTTCAACTAAACCTTTTTCTAAAATCAGACCACCCCCGTGGACTTTCAGGCCGGTAGAGCGTAGATTATCAAACGATTTATGGGCAAGAATAGCCAAGGCTTTTGTTCCCGCCGGATCTTTCGGACGACCGGGAGTATGGCATTCACCTGCTGAGATAAACGTGGTAACACCACCATGGACTGCCCCGATAAGATAATCTTGCGTTTTCTGGCGTGGGGTATAATCACCGAGAACCGTGTGCACATGGGAATCAATAAAACCCGGAGAAACGGTCATCCCCGCTACATCCACGGTTTTTTCAACCTGGAAATTCTTTAAGATATCGGCATTACCCACTTTAGCGATCTTTCCATCTTTGACGACTATGGTGTCGAATTTTAAGAATGGATTCTGAATATCCCCCGTAAGCAATTTCCCAATGTTAGTTAGTGCAAGTACTGACATGAACAAGTCCTCCTTTTTTTCTGCCTTAAGAAAGCTATGCACCCTTTCTGGGATGATCGACAGTTCATTGACGCGTCATTGGTTTTATACATGCATTATTCATACCAGCTTCGTTAGCCGTATTTTCATAGCTTAATGATCTTATTACCTTCATCGCTGACAGAAAATTATTGGTACATTAAAAAAGCGCTTTTAATATTTTTCAAATCTGAAATATATTAAAGAGCGCTTTTAGGCCATTTATAAACCAAAATAGAGTGTATCCCTAGTTTTGAAATTTCAATATTGAAATAACTATTTGCAGAATTGCAAGATTTAATGGTTTTTGCGGGTATTTAATTCCTCTTCAAGACCTAATTCCTTTAAACGTCTCCATAATGTCGTAGTGCTGATTCCTAAAAGTTGCGCCACTTTATTTTTATTATATTTAGTGACTTGAAGAGCGTTTTTTATAATAGATTTCTCTGTTAATTCGATAGCCTCTTTCAAGTTTAATCCTCCGGACTGAATTGGGATAACCAAAGCATCAGAACCCGGAGTTACCCTTTGATGAAGCAGACATGTTGGCAAATGTCGAACCAAAAGGCTGGTATCATCTCGTCCAACCATATTCATAGCATGTTCGATACAATTCTGTAGTTCACGGATATTACCCGGCCAGGTATAGTCTTCAAGGACTTTTTCTGCTTCGGGCCCAATACTTTCGATAAATTTTCCAAAGGATCGATTGTATTTATTAATATAATATCTGACTAATAGAGGAATGTCCTCTTGTCTCTCCCTGAGCTCCGGAATCTTAATCTGAACGACATTTAAGCGATAATATAAGTCCTGCCTAAACTTCCCTTCAGCAATAAGTTCGTTGAGATCCTTATTCGTTGAGGCAATAACCCTTACATCTACTTTGAGAGGTTTATATCCTCCGATACGGACGATTTCCCGTTCTTGCAAAACACGCAACAGTTTCGTTTGCAAATTTAATTCCATTTCGCTGATTTCATCCAGAAAAATAGTACCCCCATTGGCTTGTTCGAAAACACCGGGGCTTCCACCCTTTTTGGCACCCGTAAACGCCCCTTCCTCATAACCGAATAGATTACTTTCGATCAATGATGCCGGTATAGCGCCGCAGTTAAGCGCGACAAACGGTTTATTTCGCCGGTTGCTGGCATTATGGATGGATTGGGCAAACAATTCTTTACCGGTTCCTGTTTTCCCATAAATAAGGATCGAAGATATTCCCTCAGCCACAAACTTGGCCTCGCTTTTGGTTTTATTTATGGCCTGACTTTCCCCAATAATATCATCAAAAGTATAACGAGTTTGTTGCATTTTCTTAACTTCATCATAAAGCTTTTTTTGTTGGCGCGTGACATTTTCATTGTTAAATCCAAATCCAAAGTTTTTATTAATCGGAATACGGACGGCCGTAGCTCCGTTTACAGAAAACGATTTCCCAACAACGGGTTCTTGCATTTTAATTGCTTGCAGCGCCAGTTTGCTAACCTTTCCCTTATATTTCTTCCTCTCTGTTCCATCGGCATCATAACTGATACAACGCTCACCGAGTTCATTAAATAAAACAGCCTCTCCCCCGGCTACTTGGGCAATCATGGGCAGAGCTCGTTGAAGCGCCTCTTTAAAATTCTGTTCTCTCTTTAAGCGTTCGACATTACTGCAGCTCAAAACATAATTATCCAAGGGTAAAGCCCAAGCACTTGCTTGATCTTCAATCTGGGAATAACCCACTAAGGGTTCTCCCTCTGCTACAGCCTGTTGCGCTAATTCATAGACTTCCCCCCGCAATTCTTTTACCTCATTGCCGTTAAAATCAAATGTATAAAGTCTTCGTCCCTCTAGATCTGTGATCGTTGCATAGCCCCCGGTTATCATCGCTAGAATCGGCAATAGTTTGATCAGGGATTCAAACTGCATATTTTACTCCTCCCAAAGATAAACCAATTTTCATCCTAAATACTGCACTCCACTTCAAATTGGCATAACAATTGCAATATACTTGTGAATGTTACAGTAATCACATTTAGTTTAAAGCCCTCAGCTGATTCTATTTACATGTATGTCATCCGTCACCGATGATTCTTTAAACGGTTCCCGTTATTTCCTAACCTTATGATTCTACATAATAACCTTTATAATTCTACATAATAATCCTTAAACCCTGTTTTTTGGATTTATTTATTAGTCATTAAATTAAAAACGGCGGGTGATGTAAATGCAAAAAATTATATCCGATGTTGTGGTTGTCGGTGGTGGTCTGGCCGGTATGTATGCCGCACTTGCCGCAAGAAAACAAGGGTGTAAGGTTGTTATAATTTGTAAAAACAAAACCGGTCGTTCCGGCTCATCTGTGGTTGCCCAAACCGTTCACCGTGTGGCAAAACAGGATCCATTGAACCAAAAGCTCTATTATGAATTTTTTCGGGAATCCGGACGATTCATGGGAAATCCGGAACTGATTAAAACTCTTATCTCCGAAGGACCCAGTGCCGTAAATCATGTGATTTCACTCGGGGTTCAGTTTAAAAAAGGCATCGAAACCCTCCCCAACGGCGGAGAAATAGTCCGTTATTCTTGCGAACCCAGAATAGGAAAATTACTGACTTCACCGGTTGCCGAACACGTTAGAAACTCAGACATATGTCTACTCGAAAACACAATGGTCATCGATGTCATTTCTCAATCCGGAAAACTAAACGGACTGGTTTGTCTTTGCAATAATGAAGTCTTTTTAGTTATTGCTAAAGCCGTTATTTTGGCAACAGGAGGCTTCAGCCGAATTTTTAAAGAGACCTCCAATCCAATGGGTATAACCGGAGATGGACAAGCGATTGCTGCTCGAGCAGGCGCCAGACTTACCGGACTTGAATTCATTCAGTTTTACCCTTACAGATTGAGTCAGCCCAAAATATTTGATTTGAATCCGGCAATTTTTGACCAAGGTGCAATTTTTATTAATGAAAAAAAGGAACGTTTTATGCAGAATTTTCCCAAAGCCGAACAAGAGAATCGGGATAGGTTGGCCCAAGAAATGTTTAAGCAACATGAAGTTTTTCTCGATTTGTCCGGAATGAGCCAAAAGGATTTGGACAAACACCCCATTCTCGCAGACTTAGTGAAACATGGTTATGGCTCCCGGCTAAAAATGCAGGTCACTGCCCATTTTTCGATGGGTGGCATTCAGATCAATTCAGAATGTGAAACGGATATTCCGGGATTGTTTGCATGCGGAGAATGTACAGGGGGTATTCATGGCGCCAATCGTTTGGCCGGTTCTGCCTTAGTGGAATGTGCGGTCTTTGGTCCCCGAGCGGGAAGATCTGCGGCAATCTATGCTCAAAAAAATAAAGCTCAAATAAGTACTTCTCCCGCCATAGACCTGCCACCTTTAGGTAAAGACGATATTCATACTTTAGTTTCATCACTGCGTCAACTGATGTGGGCAAAAGCAGGGGTCCAGCGTTCAGAAAATAATTTACTTCAATGCCGAAGTGAATTACTTGGATTATCGGAAAAACTGACACATCTTCAACCTTCTAGCTATCAACAATGGTTTGAAGCAAAAAATATGCTGCAAATATCAAAATCAGTTGTGGAGTCAGCTTTAGCGCGTCGCGAAACCCGAGGAAGCCATCTGCGAATTGATTATCCCAACGAAAATATGAAAGGGGGTGATATGGCTATCTTTCGCAGCGATACCATGAATTCATTGAGTCAGTCCTAATAATCTTACAAGGGAGGAAGAAAGAATGCCAGACAATTCAAGTGAAATGCTTATCGCACGAATGGAACGATTACCCTTAGGCTCCTTTCATTACAAAATGTTGGTTATCAACGGTTTAGCATGGGCTTTTGACGCCTTTGACGTCGGCCTAGTCACTTTTGTGGTTACCGCTCTTACCTCAGCGTGGAAGCTCTCCTCCGCTCAAGTTGGATCCATATTGAGTATTGGCTTAGTCGGCATGTTAGTCGGTGCTTTACTTTCCGGACCCGTTGCTGACCGCTGGGGAAGAAAAGCAGTATTTCAAATCACAATGTTGATCTATGCCGTCTTTTCTTTACTCTGTGCCGTAGCCCCAAGTTTCTCATACCTTCTCGTTTTTAGGTTTCTTGTAGGGGTTGGACTCGGCGGCGAAACGCCGGTAGTCACTTCACTTCTCGGTGAATTTATCCCCGCGGCACACCGTGGAAAAGTACAAGGATTAATCAATACCTTCTGGGCCGTAGGTTGGGTTTTGGCCGCAATTGTTTCATATTTTATTATTCCGGCATATGGATGGAGGTTGGCTTTTGTAGCCGGTGCTCTGCCCGCGCTTTATATTTTCTATGTTCGCCGTCACTTACCGGAGTCGCCGCGTTGGTTAATTGCTCAAGGACGCAATGATGATGCGGAAAAGATCATCGAAAAGATTGAAAAGGTTACCGCTAAAAATCATACTCTTCCACCGGTTGTCGTCGAAGACGTTATTGCTAATGCTTCAGCGGCCAAGGAAAAGATTAATATGGGTGTACTCTTTTCCGACAAATATATTAAACGCACGATTATGTTATGGGGATTATGGTTCTTGGGTATGTTTGGGTATTATGGTTTATTTTCATGGTTACCTTCCCTTTTTGTTAAAGCCGGTCACACCATGATCAAGTCTTTCTCCTACGTGTTAATTATGCAAATCGCATATGTACCTAACCAGATTATATGTGCCTATTTAATGGACAAATTCGGACGGAAGTGGCTGTTAGTCACGAATCTTTTCTTAGCGGGAATTGCAACAATAGTTTATGGGTGGGCATTAGGTCATGGTGTTACAACCAGTACTGTTGTCTTGCTTGGGGTTGTCACCTCGTTCTTTGTCTCCGCTATTTGGGGAATTACCTATACGTACACTCCGGAACTTTACCCGACAAAAGTTCGGGCTACCGGAGTCAGTGGAGCGTCTGCATGCTCGCGCATTGGATCTGCTCTTGCCCCAATCGTTATCGGTGCGGGTCTATCCTCCATCGGTATTACCGGTGTTTTCGGAATTGTAGCCGGAGCATTTGCTTTAGGTGGTATTTTTGTTGCCGTACTTGGAATTGAAACTAAAGGCATGATCTTAAAAGATTCTTAAGCTTTACTGCTCCTGTTTAAAAGAGTCTACAGCAAAAGCTCTGATCTTCATATAATTGAGGATTAGAGCTTTTGCTTCTTTTAGTAGTTAATAGGGGCTTCTCGGGTATCCCCGCCGCAGCTGCCCTCTCGTCTCAATCCCACCCACCCCGTCTGTTCCGGTAACCGTATGCTTTATAACCTCTTTTAAAGATACCAGCGTATCGGTTGGAGTGTAGGCAATCCTTTCCACGATAAAGACCGGATCAAAAGCGTGGATCAACACTCGTTTGGGAGAAGATGCGAAATTCGCACCCGCGGTTAATATCGTTTCATAATTAGACTGGCAAGCACCGGCAAAAATAACTAAAGCATCTCTGTTGGGTTGAAAGCGCCGAGCCTCGATAACAGATTGTACAAAATAACGTGAACTCCTATAACTATCAAGGCTCCGAAAGTCCTTTTTTCCGTGAATAAACCCGTCATGCCCCGTTAAAACAAGAATATCTGTCGGATTTTCCTGGAGAATCCGGTATATTAATTTCGGCTGTTCTGTTTCCGATACGCAAATTCCCTTGGCTTCCAGGCCCAACTGCCGATAGGTTTTAAGACATTGATTAAGATAATCCTCATCTCCATCAAGATGAAGCACCCGTCCCGGAATTTCAAAGAATTCTTCAGCCTCATCTTTTTCCTGAAAAACTTTCCTTTGATTAACAACAACCTTAAGCTTATTATAAATTTCCTGGAAATCCTTCAGCTGATAGTGAGCAATCTCGGAGGAATTCTTCTCTACAAGATCATTCAGAGGAGCATCCGCCAAAAGTCTTGTATTTATGCCCTTAAGTAAAGCTGTCCTTTCTCCTCCGCCGGCTCTAATCTGGACGATCCTGAAAAATAGATCCTGTTTGTGTGAATGTCTAGCCACTATATCTCCAACATCAAACACACTTCACCCCTCCTATCCATCTCTTTTCTATTCTATGACGAACAATGAAAAACGGCATATGATAGAATAGAATCTTTTAATAGGAGGGAGATAAGCATGTATGATGTTGTAATTCCCGCCTGTAACGAAGAAAAGAGTATCCTCGCTGCCCTGGCCACAGTCTTAAAACTTCCTCTGCGGTATATCATTCTTGTGCTGAACGGTTGTACTGACCGAACCCTTGAACTCACCCGTTCTATTCCCGATTCTCGGATTCACACAATTTATTTTGCCGAACCGCTTGGCATTGATATTCCGCGCGCCATCGGGGCACTATATGCCCGTAAGCTGAATTCTAAGGGAGTGCTCTTTTTAGACGGAGATATATCAGGGGATATTTTGTACAATCTTGAGAAACTTCTCTCTGCTTTGGATCAGGGAGTTGATATGGGACTTACCAATTGTTATCCTTATATTACACATCGCATAAACCTTGTCCATCTTGTTTTGCGTTTTAGAGCCAATCTCAATAAAGAAATCGGGCTTTTTCATACTTTAGGCTTAGCAACGCCAACCCATGGCCCTCATGTCTTATCTGCCAAGGCCCTGGAATCCATTCCCCCTGAAGGGATTGCCATTCCTCCTTTGTCCTTGGTATGGGCAAGCAAACTCGGCTTAAGTGCCCAGGTTGCAATTTCGCTTCGCCATCAAGACCTAAAATCTCCCCGAAAAGAACGAAAGCATGCTCGCTTAATCGCCGAAACCATTATCGGGGATTGTGTCATGGGGTTCGCGTTAGCCCATGATGAACCGCTTACACGTTCCTTAGGAAAACACCAATTGTTAGGCTATCATCCGGAAAGACGGTTCGATATTCTCAAGCTTTGGGATGAGGCCTTAGAAATCTCTCATCCTTTTTGCGAACAGCATCTTATTATTCCCTATCAACGGGAAATGGATTGAGGATTGAGTGAATAAAGTGAGGTGTTGGCATGAAAGGTACCTCCTCCCGGATTCCAGGAATTGATATAGCCCGGACATTTGCTCTAATTCTTATGATTCTCTACCACTTCATTTATGATCTAGACGCTTATACACCTGCCCCGATCCGTGTCGATTCCCGGAACTGGTATATCATGGGGAAGCTGTCGGCCTTTCTCTTTATTTTCCTTGCGGGAATAAGCAGTGGTTTCAGTCACCATCCTTTTCGCAAGGCCTTCCGAATTTTATTTTGGGCCCTAATCATTACCCTTGCTACATATATTGTGATGCCTGGGTCGTATGTTCGCTTTGGAATACTTCATTTTCTTGGCGTCATGGCCCTTTTATATCCCTTTCTCCATAAACAATCCACTTTATTCTTAATCTTATATTCCATCCTTGCCTTGGTTTTGGGTTTTATCTTCTCCCGAATTCTGATCTCCGGTCCTTGGCTTCTCCCTTTAGGAATCTATTACCCTGGAATTACTACAATTGATATCTATCCACTCTTTCCTTATAGCGCAGTCTCCGCTTTAGGAATTCTATATTACCGATTTAAATTTGCTTCTTCCGATTTACCGGTCTCTTACCCCTTACCTTCAATAATAGAAAAGATGAGCAAAAATTCTTTGCTCATCTATCTCGTTCATCAGCCTATTCTTTTGACTATAATATTTATCGCAGAAAATTTTAGTTTTTAAGCTCGATATATTACCCTTGATGATTTAGATTTTAAATTTAGTTAAGGATTGATCAAGATCCTCTGCCATTTTCGCCAAAACCTGGCTTGATGAAGCGATCTCTTCCATCGACGCAGCTTGTTCCTCTGAAGAAGCCGATACATTCTGAGTTTGCTCGGCAATAACTCGGCTAATCTCATCCAAATCGCGAATCGAAGCAACAATACGTTCATTTCCCGTGGTCATCTGAATCATTTCTTCCGAAATATCTTTGACCTGAGCCACAACTTTTTCGATATGCTGTGCAATTTCCTCAAAGGCTTCTCCAGCCTGTGTTACAACCTTTGATCCTGTTTCTACTACGGCGGTTCCGTTATTCATAGCAGTCACAGCATTCTCTGTATCCTGTTGCATAGCCGTAATTAACTCAGAAATTTCCTTCGCTGCTTCTTGAGATTGCTCCGCTAGTTTGCGAACCTCATCCGCTACTACAGCAAAACCTCTTCCTTGTTCGCCGGCCCGGGCTGCTTCTATTGCTGCATTTAAAGCCAGTAAATTAGTTTGATCAGCTATTTCCGAAATGGTATCGACAATTTTGCCGATATCCTGTGATCTCTCACCCAGTTGTAGGGTAAGCTCAGCTGAATGATTCACAACGGACGTAATTTGATTCATTTGTTCAATCGTTGTCGTTATCGCAATACGTCCTTTGTCTGCCGATTCAGAAGTTCGTTCAGCGTATCCGACAACCTCTCCGGTATTGGTTTTAACTTGTTCCATACCTGCGGCAATCTCTTCGGCAACCGCTGCCACTTCATCCACGGTTTTCTTTTGTTTTTCGGCACCTTGAGCCATTTCCGTTACGGAACTGGCGACTTCACCGGAAGCCTGTGCAGATTGCTCGGCTCCGGCCGTTAATTCTTGAGAAGTTGAAGCAACTTGTGATGAAGCTTCAAAGACCTCCTGAACAAGCTTGTGCAGCCCATCCACCATAGTATTAAAGGACTCCGCTAAATGGCCAAGTTCAGTCTTGGAAGACACCTCAAGCTTTTCAATGGTAAAATCTCCATTGGCAAGAGCAGCAGTTCCTTTTGCCGCTTGGATAATGGGTTTCGATAACTTAGTACTAAAGTATAGAGTAAAGATCAGTACGCCAATTAAGCCGACTACAAGTATCCCGATAATAACGGCTATATTTTTCATCATATCCGCATGGTAGATTGCTTGCTGAGCGCTGACGTTTTTCTCAATATTATCAACCCAATCCCCGGTCCCGATAACCCAATTATAGGGCTTGAAAAGCAGTGTATACCCTCTTTTCGGGAGCGGCTCAGTTTCACCGGGTTTTGCAAATTGATAATCGATGTAACCCCCGCCTTCTTGCGACCCTTGCTTGATAAACTCTTTTACGTATTCAACACCGTTGGGGTCTTTAGCCTCGTATCGGTTTGTCCCCTCTGTTTGATTTCCTAAAAGAACGACATTTTGACCTTCTGTCGTATCAATCCAAAAATAATTACTTCCATCAAAACGCAGGTTACGTACGAGATCAGCCGCTTTCAATTTAGCCTCTTCCTCGGTCAGCAATCCCTTCTGCTGTTCATTATAAACGATTTGAACTAGGCTTGATGCCGTTTCAACTTGGGCTTTTAACTTATTATCATAATCTTCATATAAGGTATCTTGATAATTCTGGATTTCCTGATCTGCAAATTTAATATGATTATAAATATTATACCCTCCGACAACAGCGCCCAGAATCATGGCGGTTAGCATAAAAGCTACAATAAATTGCGTTCGAATCTTTTTCACCTTAATCCTCCTATCTTGTATATAAGTTTATGTAAATTAAAATTTTAAATAAGAAAAACCTTGTTCGGCACTGCCAAAACAAGGATGATTCAGAGTTCGGTCCTATATTTTGGCAACCCGACAATCATAACCCACCCATAGGTCTTAGACTCGCAGCTTTGCGTCCTTAGCTTTCGCTTAAGTTTGCTCTTATTTCAAAATACTTTTAATGTGAAATTTCGACTAACATCTCTATTATCACCTTATTACCTAAAAATTTCAACTTAAACTTTTAAATATTTCGAGAATTAACTTTCTAAATTATGTTGAAGAAGTTGTCTAAATTGTACTACAATTAGAGGTATAGACGTGTCATCAAAGGTTTTTTACTTAACCAAGGGAAAGGGTAGGAAAGGGGAAGAGGTAGGATGGAAAACCGATTTAAGGAGTCCCTGCTCGATCAAAAGACGATGTCCGTAACTTGGGAATTGGTTCCTGGGAGAGGTGCGCGCGAGAGATCCCAGGAAAATGCTCTTCTGGCTGCTGAACAAGCGGTCAAAGGCGGCAGAATTCATGCCTTAACTATCACCGATAATCCCGGTGGAAATCCAGCGATGCTTGCTGATTATTTAGGAGAAGAGATCTTAAAACTCGGAATTGAACCGCTTGTCCATTTTACATGCAAAGATAAGAATCGCAATCAAATGGAAAGCCAGCTTTATGCCTTAGACCGGGCTGGAGTTCGTAATCTCTTAGTTATGACCGGAGACTATACCGAGTCCGGTTTTAAGGGTAGACCTAAGCCTGTTTTCGATCTTGATCCAACCCATGTTCTCGAACTGATCGGTGAAATGAATCAAGGCTTGGAATATCCCGGAATGAAAGGGGTTATCCGTCATCAACCGAGTGATTTCTTTGCCGGTGCTGCAGTATCTCCCTTTAAAGCGACTGAAGCAGAGCAAATGGTTCAATATTTTAAATTAAAAAAGAAAGTCGAAAGCGCTGCCCGATTTATTGTAACTCAGCTTGGCTATGATGCCCGGAAATTTCACGAAGTCATTCAATTTATGAGATTAAATGATTTAAATGTCCCTATTGTCGGTAATATCTATATTCTTCCTTACGGAGCCGCTCGGATAATGAATCAAAATCAGCTCCCCGGATGCGTTGTCACTGATAAGCTGCTCGCGGAAATCGATCAAGAAAGGAAAGCTGAGGATAAAGGCTTAAGCGCCCGCTTGCTTAGAGCCGCCAAAATGTATGCCATCCTAAAGGGCATGGGATTTGCCGGGGTTCATATCGGCGGGAATAATGTGAAATACGAGCAAGTGGAATACATCATTGATAAAGGCGAAGAACTCAGTTCAAACTGGATGGATCTCGTTCGTGAATTTGATTACCCTATGCCGAATGGATTTTATTATTATGAAAAAGACGAGAAGACAGGGCTTAATACTAACATTCCTGTCAATCGCAAAAATCTTCCGCTTAATGCCCCTGTCGGCATTTCCTACAGCGGCATGAGGCTGATGCATCATTTGCTCTTTACTCCCAATAAAGCCTTTTTCCCTGTCATGAGAAGCATTTATAAATCACGTAAAGCCAACCACAAACACGGTTTTGAGCATCTCGCCAAAGTTGCTATGCTCGACTGCAAAGACTGCGGCGACTGTGCTATGTTTGAACTCGCTTATCTCTGCCCTATGTCTCAATGTCCAAAAAATCAAAGAAACGGGGCCTGCGGCGGAAGCTTTAATGGTTGGTGTGAGGTCTATCCAAATCAAAAAAAATGTATTTACGTCCGGGCTTATTCACGGTTAAAGAAGTTCAGCGAAGAAGAAGATCTTGACTCCCATCATATACCGCCCGCTAACTGGGATCTTTATCAAACCTCTTCCTGGTCGAACTTCTATCTCGGACGCGATCATTCTGCCGCGATTCTTGGTATTCCGAATCCTGAGGAGGAAGCCGCTAAGTCCGCCTCTCAAATTGAGAATAAGGATGTTGCTAAATAAGTTTTTCAACATAGACTTGGGTTAGCATCTGGTATTCTTCAATGCTGAGCGTTTCCGCCCGTCTTTGTTCATCAATCCCCGCTTGTTGCAAGATTCCCCCGACTACTTTTTTATCTAATCCTAAACCCGAGGAAAGTGAATTTCCCAGAGTTTTTCTGCGCTGACTAAAGGCAGCTTTCACGACCTTGAAAAAATCGCCGGTATTGACTTGAAAACCCGGATAAGGACGTAAATTCAAGCGAACTACGGCTGAGTGAACCTTAGGTGACGGCCAAAAAGCCTGAGGCGAGACATCGCAAATTTTTTCAGGCTCAGCCGCAACTTGAACTGCAATAGAAAGGATTCCATACGCTTTTGAGCCCGGTTTTGCCGCTAAGCGATCCGCAACTTCTTTCTGAACCATCACCGTCATCCCCATTAAAGATTCCTTTTGCTCAAGAAAATGCATAAGAAGCGGACTGGTAATATAATAAGGCAAGTTTCCGACCAGGAAGCCCTTTTGATCACCCCAGATTTCTTTTAAATTGAGTTTTAGGGCATCCATCACTAAAATTTCCAAAGGAAGTCCTTGAAGTTCACGCTGTAGGATTTCGACTTTACTTTTATCCAACTCAACCGCCCAAAGCTTATGGACTTCGCGGGCAAGAATCCGGGTTAAAACTCCTAAACCCGGACCCACCTCGATCATTGGAACATTGGGGTCAAGAACACTTGATTCGATTATCTCAGAAATGACCTGATCATCCATTAGGAAATTCTGTCCCAGAGATTTATGTGCTTTTGCCCCTCTTTTAAGTAAACGCCTTGTATAATCAGCTGCGTTTTCCATCCTTACCTCCTGCTCGTAGTTGTGCTTCTTCGAAATCTTCACGAGAAATCTGAAAACGATTTAACCGATGTAAGAATTGCTTGGCATTAGCATCCCCTAATCCTAAAATCCGGCCAACTTGTCGCCTTTTTTCTGCTGAATCCACAAGTCCAACCAGCCCTGCCCGAACTAAGTCATTCATCTTAAAAATGGGTTCACTGCCTTCCGTAATATGCTCGGTTTGAATTAACTGAAACGCCCTGCGAATATCCTCTGGGGCAGCATTTTCTACACCGATATCCTTGTCGTCTTGGGAACGGGCATCCTTTTTCGACAGATAGACGTGTTTAGCCTCGGGGACTGCACAGCGTATGCGTTCCCGTATCTGTTCCCCGACTGAATCCGGATCAGTCAAAATAATCACTCCACGCCTTTGTGCCATTTCCTTGATATATTGAAGCTTTTCATGGGTTAGGCCATATCCTTCGGTCCAAAGAATATCCACTTTCCCCAAAGCACGGCGCACCGCTTGAGCATCATTTTTTCCTTCGACAACAATCAATTCCTCAATCATCAGGTAACCTCTTCCTTTTGAAAATTCAATAACTTAATTATCTTATCTTATCTAAAATATTTTCTCAAATTAATGGGGCTGTCGCAAAACCTATGCACCACGTAAAAGGGGCTGTTTTGCGACAGCCCCTCTGGTATGCTGATACTTTATGCTAATACTTTTAATTCATAAGTGGTTAAAAGTTACTGCTTATTTTTATTGGTTCCGTAAGTTTTAATCAGACTATCCCAAATAGCGGGATCTTCCATTCCAATCCGCCAAATAGCCACTCCATGCAACTTATGCTCTTTGGCATACTCCATCTTGGGTTGCAAGCTCTTCGCATTTTCGAGATAGACCTCATGCCGGACGCCATTAGCCGTATAATGATAATGCGGTACCTGGTGCTCCTCATCAAACATAACGTCAACCCCATGCTTCTTTGCGCGTTCAACGGATTGGGCAAAGGATAAGTAATCAGGCATAGTCGGCTTATTAGAACCCCAGTCAAAGGAGTAAACAGGAAGACCCATTACAATTTTCTCTTTGGGGATCTTGCCGACAGCAAAATTAATGACCTTGTTAACCCAGGCATGGGAGGCAATCGGACCTTGGGTTGTTCCCAAACCATGCTCATCATAGGTCATCAGCACGACTTGGTCTGCGGCTTTTCCAATTGCCGCATAATCATAGGCTCCAGACCATAAATCTGAGGGATAATCAACAAATTTCGCCGGTATCGAAACATTAAGGACCTTGTCTTTAGCCTTTAGAGCATTATGCAATTCCTCAAGAAATGTGGAGTAGTTATTACGGTCTCCGGGTGGGGTTTTTTCGATATCTACGGCAATTCCATCCCATTTCTCATTAACGGTGAGATTAACAAGGTTATTGACAAAGGCGGCTCTTACAGAAGGGTTGGCTAATACCTGATGGGCAAGATTGGCATCAAATGTTCCGCCTCTCATATTATGAATTAACGCATAGGCTTTTGCCCCATTTTTTTGAGCGGCTTCCTTAATACTCAAATCCTTTTTCCCTGAGGTCACAATTTTTCCATTGGCATCAAATGTGTACCAAAAGAAAGAAACTTCATCCAACATACTGATATTTTTCATCATTGAATCTTTTGAGCCCGGTGTAGGCCCTTCTGGGTCGGTATAAAAACCCATGACAACCCGCTTTTCGGTGCCGAGAACGTCTTGACGTGTATCTGCTTCCGCTGTAGGAGGTTGGCCGTTTTCAGTCAATTGCTGAGGTTGATTTTGCTGCATAGGCTGTTGGTTAATACCGCATCCTGTTAAGTTAAGTCCTAAAACCAGAACAGCTATCATAGAAAAAGTCAGAAACCGTTTCATTCAGAGATCAACTCCTTCATCTTGATTCGGTGGCTGACTTTATTTTTTCCATCTTCACCTAAGCTTATGTATTGAATTTCATCCAGAATAAACCAATATTATTTATATTATTCTTTACGGGAGGTTGAAATACCGTGCAATACCTTTCGCTACGGAGCGTGCTAACTGATCCTGATACCATGATTGTTGAAGCTTAACCCTTTCTTTAGAATTTGAAATATACCCCATTTCTACAATAACAGCCGGCATGGGTGTATTTTTAATAACATAAAAATTGCCAGGCTTAGCAATACGTTGGTTCATACCCGGAACCTTAATTAATTCTTGTTGGATATACTCGGCTAAGCGTTTTCCCTCCTCAGATTGACTTTGATAAAATGTCTCTGCTCCGGAACCTTGACCGCTCTTGGTCGCATTAAGATGGAGGCTGATAAACGCTTCAGCATTCGCTTGCTTGGCCATGTCAATCCGGTAATTTAGGTCTGCTTGTTTTTTAGTCTGCCGCCCCCGTAATCCCTCGGGAACATAATCCACGTCGTCTTCCCGTGTTAAGATGACTTGAATTCCGGTGGGTTTAAGTAATTCCCCCACCCGCTTTGCCATTTGTAAATTAATTTCTTTTTCATAAAGCCCTTCGGTCGTAATTGCTCCCGGATCATATCCCCCATGCCCGGCGTCGATAACCACAATATGTTGAGTCTTTAAATGACTTAATACTACAGTGGAACCTTGCCAGAGTACGGAAAATACCAGACTCGCCATCAGCATTAAAACAATAATGACTGCTATTCCTTTTGGATTTCCTAAGAAAAATACGGGTTTCCGCAAGCCTCTCCCCCCTCTGAATCCCATCCTATATCTAAAATATGACCGAGAGGCTTGTTAACATGCTTACTAAATGAAGATCTTATACGAGGAGTTTGGGCCGTGGCGCACCACAAAAAGGGACCGTTGCAGTCATTGTGCAACAGTCCCGTAAATGTTACTCGATAATGGAAACTTAAGTCATCGGATAATTTATGGTTATTATTTAATATATACGACTACCGGCCGTACACCCCATGACCTAGCCGCTTCCTCCGAATTCATATAGAGATCAATTTTGTTTCCCTTAATCGCGCCGCCTGTGTCTAAAGCAACTCCATCTCCATAGCCTTCAACATAAAGGGAACTGCCTAAGGGAATAACGCGCGGATCAACAGCGACAACCCCATAACGTACGGAATTTCCGGTTGCCGTAATCGAGCCCGAAGAATAGGCACTCGCGTTTACAATAAGAGCTCTTTTAAAGTTTATCGTCCTGCCGCCACGGGAAACAGAAGTTTGACTTCCACGCGCAACAACTTGATTCACCGGTGTTTTGGTAACCTCTTGCTTTTGGACATCTCGTTTAACTTCTTTGCCATCTTCGAAGGTTACCTTTACGACTTGCTCATTAAGCCCATTTTCTCCTTTATTCAGGGTTCGATCCGGAAAACCGACCGGAAAATCGGCGGGTTGAGCAACCACTTGATAAGGTATTTCTGTCGTTACTGTCTCTTCCTTTTCCGTAACCCTTACAACCTTGATTTCATCGTCTTCTTTCAAGGTTTGATCCAAAGGCAGCGAGACTTTGTCTTGCTCACTCAGTGTGATTCCAAGTTTATTAAGTGCTTCAGCAACAGTACGAGGCGCTAAATAAGTATCAATTTCTTTACCATCAACATCGACGTGAATGGGGATAGCCCGTTTCACTTCTATTTCCATATTAGCCACTAATGGACTTTGACTGTCAATATCAATTTCATCTGTCTGCTGGATATTTAGCCCTAACCGATCTGATATATCTTGCAATGCTTCACCCACAGTTTGTTGAGGTGAACGGCCCGGATATTTATTACCATCAAGATATAGCGTGAGCGGAAGGCTTCGAGTAACATTAACCTCCAATCCCTTTTCAACTTGAGTTGAACGATCAGGGACGACAAGGTCTTCCGGATAAATACCAAGTCCTGAGTATCTCAGAGCGCCATCTACCGAATCACTAATTGTCGTTATACTAACGACCTTTCCATCAATGTGGACGTTAATTGTCTTCGCTTTTAATACAACAATAATTGTAATAACCAATAGTATTCCCAATAAAGTCGCGAGTATTTGAGTCTTGCGGGAGCTATGGACTAGCGGATTAGCCTTTGGTCCCGTTTTCTCAATCATTATATCCCCCCATGAATTTCTTGGAACATTTCCAATGTCAACTTACAACCTCATTTTATCTTATAAGTGGTCAGCTGTCAAAATAATTTACATTTTATCCCATCTAAGCATTGATGACATAGACCTTGACAGGCCGCCTTCCCCAATTAATGCATCTTTGGAAGCTGGGAAAAAACACATCGATTATATTCCCTTTGATTAATCCACCCGTATCAGCAGCCACTGCATATCCATAACCTTCAACATAAACTTGTGTCCCTAATGGAATCACTCGCGGATCAACCGCAATTATCCCCTCCCTAGGCTCAATCCCTGTTGCCGTTTTATTGCCTGTATAAGTATAAGCCGTTGCTTCCATGACCATTACCTTCCGGATATTAAGCTGACTTACATCGGCTTCAGATTTACTCTCAGGCTTTACAGCTGCAATAGGCTTTGTATTACGTAAGACCACACGTTTCTTGGGTGCCTCAAGCATAAACTGATGTGTTATTTTCTCACTCGTGATTTCTCCATTGACTTGAGTTATTTTAATGACCTGCCGTTCAACTCCTTTTTTCCCTTCATCCTTAACCTTGGTTGTACCGGGGCTAAGCTGGTTTGACTCCTCATATTCCGTTTCCACCGGAACTTCAACATCGATAATTCGGAATTCCGTATGAACCTGCGCAACGGCTTCTGGCAAGGCTTGCTCCGAGGCAGCCTGTTCAATCGCAGCATCCCTCGGCAGTACTTCTTTGGCCGAAGACGGTATTGTCGTTGCCGGCGCCGGCGCTGACTGAAACAGAGGAACTGTTCTTTGGGGTAAATTCTCCATAACTTTATCCATAGGTAAGTAAACCAAGGTCGTCCCCGCGATTAACAACCCGCTCCCTATATATACACTTCGGTTTTTTGCAATACGCCAATAATCCATATAGTTAGCTATCGGCAATGAATACATTCTTTCCCCTCCTTATCTTAAATTATGATAGGTACAAGCAAAAAAGAACTTCCAGGCAACCCTAAAACTTTTCACTAAGTTGGCTGTAAAGTTAATCGCCATGCGTGGCACACCACGAAAAAAACCATCCCTTTTCGAGATGGCTTTTTTAATATTATGCTGTTGACTAGATGCCTTAGGTAAAATCTGCTAAGCCTTTGCGTTCCAGCTTCACGCCATTGGCAAGTGCCAAGGCCTTTCCCCATGTTTTTCCAATTTCATATTTAAAAAACTCATAAAGGGGATTTAAATCCTCGGCTTCATCATACTTTTGCAGGCACTCGTAATACATCCGCTTATCCTCGTTATAGACGATAAGGGGCGGATGATTATGTGTCATGAGATAGTAATTCATGAGTGTCCTGCCGACACGTCCGTTACCGTCTGCGAAGGGATGGATATACTCAAACCTTGCATGAAAATAGGCGGCGGCTTTTAAGACATCTTTGCCCTCGTATGCGTTGATTTCGGCAATCAGCTCTGTCAGGTCTTTTTCCACATCTTCCGCAGCAGCGCCCACTTCATGGATGCCGGTTACATAATCGTGCTTTTTAAATTCGCCAGGCCGTTCCCTATTTTCAATATACCTGCGCTCATCATATGTCCCACCGGTGAGAACCTGGTGAATTTCCTTAACTAACTCTATGCTGAGAGGCTCCTTTTTCACTATTTTTTCTTTCAACAACTCATAGCACAGCTTTTGGTTTTGCTGTTCAAACAGGGCATGGGGACTTCCGGTATAGTCTACAACCCTACCGTTTTCAAAGATCTCCCTTGTATCATGATAGGTGATTTCCTCGTTTTCTATCCTTCCGGAATGAAACGCAAATAGGATGCGGAAGCTATTAAGGTATTTATCTAAATCAGCGGCGGATGCAATTTTGTATGACTGCCACAGTCCAACCGCCCGGTTATATTGATCCAAGCGCATTCCTCCTTTTTTACATTATTTGTTACATTATACCACACTTCACGAGGTTAAAATTAGTCCGAAAACCTTACGGTTTCCGGACTAGAGCAATTCTATATAAAAATTTTTGTTTTGGATTCTATTCAACCTTAAATAACGTTTGAGCGTTTTGAAAGGACTGCTGAGCTATTTCCTCTAAACTCAGCTCGCGAAGTTCGGCAATTTTAGCGGCAACTTGGCGGACATAAGTCGGCTCATTGCGTTTCCCTCGATAGGGTTCCGGCGTTAAATAAGGTGAATCCGTCTCTACGAAGAAACGATCAAGCGGGACCTTACCGGCAACTTCAACGGTTTGACGATTGTTTTTAAAGGTGAGAGGGCCGGCAAAAGAAAGATAAAAACCTAAATTTAAAACTACCTTGGCCATTTCCCAAGAACCGGAGTAACAATGGAATACACCGCCGTGCTTTGGAGGATGTTCCTTCACGATTTTCAAAAGATCTCCGTGGGCATCACGATCATGAATAATAATAGGCAACCCTGCTTCATTAGCCAATTCAATCTGCTCAATAAATATCTTTTGCTGAATTGAGCGAGGAGAAAGATCCCGGTAATAATCGAGCCCGATTTCTCCCCAACCGATTACTTTTTTATCCTTGGCAAGCTGCAAAAGGGTTTCCCATGTATCTGCACTTACCCCTTCTGCATCATGAGGATGGACACCAACCGCCGCATAAATAAAATCATAACGATGGGCTAATTCCACGGAATTCTGAGAAGAGGGCAAATCATATCCGATATTGGTGACGCGCGAGATCTGCGCTTTTTTCATATTTTCAAGAACCTGTTCAAAGTCCTCCTGATAACGGGGATCATCGAGGTGGGCATGAGTATCCCAAATCATTTTACACGGGCTCCGCCGGGTAAATCTTTCTGAACCGTCAGTACCTCTAAAACACCGTCTTGCGAAGCAGCCAAAATCATCCCCTGTGAAACAATTCCCCGTAATTTTGCCGGTTTAAGGTTGGCTACAATGACCACTGATTTTCCCACAAGATCCTCAGCCGTGTAGTGTTGGGCGATTCCCGAAACGATGGTGCGCTTCTCACCGGATACCTCTATTTCTAATTTCATGAGTTTATCCGTTTTTTCTACTCTTTCCGCTTGAAGAATTTTTGCGACCCGCAAATCAATCTTCGCAAAGTCATCAATTGTAATTTCCTCTTTGATCGGCTCAAATTGAGGCTTTACTTCCTCAGGTGTCTTGTTTTGTTCTTGATTCACATCTTGGTTCATATCTTGATTCATGTTTTGATTCTCCTCCTCAGTTGTCCATTGGGATAAATCCACACGGGGGAATAAAGGCTGACCTTTTTCAACCCGCGTCCCCCTAGGTATCATGTTCCATTGATCAATATCTTCCCAACGCAGCATCTCTTGATCAACCCCGAGAAGCCGGAACATTTTACTCGGAAGTTTAGGCATAAAAGGTGCACAAAGAATTGCAAAAATGCGTATTGCTTCGGCAAAGGTATGTAAAACATGATCCAACCTTGCCTGATTATCCTCTTGTTTAGCCAGTGCCCAAGGTGCTGTTTCATCGACATATTTATTCATACGGGCAACCAGGCGCCAGATACTTTCTAAAGCACCCGCCGGATCTAAAGCTTCCATTCTTTCCTCAACCTTAGCTTTAACTTCCCGGCTCAAAGCCTTAAGCTCCTGTTCTAAGGCTGTATCTTCTCCGGCGTTAGGAACAATGCCCCCCCGATACTTCACGATCATCGCCAGACTTCGGGAAGCAAAATTACCTAAATCGTTTGCTAAATCACTATTAAGGCGCTCTACGAGATTTTCCTCTGAATACGTTCCATCTGCTCCGACTTGCATTTCACGAAGAAGAAAGTAACGAATAGCATCCGAGCCATAACGCCGAATCAACTCAAAAGAGTCTTGAACATTGCCGCGCGACTTAGATATCTTTCCGCCTTCCTTGCTTAAGAACCAACCATGTCCATACACTTTCTTCGGCAAAGGAATTCCCAGGGCAATTAAGATAATTGGCCAAATAACGGCATGGAAACGCACAATATCCTTGCCCATTAAATGAACCTCAGCCGGCCAATACTTTTTATAGAGCTCACCATCGGGATATCCCAATGCCGAAATATAGTTAATCAAAGCATCAAGCCATACATAGACCACATGCTTGGGATCAAAGGGGACTTGAATTCCCCATTGGAACGTCGTTCTCGATACACAAAGATCTTCCAGACCGCCTTCGATAAAACGAATCATTTCGTTGCGCCGCGAAGCCGGTTGAATAAAGTCGGGATTCTCTTGAATGTGCTTAAGCAAAACATCCTGATATTTTGACAACCTGAAGAAATAACTCTCTTCTTTTAATAATTCAACCTCGCGCCGGCAATCTGCATTCGGACATTTGCCATCGATTAATTTGCTTTCAGGCCAAAACGTTTCACAAGGTGTACAATACCAGCCCTCATACTCGGACTTGTAGATATCGCCTTGATCATGCAGTTTAGTAAAAAGAGCTTGGACGACTTTATGATGACGTTCCTCTGTCGTACGAATAAAGTCATTATTAGAAATATCCAACTCATCCCAAAGCGATTTAAACCGTTCAACAATCCCATCGACATAACTTTTAGGATCTAAACCTTCACTTTCAGCTTTACGGACAATCTTTTGAGCATTTTCGTCCGTACCCGTCAAAAAGTAAACATCGTCACCTTTCATGCGATGATAGCGGGCAAAAGCATCTGCCGCAACTGTCGTATATGCCGTCCCAATATGAGGAGTTGCATTAGGATAAAAAATCGGTGTCGTTATGTAATATTTCAAGAGACTCATCCTCTCTAAATTATTTAGCGCTTTTAATTATTATAAAGTTTTACGCGAACTTTTACAGATTAAATTCAATAATTTTTGTCAAGTTTCCCTACAATAAAGTCAATTATACCTTTAAAAAAAGAAATGACAACTTTTTTTCAAAAACCCATTGACTTTAAATGGTACCATTGGTATCATAAGGTTGTAGTAAATTGTCGAATGTTGTTAGAAGGAGAGAGTTCCTATGATGAAATCAACCGGAATCGTAAGAAAAGTAGATGAACTTGGTCGTGTTGTACTTCCAATCGAACTACGCAGAACTTTAGGTATTGACGAAAAAGACGCACTCGAAATCTATGTCGACCAAGAAAAGATCATCCTCAAAAAATATGAGCCTGCTTGTGTTTTTTGTGGTAATGCCAGCGATGTCCAAGTTTTCCGCGGTAAAAATGTTTGCCGGGAATGCGCTGCTGCTATGGGAGCAACAATCGCTGCCAGCAATGAATCAGAAGCTGTTTAATAAATCCCTGATACATAAGAAGGTGCAATGCCTTCTTCTTTTTTTGTCCCGGATTAGGGGCTGTTTCAAAACAGCCCCTTAATTGTCAGCGTTATTTTCCCTCCAGAACTGCTTTATAAACTTCTCTCTTACTTATTCCGTATTTTTGAGCAACACATTTCATAGCTTCCTTCGGCTGTAAACCTTGATTAATTCCCGCTTCCACTTCTTTTTTCCAATCTTCCGGCCCGCCCTGAAGCGGCACTTCTTTATAGGGAGCTAAAAGAACACAGATTTCTCCGCGAGGGGGATTCATCCGGAATTCGGCCAGCAAGTCTTCTAACAGTCCCTGATGAACCGTTTGATGGAGCTTAGTGAGTTCACGCACAACTACAGCTTCACGGTCTCCGCATACCTCTAACAGATCAGCAAGGGTATCTACCAATCGGTGCGGAGCCTCATAGAAAATTTGGGTAAATGGCAACTTTGCATATCCTTGAAGTTCACGCCTTCGGGCACTTTTGGTGGAAGGCAGAAAACCGTGAAAAATAAAATGATCATTCGGAAGCCCTGAAAGAACCAAAGCTGTTAAACCTGCATTAGGTCCGGGTAAGACATCGACAGGTATCTTTGCGGACAAGCACATGCGAATAACCTCTTGTCCGGGATCAGAGATTCCCGGCATCCCGGCATCGGAAACTAAAGCAATGACATCCCCGCCTTGAAGTCTGCGGATAAGTTCCAGAGCTTTTCCTTTCTCATTATGCTGGTGATAGCTTGTCAAAGGGGTCGTAATCCCAAAATGCTCTAATAGCTTTCGAGAATGCCGTGTATCCTCCGCCGCAATCACATCAGCCTCACGCAAAACTTCAAGAACGCGCAAAGTAATATCCCCTAAATTCCCGATCGGCGTCGGACAAACGTAAAGCGTCCCTTTCTCAACTGTAGACAATATATAACGCTCCTATCAAAAAATCCTTACCCAACAAAACTTCCCTAATCCTTCCTCAAAAAGGCCATGCAAAACAAGCAATCTCCATCCTCTAAGGGTTGTCCAAAATGGAGATGACAAATATGAAATCCTTCTTTATATAATTTCACTAAGTTATCATGAGCAACACCCTGCAGATGCTCCGCGTTGGCAATAACCCGCTCCGTTTCTTGTTCTGGAATTTCACATAATTCTCGCTTAAGCCGAGCATTTTCTTCTTCCAGACTTTCAATGTACGGGCGTAAGCTTCGTACCTCTTCGAGCAGGGAATTCACTTTCTCCTCTACTTCAGTTAAAGCCTGGGTCAATTGACTCATACCTTCTCACTCTTTCCTTTATTCTTTTCCCCTTTCCTTTGACGCCCTTCTTGACGTCCCTTTCCTGATACAGGAATGGCCTGGGCTGGCCGCTCAGGTTTATCGGGTTTATCGGATTTATTTTCGTCCGCAATAATTTCATAGCCGCATCCCTCATCATAATCGAAGGCTGGATGCTTTACACCTTCTTTTAATTCCTCATCATAAATACTATTCTCGTACTTCAAACAACACATAAGCCGCCCGCAAATACCCGAAATTTTAGTCGGATTAAGGGATAGCTTCTGATCCTTGGCCATCCGAATCGATACCGGTTCAAAATCTCCGAGAAAGGTAGAGCAGCAGAGCATTCGGCCGCAAGATCCGACCCCGCCCAGCATCTTAGCCTCATCCCGAACGCCAATCTGCCGAAGTTCAATACGCGTCCGAAAAACAGAAGCCAGATCTTTAACAAGTTCCCTAAAATCCACCCTGCCATCGGCCGTAAACGAGAAAATAATTTTATTACGATCAAATGTATATTCGACATCGACTAATTTCATGGGAAGCTGGTGGTTTTCAATCTTCTTAAGACATATTTGAAATGCCTCTTTTTCCTTCGCTTTATTTTCTTCCATAATTCGCACATCATCCGCAGTAGCCTTACGAATAACCGGTTTAAGCGGAGAAACCACAGATTCCTCCGGAATATTTCTGGGGGCAATCACTAAATCTCCAAATTCAACACCACGCGCTGTTTCCACAATCACTTTATCGTCAACTTTAAGTTCAAGATCCCCAGAAGAAAAGTAATAAATCTTTCCTGCCCGTTTGAAACGGACCCCCACAACCTCAACCACTTAATGTCCTCCTTGCCGGAATAATTCCAGGGCCAATACTTCAATCGCTAAACGAGGATTAGCCTGCTTACGAATTTGATCCAGCGTTTTATTTATCGCTAACATCGCTCCGGGACTTCTGACGTCCGCATATTCTTGATAGGCTAAGACCTGGAGGTAGATTAAAGCTTCATTTTTCTCAATTGGAAATAGGCTAAAAACCTTTAGGAAATCACTTTCCCGAATCGCTTCCTCAAATTGATCAACCCATTGCTTCACCTTTGCAACACCCAAATCGAGGATAACCAGTGCACCTTCCGGATCGTTTCCACTCAACATAAAAGCTTCTTCTGCTTCCTGTGGATTTATGGAAGGATCTAAAGAATTAAGCCAATTATCCTTCTCCGTTTCCGGAAAATAAACAGCTTGAGCACGGCTTTGAATCGTAGGCAGCAAGGCTTCGGCATTTTGAGCGCTTAAAATGATTATTGTTCTTTCCGGCGGCTCTTCGATCACCTTCAACAAGGCATTTTCCGCGGGAAGGGTCAATCGATCAGCCTGTTCTAAAATAAAGACCTTATATTTTCCCTCATAATGTTTACGGTATACTTGCTCTTGCCAATGGAGTATTTCCTCAATTCCCAAAGAGGCTTTCTGGGGTTGCAGAATATGTACATCAGGATGATTTCCCGAATGAATTCTACGGCAAGCCGAGCACTCCAGACAGGGTGCCGCTGCCCGCAGGCTTTGGCAATTTAAGGCTTGAGCCAGATACACACCCGCCTGACGGCGTTCAAGGGCTGCTCCGCTATGGAACAATAGTAAGTGAGCTATACGCTCCTCCAACGCCGCCCTCACTAAAAGCTCAAATGCTATATTCACCCTTTATCCCTCCTCAATGACCCAAATCCCCTGTTCGGGGTTATCCCACCCTTGATATCGGTTTGAGGGGAAATTCAACAACACCTCAAGAAGTTCCGGGGTCATCTCTTCTCCCATCATAATCCAAGGAACCCCCGGCGGGTAAGGGGAAATACTCTCCCCCACAATCTTTCCTAGGCTTTCCTTAAGGGGAATCTGACATTTAGGGGCCAGAAAGGCTTCACGCGGAGTGAGTCGAAGAGGAGGCAAAGGCAACCCTGCACCCTCTGTAAAATCCTGCGTATCTTTACAGGGCATCAACGTTGTACCTTCAGACCTCTTAGTCGATTCGAACCATTGTACCATCGCTACTAATCCTTCGGTTAAACGTCGAACCTCTTCCGGCGTATTGCCAATTCCCAGCAAGAATAAAATATTCTCTTGATCCCAAAGTTCCGGCTCAATTCGAAAATGAGTTCGTAAAAAATCCACGCCTAATGGTGCGGCAAGTCCGATTGAAGAGGTATTGACCAAGATCTTGGACCAATCAATCTGTTCAATCCCATATTGACCTTGATCCTCTGAATTCAATATTCGAAGCACCTTGCCCGCACATTGATGAAGCTCCTGAACGGCTTCAAAAAGAAGCTCCCAACATTTTCCCTTCTGAGCAAACTCAACAGCCCGTTCAAGAGACGCCATTAAGAGATAACTTGGACTCGAGGACTGAAGGAGCTCCAGGGATTGCCTGAGACGGCTTCTTGATATTCTTTCCCCTTGAACATGAAGCATCGCCGCTTGAGTTAAGGCACTCAGTGTTTTATGCGAACTGTTTAAAACAAGATCCGCACCCCATTCTAAAGCACTCGGTGGGAACAGCTTGGACAAATAATGTGAACCATGAGCCTGATCGACAAGAATAGGAACATTAGGTCCCCATACATCCCGTCCTTGAACAATAGGTTTATAATCCGAAAGGGTTCCGTAATAACTGGGATAGGTTAAATGCAGCCCTTGAATTTCCCCCCACAATTGAGGTTCAATCTTAAAATCATATCCTAAGGGGAGATGAAATTCGGGGTGAATAATAGGTTTAATATAGATCGGCTCCAAGCCGGAAAGTACGAGTCCCGCCATAACCGAACGATGAGATTGCCTTCCGACTAAGACCTTTCCTTTTATTCCCGCAAGGCTTAAAAACATCGCCTGATTCCCTGCAGTAGCTCCATTCACCAAAAAAAAGCTTTCATCTGCGCCGAAAACCTGAGCCGCTCGTTTCTGAGCCTTATCAATCACCCCTTGTGGTGTGTGCAACATATCTAAGCCAGGAAGTTCTGTCAGATCCTGTTCCGGAAAATTCAGGCCCTCAAAAAACTCTCGTTTTCCTTTATGCCCAGGAGTATGAAACGACAGAAACTCCTGATTTTGGTACTGTAACAACTCCTCTCCCAGGGACAGCAAAAATATTCCCCCAGTTCCTTCAAATTAAAGGTATTTCCTATTATTGTATCACATCTTTAATAAAGAATCATCCTACCCCAACAAGCTCAAACGATTGATTCTAAAGGTGTATTACTGAAAAAGTGCTTTCTTTACGCCTTCCAAAAAATGCTGATAAAGAACTGAACTTGATGAACTCGTTATGATGTTTTGGCAGCAGCTTGAACAAAAAAAACCCCCTTGAATTCGGATACCATCATATAGACCCTGAACGGGAACCTCTTGACAACATTGACAGCGCGGCAAGATATTTAACTTCATAAGGCAATGAACCCCCTTACTCCTTCATTAAGTCTATTCTTGCCCACTTTTCTGAGGGCTAACCGGGCTGTTCAAAGGTAATCCCGTATGTTCAAGGGTGACCTGAATGTCATAAGACACCGGAAAATCCGCAAGTTGGTTAAGCCAATCCGGCTTCACTTGATTCCAAAACTTTGGATCCTTTTGCTCAACCTTTCGCCCAATACCGATGAAGTCAGCGTGTATCGCTTTACTTTTATCCACCGCAGCCCGACATTCCTTTTCGATAGCCTGAGCAACGACCGGTTCAAGGCTTTTCGTATATGCTTTCCACTCTTCAAGATTCATGGACTTTTGTTGTCCCTTAATCTCATCAATTGAGGCCTTAGTTTTGATCTGGAAGGTTATCCCTTCCTTTCCGTCTGCATTTGTCTCGATTTTAAATTTTGTCGAGGTTTTTCGTACCCAAGCAGAAAGAATGAGACCCTCCGTCTCGGCATTGATAAACCGATTTTTAACGGTATTATCCAACCACATAAATCCTTTTGTTTCCTCATCACAAAGACAATCAACTAATTTCCCATTCTCAAATACCCCCGCACCCTCCACCAGCAGTTCTTCTCCCTTTTCATCCGCGTATTCAATCTCCTTTTCCCCATGTTTTGTTTTTTGAACCACGGGGATCACCGGATTCTGGTTGGCACGTCCTAAAATGGTTAAATAGTGCCCCAATCGCGTCACCGGAAAACTCGAGAATGTGGGTTGTCCCTGAATCGTTCCCAGAATATCCAAGGCCGGAAGCTGCTTGGTCCGAAGTTGGGTTTCTAATATATCCTTAGCCTCGCCTCTCGCCAGTACAAGGTAAATTGTTCGGCGGAAATCATAATAACGCTGGAAATGATCTAAGGCCTCATTAATGTCTGACCGTGCTAACCCTTCCCCCAAAACAATAATACGGGCTGTCCCTGCAAACGAACTCTTATTTAAAACCTGACTTATATTTTCAATAACACCGGAAATGGTGGATACTTCGCTGGTAATCGTCCAGTCTTCCGTCTCTGTCCCATTTCCCCCACCCGATTTAGGCAGTGCCAGCTGACAGGTCACTTTATATTTCCCCGGATCCTTACCTGAATCAATGCCAATACCCATGATAAACCCCAATTGTTCGACTTCCTTTTTGCCGCCGCAGCCCTCGATGAGCAATAATAACACAAGAACGAAGACGATCAGCGGATAGTTTCTTACCCATTTTGGGAACGATTTTTCCATTTGTCCACCCCCCAGATCATCAGAACCCATAATACCGTAAAAGGTACCAAAAAATATCTGCCGACAAAACCGAGTTCTGTTGATATCTCCAACCCCCGTGCAACGTACTGAATAATAATATAACTAATGAATCCCAGCAGAAAACTCCATTTCCGACTTTTAAAACCAAAAACACTTTTCATGGCCCACATCACTGCAAAGAAATACGATGCCACCTTAATAGTTGAGCCCCCCAGCCAAAAGAGATTGAAAATCGACTCCACACCCGATAATGTCCGAGATATTTCAATCATTTTTCCTAATGCTAAAAGACCAAAACTCATTCGGGTCGTTTCAAAGGGACCGAAGGTTAATATCTGGATTAGGACGATAAGGGTATTGAGAATAATTACAATACTAACTGCAATATAAAGTTTTTGTTTTAGATTTTTTATATCGCTTGCCTTATTCGGTAAAAAGGGAAGCAAGCCGGCTAAAAACAAAATATATTCCGCAGAAAAATGGACGATTTTACCACTGGAAGATAGAACCGGCTGGATCCCATTGGCTAAAATCGGAAATAGTTCTCCCTCTTCAAACCGAGGAATAATAAAGATGATCATAAGAATCAGCCCCACAGTAACAATCGGAAAAACAACCTCGGCGAAGCGCCCCAGAACCTCGATACCACTGTAAAAAAGATAAAAAGTTAGAAATCCTCCTCCTAATAAAAATACAAAACGCGGCATTAAAGGCAGAACCGTACGATTGAAAATATCGACTTCCAGCCCCGCCAAAAGACTTCCGTAATACGTGACTAATATAATATAAATAATCCCTATTCCTTTGCTTAGCCCTTTACCGACAACCCTTTCGGATATTTTAATTAAATCTTTGCCCGGATATTTTGCCATGAGGGATAAAATCATCAAGCCAAAAGGGACTGCCCAAATAAAGGCCGGAAAGATAATCATCCAGCCGTCGCGTCCGGCTTCACCTATTAACGATCCCACTGACAAATAGGTTGTCCCCAGAAGCACTGCAGCACTTAGAACCAAAAATTGATGTGTCGATAAGCGTTCCATTTACCTCTTACCTCCTGAATTTGGGTCTGTATCCAAGAGCTTAGGTCTTTTCTTCATAGCCCACCAAGGAGACCTGACAAAGGTATCCTGTAAGAGGGCTCGGATCCTTAATGGGGCTATAGGACTGAGATAAGGCACTCCAAAGGAGCGAAGATTCAATAAATGAATAAGTCCGGCGTAAAAGCCAATTCCCACCCCATAAAAACCCATTGTTCCTGCTAAAATCATGAGCGGAAATCGCATTAGTCGGATCGCAATAGCCAAATCATAGGAAGGTATAGCATAACTTGATACAGCCGTTAAACCGATGACGATAACCATAATCGGGCTGACGAGACCGGCCTTAACAGCGGCGTCACCAATAACGATTGCTCCGACAATTCCAATAGTCTGCCCTATAGGCTTCGGAAGTCTGAGCCCCGCCTCTTGCAGGATCTCTAGTGTCATCAGCATTACAAGAGCCTCAATTAAGGCCGGAAAAGGTACACCTTCACGGCCCGCTGCGATGCTTAAGGCCAACGAAGTCGGCAGAAGTTCCTGGTGAAATGTAGTTACCGCAATATATAAGCTAGGAGCAACTGTAGAAATCAGGGCCCCTGAGTACCGAACAAAACGAGTAAGAATAACAATCAACGCACGTTCATAATAGTCTTCATTGACCTGCATAAACGAAGTAAGGGTTACCGGAACAATAAGAACTGTTGGCGTTCCGTCCACAATAATCGCCACACGCCCTTCAAGAAGATCCGAGGCAACGGTATCCGGCCGTTCGGTATGAAATATCTGCGGAAAAGGCGAATACGGAAAATCCTCAATAAATTCCTCAAGGATATCCCCGGAAACGATCGCATCCGTTTTGATCCTGCCTAAGCGCTTGAGAACTTCAGAAACGACACTAGGCCTTGCCAGTTTCTCTACATAAGCAATGACAACGTCTGTTTTCGTTAAATCTCCGATTTTCATAGATACGAGACGAAGGGAAGGATGTTTAATTTTTCGCCTTAGAAGAGAGGTATTGGTTCGAAGTGTTTCATTAAAGCCTTCCTTCGGTCCGCGGATTGATGATTCAGCTTCCGGCTCAGTCACCCCGCGGGATTGCCATCCACGGGCACCGATAACCAAGGCCTCTTGAGTCTCACCGATAAAAAGTACAGCGTCACCGGATAATATGGCATCAAATGCTTCACCCATAAGACTGATCTTTTTAATTTCATTCATGGGAGTAAGAAGTTTTATTAAAAAATCGTGAACATTATCGATTGTTATATCCTGGAAATCAGGATCATTGACTAAATCAATCATTATAACGTGAAGCAAATACTCATCTAAGAGATGTTTATCAATGAGTCCGTCCACAACTCCCAATAGACAAGGAATTTCTTTTTTAGCGCGTATGCTAAATTCACGAAAAATAATGTCACTGCTTTTTGATAATTCTTTATGAATCTCTTGACCGGAAAGCGGTTGATCCCATTTTTCATCGACGGGTAGTTTTGGAGCTTTACGAACTTTCTTTTCATAGGGACGGATAGTTAGATCCTTCATCATTTTTAACCATCTCTTCAAGATCATCCCCCCTTTTAAGCTTATTTTCCGCTAAAGCCCCCCCCATTATGCACGGCACATTTAACCCTTTGAGATTCAATCACCTCCGAGCCCCTGCATCCTCCCGGAGGTATAAAGTATAAAAAAGGATGGGATTGGAGTTAACTCCAGTCCCATCCTTTAAAACTTATTTAATTTGAACTTTTTAGTCCCACTTTTGATCAGCAAGACGTTTGTAAGAATCTAACCGCACCTTAGCATACTTCTCAGCACCGGCGAACAATTCTTCGGCGGTTTCCGGGAAGGTCTTAAGCAGGGAAGTATAACGAACTTCACCCATAATAAAGTCACGGAAAGGTTTGGTCGGTTCTTTGGAATCAAGCGCAAACGGATTCTTACCTTCTTCTTCAAGATCAGGATTGAAGCGATAGAGATGCCAATAACCGGTTTCTACAGCTTTCTTGGCTTCTTCAAGGCTCTTGGACATCCCGGCTCTTAGACCGTGGTTGATACAAGGTGCATAAGCAATGATCAGGGAAGGTCCATGGTAAGCCTCAGCTTCTTTGATGGCTTTCAAAGCTTGATTCATGTTAGCACCAATAGCAATTTGGGCAACATAAACATATCCATAACTCATGGCCATCATACCGAGGTCTTTTTTACGAATTCTCTTACCGGCAGCAGCGAACTTAGCTACTGCAGCACGCGGGGTTGCTTTGGAAGATTGTCCGCCGGTGTTGGAATAAACTTCGGTATCCATAACAAGGACATTAACATCATCGCCTGATGCAAGAACATGGTCTAAGCCGCCGTAACCGATATCATAGGCCCAACCGTCCCCACCGACGATCCATTGTGATTTCTTAACGAGATGATCTTTGCGATCAAGAATTCCTTTAAGAAGTTCATTGTCTCCTTGATAGTCATTGAGAAGTGCCAGAACTTTTGCAGATGCTGCTTTCGAAGCATCACCGTCATTCATACTGCTAATCCATTCTTGGAAAGCTTCTTTGAGTTCAGCACTAATTTCTGTCGCCAGAGCTTCTGTCATCAGCGCTTGGATTTTTTCACGTTGTTGACGAACTCCAAGATACATACCATAACCAAACTCAGCATTATCTTCGAACAAAGAGTTTGCCCAGCTTGGTCCTTTGCCCTCTTTGTTCGTGGTATAAGGTACGGAAGGAGAACTACCGCCCCAAATAGAGCTGCAACCCGTTGCATTGGCAATCATCATGCGATCACCAAAGAGTTGGGTGAGAAGCTTAACATTTGCTGTTTCGCCACAACCTGGGCAAGCACCGTTGAATTCAAATAAAGGTTGTGGGAATTGGCTGTTCTTAACCGTGTTTAAGTTAAAGCGTTTGCTCTTATCAGAAAGGGTAAGTGCATATTCCCAGTTTTCGGCTTGGGCTGCGATTTGCTCTTGTGCAGGCTTCATCACAATCGCCTTTTCTTTAGACGGGCAGGTTTCTACACAGTTTCCGCAACCTGTGCAATCGAGCGTACTTACTTGGATACGGAATTTAAGTCCTTCAGCTTCTTTACCGATTGCTTTTTTACCGACAAAGGTTTCAGGAGCTTTAGCCGCTTCTTTTTCATCCATCAAGAACGGACGAATTGCTGCATGAGGACAAACAAAGGAACATTGGTTACATTGGATACAATTATCCATTTGCCATTCGGGAACCATAACAGCAATTCCGCGTTTTTCATAAGCTGCAGTTCCGGAGGGATGTGTGCCATCTTCCATTCCGTTAAATGCGCTGACAGGAAGGTTGTCACCCTCTAATGCATTCATAGGATTCATAATATTTTTAACGAAATCAGGCAATTCTTGGGTTGCTGCAGCCTCAGCTTGAGCATTACCTGCTTCAGCCCAAGCAGCAGGGATATCGATTTTAACGAGAGAACCGACGCCGCGATCAATCGCCGCATTATTCATGTCGACGACTTCCTGACCTTTTTTACCGTAAGATTTAACAACAGATTCTTTTAAATAAGCAATCGCTTGATCAACAGGAATAACATTAGCAAGTTTAAAGAAAGCAGCTTGCATAATCATGTTAATCCGGGAACCCAGTCCAATTTCACGAGCAATAGATACTGCATCAATCGTGTAGAAGTTGATGCTATTCTTCGCAAGATATTGTTTTAAAGAAGCGGGGAGCTTTTCCTCTAACTCCTCAGGTTTCCATTGCGTATTAAGAACGAAGGTTCCGTTCTTTTTCAAACCTTTGACTAAGTCATAGAGTGGAACATAGGCTTGGTTGTGGCAAGCAATGTAATTTGCTCCAATAACATAATATGGAGATTTAATTTGTTTCTTACCAAAGCGAACGTGAGAAATCGTCGTACCGCCGGATTTCTTACTATCATATTGGAAGTAAGCTTGGGCAAACATGTCGGTATGGTCACCGATAATTTTAATGGCCTGCTTATTTGCCCCGACTGTACCGTCAGAACCTAAGCCCCAGAACTTACAAGCAATAGTGCCTTCCGGTGCGGTATCAATGATTTCGTCTTCAGCTAAAGATAAATTAGTAACATCATCAACAATGCCCATCGTAAAGCTGTTCTTAGGTTGATCCGCACTTAAGTTTTTATAGACGGCAAGGACTTGAGATGGAGTAGTGTCTTTAGAACCTAAGCCATAGCGTCCGCCGACAATGACAGGATGCAGTTCACTAGTATAGAAAGCATCTTTAATGTCAAGATAGAGAGGTTCACCTGTGGAACCCGGCTCTTTTGTACGATCAAGAACTGCTATTTTCTTCACAGTCTTAGGCATTACTTTAAATAAGTACTTCGTAGAGAAAGGACGATAAAGGTGAACTTTAATAACTCCGACCTTTTCTCCTTTACTCATCAGATAATCGATGGTTTCTTCAATGGTATCGCAGACAGAACCCATCGCAATGATAACACGCTCAGCATCCTCTGCACCATAATATTGGAAAGGATGATATTCACGGCCTGTAATTTTCTTGTATTCTTGCATGTAATGCTCAACGATATCCGGAATTGCTTCATAGAATTTGTTTGATGCTTCACGCTCTTGGAAATAAATATCCGGGTTTTGAGCAGATCCACGCAGAACAGGATGTTCCGGATTCAAAGCACGATCACGGAAAGCTTGAAGAGCATCGCGGTCTAAGAGTTTAGCGACATCTTCATAATCTGTAAGTTCGATTTTTTGAATTTCATGAGATGTACGGAAACCATCAAAGAAATGAAGGAAAGGAACACGGCCCTTGATTGCGCATAAATGGGCAATAAAAGCTAAGTCCAATGCTTCTTGAACATTATGGGAAGAAAGTTCTGCAAAACCTGTAGGACGGACAGACATTACGTCTTGATGGTCACCAAAAATAGAAAGCGCATGGGTTGCTAAGGCACGGGCGCTTACATGGAATACACCGGGAAGCAGTTCTCCCGCAATTTTATACATATTAGGAATCATCAGGAGTAACCCTTGAGAAGCAGTATACGTTGTTGTTAAAGCACCAGCTTGGAGGGAACCATGAACCGCACCGGCAGCCCCTGCTTCAGATTGCATTTCTACAACCTTTACAGGTTGACCGAAGATATTTTTCTTTCCATGAGCTGCCCATTCGTCCACAAACTCGGCCATCGTCGAAGAAGGCGTAATGGGGAAGATGGTTGCGACTTCTGAAAATGCATACGACGCATGTGCTGCCGCTTCATTACCATCCATGGTTTTCATTTTTGCCATTGGATACATCCTCCTTAAAATAAGAAAAGTTTAATTATATTTTAAAATTCTTTGTTTCTATCTATTATCACAAAATGTTAATAAGACCACTATTTAGACTTATTAAATAGATAGAATTTTCATAAAGAATTTCAAAAAATAGACGAGGGCACTGATCTAATATATACTAGAACAGTCCCCTTCTTCTTCAGTACAAGTATAACCTTCGCCTGTTTCATTAGTCAAGATAAAATCATATGTGTGAAAAACTGTACAGGTTAAATCCCGAAGACCTGCAGTCCTACAAGTGCTAAAACGCCCGGAAAACCCAGAATACCCACAAGAATAATAGTAGACACGTTGATGGGAATTCCAAAACCTAAAATACTTAAACCAAGGTTTAAAAGCCATAAACCCACAATTCCTCCCAAAATATGTATGGATAGTTTAAGCAAAATATGCGGTTTTCTTAAGCTTGAAAGCACAACCAGCCCCATTAGAACAATGAAAAGACCAAAAAAAATAAATGTCATGGTCAATCCTCCTTTGCTCGTCCCAGTGTCCTAGTCCAAGCCTATGCCTGAAGTTTGCAAAGAAGAACTGACTCTGACTTTAAATCTTTGACTTTTCGCTGCCATTATCTAATTTTCAATGAACCGTTTTAAATCTGCCGGCGGCCTTCTAAAGCTCGGGCAATCGTAACCTCATCGGCATACTCCAAATCTCCGCCAACCGGTAAACCGTGAGCGATCCGTGTCACTTTAATTCCCATAGGTTTTAAAAGCTTGGACAAATAAAGTGAGGTTGCTTCCCCTTCGACAGTTGGATTCAGAGCCATAACGACTTCCTGAACCCCATCCAGTCGTTTCAAAAATTTAGAAACCGTTAATTGCTCCGGTCCAATCCCTTCAAGTGGAGAAATAACTCCATGTAAAACATGATATCTTCCCTTATATTCTCTTGTTTTTTCTAGGGCAGCAACATCCCGAGGTTGTTCTACAATACAGAGGAGTGAGGGGTCTCGTTTATCGCTCGTACAAATAGGGCAAGGATCTTGTTGGGTGTAATTACAACAAACGGAGCATTCCTTAATATTCTTTAAAGCATAATGAATCGTATCCGCAAGGGATTCAGCTGTTTGAGGTTGCTGCAAAAGATAAAAGGCTAAACGGCCCGCCGTTTTTGGCCCAATACCCGGAAGTTTCGAAAGACCTGCGATAAGATCCGCTAAAGGCTGTGGATAGTTTAAAAAATCCATATTTTAGTTCTCTGATATCCTAGAACAATCCGGGGATTTTTAGGCCTCCGGTCAGCCTGCCCATTTCCGAAGCCGTCATTTCTTCAACTTTACGGAAGCCTTCATTGACAGCAGCCTTAATCATATCTTCGAGCATTTCCACATCTTCCGGATCCACAGCCTCCGGTTTAATCTTTAATTCAATAAGTTCCATTTTTCCGCTAACGACAACCTGGACAGCGCCCCCGCCGGCCGAAGCATCAACTGTTTTTGATTTAAGTTCCTCTTGAGTTTTTGCCATTTCCTCCTGGAGTTTCTGAGCTTGCTTCAACATATTATTCATATTGCCCATATTCCCCATATTCCCCATACCGCCTTTATAACCCATAAATCACACGCTCCTTATTATAAATACATCTTTAAATGATTGTACTTAAAATTCTCTTACTTGTCTAATCCTGCTTAACCACAACAAGGTCTGCGCCAAAAATATCTTCGGCTTTTTTAACAATGGGATTATTGTCTTCTTGATTTATTTTCGGTTTTAAGCCTTCCCATTCGTTCTCCATCATATTTTGCATTTGCAAAGGGGTACCCAAAACCTCCTGTAGCACTTTTTCAATCGTCTCTCGATTTTCAGGTTGATCCACTTTATCCCGGTGAAATGAAAACCCTTCCTTAAAAACAACATACAATTTTTGCTCTCTTAAATCTGCAGGTTTCCCTTCCATGAGAAAAGCATGGGTTGACTTTTTATATTTTCGCACCTGGTCCAGAACTTCCGGCCACTTTTCCTGAATAAGTTCAAGCGATAGACCGTTTTGTCCGTTTTTAGATAAATTAACCTTAGGTGGCGTTTTTGATTCGGGTTTACGTTTTTCTTCAGCGGAATTTCGTAGGCTTTTTGAAGCCCGTCCTTGGTGATTTTGTTGATCCTGTTGAGCAAATTGAGCGGATTGAACCTGAGCACCTTGTCCCGATGCCAGCTTTCCAACCTCCTGCTCAAGTAAAGTGAGACGCCGCTCTATTTCCACGTTATCCGAAGGACTTCCTGCCCGTTCCTGCGTATCATAAATCATTTGAACGATTAACATTTCCGCAGCAAGGCGGGCATTCGATGCATATTTAAGCTGACCTTCTCCTTGCAAAAGGATACTAATCCATTGAAGAATAAGCCTCATCCCAGCCTTGTCACTTTGCTCGGCAATTTTCTCTTTGAGTTGAGGGGCAATATTAGGAATTTGATGGGTTGAAACATAGAGTAAAGACTGCCGCAAATACTCCAGAAATTCCTTCAATATCTGCCGCGGATCACGGCCTTGATTAACTCCTTCTGTCAATAAACCTAATGCTTGGGCATAATCCCGAGTAATAAGGATATCAAAGAGTCTGGCGCTATATTCTTCCCCAACCATTCCTAAAACTTGATAAACTTGCTCTACCCCAATATTTCCATCCAGAAGTAAACACTGATCAAGAACACTTAAGGCGTCACGTAAACCCCCTTCAGACTTTTGAGCAATAATTTTCAAGGCCTCCGGAGAAACAGTACGCTCAATCGCTTGACAGACTTCTTGTAAACGTGTCTCAATTTGCTCAAGAGGAATTCGGTGAAATTCAAAACGCTGCACTCGAGACAGGATGGTCAACGGTATTTTTTGAACCTCTGTCGTTGCCAGGATAAAAACGACTTGTTTCGGCGGTTCTTCTAGCGTCTTGAGCAAAGCATTGAAGGCTTCCGTCGTCAGCATATGAACTTCATCAATAATATAGACTTTATATTTTCCTTCACTTGCACTAAGCCGAACATTTTCACGCAATTCACGGATTTCATCAATACCGCGGTTCGATGCAGCATCGATTTCCAAGACTTCCATTGCGTTTCCCTGGTCAATGCTTAAACAAGAGGAACACTGATTACAAGGTTCAATTCCGTTTGGATTCTCACAATTTAAAGCTTTAGCCAGAACTTTGGCCGCAGTCGTTTTTCCTGTTCCGCGAGGCCCGCTGAACAAATAAGCATGGGCAATTTTTCCTTGTTTTAAGGCATTGGTGAGGGTCTTTGTCACATGTTCCTGACCCACTATTTCACTGAACTTTTTCGGGCGCCATTCACGATAAAGCGCTAAATAGGCCATTATCCCACCTTCACTTTTCGCCAAGACATCATTCGTTGTTTTTTCCGTATATACCAAAAAAGATGGTACATAGACCATCTTAAATTTAAAGGCCGTGCACCTTTGTCCGAACAAACACTTCCGGACGAATCCAAGCTTCCTTGCTCGGTTTAGGCAATCTTACGGCACACAGAGTTTACTCCTTAGTGCTGCTTCCGTCAGGATCTGACACGGTTCAAAGTGCTCTGTTGCGTAAGACCCAAACTTCATTACAAGTCATACTTGGCCGCTCCACAAGCGTTGCCCTCGCGCAGGAATTCAACCCTGCTATAGCGGATTGCAGGTTACAGGATTCCGCCACCATCCCGTCTAGCACGACCAAAATTATTATAACAAAATAAAAAGCCGAAGTCGAATACATTATTGATCAAACTTGGCTCTAGTTAACTAATGGCGGAGAGAGAGGGATTCGAACCCTCGACACAGGTTACCCCATGTACTCGCTTTCCAGGCGAGCGCCTTCGACCAGCTCAGCCACCTCTCCGTGGTGGGTCGTTGAAAATAAGATATTAAATTTCAAGTGACGTTTGATATTATAAGCTATAGTTAAAACCATGTCAACAAATTTCACCAAAGACTTCCCATTCCATATTCTACAAATTCTACTTTACCAAAAACTTAATTGTTTATATGTCGTAACTCGTTGATATTGGTTTAATAATTGATCAAGTTGTTGACTGACTTCGACAACTTCATCATCTACAAGATTATGGGTTAAGCCCAGTTTATTCAGTTTTTTTCGCAACGCCTCTATTCTCTTTAAAAGTTTTTTTTCCATTTTTATTCCCCCCGAATCTCTTTATATATTACATTTTAAAGATTTCAAGAGAAAATAACAACGAAATTTATTCCAGAAACAGGGAATTGTCTGTCGAATTATGACTTATTACTTTAAATTGATAAGTCGCAAAGATTATTAATACTTCCGATAGAGCGGTTACACGGTTTACTTGATGCACAAGGCCGCAATCTGTCAGCCATAGCAAAAATACAAAAAGTACAACGACTTTTTGAAGATTAATAACACTTTATTCAACGACATTTTGATATATTTCATTGTTTTGTATAACCATGCTTCTATATCATTAAAAGTGCAGCATCAATGTACAAGGGCACTAAAGTACCGATATACCCCTTCTATTTTCAATTCCAATCATCTGTCAGAAGAAATTCACGTATGTTCCAATGCTTGAGACCATCCCTGCTCATATCAAATTCGTCATAGGACACAACATACTTGGGATAGTTATCCTTTATAGCATCATATGCTCCGAATTCACGTTGGATCGTTTCCTCAGAGGCAAGCAGGTAGGCCACTTGAACATAGAGCTTTTGCCCTTGCTTTTCAGCGATAAAATCAATCTCTTTTTCTCCTGCTTTTCCAACGGTAACTTTATAGCCCCGGCGCAGCAACTCCATAAAAACAATATTCTCAAAAATGAGATTGATATCTTTCCTATTCCCGCCGAAAACAGCCTCCCTTATTCCGTGATCGGCAATATAGTATTTTTCATTGACAGTAAGAATCTTCTTCCCCTGCAAATCCTGCCTGCGGACACGGTAGAACAGAAAGGCATCCTCGCAAGCCTTGATATAGTTCAATATTGTTTCTGGCGCTACAGTGCGCCCCTCGCTTTTGAGATATTTAGAAATTGCCGTAGCAGAGAAAGTCGTCCCGACATTAGCCGTAATATAGGCGATGATACGCTCCAGCAGATCAACATCCCGAATACTGTTGCGTTTTACGATATCCTTCAGAACAACGGAGTTGTAGAGGTCTTGCAGATACTGACGGCTTGGCTGTTCGGCATAACGAAGATTGCTCAAATACGGCATCCCGCCATCCGTCAAATACCGGATAAACATCTCTCTCGAATTGGCATCGGAAAAAACCTCTTGATATAGCTTTGAAAACTCTTGAAAAGAAAAAGGATAAATCACAAACTCTACATACCTTCCTGCCAGGTATGTGGCCAGTTCTCCCGAAAGCAGCTTGGCATTGGAGCCGGTAATATAAATATCACAGTCAAATTCAACCCGAAAGGAATTGATGCACCTTTCCCAGCCAGCAACTTCTTGAATTTCATCAAAAAACAGATAGGCCTTAGCGGAGATCTCCTTCACCCGCCTGGTAATTTCCTCATGCAAGGCGTTTGCAAAGCAAAGGTGTGCGTTGCTCATATTCTCGAAATTGATAGAAATGAACTGATTTTCATTGACACCGGAGGTGACCAGCTCTTGCTTAATTAATTCCAACATGACAGACTTGCCACTGCGCCGGATGCCGGTTAAAACCTTAATAAGCTTATTCCCAATAAAGGGACGAATGCGGCTCATGTATAACTCTCGATTGATCATAAATAAAAGACCCCCTTGCCATATCTAATATCATAGCAATACAATATCGCGTGTATATCTTAAATGCAAGTTTATTTATTAGACTATATAAGATATAACTTATAAAATATATATTTCTACGAAATTCATCACCCAAACTGTAATTCAATTAGTGTGCCAAGATATCGGGGTATAAGTTTTTATCGGTTGATAAACTCGAATATAAGCAGCAAAGAATATTTTTCGAATAATTGTGAGCAAGGTATAAGTGTTTTGCCGCTGTCGAATTTCAAATAACATTAAATCCGCTAAACATTATTTCTCATTAACATTTTTATGGTTATATCCGCAAAACTACTTTATAATTTCTTATTAAGCACAGAGTATTAGTCGCCGCTTATTTTGGTTTATAAAAATGACCTGTCAAAACTGACAGGTCATTGATTGCATGATTAAAATATATGTATGGCGGAGGAGGTGGGATTCGAACCCACGTGACGCTCACGCGCCAACCCGATTTCGAGTCGGGCTCGTTATGACCACTTCGATACTCCTCCAAACTTATTCACTTTTTACCGATGCTTACGAAAAAAATCCTTCAGCAGTGCCGCGCATTCATCCTCGAGGATTCCTGCAATCACATCCACCCGGTGGTTCCAATAGTTCCGGTCCAAAACATTCATCACTGAACCGACCGCACCGCCTTTCAGATCGCTTGCTCCATAAACAAGTCTCTTCAAACGTGCTTGGACTAAAGCACCTGCACACATCGGACAAGGTTCTAACGTAACGTAAAGTGTTGCTTCAGATAAACGCCAAACCCCCAACTTTTCTGTGGCACGTTGTACAGCTAAAACCTCGGCATGAGCTGTTGGGTCTTGCCTTTGCTCTTTCTCATTATGAGCTAAAGCAATAACATGATTATCTTGTACAACAACTGCACCTATCGGAACTTCTCCTAAATCATACGCGATCTTGGCCTGTTCCAAGGCAATGCGCATCCAATCCTGATGACTCATAGAGTACCTCTATAATGGTGACCCCGGGAGGACTCGAACCTCCGCAAGACAGGGTTTAGGAAACCCCCGCTCTATCCACCTGAGCTACGAGGCCAAGACGCTGTTTCATCTGAGAATTATATGGTGCGCTCGGAGGGATTCGAACCCCCGGCCTTCTGATTCGTAGTCAGACGCTCTATCCAGCTGAGCCACGAGCGCATAAAATGGCGGATTAAATGGCGGAGGGGGTGGGATTCGCGCCGTTCGTTACACTCACTTTCACGCCTGGTCGGGAAAATGCTTCCAAAGGTCGCATTTTCTATTCCTCCCGTTCGAATCCCATTCCCCTGTCGCTGATTCATTTGTTACGGATTTTGAATAAAATCGTGTTTATTAAATGGCGGAGGGGGTGGGATTCGAACCCACGGCCCCTTGCGGAGTCACTGGTTTTCAAGACCAGCTCCTTAAACCACTCGGACACCCCTCCAAATCAATACGGATGCTAGTATATCATAAATTTTAAAGGCTGTAAACGATTATCTTTAAGTAATAATTAACCAATAAATTCAACACCCATATAGGGTTGTAAGGCTTTAGGTACACGGACCCGCCCATCTTTTTCTTGATAATTCTCAAGAATTGCCGCAACAGTCCGGCCAATTGCTAAACCGCTGCCATTTAGGGTATGTACATATTCCGGTTTTTCTTTTGGTCCGCGGCGGAAACGGATATTAGCTCTCCGCGCTTGGAAATCTTCAAAATTACTGCATGACGATATTTCACGATATGTATTAAAGCTTGGAAGCCATACCTCTAAATCATACGTCTTAGCCGAACTAAACCCGATATCTCCTGTTGACAGAGCCATAACACGATAAGGAAGTTCCAGCTCTTGTAGAATTGCTTCGGCATCCCGAGTCAGCTTTTCCAGTTCTTCATAGGAGTTCTCAGGAAAAGCAAATTTTACAAGCTCAACCTTATTAAATTGATGCTGACGAATTAAGCCACGGGTATCCCTTCCTGCAGAACCTGCCTCAGAACGGAAACAGGCACTATAGGCACAATGATAAATTGGCAGCATTTCCACATCCAAAATTTCATCACGGTATAAATTGGTTACAGGGACTTCAGCCGTAGGAATCAAGAAATAATCTGTTCCCATAACTTTAAAGGCATCCTCTTCAAATTTCGGCAGCTGCCCGGTACCAAACATTGAGCTTCGATTGACCATATAAGGTGGGAGAATTTCGGTATAACCTTTTGCCGTATGACGATCCAGCATAAAACTAATCAAGGCTCGCTCAAGTTTAGCTCCTAACCCTCGATAAAAGGTAAAACGTGCTCCGGTAACCTTACCGGCACGAGCAAAATCTAAGATATTTAACTTTTCGCCAATATCATAATGGGCTAATGGTTCAAATTCAAATTTCCTTGGATTTCCCCACGAACGCACTTGAACATTTGCGGATTCATCCGGACCTACAGGCACCGATTCATGCGGAATATTTGGAATTTCATATAATATGGCTTGCATCTTTTTCTCGAGATCGTTTTGTTTTTCCTCTAAATCTTTTATCTTTTGTCCGACTTCACGCATTTCAAGGATTAACGCTGCGGCATCTTCACCATTTTTCTTCCGCTTGCCGACTTCCTCCGATACAGTATTACGCTTTGCCTTAAGGTTTTCAACTTCGAAAAGCAACTTCCGATAATTTTCCTCGTGTACCAAAAACTCATCCAAATTTACACTTGAATTACGCTTGTTAAGCGCTTCCTTAATAACTTCCGGATGAGTTCGTACAAATTTGAGATCTAACAATTTTTACCCCCCTATGTCAAGTCCTATTTGGCCATTTGTTCATCAACAATCGAGAGAAAATATTGATGTACTCTTCGGTCCTCCGTTAATTCTGGGTGAAAAGCACTCGCTATTAGATTTCCTTGCCGAGCAAATACAACTTTTCCTTCATATTCGGCTAAAATCCCAACGTTTGGAGCCACTTCTTTAAGGTATGGCGCTCGAATAAAAACAGCTCTTACCGGTTCCCTGCCTAATGCAGGTACCAATAGATTCGTTTCAAAACTCGCAATTTGGCGTCCAAATGCATTGCGTTGAACTGTGACATCCATTAAACCTAAGCTATATTGATTACTGCCTTCAATGTTTTTACTTAATACGATCATTCCGGCACAAGTACCGAAAATAGGTAAGTTCTTCTTGGCCAATTCTTTAATGTTTTCACCAAGATTATCGACTTGAAGAAGTTTACCCATCGTCGTACTTTCTCCACCGGGAATAATCAGTCCTTTAATATCTTCTAAATCACTGGATTTACGGACTTCTATCACTTCACAGCCCAAACTTTCCAATGCTTGTCGGTGTTCACGGAAAGCACCTTGCAAAGCTAGGACACCAATTTTCTTCGTCATTGACTACCAGCCTCGCTCCTGCATACGTTCACTTTCACTGAGGGTTGAAATTTCTATGCCAGACATCGCTTCACCGAGATCTTTAGATATCTCAGCTAAGATTTTGGGGTCTTTATAATTCGTAGTCGCTAAAACGATAGCTTTGGCTCGTTTTACAGGATCACCCGATTTAAAAATACCTGAGCCGACGAAAATACCATCAACTCCAAGCTGCATCATCAAGGCAGCGTCAGCAGGGGTTGCAATTCCGCCTGCGGCGAAATTAACAACAGGGAGTTTTCCGTTTTCTGCTACATATTTCACTAAATCATAGGGAGCACCCATATTTTTTGCCGCTGTCATCAATTCTTCTTTGGGCATCGTTGAAAGTGTACGAATTTCACTCATAACTGTGCGCATATGGCGTACAGCTTCCACAACATTGCCTGTTCCCGGTTCACCTTTTGTCCGAATCATAGCAGCACCTTCGCCGATACGACGAAGAGCTTCACCCAAATTTCTGGCCCCGCAGACAAACGGAACTTTAAAATCATGTTTATTGATATGATACATATCGTCTGCAGGTGTTAAAACTTCACTCTCATCGATATAATCTGCGCCCAATGATTCGAGAATTTGAGCCTCAACGAAATGGCCAATCCTTGCCTTAGCCATGACAGGGATAGTAACAACGTCCATGATCTTTTGAATAATCGTCGGATCTGCCATTCTGGCAACCCCGCCTGCTGCACGAATATCAGAAGGAACTCTTTCTAATGCCATAACGGCACAGGCTCCTGCTTCTTCAGCTATTTTTGCTTGTTCAGGTGTCGTAACATCCATAATTACTCCACCCTTAAGCATTTCTGCCAGTCCTGTTTTAACTTTCCATGATGCTATTTCAGCCATGATAATCCTCCTCTATAGTTTTACAACGGTTGTTATTTGTTTGAAATACTAGCACTAGAATAATTGTTTGTCAATTTTCCCTATTCTTCGTTTTTATCATCGCTGAAATCTTCATTTTCCTCTTTATATACAACTTTGGCAATGGCCACAACAAGACTTTCACCGGTTCTCATCGCCATCACACCTTGTGCCGATCTTCCTTGTTTAGATATTCCGGATACATCTTGGCGGATAACAATGCCATCTTCGGTGATAATCATGAGTTGATCTTCAGGTTTTACGATTTTAATTCCAATCAAAGTTCCCGTTTTTTGGTTCAATTTCATCGCGATTATTCCTTTACCGCCACGTCCTTGAACCCGATATTCACTGATATCTGTTCTCTTAGAAAATCCATTTTCGGTCATTGTCAAAAGTTCGGATCCATCTTCGTAGACAACATCCATACCAACAACAGAATCGCCTTTTTCTAGATTGATTCCTTTAACACCACGTGCTGTACGTCCCATTCTTCGTACATCAGAACATTTAAAACGAATAGATAAGCCATTCTTTGTAGCGATTAAAATATCATCACTTTCCTTGGTTAGACGAACACCAATCAGTTCGTCCCCATCATCCAAGGATAAGGCAATTAAACCATCCTTGCGCTGAGAATCATATTCATTGAGCGCTGATTTCTTAACAATTCCGTTCTTTGTTGCCGTCAAAAGACAGAAATCCTCTGAATAACCTTTTATCGACAAAATGGCTGTAATCATTTCTTCACTTGGATTAAGGTTTAAAATATTAACGATGGCTGTACCTTTAGCCGTCTTACTGGCTTCCGGAATCTCATGCGCCCTAAGGCGATATACCTTTCCTTGCGAAGTAAAGAAGAGAATATATTGGTGGGTTGACGTGATGAAGAGGTGCTCCACAAAGTCCTCTTCCCGCGTGGCCATACCGTTAACTCCCTTGCCTCCACGTCTTTGGCTCTTATAGGAATTTAGAGGCAGGCGTTTAATATATCCTTTATGGGTAACCGTAATGACGACATCTTCATCCGCAATTAAATCTTCAATTTGCATGTTACTTACATCAATCGAAATTTGGGTTCGCCGTTCATCCCCAAATTTATTTTTAATTTCAGTCAGTTCGGTTTTAATAATTTCGTCCACCATTTTTTCTGAAGCCAAAACAGCGCGCAAATACGCAATCGTTTGCAAAAGTTCTTGCAATTGATTTTCAATTTTTTCGCGTTCTAATCCGGTTAAGCGTTTCAAACGCATATCGACAATGGCTTGTGACTGCTTGTCACTCAACCCAAACCGGGTCATCAAATTATTTTTAGCGTCTGTTTCATCCGCAGAAGTCCTGATAATTTGAATCACTTCATCGATATGATCTAAAGCAATTCTTAATCCTTCAAGAATATGGGCCTCCGCTTCCGCTTTATTGAGTTCAAATCTCGTTCTCCGCGTGATGACGTCTTTTTGATGCTCAATGAAATAATGGATCATTTCTTTAAGCGTTAAGAGTTTGGGTCGACCCTCAACCAAAGCCAACATGTTCATACCAAAGGATTCTTCCAATTGCGTATGTTTGTAGAGTTGATTAAGAACAATTTGCGGAACAACATCCCTTCGCAGTTCAAGCACGATCCGCATACCACTACGGTCGGATTCATCTCTTAAATCCGTAATTCCCTCGATTTTCTTCTCTCTAACAAGCTCCGCAATCTTTTCAACAAGTCTTGCTTTGTTGACCATATAGGGAATTTCTGTGATTAAAATACGCATCTTCCCCGATTTTTCCATGTGTTCGATATGTGCTTTGGCTCGGGTCTTAAAAATACCTCTCCCTGTTGTATAAGCCTGATAAATTCCTTCGGTACCCATAATCGTTGCACCTGTCGGGAAGTCCGGTCCTTTGATATATTCCATTAATTCTTGAATTGTAATATCCGGATTATCGATTTGGGCTATCGTCCCGTCAATGACTTCCGTTAAATTATGGGGAGGAATATTTGTTGCCATCCCCACGGCAATTCCTGACGAACCATTGACCAGCAGATTAGGAAACTTTGAAGGAAGAACAGAGGGTTCTTCTTGTTTCTCATCATAGTTGGGAACAAAATTAACGGTATCTTTCTCAATATCAGCAAGCATAAAGGTTGCCATTTTTGCCATCCGGCATTCGGTATAACGCATGGCAGCCGCCGAATCCCCATCAATTGATCCAAAATTTCCATGACCGTCAACCAAGGGATAACGACTCGAAAAATCTTGTGCTAACCGTACAACTGCATCATATATAGAGGAGTCGCCATGAGGGTGAAATTTCCCCATGCAGTCCCCGACAAGCCGCGCCGATTTACTATAAGGTTTATTAGGTGTCATTCCTAATTCATGAAGGGTGTAAAGAATTCTTCGGTGAACCGGCTTTAGACCATCACGAACATCCGGTAAGGCCCGGCTGGCAATAACACTCATGGAATAGTCAATAAATGACCTTTTAAGCTCTCCCGATATCTCTGTCGGAACAACTTTTCCTCCTTGCATATCCATCGACATTAACAGGCACTCCTTTAAATATCTAAATTACGCACTTCTTTAGCATACTTGAAAATATATTCACGGCGAGGCTCGACTTTATCTCCCATTAAAAGTGTAAAAAGTTCATCAGCCCTTATGGCATCATCCATCGTCACTTGCAGAATGGTTCGTTTGGCGGGATCCATGGTCGTTTCCCAAAGCTGTTCCGGATTCATTTCCCCCAGACCTTTATATCTTTGAACAACGGCTTTTTCCCGGCCGACTCGATCTAAAGCCTTAGTTAATTCTTCATCCGTATAACAATAAATAGCATCTTTTCCTTTTTTAACTTGATATAGTGGCGGTTGGGCAATATACACATAATTATTATCAATCAAAGGTCTCATATAGCGATAGAAAAATGTCAGAAGAAGAATCCGAATATGCGCCCCGTCAACATCAGCATCTGTCATAATAATGAGTTTATGATAACGTGCTTTTTCCAGATCAAAATCATCCGAAATTCCTGTACCCATAGCCGTAATCATAGCTCTGATTTCAGCATTACCTAAAATTCGATCTAAACGAGCCTTTTCAACATTAAGAATCTTACCTCTTAAGGGAAGAATAGCCTGAAAACGGCGATCACGTCCTTGTTTTGCCGAACCTCCTGCACTATCACCCTCAACCAAATACATTTCACAAAGGTCGGCTTCTTTCCAGGAACAATCCGCAAGTTTTCCGGGTAAAGAGCTGACTTCCAAAGCCCCTTTTCTTCGCGTCAGTTCCCTCGCCTTACGAGCCGCTTCTCTGGCACGCAGAGCTTGAAGTGATTTATCAATAATCCTTTTACCGACGGCGGGATTTTCTTCAAGAAAAACATTAAGACCCTCACCCATTATTGAATCAACAATTGACCGAATTTCAGAATTACCCAATTTCGTTTTGGTTTGGCCCTCAAATTGGGGATCTGGAACCTTGACGGAAATAACTGCTGTCATTCCTTCACGGATATCGTCACCGCTAAGATTAGCATCATTTCCTTTAATCAAATTATTTTTACGGGCATAATCGTTAATGACGCGTGTTAAAGCCGCTTTAAATCCGGCTTCATGCGTACCGCCTTCTTGAGTATGAATATTATTCGCATACGAAAAAAGATTCTCTGTATAGGAATCGTTATATTGGATGCCAATTTCAACTTCTACATTATCCTTCACCGCTTCAAAGTAAATAGGCTGCGGATGTAAAACATCTTTGTTGCGATTAATGTATTTTACAAAATCAATAATACCGCCGGTATGAAAATATACTTCTTGTTCTTCTGTTCTTTCATCGGTTAAGGTAATCGATATTTTTTTATTTAAAAAAGATAATTCACGAAGCCGGTGAGCCAGAATATCAAACTCAAAAACGGTCGTCTCATCAAATATTTGCGGGTCCGGAGCAAAGACAATTTGTGTTCCCGTACCCTCTGTTTCTCCGATTATCGTTAGTTCGGTCACGGCTTTTCCACGTGCATATTCCTGATGATAGATCTTTCCGTCTTTTTTGACATCAACGTGCAACCATTTCGATAGGGCATTAACCACACTTAAACCAACGCCGTGCAGACCCCCTGAAACTTTATAAGCACTATTATTAAATTTTCCGCCTGCATGGAGTACCGTTAATGCAACCTCAACAGCCGGTTTACCTAACTTTGGATGAATATCAACAGGAATACCCCGTCCATTATCTTTTACACAAATTGTATTATCCTTACGAATAATAACTTCAATTTTATCGCAATATCCTGCCAAAGCCTCGTCAATACTGTTATCAACAATTTCATAAACTAAATGATGAAGCCCTCTGCTGCTTGTTGAACCGATATACATTCCAGGACGTTTGCGAACAGCCTCTAAACCTTCTAATACGACGATTTGTTCAGCATTATACTCAACGCTTTCCGGTACTTTCTCTTGGAAATCGGCATTTTCTTGCAAAGCTGTCCCCTCCCAAATAATTCCTAATCGAATAACCTTTAACCTATTTATTATACGACGAAATAACCCCTCAATCAATCCGTTCTCGTTTCATCCACTTGCTCCTCAATGGATAACGAACGTTTTAAAAGTGTTGTTGAAGAAATAGGGGATAAGTAATTTCCTTCGGTTGTAATAATTAAAGATTTCTCTTTCCCGCTTTCTGAAATAGAGTAAATATTTTCGTTTTTCCTTATTTGTTTTAAAAAGTTTTCAGAAGAGATGTTATTTATGGCAGTTTCCAGATTTAAGATTGCAATGACCTTTTTCTGGCTCACTAAAATATCTCCACCCAAATGTAAAAACATTAGATTATCCTCCCTATATGTCCTTTGTCGACACGGTATAATGCCGCTACTTCAGTTAACGGCTTTTCAGCACTCGTCATTGTAATTAGAGCTTGACGAATCGGTTTAATAAATTCTAATAAATATTCTCTCCGAAAAATATCAAGTTCAGACAGAACATCGTCTAAGAGTAGAAGCGGATACTCTCCTTTTTCGAGAAAGATCACTTCAAGTTCAGCCAATTTTAAGCTTAATACAATGGAGCGCTGCTGTCCTTGTGAAGCAAAAACTCTTGCCGATTTTCCATTGAGTTGAAAATTAAGGTCATCTCGGTGAGGACCAACTAATACAACCTGTCGTTCAATTTCTTGTTTCATTTTTTCTTTTAGCATGATGGGAAATTCATGTAACGCTTCCTCTACATTCTGGTGACCTAAGGCTAAGTAATTCAAACTTAATTCTTCTTCACCGGAGGAGAGTTGATCATAAATTTCTTTACTTTTTTGGGCTAGGACTTGGGTAAACTTCCAGCGATTGAGAATCACTTTAGAACCCAGATCCATTAATTGTTCATTCCATATTTCTATATTGGATATTTTTGATGGCTCAAAAGGACTTTTTAATAAAGCAGCCTTCTGATGAAGCACTTTGTTATAAGCATTCAGAATATGAACATGACGGGAATAGAGCTGAGCAATATGGAAATCCAAAAAACGCCTTCTTTCGGCCGGGCCGCCTTTCACCATAATCAGATCATCCGGTGAAAAAAATACAACATTGATCGTTCCTACATAATCCGATAATTTTCGGCAGGGAACATTATTTATTTTAACAATTTTTCGTTTATCCAGGTAATGACTTTCCAAACTTAATTTACGATCCAAAGCCAAAAAATCGCCAAAGATATGGAAGGCATCTTCTCCCCAAAGGATTAACTCTTTCTCTTTACGAACGCGATAGGACTTTCCTGTTAAAAGGTAATAAATAGCTTCTAAAATATTTGTTTTACCTTGCCCATTTTGTCCTTGTAAAACATTAATGCCGGGAGAAAACAGAACCTTTTCATCTTTATAATTTCTGAAGTTTTGCAAGTGAAGGTTGGCAATTTCCATGATTTATGAAGTTCGTACCGGGAGGACCAGATTGATGTAATTAGGATCATCTGCCGGACGGATGACACCCGGACCATAGGGCCCGGAAAGTTCAAAAATGATTTTTTCGTTATCTATAACTTTAAGCACATCCAGCAAGAATTTAGCATTAAAGGCGACTTTAACTTCAGTGCCTTCCATTTGTATATCCATCTTTTCCGATATTTTACCTATTTCCGACGTTTGATCCAGCCATAATTTTTCTTGATCTGCGGATAAACGTACTATATTGGCATGACTGCTGCTGTCCCGAGCCAGCAGAGATGCCCTTTCCACAGCATCCGAAAATTCCCGTGTTGAAAGATAAATTTTAGTCTGACAACTTTTTGGAATAACTTGTTTATAGTTCGGGAATTGTCCGTCAATCAGCCGTGACAATAAATGAACGGAACCAAACTGAAAAGATATTTGGGATTGATTAAAACGAATCGTCAGTACTTCATCGTCCTCTTTAAGAAGGCGATAAATTTCAGATAAGGTTTTCCCCGGAATAACACCGTAAAACTTCTGCCCTTCGGGATTTTCTATCTCCGAAATTCGATAGGCTAAGCGGTGGGTATCTGTTCCTATTAAACGAATATTTGAATCTTCAATTTGTAGTAAAATTCCCGTAAACACGGGTCTATTTTCTTCAAGCGCACATGCATAAACAGTCTGACGAATCATCGTTTTAAATAAGTTAATCGGTAAATTAAAAGAAGCAGCATCAAAAAGATCCGGAAGTAAGGGGAATTCTTCAGGATCAAAACCTTTTAATAAAATATCCGATTCATAATAGTGAATATTGACGGCGTCATCACGTTGTTCAATTTCTATTGTCGCCGTTGGCAGTTTACGAACAATTTCGGAAAACAGTCTTGCCGGAAGAACGACTGTTCCTTCTCTCTCAATTTGGGCATCCACTACGCAACGAATGCCGATTTCCATATCAGTCGCTTCAAAAATTAAGGAATTGTTTTCGGCTTTAATCAATATCCCTTGTAATACCGGCAGGGTGTTTTTATTGGATACCGCTTTTTGAACCGTATTTACGCCGGTAAGCAGGGCATCTTTCGAACAGAATATTTTCATGAATAACCTCCTCACAATTAACATAGGTATAAGTTAGGGTTAACAATAATAAGATATTAATTAGTCGTTATAGTATTATAGCTTGTCTCTTTGTGGATATCTGTTTTCAACCCTAAAAATAAAGGGAAAAGAAATGTTTAAAAACATGTGAATAACTTCTGAAAAATTATCCACATGTACACAAAATTTATTTTTAATAAGATTGTATCCTTTGAATAATTTCATTGATCCTTTTATCTAACAGAGGATCTTTTTTGCGGCCTTGGGTGATTTTATCGTGGGCATGGATGACTGTGGTGTGATCCCTTCCGCCAAATTCATCGCCAATTTTCGGCAACGAATAGTCTGTTAACTCACGGCAAAGATACATCGCGATTTGGCGAGGAAAAGCAATAGCCCGGGTTCTCTTTTTGGCCTTAAATTCTCCTAAAGAGAGGTGATAATATTCGGCAACAGCTTCTTGAATCATATCAATTGTTATTTGTTTTGGTTCATTGACCGGAATAATATCCTTTAATGCTTCCGCTGCAATTTCGACGGTAATCGGTTTATCTGAAAGGGAGGCATATGCCATAACACGAATAAGTGCTCCCTCGAGTTCTCGAATATTGGATTGAATTTTATCCGCGATGTAAACCATGACATCATTAGAGACTTGGAGGTTTTCTAATTTAGCCTTTTTTCTTAAAATGGCGATCCGTGTTTCTAAATTCGGGGCTTGAATGTCGGTAATTAAGCCCCATTCAAATCGGGATCTGAGACGGTCTTCCAACGTGGGAATTTCCTTAGGCGGACGATCGGAGGAAATAATAATTTGTTTATCGGCTTCATAAAGTGCATTAAAGGTATGGAAAAATTCTTCCTGTGTTCCTTCTTTACCCGCTAAAAATTGAATATCGTCAATGAGAAGGATATCAACATTGCGATAATGGTTACGAAATTCAACCGGATTCTTATCACGAATAGATTCAATTAATTCATTGGTAAATTTTTCGCTGGATACGTAAAGAACACGGGTATTCGGAGAACGCTCCAAAACATAATTGCCGATGGCGTGCATTAAGTGTGTTTTTCCTAATCCAACACCCCCGTATATAAATAAAGGATTATAAGATTTGGCGGGTGATTCCGCTACTGCAAGAGCCGCGGCATGTGCGAAGCGGTTGCTGTTACCAATGACAAAAGTATCAAAAGTATACTTCGGTATTAAAAAATTAGGTGTTGTTTCAGTGATATCCGGTAACGAAACCGGTGGAGAAGTCTCTATTTTGGGTTTTGCCTCTTTCTGGGTGCCGATTATAAAGCGTAAATTCATGGGCTGATTGAAAACGGTTTGAACAGCCGAGCGAATGAGAGGGGCATAGCGGCTTTCCAACCAGTCTTTGGCAAATTCGTTAGGAACTCCGATGACTAACGTATTGCCATCCATATTAAGCAAACAGGTTGAACTAAGCCAAGTTTCAAAACTTGGCTTAGAGAGTTCTGTTTCAAGTTTGGCAAGAGTCTCTTGCCATAATTTTTGAAGCGATGGGCGGGGTGGCATGAATGAACCTCCCTTGTTGAATTAGGTATTTATTTAAGTCAAAAAAAAGTTATACACAAACTTATACACATTTGTGGATAACTTAGCATCGATTTAAGCTGTGAGTAAATAAACATTAAAAAATAATCGAAATATGGAGCTGCAAAAACATAATACCAAGTTTTCAATAGGTTATCAACAGAAACTTCACTGAGAAATAATATTTATGCACAGTGGATAACTTTTAGAACCTTTAAGTTATCCACATTTATTCCTTTCATTTACCTTGACATGATAAATTTAACTAGAGTATAATCTTTTAAGATATCTGTTATTGAGATATTCTTCGTTTAATGTCCTTTTGCTCAAAGGAGGTGCTTCAGTGAAGAGAACGTATCAACCGAAAAATCGCCGTCATAAAAGAGTACACGGTTTCTTAAGCCGGATGAGTAGTGCAACGGGAAGAAATGTACTTAAAAGACGTCGTCTAAAAGGGCGGAAAAAATTATCTGCTTAAGGCCGCATATTTGTGGCCTTTTTCATCGTGCTCATCGTGATAATGCGTTGAAACTTGGCGCTCGCCAAGTTTATTTTGAATTTCCCAAGTTTAAAAATGATTAAGGTTTTTAATACTAGTATAGAGGGGATATTCTTTTTCGGAGGAACTATGCTTGCGCGAAATCTTCGCTTACGCCATAAGAAAGATTATAAGAACGTTTTTGCTCATGGAAGAAGTTTCTCCAATCGTTATGTTGTTTTTTACATTATGGAGGGAAAGTCGAAGTACGGATTTATTGCTTCGAAAAAAGTGGGAAATGCGGTTCAGCGAAACCGGGCAAAACGGTTAATGCGCGAAGTCTTTTGGCTAAATGCGGTTAAAATAAAGCCTAATCTAGAAATAATTTGTATTGCGCGGGCAAATATTAAAGGAGTTTCTTATCGGGAAGTTGAAAAGAGTTGTTTAGATACGCTAAAAAAAGCAAAGGCTTTGCTATAAATTATTTTATAAATTATGAAGAGTTAGTGTGATTGCTATGAAAAAATTATTAATAAAATTATTAATTGGTATGATTCGATTTTACCAAAAGTTTATTTCTCCTTTAAAACCGCCTTCTTGCCGTTTTTATCCGACATGTTCGGAGTATGCGATTCAAGCATTAAGAAAATATGGGGTTATTAAAGGAGGATGGAAATCCATTGTCCGGATTTCTAAATGTCATCCTTTTCATCCGGGAGGCTATGATCCAGTTTAAGGAGGGTTTTTGTGAATATTTTTGTTCAGTGGATGACAACTCTTTTAAAGTGGTTATATGATATAACTGCTCTTATTGGAATACCGAGTTATGGTATTGCCATTATTCTCTTAACGATAATTATCAAATCGATTATTTATCCTTTAACATGGAAACAGATGGCTTCTATGCGGAAAACTGCGGATTTACAACCAAAGATGCAGGAAATTCAGAAAAAGTTCAAAAATGAACCGGAAAAAATGAATGCCAAGGTAATGGAGCTCTATAAAGAGAATAACGTTAATCCGGCAGCCGGATGTTTACCGCTTATTATTCAACTCCCAATATTCTGGGCACTATATAAAACATTAGCCAGTTTTGGCAATTATATTACCGATCCAAGCCAAGCCCAATTTTTATGGTTTAACCTAACTCTTAGTGATAAAACTTTTATTTTACCCATTTTATCGGCGGCAACGACTTTCCTGCAAACAAAACTTACGACGGCTGCTACCCCTTCGGCAGGTGATAATTCCAGTGCTGCGGCGATGGCTTCAACCCAAAAATCGATGATGTACATTATGCCGCTATTTATGGGGTATATTACGTATACTGTTCCGGCGGGTCTCGGATTATATTTTGTTGTTATGAATGTTGTTTCTGTATTTCAACAACTTTATATCAATCGCAAGTTAGAAAAGGAGAAAGAAAAAGCTGCTGCCTAAGATGGAGGAACGTGAGGGAGGATTTCCATGAGAATAGCTGAGAAAACAGGAAAAACTGTGGAAGACGCTATTGAAGCTTGTCTTACGGAATTAGGAGTTAAACGAGAAAATGCCACGATAGAAGTTTTAGAAGAACCCGTTAAAAAAGGACTTTTTGGTTTATTAGGAACGAGTTTAGCCAAAGTAAGAGTATCCTATGAAGATGATCCGGGTATTCTTGCTTGTCAGTTTTTAGAAGAAGTCTGTACAGCAATGGGCGTTCAGGCTGAATTTAATTCAGGGCAAAAAGATAAGCAACGGTATGTTAATATTACGGGTTCCGAATTGGGAATTTTGATCGGAAGAAGAGGAGATACTCTCGAAGCTTTGCAATTTCTTACGAATTTAGCTGTTTCGAAAAAAATGTCCGAGAAAATAAGGATCCTTGTTGATGTTGAAGGCTATCGACAAAGACGTGAGGACACGTTAATTAGTTTGGCTAAGCGATTATCTGAGAGAGTGAAAAGAACGGGAAATCGAGTAGTCTTAGAACCGATGAACCCCCATGAACGTAGGATTATCCATACTGCGCTTCAAGATGATTCACGAATTTCCACGTTTAGCGAAGGAGAAGAGCCCCATCGCCGGGTCATTATTTCTCTAAAAAAGACAAAAGAAATTTCTTGAGGGGCTTTGCCCCCTTTTTTTGTTTTATACTCTATTTATTGGGAGCGATTTGAGTGGATGATACAATTGTCGCCTTGGCTACCTCTTTAGGAGAAGCGAGTATCCATGTTATTAGACTCAGTGGTCCAAAAGCTTCGGAAATAATCAATCACTGTTTTTTGCCTAAAAATAAAGAGCGTTGGGTTCGTCATGAAACATATACTCTGTATTTAGGAAAATTCAGAGATCAGGATAGAATTATTGATGAGGTTTTAGTGAGCAGAATGCTTGCCCCGAATTCTTTTACCGGGGAAGATGTCATTGAAATTAGTTGTCATGGCGGTTTGTTTGTTGCTCAAAAGATATTGGAAATATGCTTAAAAAATGGTGCACGCCTTGCCGAGGCCGGTGAGTTTACAAAAAGGGCTTTTCTCAATGGTAAATTAGATCTTATTCAAGCGGAGGCAATTATTGATTTAATTTCGGCTAAAAATGATGCATCAGCAGATTTAGCACTCTCGCAGCTGGACGGAGGGTTATCCGCTAAAATTGCAGCCTTGCGTGAGTCCGTTTTGGAAATATTAGCGTTTATTGAAGCAGGTATTGATTTTCCCGAAGATGATGTTGAGGAACTCGACAGAGATGCCTTAGAATCCCGAATAGATCGCGGAATTAAACAAGCCGAGGATTTGTTACAGGGGAGCAAAACAGGTAAAATCTTGCGCGAAGGTTTATTGACTGTAATTGTCGGTCAACCTAATGTAGGTAAATCGAGTCTTCTTAATGCTTTAATGCATGAAGAGCGTGCTATTGTTACCAATATACCCGGGACAACACGGGATGAGATACGTGAGTCGGTAAATGTTGGCGGAATTTTATTACAGCTTGTAGATACTGCGGGAATTAGAAAAAGTGAAGATTTGATTGAAAAGATTGGAATTGAGCGGACCCGGAAGGCTGTTGAAAAGGCGGAACTCATTCTCTTGATTATCGAGGCGGGAAAAGAATTATCTAGTGAAGAGAGAGAAATTATTGAACGTTTTTCAGAACGCATTATTGTTTTATTAAATAAAGTTGATCTTCTTGAAAGTATGCCTAGCGTATCTCCGTTAAAACAAGAAGTTTGGATTCCTTTTTCGGTGCAGAAAGAAATGGGTTTTGATTCTTTAGAAAATGAAATAAGAAGACGTGTATTTTCGGGAAGAAGTGAACAATCCAAGGAACCCTTGTTGTCTAATGTCCGTCAAATAACTTTATTAAAGAGAGGATCAGAGAGTTTACAGCAAGCACGTTCGAGTTTAAGAGCGGGTATCCCTTGGGATATTATTTCAATCGATATACGCGAAGCCTTAGAGGCTATCTCAGAAATTACGGGGCAGAGTGTTCAGGAATCACTGCTTGATGATATATTTACTCGATTTTGTATAGGAAAGTAGGTTAAATCGTGGAATATCAGGCTGGAAGCTATGATGTGATCGTTGTGGGTGCGGGTCATGCTGGGTGTGAGGCAGCCTTGGCTTCTGCACGCTTAGGATGTAAAACCTTACTTATTACTTTATGTTTAGATACGGTTGCTCACATGCCGTGCAACCCCTCATTGGGAGGTCCGGCAAAAGGTCATTTAGTCAGAGAAATTGATGCGTTAGGCGGTCAAATGGGGATTGTTGCAGATGAGACATCTCTGCAGGTTCGGATGCTTAATACAGGGAAAGGCCCGGCGGTTCATGCTCTTAGGGTGCAATCGGATAAGCAGGCTTATTCTCATCGAATGAGAGATGTCCTTATGGCACAACCCCGATTGAGTATTATCCAAGCCCTTGTTGAAAATATCAAGGTTGAAGATGGGAAAATTGCCGGTGTCTTAACCCGAACGGGAGCTTATTTTCAGGCCAAAAGTCTCGTGCTCACAAGCGGAACGTATTTGCGGGGTCGTATTATTATTGGTCCAACGAAGTATGAAGGGGGTCCGAATGGGCAGCAAGCTGCTGTGAATTTGACACAGGGGCTGAAGGATCTGGGAATTGAACTCGGACGTTTTAAGACGGGAACTCCCCCGCGTATCCATCGGCGTTCGATCGATTTCAGCAAGTTCAAAATCCAGCCGGGTGATGAGATTCCGTGGAGATATTCCTTTATGCCGACGGAAAGTATTTTTTGGGGAAGAGATCCTCAAAGGCAGGTTCCCTGTTGGTTAGGTTACACGACGCCGCATACTCATGAAATTATCACAGAAAATCTATATCGTGCTCCGCTTTATTCCGGAGAGATAGAGGGTATTGGGCCTCGCTATTGCCCATCAATCGAAGATAAGGTCGTACGTTTTGCCGGTCGTCCCGCCCATCAGATTTTTTTAGAACCTGAGGGCTGGAATAGTGACGAAATATACATCGCCGGGCTTTCTACCAGTATGCCTGAGGATGTGCAATATGACATCCTAAGAAGTATTCCGGGGCTTGAAAATGTAAATCTATTGCGACCGGGATATGCTATTGAATATGATTATGTGAAACCTCATCAGCTTTCTCTAAGTTTAGAAGTACGAAAACTTCCCGGGCTATTTACCGCAGGTCAGCTTAATGGAACATCAGGTTATGAAGAAGCTGCAGCTCAAGGATTATTGGCGGGTATCAATGCTGCGTTAAAGGTAAAAGAAATGGATCCTTTTATTATTCGGCGTTCGGATGGTTATTTAGGGGTACTTGTAGATGATCTTGTCAATAAAGGGGTGAAAGAACCCTATCGATTACTGACTTCAAGGGCGGAATATCGCTTGGTTCTGCGACAAGATAATGCTGATTTAAGACTTACAGAGCGTGGTCGGCGTATAGGTTTAGTCGATGATGAGCGTTGGCAGCGATTTGAGCAAAAGCGCGAACAACTTGAAAAAGTTAAATCATTGTGGCATGAAACCGTTTTTTCACCGCTTAATCAAAATTTACAAGATGTTTTGAATTCCGCTAATTCAACTCCTGCTAAAGGTGGACTTAGTGTCGAAGAATTAATTCGTCGTCCGGAAATATCCGTTCAACAAATTAAAAAATTGATTCCTGAAATAGAAGAATACGAAGAAGAGGTCCTTCAAGAAGCAGAAATCGAAACAAAATATGCGGGTTATATTGAGAAGCAGTGGTTTGAGATTGAAAGGTTTGCCAAGATGGAGGACCGTATTATTCCCTCTAATATTCAATATGATGATATTATAGGTTTATCAACCGAGGGAAGACAGCGTTTGAAAGAAGTATATCCCGGAAATCTTGGTCAAGCTTCACGAATTACCGGTGTGACGCCGGCAGATATTTCAGTACTTATGGTTTATTTAGAGCAGAAACGTCGGGGAGTGAAAAACGGTGATTGCTGAACATCTTTCTGCTTTCAGAGATTTAGTTAGTACGATAATCGAAATAAAATTATCCGATACTCAGCTTGAACAGTTTTCACTCTATGGGGATCTCTTAGTCGAGTGGAATGAAAAAATGAATTTAACGAGTATTACCGATCCCCAAGAGATTATCGTGAAGCATTTCCTGGATTCTTTAACATTGACTCCATGGGTGCAAGGGGATAAGGTTGTTGATATTGGGACAGGAGCAGGTTTTCCGGGTGTCCCTTTAAAGATATTTTATAATGATAAAAGTTTTACGCTAGTGGATTCTTTAGCTAAGCGGTTAGATTTTTTGCAGGCCGTTATTATGAAACTCAATTTAGATTGTGTTACTACTATTCATACTCGTGCTGAGGATTTCGGAAGAAATCCTCAGTATAGAGGACAGTTTGATACCGTTGTTTCAAGAGCGGTAGCGCGCTTGCCGGTATTGTTAGAATATGCTCTTCCTGTTTTAAATGCAGGGGGAGTATTTCTCGCCGCTAAAGGCAGTCAAGCGGAAGATGAAGTTAAGGAATCGGCAAATGCTTTAGAGGTTCTCGGTGCTCAAGTTATTGATATCAAAAAGTTTAATCTGGGAGAAGAGGCCGAGCATCGATCAATTATTATCATTAAAAAGATCAAAGAAACGCCTCGGCAATATCCCCGGAAAGCCGGAACTCCCGCTAAAAATCCTCTCTAAATCAACTAAACCTCAGAAACGTGCTTGATAGTTCCATCGGAACTATCGGCAGTTAAAACTCCATCTGCAGTAAGTTCTCTTTTACGAAACACGGTTAGCGATTTGCGGTTAATCGTGTTTTTGTTTTTAAAACTATTCTTAAAGCCTAGTTTTATGAGTTGTGATTTGATACTATAGAAATTAAGGAATTTTTGCAGATCAGTTTTATGATAAATTTGAAAGGGGGGATACTTTTGACCAGGATAATTACTATTGCGAATCAAAAAGGCGGAGTGGCTAAGACGACCACAGCTGTAAATTTAAGTGCATGTTTAGCCGGTTTAAATAAAAAGGTTCTTCTTCTTGATCTTGATCCACAAGGTAATGCGACAAGTGGTTATGGTATCAATAAGGAGAAGTTAAAATACTGCATCTATGATGTTCTTATTAATGATGTACCTATAGATCAGATTATATTGAAGACCGAGATTAAGAATTTAAGTGTCGCTCCGGCAAGGATTGAGTTGGCAGGGGCAGAAATCGAGCTTGTCAATCTTCATGAACGGGATAAGAAATTAGCCGTTGCGTTGAAGAATATTAGTCAAAATTACGATTTTATTATCATCGATTGTCCGCCTTCATTAGGTTTGCTGACTTTAAATGCCCTTGGTGCAGCTACAGATATCTTAATTCCTATTCAGTGTGAATATTATGCACTGGAGGGTTTAACTCTTTTAATGAGTACACTTGAACGTGTCAAGAATGGACTGAATCCTCACCTAAATACCTTAGGTGTTTTATTAACGATGTTCGATGCGAGAACTAATTTATCGATTCAAGTTGTTGATGAGGTTAAAAAGTATTTCCGAAATAAAGTGTTTAAAACAATAATCCCTCGTAATGTAAGATTAGGGGAGGCCCCAAGTCATGGTAAACCTATCGTACTTTATGATCCTAAATCAAGGGGTGCAGAAGTATATCATGATTTGGCAGAGGAGGTAATGGAGCGTGTCTAAGAAAGCCTTAGGCAGAGGATTGAGCGCATTGATTTCTGAGGATCCCATTCTTGCTGATTCTGGGGTTAAACAAATTAGTGTAGATAAGATTATTCCTAATCCGGATCAGCCCAGAAAGGATTTTGATTCGCAGTCGTTAGTAGAACTATCTGATTCAATTAAAACACATGGCCTTTTGCAACCCATACTTGTTAAGCCACAAGATGATGTATATATTATCGTGGCAGGTGAACGCAGATTACGGGCGGCACAACTTCTTCAGCTAGAACAGATACCCTGTATTGTCCAGGATTGCAGTGAACAAGAGATGGCCGAACGTGCCTTGGTTGAAAATATTCAAAGATCGGATTTATCACCGGTAGAAGAAGGACTGGCATATGCCCGTTTAATGCACGAGTATGGTTTAACTCAAGAACAAATTGCTGATCGAGTCGGTAAGGCGAGAACAACGGTTGCCAATCTCCTAAGGGTGATCCAATTACCGGAAAGAATTTTACAGTTAATACGTGAGGAACAACTATCTTTAGGTCATGCGAAGGTTTTATTAGGAATCAAGGATACTTCCCTTCAGGTATTGCTTGCCGAAAAGACAGCACGTGAGAATATTTCAGTTCGTGAATTAGAGATCCTTATTAAAAGGATGACGAATTCCCCGGTCAAAAAGAAGGATAAAAATAAGGATACTAATGTTTTAGCTCCCGTTGAGGATAAATTGAGGTCATCTTTTCAAACAAAAGTTAGGCTAAAAGGTAATACTCATAGAGGCAAGATTGAAATTGATTTTTTTTCGGAAGAGGAGTTAAATCGCCTTTTGGAGCTTTGGCATATAGAAATTGAGTAGTTATTTATTATTGGCTTATTTATTTTAAGTCGGTATTTTGAATAATGTTCCACGTGGAACATTATTTTTGTATCGTTAGCAGTAGTCTTTCCATATAGATTGCGGCGGAATATTAAAAGCATTTTTATGGACAACAATGCATTTGCTAAGAGCATGACTTTTTACAGAATGGTTATTTTAACCGATAACTAACTGCCACCTGGGGTTTCCTTTCTTGAATCGCGAAAACACCAAAATTGCTTTAAACGGAAATGTAAAAATGCGTATTTAAATCAGGTAGGGATAACAAAACTTTGCAGGGCATTCCCGATTGTGTTCTTAGTTGTGAATAGCTAAAATATTGTTCCACGTGGAACATATATATTCATAATGATAGTCCCTATTTTAAGATTGTATCTATAGTGTTATAATTGAAATCTATGAAGTAAACGTAGCAAACTCTTAAATAAGACATTTTAAATTGTTCCACGTGGAACAGTTTGCATATAAAGTAATTATGAAAATGCTTACTTTGGGTGGAGTTTTGAATTCATCTGAAGTTTAGATGATTTATCCTTGCAGAGGACAATTCACCTAAACTAAAATAGCAGAGCAAGCCAAGCAAGCCAAGCAAGCCAAGCAAGCCAGGCCAAGCCAAGCCAAGCAGAGCAAACAAACAAACTTCCTGTATCAAGGGAATTAACGTCACTTGCCTCATCCTATTCGCTAAAGTTGCTCTGTGGAGATTACGGTTCGGCAAAAACAACCGGGGATGCATAGCCTATCTTTGTACGTATCAGGGCAGAATGTATTAGTTTTTATCGGTTGATAAACTCGAAGTGCAACCAGCGGCTTTGCCTTCCTACGATGAATATGTTTTAATGCGGCAGGATAAGGCGACTAAGGTATCGCTTCGGCGCCAGCCAAGTCTGCTTTATCCTACGATGCATGCTGTTAAGTCTTGCAGGATAAGCGCGACTAGGTAACTGTCTTAGCCTCGCTCGCCACTTACCAAGTCTTCTTTACCCTACGATGCATGCTGGTTAGTTTGGCAGGGTAAGGGCGACTAGGACGTTGCCTCGCTTCGCTCACCACTGACCAAGTCTTCTTTACCCTACGATGCATGCGGGTTAGTTTGGCAGGGTAAGGGCGACTAGGACGCTGCCTCGCTACACTCGCCACCGACCAAGTCTTCTTTATCGCTTAAGGCTCGGCAAAGCCGGGTTTACTCTGCAGTTAGCGCCGCGGGCGAAAACCCCACACGGGCTCTGTCATCGGATACTTTTATACCTAAGAAGTTGAGCCTTAATGGTCATTATTTATCAGATAATAAATTATAAGACAGAGGTTTTAGATTAACCCAATGTTCCACGTGGAACATTAAAGAGTGAAAGTAGGTTAAGATGTGTTAGGTACTATTGTTAATTCAATAGCTATTATTGTAGGGGGATTACTGGGATTATTATTTGGAAATTCCATTCCGGATAAAATGAAAAGCACAATTTTACAAGGATTAGGTTTATCTATCATATTGATTGGCATGAGCATGGCTCTGCAAACAAAAAATACCTTAGTCGTCATTGGTAGTATGGTTATAGGGGGAATAATAGGAGAATGGATCGACATTGAGAAGCAGCTTGAGCGTTTTGGTCAATGGTTGGAAAAAGCGTTAGTCAGGAATAACCATGGGGGGAACTTTACCAAAGCTTTTGTATCTTCAAGCCTTATCTATTGTATAGGGGCTATGGCAATTATGGGTGCATTAGAAAGTGGATTAAAGGGCAATCATGAAATTTTATTTGCTAAAGCGATGCTAGATGGTATTTCAGCTATCGTATTTGCGTCTTCAATGGGAATAGGGGTTATCGCATCTGTAATTCCTGTATTCATTTACCAAGGGGGCATAACGTTATCAGCAGGACTCCTTCAGGGAATACTATCTACTCCGGTGATCACGGAAATGAGCGCAACAGGAGGCTTGTTAATTGTTGGAATAGGTTTAACTATTCTTGAGATTAAAGAGATAAAAGTAGGAAATCTTTTACCGGGTATTTTTATCGCTATCCCTTTAACCATATTATCTAGCTACTTTAAGATTGGCGGTTAGTTATCGGATAAAAGTTTACGCGGGAGGAAAAAGTTGTGGATATAATCAATAGTATTTCAATAACCGAGTGGATAGTATTAGGGGTGGGTATCCTTGCCATTATTCCATATTTCATTATATTTAACCTGAAAAAACGATTAAAAGAATTTGAAAAAGCTCACATCGCATTACAAACATTTATAAGCGGAAAAACACTGGATGAACTTCTTGAAAAGTATTTGAAAGAAGTTGAGAATACAGAAGGTCAAATCAAAAATCATAATTTACGACTTGAAAAAGTCGAAGGAAAACTTCGTAAATCTGTTGACTGTGCGGAATTAGTTCGATTTAATGCCTTTGAGAATATGGGAGGCGACCTAAGTTTTGCTCTAGCCCTTCTTAATCAAGAGGGAGACGGAGTTGTTATCTCTTCTATCAATGGCCGTGAAGAATCGCGTGTTTATGCGAAACCTATCACATCAAGTCAATCTTCCTATCACTTATCCGATGAAGAAAAACAAGTGGTTAAGAAGGCTCAGGATACATTACGTATATGAGTTAGGATATACGAGAACGAATATAAGCCTTCGATAAAATATCGCTCATCCTTTCAGCCATATTCCAAACCAAATTGAGACGCGTATTTTGAAGTACCATATACTCCATAAAACCGCCAACATTAACAATACCGGTTAAATGGGCCTCCCCTACTGAGGGGAGGTCTTTATGTACGCCTGCACCGGGCTTTAAAGGACCATTAGAAAGAGTAATATTCCCTACAGAGTCCATTTTTCCGAGACAAGCATCAATAGCAACAATATAGGGGTTATTATAGCAGCTTTTGATATAATTTAGGTTTTCCACAAGGTTAGTTGCATGGACAGGCTGATCAAGTGTTCCTAAAATATTCAATTGTGGAAGACCAAGCCGGCTCAAATATGTACCCGTGAGTGGACCCAGTGAATCACCTGTTGATCGGTCCGTGCCGATACAAAGAATAATTGGAGGGCGGTGATGAGAAGAAGAAAAGTAATTTGTTAACTTATCGATGAGAAGATTAGTAGCTAGTGTATCATCAAAATGAGCTTTGACTTTTTGTTGCTCTGAGAAAACTGAAAGAAGGCTCATTAAATACCTCCGGTAAATCATCTTAAATTAATATTCAAATTAATATTCACCTAAATTATTCCCTCCGATTGATCTTTTTATGCATGTTAAATATGAAAAAGCATATGGATTGGCAGGGGGGATTTTATGAGATGGAAAACCGCTTTTCAAGTCGCCGCCACGTATGTGGGTGCTGTCATGGGGGCCGGGTTTGCGTCAGGCCAAGAAATCCAACAATTCTTTGCAAATTTTGGTTATTGGGGAATGATAGGGATAATCCTGAGTGCCAGTCTCTTTGCGGGATTAGGGTATATAATGATTGATCTTCAAGAAAGATGGAGAGTGCGGACATATACTCAATTCTTTGAAAAGTTATTGGGTCCGAAATGGGGGCCAAAAATAGATATCCTTGTCAGTATCTTATTGCTGATTGGGATGATTGCCATGATGTCGGGCGCAGGTGCCCTTTTTAAACAGTACTTTGGTTTAAGTACATGGCTGGGAATCTTATTGACGGCGGTTGTCATAGGATTAGCTCTATGGTTTAAGGGGGAAGGTGTGCTTTGGATTAATAGTGTACTTATTCCCCTTAAATTCATATTTTGCCTGGGAATAGGTCTGCTTGCGATATTATGGGGAACCCAAGGTGACGGCGAAGGTGTAACTCAATCCATGAACCCATTGATTCAAAACTGGGTTGTCTCGGCAATTTTATATGTATCATTAAATATAACGCTTGCTATGGTTGTATTTGCTTCACTTGGGGCGGAAGTACAAAGAAAAGGGGCAAAACAAGGTGCTCTTCTGGGTGGAATAGCGCTGGGAGTATTCGCAGCAGTTATCGGAGGAGCATTAATTCGTTTTCCGGAAGCCGGAGGCTTAGAAATTCCAATGGTCGCCATTGCCGGGAAGTTGGGCAATTGGCCGGCATTCTTCTATGTAGTTGTTCTATGGTTAGCGATGATAACAGCCGCAATAGGCAATGCGTTCAGTTTAGTGACAAAAATTGTAGGTGCAGGAAAAGTAAATTATCGTCTGGTTGCTCTAGGCTTACTTCTATTAACTATTCCTTTAGCAGGAATAAAATTTTCCTTGATTGTTAAGCTCGTATATCCAGTATTTGGTTATTTGGGTCTCGTATTTTTGCCCTTGCTTTATATGAGGTGGCGTAAAAGTTAGGTGGTATAGCAAAGGATTATTAAGTCCATCGTCTCTTGCTTTATATAGGTGGCGTAGAAGTTAAGGTAAGAATCTCAGACAGCTATTGCCGGTTGACAGGGTTTTGGATAAGATATCCATAGAGCGTAGTTAAATACCAAATGGACAAGGGGATTAGCAATGAATGACAGATATTATTTGATAGGAACAGCAGGACATGTTGATCACGGTAAAACCGAACTCATTCGGGCTTTGACCGGAATTGAAACGGATCGACTTAAGGAAGAAAAACAAAGAGGAATTTCTATAGAACTGGGATTTGCATCCTTAAAGCTGGCGAGCGGCCGTGAAGTTAGCATAATTGATGTCCCCGGCCATGAACGATTTATTCGGCAAATGTTGGCCGGAGCAACCGGCATGGATGGGGTCCTCCTTGTTATTGCCGCGGATGAGGGAATTATGCCGCAAACGCGGGAGCATCTAGATATCCTAACCTTGCTTGGAGTATCTCAGGGAATTGTCGTCATTAACAAGATTGATCTTGTTGATGATGAATGGCTTGAATTGCTCCAAGAGGAGGTTCGGGAAGGGTTAAAGGGAACAATATTTGAGAATGCTCCGCTCTACCCTGTTTCGGCTCATACCGGTGAAGGAATAGCAAAATTAAAAACAGGGATCGATCAACTCATTACCGAGGCCGAAAGCAAAGGTGCTACAGGCCCCATTCGCTTACCGATTGACCGTGTTTTTAGTATTCAGGGTTTTGGAACCGTCGTCACAGGGACGCTTCACAACGGAACAATACGGTTAGGCCAGGAAGTGGCTGTAGAACCGGGTCACCTCTTAAGCAAGGTTAGGTCCCTGCAAGTTCACAACGAAAAAGTAGAGAAGGCATTTGCCGGTCAGAGGGTGGCTATAAATCTCTCCGGAGTTAACGTTGATGAGGTAGAAAAAGGGGCTGAAGTAATATCACCCGGGGCATATCCCGTGGGTAATATCCTTGATATAAAGCTTAAAAATTTATCGTCCACAGATAAATCCATTACTCAAAGGCAAAGGGTACGTTTTCATATCGGAACAGTCGAGGCTTTAGGGAGAGTGCATCTTCTTGAGCATGAAGAACTTCTTCCCGGTGAGGAAGGCTATGCCCAAATTCTTCTCGAAGTGCCTGTGGTAGCCGCGGCTGAAGATCGTTTTGTCATTCGCTTCTACTCACCTGCATTTACAATCGGCGGCGGTAAAATTCTTGGGGTCGCCGAGTATAAGAGGAAGCGATTTAAGGAAAGTGACTTAGAACAATTAAAGATAAAAGATCAGGGCGATCCCCTTGTTTTACTTGAACGCGGCTTAAATGGGCCGCATACAATCGATGAACTCGTGGATTCCTTTCATTGGACGCGAACGGAAATCCAAAAAGGCCTGCGGCAATTGGAAGAATCAGGTCGGGTAGAGATATGGAAGGAAGAGAACAATCTTTTATATTGGGCCCATGAAAATTCTCAAGAGTGGCATGCTAAGCTAAATGAGATTGTGTTAGCATATCAGAAAGAATTCCCTCTGCGGGGAGGAATCAGCCGCGAAGAACTGAAGGTAAAATTGGGCGTGAAATGGACGCAGCGACGTTGGCAGTACATATTGGAAGCAGGCGCTGACAAGGGGTTTTACAGTCTATCGGGAAGCAAGGTCAGATCCGTTGATAAAATTCAACTTCCGGATACCTTGTTACAAAAAATTAATGGTCTGAAGCAGAAATGGCAAAATGCGGGGCTAATGCCTCCTGATCTTGAAGCAGGAGCACAGGAATGCGGAATTCTTAAGGGAGAGAGCCAGGAGTACGCAAATTACTTAGTTGAACAGGGAGAATGGATTTTAGCTTCGGGCATCTACTTTAATCACGGGGCTGTAGATTCTGCTCAAAGAGCCTTAGTTGAATTACTTAAGCAGAAAAAGGAGGCCGCTGTTGGCGATGTAAGAGAACTCTGGGGAACTTCTCGAAAATACACGGTTCCTCTTCTTGAATACTTTGATCAACAGAAGGTAACCAAAAGGCAAGGGGATAAGCGTGTTCTCAGCCTTTAATAAATTAGCCCAACCTGGATTGTATACTGTATCAATTTATACTAAAACAGTTTTAGTTATTGACAGATTGATATATAAAATATAAAATTAAAAATAATTAAAAACGGAATGAATTTGAACAGTCTAAATTCATGGTTGGGAGGAGAAAAATAAAGATGAAAAAGATCTTCACAATGGCAACAGTCGCAGTATTGAGCTTATCTTTACTTGCGGGCTGTGGCACATCCGGTGGAGCGGCAGGCAGCGGCGACACGATTAAGGTGGGCGCTTTGTTTGAGCAAACCGGTGGGGCGGCGCAGTATGGTACTGCAGGTTTAAAGGGTGCACAATTAGCGGTTGAGCAGCAAAATGCTAAAGGCGGCGTATTGAACAAAAAAATTGAACTCAAAGTTGCCGACAATAAGTCTGAACCGGGTGAATCTACATCCCAAGCAACAAGGCTGATTAACTCCGAAAAAGTACAATTTATGCTTGGACCTATGACGACAAAGACACTTAAAGCGATTATCCCTATTGTTACCCAAAATAAGATCCCTCTGGTCACTCCATCGGGAACAGATGCAGCGTTAACCGTAAGCGATGGCAAATTAAATCAATGGATATTCAGGGCTTGCTTCATTGATGATTTCCAAGGTCAGGTTGGGGCCCAATTTGCAGCAGAAACGCTTAAAGCCAAGACGGCGGCTATTATTATCGATACCAACGGTGACTATGCTAAGGGTTTAGGCAAAGCCTTTGAGGATGTCTTTACAAAAGCAGGCGGGAAAGTCGTTGCAACAGAGAACTATGTTGCCGGCGATAAGGATTTTAAACCGATTTTAGGCCGTATTAAAGCCCAAAACCCGGATGTCATCTATATTCCCGGATATTATACTGAAGTAGGTTTGATCGTTAAACAAGCTCGTGAAATGAAAATTACTGCTCCTTTGCTTGGTGGTGACGGTTGGAATGGTGATAAGACCACCGAAATTGCCGGAGCAAATAACATGACCAATGTGTATTACTCTGATCACGTAGCTATGGATGATCCAAGTTTAGTTGATTTTACGAAACAATATAAAGAGAAGTACAATGAAAATCCAACCGGTTTTTCTGCATTAGGATATGATGCGGCAACCATGATGATCAAAGCTTTTGAAGCCGCAGGCAGTACAGATCCCGAGAAGGTACGTACGGCCTTAGAAGGAATTAAAGATCTTAAAGGGGTTACCGGAAATATCACCGTTGATGCGGCAAATCATAACCCAAGTAAGAGTGCTGTAATGTTACAATATAAAGATGGTCAATGGGCTTTTGCTGACAGAGTTGATCCAAAATAATCTAACATGATTCGTTTGAGCCTAGGTCGCTTTATTTTATAGTCCTTAATGGGGCCAAAAATGGAGGGGGTATTGCCCCCTCCTCTTACTATTCTTAATCATTAAGAAGGGAGTGAGAACTTGATGACTCTTGAACAATTTCTTCAACTGATCGTTAATGGAATATCTTTAGGAAGTATTTATGCTTTGATGGCTCTGGGCTATACCATGGTCTATGGAATCATTCAATTGATCAATTTCGCTCATGGGGATGTTCTCATGATTGGAGCTTATGTCGGATGGTTTACGATCACGAAGCTACACTGGTCCTTTGTTCCCGCACTTTTAATTTCAATGTTATGTGCTGCTATTTTAGGGGTATTGATTGAGCGGATTGCTTATAAACCATTGCGCAATTCTTCGAGAATCGCCGCACTTATTACAGCAATTGGCGTCTCACTTTTCCTTGAATCCACCGGAATGCTTATCCTCGGTCCTCAGGTCCGGACCTATCCTCCCGTTTTGCCGGAAACTGTGTATACCATAGGAGGAATTTCTTTTAAATATGGCGATATTATCATGCTTCTGACATCAGTTATTCTTATGGTCCTCCTTCATATCATCGTTAAATATTCAAAAATCGGGAAAGCCATGAGGGCTGTTTCCCTTGATAAAGATGCGGCTTTACTCATGGGTATCAACGTTGATAACACAATTTCAGCGACCTTTGCCATCGGCTCGGCTTTGGCTGCAGCTGCGGGTGTCCTCTTCGGTGTATATTTTAACCAGATTGATCCGTTGATGGGGATTATGCCGGGGCTAAAAGCGTTTATCGCCGCTGTACTCGGTGGAATCGGACTTATTCCGGGGGCTATGGCCGGTGGATTAATTTTGGGCTTGGTTGAGACGTTGGTTTCGGGCTTTGGTGGTTCAATGTGGCGGGATGCCGTTGCTTTCTTAATTCTGATTCTTGTGCTTATCATCAGGCCAAATGGTTTGCTCGGCAAAAATGTCCGTGAGAAAGTGTAGGTGATTGAGATGAAGCACTGGTTTCAAACCAAAAATATGATTGTACTCTTCGGAGTCGTTTTAATCTATGGAATTGTTCAGCTATTGAATTTGAATGATATAATGCCTCCCTTTTTCCAACTCAATTTAATCCTCGCTTGTGTTTATATCATCATGGCAGCCAGCCTGAATTTAATTAATGGGATAACGGGGCAATTTTCCATTGGCCATGCCGGTTTTATGTCGATTGGAGCGTATACTTCAGCTATCGTCACGGCAAAATTAGGCGGGCCACTTTATCTTGCCTTAATCGCCGGGGCATTGTCCGCAGGCATAGCCGGTGTTTTAATCGGCTTGCCAACGCTGCGTCTAAAGGGAGATTATCTGGCGATTGCGACTCTGGGCCTGGGTGAAATCGTCCGTGTCATCTTCATGAATATAGATTATGTCGGAGGAGCTTCCGGCCTTTCCGTACCCAGTACGATCAATTGGACATGGGCTTTTAGCTTAATGGTGATTTCCGTAATTGCGATTCATAATTTCACGACCTCAACACATGGCCGGGCATGCATCTCGATCCGTGAAAATGAGATCGCTGCAGAGGCAATGGGTATAAATTCTACAAAATATAAAGTGCTTGCCTTTGCAATCGGATCTATGTTTGCGGGATTAGCCGGAGGAATTTATGCCAACTACATGTATCTTATTCATCCTTTAACCTTCAACTTCCTCAAATCGTTTGATATATTGGTCATGGTTGTACTGGGAGGGCTTGGCAGTCTTACCGGCAGCATTATCGGTGCCATTGTTATGACATTTACCTCTGCATTGCTTTCCGGACTGTCTGAGTGGCGTTTGGTTATTACTGCGGTACTTATGGTTGTTCTGATGATTTTCCGTCCGATTGGCATAATGGGGACGAAAGAATTCAGCCTCAATTTCTTAGGAAAGAAGGGTGAGAGAAATGACTCTTCTCAAAATAAATAATCTCTCTAAATCCTTTGGAGGCTTAAAGGCCGTTTCTAAACTGAATATTAATATCGAAAAGGGCGAATTGATTGGCCTGATTGGTCCTAACGGTGCCGGAAAAACGACGATATTCAATCTCCTAACCGGGGTATATGTACCGACAGAGGGAGAAATCCTTTTTGAAGAAAAAAATATAGCAGGTCTAAAACCATACCAGGTAACGCACCGTGGAATAGCGCGCACCTTTCAAAATATTCGGCTCTTCGGAGATTTGAGTGTTATTGATAATGTCAAAATTGCTCTTCATCAGCATGCTAAATACTCCACGCTGAGTGCCATTTTCCGTATGCCTTCTTATTACAAGGGCGAGGATGAGATGGAAGCTAAAAGTAAGGAGTTGTTGAAGATTTTTAATCTTCAAGGTCAAGCTCAAGAGATCGCCAAAAATCTGCCCTATGGAGAGCAGCGTCGATTGGAAATCGCACGCGCCTTGGCTACAGATCCTAAACTTTTGCTCTTGGATGAACCCGCTGCCGGAATGAATCCTCAAGAAACTCAAGAATTAACAAATCTGATACGGTTTATTCGCGAAAAATTTCAGTTAACCGTCCTCCTAATTGAACATGATATGTCACTTGTCATGCAGGTCTGTGAGCGTATTTATGTTTTGGATTATGGAATGATTATTGCAGAAGGGGTACCTAAAGAAATTAAATCGAATCCTAAGGTTATCGAAGCTTACCTGGGAGAGGAGGTTGACTAATGCTTGTTCTTCAAGATGTTCATGTTTACTACGGCGCAATTCATGCTCTTAAGGGAATCTCCTTGGAAGTTAATGAAGGGGAGATTGTAACCCTGATCGGTTCGAATGGAGCAGGTAAAAGTACCAGCCTGAAAACAATTTCGGGACTTCTTCGCCCTAAAGAGGGAAGTATAACCTTTAATGGTACAGACCTATCTAGTATTCAGCCCCAGAAAATTGTTTCACAAGGGATCTCCCAAGTTCCCGAAGGACGACATGTTTTCACGAATATGACCGTATTAGAAAATTTGGAGTTGGGAGCTTATCTTCGAAAAGAAAAATCAGAAATAAAAAAAGATATTGAGAAAGTATATACACTATTTCCACGTTTAAAGGAACGCAAAAGCCAGCTTTCCGGTACTCTCTCAGGTGGCGAGCAGCAAATGCTGGCCATGGGCAGAGCATTGATGACTAGGCCTAAATTACTCCTTCTTGATGAACCTTCAATGGGATTAGCCCCAATTTTGGTCAAGCAAATATTTTCGATCATTCAGGAAATTAATAAAACAGGGACAACAGTCCTTCTTGTTGAGCAGAATGCTCATATGGCGCTTTCCATTGCTACGCGTGCTTATGTTTTGGAAACGGGAAAGATTGTCCTTTCCGGAAATGCGGCGCAGCTCGCGAAAAGCGAAGAGGTTAGGAAAGCATATTTAGGCGGTTAACAGAGTGAAAAAAGGAAAAAGGGTATAGAAATAGAATACCTTTTTAAGGGTAAGCAGTAGGATCAGCTTAGGACAAACAAAGGGGGAGATTCCATTGTATGTTAGGCAATTTATGACATCGCAAGTGTTCACGGTTAGTCCGGATGATAACGTCGCCGATACGATGGCCTTGATGCGTGAGAAGAAGATTAATCGACTTCCGGTTGTACAAAAAGGAAAACTCGTGGGTATCGTGACGGATGGAGACCTTCGGGAAGTTTCGCCCTCTCCGGCAACGACGCTGAGTATCTTCGAATTGAACTATCTTGTGGCGAAAACTTCGATTCGGGATGTCGCTGTCAAGAAAGTGATTACGTGCACCCCGGATACAAAGCTTGAGGATGCAGCCGTGCTGATGCGGGATCATGGGATCGGGGCTTTACCCGTTTTGGATCATGAAAAGTTAGTTGGAATTATTACAGAAACGGATATTTTCGATACTTTCTTGGATATGATGGGTTTCCGCAGTCCCGGCGATCGTATGGTTATTGAGACCAAAGATGGAGTCGGCGTGATGGTTGATCTTTCCACGATCATAAAGGATTATGATGTCAATATCACCAGTTTGGCAGTTTATCATCTCAAAGATAACAAGGTGCAAATCTTGGTCCGATTGAATGGGGATCGGGTGAAGGAAGTCAAGAATGCACTTTTAGGAAAAGAGGTAATTGCGATGTTCTAGAAGTCAAGTGGGACAAGAGCTGAGGAGAACGCAAAAATATATTTTCCCCCAAGAAACATGCCATGAAAGGTTATGTTGCCCCACGCTCCAACACTTAATTCCGTAAAAAATAAGCAGG
>NZ_JAYFQK010000014.1:0-24113 GCF_034927245.1 Desulfitobacterium sp.
GAACATCTTCAAATACCCCCAAGAAACCGATTTATCTCAATCGTTCAATCAATTACTTCTTTATGCTTAATAATTCAACATTGAGAGATAAATATCCTTCTTATGACGGTCAGGTTAATGGGGTTTTTGCAGTGAAATCAGAAATTAGTCTGTCTTTCGATTAATTATATGTCTATCTTTATTAAGGAGTCAATACCTGCATATTTGATTCCGTACAAAAACCATACAGCCCAAATCAACGCCGACTTTTTTAGCGACTATTTCACATTTCGTCCGAAATAAGAAATAGGTCTTATCACCGGCTTCAGGCGTTGATTCTAACGTCTCAAAATTGGCTTGTCCCTTGCTGATGATCAAATCAGCCCGCTCCATTGCTTCAATTAACTCCTTTGAACATTCTTGGGCAACCGTTCCGAGATACCCATTCCCATTAGTGATCACTTTGGTCACTTCCCCCATACCGACTTGAGTCGCATCCTCTAGTGTGGCATCGTTTAAAATGGGTTGGTCTTTGACAACAAAGGTAACTTGAACTCCCGATTTTTGAAGTTCTTCTACCAGAAGCTTATCAAAGGCAATCTCTCCGGAATTATCGCCGAGAATCAAGACCTCATGGGCACTGAGCAGCCTCTTTCTAAACTCAAGCGAATCATCTCGAACAAAACGCTTAACTAAAGATTCCTGAAGCGTTCCTTCAAGGTCATAATCAGAAAATATCCCCAAATCGATAATATTACCCGCAACTGAAATTTGACAAGCCGTATAAAACGGGTCCTCACTCTGACGGATACGTTCTCTCAATTGAGGAAGAAGAGATAACGCGAGTTCATTCGATTTCTTTTTAGCTTCTTTGAATGGATCATCAATTTCGAGTAACTCGTTAATCTTATGCAAAATAATTGTCGAATTCACGGCAGGGGATCCTTCCGGATCAAGCTCAGGAATCATCGGCAAAATCTGATATATAATTTGTCGTGCTTTTTCTTCAGCACATTCCGTCTGAGCTAATGCATTGATCCCTTGTTTCATATAACAAGGGATACACTCCAGTACAACCTTCAAGATGTTTTCCTCCTGATTAAAAATGAATAGATATTAGGATACCACTTCACAGTATACCGCGTTCTTGTCGATCCCGCCATCACAAGAACGCCTTATCCATGGCTACCGCCCTACCCGCCGCGAATACTCCTGCTTCAAATATCATGGATCCGCGAAGAATACAAGCCCCAATGTAATGATAAAGATAAAGACAAAGAACAGAACTTCAATACTTACAAGCATTCTCGAAGCATTGCTGACCGGAGATAAATCCCCCATACTTGCAGTTGTAAAGGTCGAAATACTAAAATATACAAACGTAAAAATCTCGGAAACAATATCATTCCCTATATTCTCCCCCGTAAAACTCCCCGGGACCAATTGATATTCGAGATTATAAGCAGCGGCAAAATAAATTATAAAAATGGTAATCGCTGAGACCACCGGAATAAATGCGCTAATAATACTTCCATCCGTGGATGTCAACACTCGATACACATAGTAGGAAACCCCTGCCGTCGCAAGTATCGAATAAATGACAATGACAGCCGATCCGACCGGAGCACTCCGAGTAACCTCACGACTTTCAGGACCATCGTCATTCTTAATTCTCCATGTTTTATGGTTAAAAATTAATAGCAGCAAAAAGGATGCCCCTGCTCCGGCAAGAGCAGGCATTAATGGCCAAATATTGCTTGCTGCAATGTCCCGTTCCGTGGCCTTTGGCTCTGAAATTGAGAAAGGCATAAGAGGAGCAGACGCCCCAGATGGCCCAGATGGCCCGGGCGCCCCCTCCTTCTTAACCGGGAAATTAGAATTCAAAGGGTAGGGTTGAGGCGGATACCACACATGCGGTGGGTACTGACCCTTCACCTCGCTCCACTTTCCCATTCCCTCGCCCCCCCTCACTGCTATCATTCAATTCCATATTATTCCACGCCATTTTGTCCCGTTCTTAACATTTGTCATTTCCTTGGGAAAAAACCCTACTTTGCAGTAACCTCTTTAAGATTTAGTTCGGTTGGAGCACTTATTTTGTCAAACCGTATTCCCGGGCTGGTATAACGCCGAACCCGGGTTGCATTAAGAATGGCTAAAAGGGCTACCCCGACATCCGCAAATACAGCTTCCCACATATTTGCCAAACCAAACATCCCCAAAATGATAAACCCAATCTTGATCAGGAGCGCAAAGACAATATTCTGCCAGATAATCTTCTTTGTAAACCGGGAAATTTCTAACGCATTGATCAGCTTTACAGGCTGATCCTCCATAAGGACGACATCAGCTGCTTCAATAGCCGCATCTGAACCCAGTCCCCCCATCGCAATCCCGATATCGGAACGAGTCAGTACCGGAGCATCGTTAATTCCGTCCCCCATGAATGCAACTTTACCCTTACCTTCCTTTTGATCCTTCAATAGCTTTTCCAGCCAAAATACTTTATCCTCCGGCAATAGATCGGCATGGTATTCCTGAATTTTTAATCTGCCGGCTATACTTTGGGCCACTGAAGAATGATCACCCGTTAACATAACCGTTTTAATTCCCGCTTGGTTGAGATATTGAACCGTTTCTTGAGCGCCTTCCCGAACCTGATCAGCTATGACGATAAACCCCGCATAGGTTCCGTCTATCGCTAAATATACTCGTGTTCCTTCTTGCTCTTCCTGCTCCTTTAATCGCTCGATTCCCCGCCCCTCCAGCAAGCTCTTCCTGCCCGCAATGACATCTTGGCCGTCTATTTTAGCGATAACTCCTTTGCCCGAGATTTCTTCATATCCTTCAATTAGGGATGATTCAATTTCACCCTTGAACTTCTTGCGAATCGACTGAGCAATGGGATGATTGGAATGGGCTTCAGCCTTAGCCGCTGCTTCAAGAAGCTGTTCCTCCTTAAACCCTTCGGCTGGTTGAACCCGGGTCACCTCGAATACGCCTTGGGTCAAAGTCCCTGTCTTATCAAAGACAACCGTTTTTAATTGGGTCAAGGCTTCGAGATAGTTTGCTCCCTTAATTAAAATACCGTGGCGCGATGCACCTCCGATTCCACCGAAATAACCGAGAGGCACCGAAATCACTAACGCACAAGGGCAGGAAATAACCAAGATCGTTAATGCCCGATAGAGCCAATGACTAACACTCCCCATTCCCATCAACGGAGGAAGCAGGGCAATCATTAAGGCAAGAATCACTACGCCCGGCGTATAATAACGTGCAAAAGTCGTAATAAATTTCTCTGTTTTGGCCTTCCGCGCGCTTGCATTTTCAACTAAATCAAGGATTTTCTGGACGGAGGAATCCGCATATTCCCGAATGACTCGAACGGTTAAAACCCCGGTCGTATTGATCATCCCAGCCAAAACCGTCTCATCTTTCTCAACTTTACGCGGCACCGATTCTCCGGTTAAAGCGGATGTATCCAGATAAGAACTGCCATTGATAACGATTCCGTCAAGAGGAACTTTTTCCCCCGGACGGACCACAATCTGTTGTCCCACTTGTACATCCTCAGGATCAACTTTAATAATTTGCAGCTGATGAATAAGATTCGCCGAATCCGGACGAATATCGAGCAATGCTTGAATAGAATGGCGTGAGCGGTCAACCGCCCGGTCCTGAATATATTCACCGACAGCGTAAAATAGCATGACTCCTACCGCTTCCGGTAATTGATGAATAGCAATAGCTCCAATCGTTGCTATAGCCATCAGAAAATTCTCATCGAAAACCGCTCCACTGAGAATATTGCGGATCGCTTTTGCTAAGACCTCATATCCGACCAAGATATAGGCACTGATAAAAAACAAATATTCTAAAAAGTGATAATCGGTATCATGCCATTGGGGCGCAAATATTAAACCTACAACAAAGAGCACCGTTGCTAAAGCAATCCCCCAGAGCTTCTTTGCTAAGTTGTTTTCAGACTCTTCCCCATCGGAAACGCGGCCGGCTCTATTTCCATCGGTCAACTCAACCAGCTTAATCCCCGGCTCAATCTTTTCCATGATAGCTTGAGCTTCTTGAACTTCAGACGGAGGAAGATATACCGTTTTCGTCACATAATTGATCGTCGTCTCGCCAAATCCTTCGGCATCACTTAAGGCTCTTTCCATCTTAGCCGAGCAATTAGCACAAAACTCTCCTTCGATGCGGTATTTCACTTTTTCTGATGATGGGTAAGCTGACTCTTTTTTATTCTCTCTCATCCTTTTCCGCCTCTTTTCAATCATCCCAATTTTTATTTCTCGGAAATATGCTCTAAGCCTTGGCTATACAACCCGGAGACATGATCGTCATCCAAAGAATAATAAATCATTTTTCCTTCACGACGGTATTTTATGAGTTTACTGTTTCGCAGCACCCGTAACTGATGAGATGTGGCCGATTGACTTAATTCCAAAAGTTCGGCAAGGTCACAAACACACAATTCACCTTTGCCTAACGCCAAAGCATCCATTATCCTTATCCGTGTTGGATCACCTAATGTTTTAAACAGCTCGGCAAGATCTTTTGCCCGATTCATATCGATGATTTTGGTTGAAAATTGCTCAATAACTTCCGGATGAATACATTCTACTTCGCAAATCAAGTCATCCATTTCAAAACTATTATCTATATCTGATACTTTTTTATCCGTCATCAAGCTCTCACCCCCTCATATGAGTATACGTTCATATATATTATATACATTAGCTTCTCAATAAACAACTACAACTTTTTGTAACTATCTTTTATTCTTCTCTTGTAATGTTGGTATTGGATTTCTTTCTTCAAAATGCTGCAGTTCTGTTAAGGTAACGAAACGGTAGCCCTCATTGCCTAAGCGATCGATGATTGCTTTCAAGGCCCCTACCGTCTGTTCACGTTTTGCTCCCCCGTCATGAAGCAAAATGATGGCTCCCGGGGACACATTTTCCACAACAGTTTCGGCAATTCGGGTAACTCCCGGATTGCGCCAATCTTTACTGTCGATACTCCATAATGTAAGAAGATATCCCTTTTCCTTTACGCCCTGAATAACCTCTTTTGATACAAATCCCCCGGGCGGCCTGTAAAAATAAGTATGCTGCTGCAGCAAGTCAAAAATAACTTGATCGGTCTTCGCAAGTTCTTTAACAAACTGATTCGTATTGTAGGTATGTGAATAACCATGGTTTCCGATTTCATGTCCTTCCGCTTTAATCTGTGAAAGCAGCTCTGGATAGTGTTGAGCATTTTCTCCGAGCACAAAAAAGGTTGCCTTTACATTCTTTTCTGCCAAAACATCAAGAACGAATCCAGTATAATTTGGATCCGGCCCATCATCGAACGTAAGAGCAACCACTTTTTCTTGAGTATTTACCATATAATAAGTTCCCGGTGTGCGTACAAGTGAGGGAATGGATATACTTCGGCTCATAAAGCTTATTCCCAGTATCATAAAAACAGATAGCAATAGAATTCTAATTGTTCTTTTCCTATTAATCAGTATAATTCTCATCCTATCCCCTCCTATATACACCACACCTAAACTATATGCCTTTCATTTCCCGCTAACACCTTTTCCATCCTCAAGATTTGACTCAAAAAGCAAGGGCAGTTAAAATTAAAACGAATTAAATAGAGAGGGTGTGATTAAAATACGTGAGCTTTGGGCAATAGCCCTAGGAGGTGCCTTAGGAGCATTAACACGATATGAGTTAGGACTTTGGATATCAAACAAATGGAATCAAGGGTTCCCTCTTCATACTTTTCTGATCAACATTACCGGAGCCTTTTTATTGGGCTTTCTGAATATACTCTTCATGGAACGAATGACTATCAGTCCGCTTTGGCGTCTAGGAATCGGCGTTGGCTTTCTTGGAGCTTATACAACCTTCTCTACCTTTGGTTTTGAAACTATTACACTTCTTGAAGGAGGAAGCTATGCCACCGCTGCTGCTTACACCCTGTTAAGTATTGTTATAGGCTTTGCGGGCGTTGCTTTGGGTATTGGTCTAGCCCGTATAATCTAAGTTCACTATGCTGTTTTGAACCGCGGCGCAATACTATAACAAACGGCTAATCCTAAGCCCGTTCCATTATCTTTTGTACTCTTCATTTCTTAAAATGTATGTGCTTTCGTTTTGCTGTACATGAAGCTTTGTTTTCTGCTCCATACTAAATGTATTAAAAAGCAAGGATGTGATGAAATGAAGAAATCGGGTGAAATTCATAAAAAGCCCAAAGGCCGCGACAGTGCAAAGTATGAATCTCGAAGCGCCGGCGATAAACAAGAGCAGAAGAAAAAGAATGATCCAAATGTCTTAGATCAATCTTAGTTACCGAAACTCCGGAATTAAACCCAAAAGAGTGCAGCCTCTAGCGTGAGACTGCACTCTTTTTAATGATACTCTCTACCGGAGACTATCGGGCAACCGAAGACTATCGGGAAAGCGGGAAGCGACCGCCTTCCTACTGCAATCCAAGGCCTTTTCGTTTTGAGACAATATGGGCTTCAATGTTATTGGCAACTCCGACCGGATCATCCCCAAGGGCAATCTTCCCACCGGTCAGTCCTTCGACATCTTCCGTTAGAAGCTTAACGAGCTGCGGTCCCCCCGTCACAAAAGGCGTTGGTGACAGATGCGTATAGGCACCGTAGGCTACTGCGAAAACACCATCAATCGTTGCCTTTTGTTCCATCCATTCCGGTGCCGTAACAGCAATCGGCAATTGCGGCACATCGACATTGAGATGATCCGCGAGCGCAGAGACCAACATCGAAATTCGACCCGTATCGGTACACGTACCAAAGCTAAGAACCGGCGGAATCTTTAAGGCACTACAAACCTCTTTTAAGCCCGGTCCGGCTAGGTTAATCGCATCGAGATTACAAAGTCCGGCCACCTCTAAGGCATGATTTCCACAGCCGCCTGCGACAACCAAAATATCTTTTTTAATCAGCTCTTTTGTTAGATTGACCGTGTTCCAGTCATGCGGTCCATTGCGTAAGGTTGAACAGTTTGCTAAGGCAACGACACCTTTAATTTTGCCGGCAGCGATAACGTCAACAAGCGGATCAAGCCTATTGCCTAATGCACCTAAAACTGCCTCAGTCGAAAAACCCGCGATGGCCTTTGTGATCTTCTTCGGAACCATGGGTTTAATCTTGCCGTGTCTTTTATTAAAGTTTTCAATTCCAAGATCGATCAAGGTATTAACCATTTGATCGACTTCAGAGGGATCATAGGGAATTTTATGCTGAAGTCCGGGGATATCAATTATCGTACTGATCGCGACAAGGGTTGCCTGATACTTTTCGGCATACATATCAATGGCCGGCGGCGAGCAGTTTTCTTCCATCGCAATTACATCGACTGTTCCCGTTGCCAAAAGGGGTTCGATGGCTATCCAGTTTCCCATAAGCCCGACAAAAACATCGTCCATTTGAAAACGCTGCAAAAGTTCTTGGCCGGTCTCAATAGAGCCCACAATCCTTAACCCTTTGGCCCCGGTTGCTTTAGCACGCTGCTGTATCTCAGGGGATTTTGCTTTTTCAATCATTGCTGCCCCTGCCCAAGGTTGGTGTCCGTTAAAGACAATATTGACATAGTCCGGGTCCATGATTCCAAGATCCACATTGACTTCATGGGGCATCGGAGTGCCAAAGAGAATATCTTGAACCATTTCTAACCCTATTTGGGAATTATAAATTGTGGCTAAACCTAAGCGCAAGGCTTTAGTCGCAAGTGAAATGTAACTCCCATCCACGTTTGTTAAACAACTGGCTACGCAGTTTTGCTCTTCATGCATCGTTCCTGCGGGATAGAGATGGGTATTGCGCCAAACTTCCTTACGTTTTTGGGGAGCAAAGGCTTCAACCATAAGGTTAGGCTCTTCCACGCCAATTCGTTGTTGATTTTCAAGGAGATCCGCTAATTGGATCGCCATCTGGTTAACATCTTGGTTGCTATTGATTCCGAGTTTTTCGCACATCCACTTCAACTTAACGACATCTTTAATCTTAAACGGAGTTTTTCCCTCAGCTGTTGCTTTCAAGGTTCGGAAGGCTTCGTAAGCATGATGGCTGTATGTTCCCGCACCCATGATATTTTGAAGAAGCAATTTACGCATAGCCATAGCATCAGGCCCAATCCCGCAAACGCCTCGATCTTGTTCGCCCTTTTCATTAATACGGCATGGTCCTTGGGAACACTGCTGACAACTTAGTCCCTGCAGACAGAATTTGCAACGGATTTTTTCTTGAGCAGCGTAGCGATCAAAAACATTAGACATACCATCTTCACGAATACGGACTAACATCTCTTCAACAGAATCATGATAACTTACTCGGCCTTCAATTTTCTCTAAAACGTTTTCGGACATCAAGCGTCCCCCCTTATAATAATCAATACACTCTTTACAAGTTTGCGTAACTCGCCGATTATTATGAAAGAAATTTTAATAATTTCGTATACTTATTCATTTTCCTGTTTAGAAAAAGTTAGGGTTATGCTACTATAATTTACATAGTAGTAAAGTAATATATAAAATTTGGGGGAGGAAACTATTCGTGATTGCTTTTTCCATTATCGTTTATATGATTGGCATGTTGCTTATCGGGTACTACTCTTATAAGAAAACCACGGACCTCTCCGGTTACATGATTGGCGGGCGAAGCCTAGGTCCGGCTGTTACCGCCTTAAGTGCCGGCGCTTCCGATATGAGTGGTTGGCTGATGATGGGCTTGCCGGGGGCTATGTTTGCTCAAGGATTAAGCTCAGGCTGGATCGTGCTGGGTTTGACACTGGGAGCTTATGCCAACTGGCTTTATGTCGCTCCTCGTTTACGGACTTACACGGAAATTGCCAACAATTCAATTACCGTACCCGAATATCTCGGTAATCGTTTTCATGACCGGGCCCACATAATTCGCTTGGTTTCCGCACTTGTTATTATTATCTTCTTTACGTTTTATGTTTCTTCGGGAGTAGTCTCAGGGAGCATTCTTTTCCAAACGACCTTTGGGATGAGCTATCATACAGGTTTATTCCTTATCACAACAGTCGTTGTCGCGTATACCCTTTTTGGGGGATTCATAGCCGTTAGCCTCACTGACTTCGTCCAGGGTCTAATCATGGTTCTTGCTCTTACTTTGGTCCCTGCCATGGCAATTATTCACAGCGGAGGAATATCTTCTTCTTTGAACACCATTGAATCTATCGATCCGACGCTTCTCAATATTTTTACCGGAACAAGTGTTGCCGGGATCATTTCTCTTTTCGCTTGGGGTTTAGGCTATTTTGGGCAACCCCATATTATCATTCGTTTTATGGCAATCTCCTCTGTTCAGGAAACTAAAAAAGCACGCAGAATCGGCATGACTTGGATGGTCTTCTCTGTGGTCGGCGCAATGTTTACAGGGTTGATTGGAATTGCCTATTTCGCTCAACAGGGACTAACCTTAGCCAATCCGGAAACTGTTTTTATCGAGCTCGGTAAAATTCTCTTTCACCCGATCATCACCGGATTCTTGCTTGCGGCTATCTTGGCGGCGATTATGAGCACCATTTCTTCTCAGCTTCTTGTAACCTCCAGTTCCCTGACTCAAGACTTGTACAAACTTCTCCTTCACCGCTCGGCCAGTGACCAAGAATTACTTATTGTCAGCCGCTTAGCCGTCCTCGTCGTCTCCATCATAGCAGCTGCTCTTGCCTGGACTCAGAATGATACCATTCTTAACCTTGTCGGTTATGCTTGGGCAGGTTTTGGTGCCTCCTTTGGTCCCACCATTTTCTTGAGCCTTTACTGGAAACGCATGACCAAATCCGGAGCTTTAGCGGGAATGATCGTTGGCGCTGCCACAGTAATCGGCTGGACCCAAATTCCCAATCTCAAAGCCTCCTTTTACAACCTTTACGAAATAATTCCGGGGTTTCTCTTTAGCTTAATTGCCATCGTCATTGTTAGTCTATTATCAGCTAAACCTTCGGCAGAAATTGAATCAGAATTTGATAGGGCTGCCAATATAGAATAATATCTGAGAATATAAAAAAGGATGGGACCGGAGTTAACTCCAAAATCCCATCCTTTTTGCTGTTTTCTAATAACTTATGAGCGCTGCCATTAAAATTCCGGAGGTTAAGCTTAAGCAAAAAGAAAAAATAGCAACACCGACATTTCCCTGAGGAATCTCTTTACGAATTGATATTCCCGGAGTTAAAAGTTCAAATAAATAATATATAGCGATTAAAAAGACTATACCTGTTAAAGCCCATACAACGAGATCCCATAAGCTGACCGCATGATATATTGCAGATGCCATCAAGAAGGAAATTCCAAGGATTTTCCCTCCCAAATCCAATGCTACGGCTTTGGCTGAAGCCACTTTTAACGGGTCCTCCAAGACATCCCCATCAAACATAATCTTAAATTCCCGGTAAGGTGTGGTTAAGGTGAAAAGGAAGATTGCAAAAACCATCAGAGGTATTGTCACCCCTAAATATTCTAGGAAATTAAGCAAAAACATACGTTTGCCCCTTTCTTTATTTTTAGTCTAGTCTTCTATATCCCACGATGCATGTACTCTATTCGGCAGGATAAGGGCGACTTGGCCTTCTGCCTCGCTGTTGCTCGTCATAAGTCTAGTCTTCTATACCCCGAGGGTAAAAAGAATGATAAATTTCCGGTGATCCGTTCCCCGATTCGTGCACTTACTGCAGATGCTTTTCCACCGATAAGAAAAGATCCCCAGAGCAATCGTCCCTTGTAGGGTCCCTTTACCGTCATACATTTGATCTCTTCCATTTCCGCATACTTTTGATAGATCATAGGCTGTTCCCAGTAAAGCTCCTCCTGATCCTTTTCTAAAACCGTACCGTCAGGCTGAAAGATAGAAACCGCTCCCCCTTCCCGTCCGTAAATAGGCTTAGCTACAAAAGCCTCTTTCCCTAAAAAGGGATTCTCCATATACGTTGGGAGCATATACCGCTCAATGATTTCTTGCTCATGTTCTGTATAAAATTCATTGGCCTCATGCAGTCCCCAAATTAAGGATTGCATGGCCTTTGTTTGGGCGATAAATGCGGCAGGGGGATTAATAATCGCTAATTTTCCGCGAGCAATCAAATCCAGAACATGAGCTCCCGTCGGATAATCATCCTCATCCTTCTCTTCCGCTAACTTTTCAAGGGCATGCAGCCGGTACCAAATATCCACTTTCTGATACTCACCCTCAATCAAGGCATAAAGTTCATCCTCTATGACGCGGAGATCTTTCAGCGGTACAAAGGAACCTTGGAGTCCGGACATCTTCAGCAAATATTGCACCGTTCCCCTATCCTCTTCATGCCAATCTAAGGAGCTAAAAATGATATTCTGGGTTTCATATCCTAATTGCTGATAACGCTTAACGATTTCTTGAAAAGCCTTTGTAAGATCTTGTTCCAGTCCTTGATTGGGATCCCCCGCACCATAAAATTCACATGCTTTACTATTTGCATAAAATGCTTCAACGACACTTGTTGGGGTATCTGCGTTAAACTCAAGCATTTTTATCCCTTGAGGGGTATTGGCAAAATCGAAGCGGCCTATCAGCGTTGGAATTTCCGGCATAATAGGGAGTCTGATTGCCGTATAGGCTTCTTGGGGGATTCCCAGCATCTCCAACAGATCTTCCGGGCTTTGTTGAACCATTAATACCGTTTTGGCATAAATCCTCCCTAATTCTTCTGTGGCATAAGCGATTTCCTTGCGAAACTCTGAGGTAATGTAATGCATGCCGGCTAAGCCATATTCATCCCCATCAATCCAGTCCCATGAGAAAACCTCGCGAATCGATCCATAGAATTGCTCGCGAACCTCCGAATAATTCCCCCTCTGCACTGCTCAACGTTCCCCTTCCTCATCCGGCTCAAATATTGATTCCTTGGTCAAAAAATTTTTCATTCTGATTTTAGCTTATACTTGTTCCGCCGCTGCTTCCGATTCCGCCATGGCTGCCGCTGGATATCCCGCTTTTAGAACCTGAAGATGACGCACCGGTTGAGCCGCCGGAACTCGTTGAACCGGATTTTCCCCACGGAGATGTTCCGGAAATTCCGGCATTATTGGGTTGGGATTTCTCCGAGCTCGTATCCGCTGCCGGATTTTTGACGCCACCCGCCGTTCCGGAGGATACTCCGGAGTTAACACCTGAGTAATAGCCTGAAGAACGGCCGCTAAAATAACCGAGCGGACCGAATGGGCCAAATGGGCTAAAAAGGCTGGGGAAAAATCCGACTCCCGTTATCTGCCTGGAACCGTAACCGACAGCTCCGGCTACAAGAGCCGCAGATAAAAATATTCCGACCATTCGTTGTGTCTTGGTCACTTTACCCCTTCTTCCTTCTCTGATTTTTTAAGATATAAACTAAAGACTTGCCGGTCTTCATCGATTTCAAATGAGGTCCTTTCCCATTCGCAGTCCTGAAAATCAATATATTGGCTGACCGCATAAAGAAGCAAATCCTGCATATTCCCGAATTCAAGAGTTTTCATGACAGGATAAGACTCAGCCTCCTCCTGAAATTCCCGAAGCTCTAAAAGAATATATCCCATTCCCGTAATTTGTCCCGGTGTCTGAGGATGAGGGTTATCCTCTAACTTTTTAACATAGATAACCTGCAGAAAATTTTCTTTAGCCGATGAGGTAACCTCATAAACAATACCTTCCTTGATGAAGTAATCACATAAGCATCTCACAATAACCTCATCCTTGGGAATACGCTCATAGCCATAAAGTGCCGGAAATCCATTTTCTTCATTCAGCAAACGGTACTCTAACTGGACCATTTTCATTCTCCTTCAGTTAAATTAAATCTAACTATTTCTTATTCGTGCTAAATGGAAAATAATCCTTCCCCCAAAAGCTAATACCCCAAAATCACAAGAGTGTATTTTGAGGTATCTTTTCTAGTTAAACAAGCTTATGAATTCCTTGGGAATCTCCGTCTCAAAACGGACATCTTCACCCGTTATCGGATGGCGAAAAGCCAGTACCCGCGCATGAAGTCCTAAACGTCGTATCGGGTTCTTTATTGAGCCATATTTCTTGTCCCCGATAATAGGATGGCCGATGTGCTGCATATGGACCCGAATCTGATTCTTCCGTCCCGTTTCCAATTCGACTTCAAGCATCGAATAATTTTTATTTTTCTTAAGAACTTTATAATGAGTAACCGCCTTTTGCCCTCCGTTTGGGGTTGGGCTTGAATACATAATCAAGGACTTGCTTTCCTTAAGCCAGGACGTAATCGTCCCTTCTGCTTTTGTAACTGAGCCTTCCACAATCGCAATATATTTTCGTTCTTCAACGGTATTCTTCCAGTTGTCTTGTAATAACTTTTTGGTTTTTTCACTCTTGGCAAAAAGCATAACCCCTGAAGTATCTCGATCCAACCGATGGACAATAAAGATTCGATTTTTAGGGTCTCTCTTTTTAACATGGTCACTTAAAATACTATATGCCGTGTGTTCTTTTTCTTGGGCCGTGGAAATGGATAACAACCCCGCCTCTTTAACCATAACAACGAGGTAATCATCTTCAAAAAGGATTTCCAGCCCACGCGGCTGATTTTCTTTTCGTACTTTATTCCAGAGGATTGATACCTGCTGACCCATTGCCAGGGGATGATTATATTGAGATACTGCCTCATTATCCACAAGAACCTGATGATTAGACAAGAGGGACTTAATATTATTTCGACCTTGATCAGGCAGTTGCTTAAAAAGGAATGCCATCAATTCAGTCGGTTCTGTTACCTTGAAAGAAGCAGGATTCATTTTTCTTTTTTTGTGAATAAACGAATGATGTAAATTAGACATTATTCTACCCCTTACTCGCAACGTTAGTAATTCATTATAGCACCCTAAAATGTGAAAGTACAAAAAAAGGTTGAAGGAAAACTCCTCCAACCTGACACCCTGTTTTCGACTTACTTTCCCGGTTTAATTATCATTCCATTATTAAAATGATTCATAGAACCAACCAAATCAATAACGGAAAGAATTTCAACCTTTTGTTTGTCCGTAAAGCCGGCATCTGTTAACTGTTGTGAATACATCGTAATGCACATCTCGCAATTATTCAATACGGAAACAGCAAAAGCAATGGCCAGCTTTGTTTTCTTATCCAGCTCAGGTGAACCCATAACCGTTTGCATTTTCTGTAAAACTAATTTCATATACTCCGGATGATTCGCCATGGCTTGAAAAGTTGGAGGCACAGCTCCTCCGGACATTTGTTTCACTTGTTCATATACGGCTTTAATTTCGCCCTCGGCTTCTTGTTCTGAGATTGATTTTACAATAGTCATTTAAAATCTCCCTTCGCTTTATAATGTCCTCATTTAATTCGCTTACAACATTACGTCAGAAAAACGGGGTCACTCTATACCCATACGGGGTATATGCGCATATTATAATATACAATTATTATTTACGCAACTGTGACTAAATAACCTTTTCCGTCTTTTGCGCATCTTTACTTTTTAGCTTACATTTAGCAATTTCTTGGGCAGTCTTCATTCTTTGGGCCAACAGTTCGGCGATATCCCGGTCAATCTCATCCATTCGATTTCTTAAGAGCTGTAAATCGTTAAGTGTTTCCAACGAGCTGGGTCGAACCAGCCTGCGCCCTATGGCTTTAGCAATCGGTACAAGTTCTGCGGAAAGCTGCTCGAATTCATTAGGCGTCAAAGATTGATCCCCATCGCTTTTCGCCGCTTCGGGATGGGGATGCATTTCAATCAGCAATCCATCTGCCCCTCCGGCAATTGCCCCTTTCGCTAAAGGAGCGATCAAATCCCTTCGACCGGCAGCGTGGCTGGGATCGACGATAATGGGCAAATGCGTAAGCTCTTTCATTAAGCCTACCGCACTTAAATCCAAAGTATTTCTGGTACTTGGTTCATATGTTCGAATTCCCCGTTCACAAAGAATAACTTGGGAATTTCCGCCGGCCAAAATATACTCTGCCGAGCTGAGCCATTCCTCAATCGTTGCCGATAAACCGCGTTTTAAGACAACAGGCTTTCTTAACTTGCCAACCCATTTAAGCAGTTCGAAATTCTGCATATTGCGTGAACCAATCTGGAGAATATCGACTTGATCCGCCAAAAGTTCTAAACTGGTCTTGTCCACAACCTCTGTAATGGTAAGCAAGTCATATTCCGCGGCGGCCTTCACCAAATAATCTAGGCCTTCCTCGCCAAGTCCCTGAAAACTGTAGGGAGAAGTCCGAGGCTTAAAAACGCCACCTCTTAAAACTTGACCTCCCGCCGCTTTCACGCCTTTGGCGGCTTCAGCCATTTGAGCTTCGGATTCCACCGCACAAGGGCCGCCCATTAAAATGACTTCATTTCCGCCAAAGATTGTATTTTTGACTTGAACTTTCGTTCTTTCATCTTTTAAACTAACCAAAGGCAAATTCATCCGGAAGTTCTCCCTTTCAAATTTCAAGCGTTTCGCTTTCTTGTTCAAATGCTTTAACAGCCCTGCTGATTTCTTGAAAGTCTTCCCAAGCCGGTCGTTTAAGATTCGGATTACGAAGAATAGCTGCCGGATGATAGGTTGGCATCATCCTTACCTTCCCCCGTTCAAACCATTGACCATGCACTTGATTCATTTTGAGATCAGGGGCGAGTATGCCATGCGTTGCCGCTAATCCCAATAAAACCATAAAATGCGGACGAAGAATTCGATACTGTTCGCGAAGCCAAGGTAAGCAGAACTTCATCTCCTCCTGGGTCGGGGTTCGGTTATTTGAGGGTCGGCATTTAACGATATTCGTAATATAGATTGTATTACGCGGCAGATCAGCTGCCTCAAGAATGCGATCCAAAAGCTGCCCGGCCTTTCCTACAAAAGGGCGTCCTAACTCATCCTCTGTCTGTCCGGGGCCCTCTCCTATAAACATAATTGGGGATAAAGGACTTCCTTCACCAAACACAACTCCACGGCACCCTGCCCGAAGATGGCAGTTTTCGCAAGCCAAGGTTTGATGCTTTAATTCTTCAAGATCTTTAATTGTTGAATTAAGCTCATCTGCCATAAATTATTCCCTCTTTTCCATAAGGATATTTCTCTTTTTATGACAGAATTCCTTCCTTAAAGATAGAAAGGGATCGTTCTCAGTCCGAGAACGATCCCCTTTGCTCGACGTATCCGTTTAATATAATTATTTCATGTCGACCGGATTAAATTTTCCCTTTGTGATCCATTTGCTATGATATTTCTTTTTCGTTCCCAGAAGATATTCTGAAAAGGGCAGCAAGCTAAGAAGCTCCGTTAATTTAAACGTAATTAAAATTGTTAAGATAAAAACTATAACTCCTATTGCTAAAGGACTTTCGATCGAAGAGAACCGTGTAAAGTACTTAAAAACAGCTTGCAGAACAATGACATGAGCAAGATAAGCCGTATAGGTATAGTTGGATACTTCTTTTAGTTTGAAGTATAATTTATTCTTTTCTTTCGAAATATAACAAGCGAAATTATAAAAAACAAAGATCGAACAAATCATAAATAAAACATAGCTGGTCTCGTAAAAATATCCGGTAGAAACGGCATGACCCGGAATTGCATTACAGACTTCAACATAGTAGTTATACAACAATAAAGGAATATAGGCGATCAGCATCTGTTTTTGATAACGTTTAATCCACGTTTTAAATTTTGAATGTCTGAGGATTATATAAATTCCAAGAACAATATATATCGACCACAAAATCGGCGTACGATCCAAAAACCGCTGTTCATTTTCCGTGGGATAGGTAAAGAGGAACTGACCCACCCAGTTAGTAACATCATTATGTTCTAAAAGGAATATATAAGCCAATGTAAAAAAGAGAAGGAAATTCGCTTTAAAGACCTGACTTCGCTGAGAAATGATCTTGGTCAGACCTAAAATAAGAGGGAAATAAAGATAGATCCTCAGCATCATCGACATATACCACAAATGGTATCGTCCTGTTCCCGCTAAAAGCTGTCCCCAAAAAGGGCCGAAAGAAACCTCCCCATATTGCTTAGCATCCCAAATATTTAAAGCTGTCCAAATCACATAGGGAATAACCGTGTAAATAAACCGTTTTTTATAGAATTGTGTCCAATTTACGGGTTCGGTATGGGTATAAATCATCATCATCACGGCTATGGTGATAAAAATCGGCACCGCAGGCTTAGCTACTACATAAAGGAAACTTAAGACGAGCGAATCCGAAAAGCTTACACCTTCCCGCCAAGCAAACCCGCCAAAAACATGTTGAGCCACTACAAATATAAAACCAATAATCCTCAGAACATCAATTTCTTCAATATGCTGCTTCATTTATCTTGTCGCCGCTTCCTAAGCGTTATATTCAATAATTTATATTACCTCAAATAGTCATGATTTTCTACAATTTTCTACACCCAAATTTGCGGTAATTACAAAGCTGCCCAAGACGTACAAAGGTACTTTCTTAGGCAGCTTTTTTCCGGTGGGTCAAGTCCTTTTCAAAACCGAAGAAAAACTCGCCGGCAACCGAATGCTTGTTTTTCGGTGCCAAAGCGAGATTAATGGTTTCTCCAAGATTTTTAAATTAAAATATAGCGCAATTGCGCATGACTTCCTGATAAACAAGGTCTAAGCCCGGTTCATCCACCGAAAAGTCCTCTATTTTAATACCCTTATCCAGCAATGTTTTTAAAACGTCCATTTTGTCACGAGAATCACAGTAACAGGTCATTGTATTGTCTTGAATCTCAAACTTTCCGAACCGACTCGTAAATTGTTGTTGAGAAAACCACGTTTCGCTTGGATCCCCGGACACTTTAATTTTAATTTTTGTCCTTAATTTATATTTTTGCTGAAGCTCTGCTAGCGATCCATCGGCTACAATTGATCCTTTATTCATAATCGCCATGTTTCCGGCTAATTCCTCCACATCGGCAAGGTTATGTGATGAGAAAAATATCGTTGTCCCTTCCTGATTCCAGTTGCGAATCATTTGCTTCAATTCCATAATTCCAATAGGATCAAGACCTGTCGTTGGTTCATCCAAAATAAGCAATTTAGGCCTATGAATAACGGCTTGTGCCAAGCCTAATCTTTGCTGCATTCCTTTGGAAAATGCCCCTACTCTTCGATGCATGACATCAGCTAAACCCACCTGTTCCAAGACCTCTTCACAACGCTCAGGCTGAACCTCTTTGAGTTTTGCATAAAAGCTTATCGTTTCCCAAGCGGTTAAATTCGCATAAAAATTCATTCTCTCCGGCAGATAGCCAATGATTCTTTTAATATCCTTACTCTTTTGCCTATATTGAAGCCCATCAATCCATATTTCCCCTGAAGTCGGATTAATCAGACCAAGAACCATTTTGATGAGCGTTGATTTTCCCGCGCCATTGTGTCCAAGGATAGAAAAAATCTCTCCTTCTTTAATATTCAAGTTAATTTTATTGACAGCCACGAAATCGCCAAAGCTTTTTTCTAAATCTTTCACCTGCAATATTTCGTTCATTTGTTATTCACTCCTAATAATCCTGTTTGCGGCTAAAAAGGTATACTGCGCAAGCCAGCGGTATAATAAGCCAAAGTAAAAGGGTCAAAGAAAGTAACACCATCCCCGAGCTCGTGCTCATTGTACGCGTAAGGACAGCAAGAGTCGGGCCAAAGGTTTCCTCCCCGCCTAACTTCAAAATAACCAATACTCTGACCATATCGGCAGGATTCATCAAAAGAAGCGCAAAGAGAAGGGGCACAACAATTGTTATCGTTTGTAAGGAGGCCACACCAATGGCTAAGAAGTCATAGACGAGAATCATAAAGAACCAAACCAGAATAGCTAGGGCAACCGCTTGCGAACGGCGCGAAGTCACCACCGATATAAGCAACGAAATACTTAGAAAAATGAGGGCTAAGATAATAGATAGCAGGACAAACAGAAGATAATCCGTAATATTTAAGGTTCCCGTTTTCCAAGCAATAACTATACCCGCACCGCCAAACCCTGCCAGAATCGAGGCAGTTAAAGCTAAAGCCAAGCCTAAAAATTTCCCGATAATTACTTCACTTTTACTCACGGGCTGAGTCAAAAGAACATGAAGTGACCCTGCTTCTTTTTCCCCGGCGATGGATGCCGAACCGATTACCAAAGCAATCAAAGGAAGTAAATAAAGCACCAAATTTAAAAGGCTTGCCGTCACCCGATTAAACCCTTGATATCCCCCGACTCCCATACCCGATAACCCGAAAAACGAGATCAGTAAAGCTAATAGCCCGAAAATAACGGTGAAGGTAATGAGCCAGCGGCTGCGCATTGATTCCAATAATTCCTTTTCGGCTACCACGATAACATTTGATCCATTCACCATTTAATAAATCCCCTTATCATTAAAAATTGATCACCTGCTTGCTTGACAATACCTCTTGCCATTCTATGACCTTCATCCCTGAAAACTTTTGGGCAAAGGTTTGGGCAGACTCTTGAGAATCGAAAGCCGCAATTCCATAACTCATAGGAGTACTGATCGCCGCGCCCTGAACATAGCTCGCATCCTTAGCCGAAATCCATTCCAGCGTATCATAATCGATCACATAGATCGCAGCATCCTTCAGTTCCTGCTCCTGGCTGTGCTTTTTAAGATACAGAGCAAGGCAGCCCAGATCATCGAATTTTTCCACTTGTCCGGCCTTAGGTATAATTTCACCGGCAAAATGGATATCACTAATCGTCATATTACAGCTTGAGCATATATCTAAACTCGAATCAATAGGGCGCGGTGAATAATCAACACTTGCACAACCGGTTAAACTCAATAGGAGAATGAGGATAACGGCTCCTAATTTTCTATACACGACTTATCCCCCTTTTTCCGCCATGCCTCTTTACTTTACCCTTCTTTGAACTTATCCTAAAAGCCCAATTAAAAATCGATCCTGCGATAAAAAGCATAGCCATGGAATAAAAACCCAAAGCTTTATTGGAAGTCCTTTTAGCCGTAAATTCATTCACAAGATCCGGGTTAGGCATAGGAATGGGTTCAACAACCGGGTACTCATCTTTAACCATGGGTATATCAATAATCGGGAACATTTTTTCGGAAAATTCTAAAGCCGAAGCAGCCGGACTATTGAGAAATAAACGTACCGCCGGGGCCTTTTTCATAAGAAAGGTAAATGGGTCCCCGCTGAGATAGGGAATATCACCGATACCGTCACGATCCAAATCAAATCCCGAATAATCGTTCCAATAGTTGCCTTGTCCATTCTTCGCAAAAAGGTTTCCTTCGCCCACGCTACCCGCGATCATCGCAACTTGCTGAAGATTGTCTACCAAATTATTGTTCACAAAAAGGTTATCCGAGGAACTTGAGATAAGATCTATACCCACATCATTGGAAGCAACAAGATTGTTTTTAAATACATTATGCAAAGATACATCAAAAAAGGCCCCCCGGGTATTGTCGATAATCACGTTGCCTTCTGCCAAACTATCATCACAAGTCGAAAATAAGAGTCCATAAGATCGTTGTCCTCGATTGTGGGCAAATACATTGTTTTTGAAGGTAATATTCTTGGAATACATTAAAGCCGCACCGGCGATATTATCGGTTAACCTATTCTCTTCAAATATATTACTATTTGAATACATGTAATGGATTCCATAACGGACATGAGAAATCCGATTTCCGGTAAGTTGATTGTTCTCGGCATAATTAAAATAGATGCCATCTCTTGTTTTCTCAATCGTATTGTTGTTTACCTTATTTCCCGAAGCTGAGAAGAGATGGATGCCATCACCGCTCTCGCCTTCAAAGGTTGGATGTAATCCTGCATTCTCGCTTATGTCCATATCCGTTTGTTGTTTTAATTTGTTTTGAGCTTGCCTACCTGTAATCTCATTACCTTCAAGGACGTTTTGTGAGGCTTTATTAAGATAAATACCAAATAAGTTATCCTTCAAGCAATTTTCTTTAACCTCGTTATGAGATGAAAAGATCTTAATTCCCGCGTCCGAATCTTGTATTTTGCGGCCGCTGCCTCTCACTTCAAAACCCTGGAGTTTAACCCCATCCGCTTTAATCGTAATCGTGTCGCCAAGCCCTTGACCATCGATCACGGGATGATCAACCCCGATCAGCTCAACAGGTTTATCGATAATCAGTTGACCTTCATAGACACCGGGCTGAACCCTAATCTGATCCCCGGGCAAGGACATCTCGATCGCCTTACTGATCGAATCAATGGGGCCGGCCCGATCGACATCGATGGTTTGTGCCTGAACGGGCCGATTACTCGCGAGAACCAAAAAAAGGACGCCTAAGATCAAGACCTGATATCGTGCTTGACGGTTACCTCTTTCTTTTCGCATACGTTAAACCTCCATAATGCAATCACCATCAACACAATACTTAAACCCAAAAGGTAACCACCCAAATTAAATCCGGTGTGAGTCACGAAATTCGCGACTTTATTGCTTCCAATCATCGGCGGAACAAAAGGAGCAACCGTGATCGGAGCCGAAGGCTCTAAGTCAGTCCCATACTGATGCAGCCAATACCAAAGATCATAAATTCCTAATCCTCCGCCTATACATAAAAGAAAAAGATTAAGGGTTCCAATCCATGCTCTTTTTGTTAAAGCTGCAATCGCAGCCAAGATCGCAAAACCTATGGCCAGCTTAGACATAAATTGGAGTTCCGGGAAATCGGATTCCGTAATTTCCTTCATACCAATGTAATGATTTAGATTATTAATAATATCGATTCGGCCTCCGATTTTGTCCATGTACACATTCATGGATAACCCTTCAGGATATTGGGGCGCCTCTAAGTCCAGATGCCATAAGGGGAAGAAAATACACGCAATCAAACAAACACCCGCTAGCAAAAAAAGGATTCTTCCCGGCATAGTTAACTTACCTTTAAATAATTTCATTTCGTAGTCCTCCCATTACCTCGATGATTCTTAGTTCAAAGGGCTGCTGCACAAAATTCCGTGCAGCAGTCCTTTTCTTCGTATGCCTTATGATTTGGGTTTGACTAACATATATCCTTGCATTTCTTGGTGTAATGCCGAACAGAAGTTCGTACAATAGTAGGGATAAACTCCTGCTTTATCGGCCACAAATTCAAGCTTCTGCGTTTGCCCCGGTTGAGATTCACAGTCGATATTGTAAAGCATAATCCCGAAACCATGAGTAATATCTTCATCAAAGTCTGTATTCGTGATATACCAGGTTACATGATCACCTTCGTTTACTTCGACCGTATCGGGATAGAAGCGGCTTCGGAAGCCCATCATGTACACCGTAACATTATTGCCGTCACGTACGACTCGGGCATTTTCCTTGTCGTAAACCGCACCCTCTCTAGTTTCATCCTTCGGATAGACTTCAAAAGTCTTTATCTTATCCGCTTTGATCATTTGCGCAAAGTGGGGTTCGGGATCGACCGGATTATCAAAGAGAACTTTCATCTTATCTGTTGTCAAATCAATAAGCTGCATACTCTCCGGATGAGATGGGCCGACCGATAAGAACTTGTCTTTAGCCAGCTTATTTAAGGAAACGAGGTATTTCCCATCAGGCTCTACGGTATCCCCTTCGGCTGCTGCAAGGTGACCGGGGCAATAATGGACCTGAACCTTATCGGTTACTTTATAGTCGCTCAGACTCCACTTGGCTACCGCACTTTCTACAAACAGGCTGGTATAAGCATTCCCCTGATCATCGAATTGTGTATGGAGAGGTCCTAATCCTACTTCGACTTCGGCAACACGCGTCTTGTCATAGTTCACAATGGGAAAGCCTCTTTCTTCCCCTTGGAAATCCTGATTATCAATACACTCTTTAAATTTATCGAAACTAAAAACCGTCACCGTAGGTGATAACTTCCCATTACCCACAAAATACTTACCATCAGGTGTTACATCCACACCATGAGGACTTTTCGCACAAGGAACTAAATAGATAGAACCCGGAACATCTTTCGGATCGATGACTTTTGCTCCGCCAATTTCTTTGTACTTCCCGTCTTTGGCTGCTTGTTCAAGCAGCTTCCAGTTCAGGGCTACAATATAATCTTGTTCCCTCTGTGAAGATTCAACTTCCAATAAATGATAAGCTTCTTCTGTGTTATAAGTTGTCAGGAAACACCAGCCTTCACTCTCCCCTTTACCCGCATCGGAGAGATCATAGGACCAAGGCGGCAGCAAGACTTCCCAACCGACACTCATATTTCCATCATCCGGATTGATGGCTACCGCTGCCATCACACCTTTATAATCTTGCTTGAAGTTATCAAGCTCGGAATAGGTACCATAGGGGATCGGCCCGGCAAAGCGCGAAGCCATCATAAAATATTCTGAGTTTGGCGTAAGAAAAACCGAGCCATGCGGACCATAGACATTCGGTACCGGTCCCAGAATTTGCTGCGTAGTGAACGAATCCAAGTTGACACGAGCCACCCGGCTATTGGCATTATCATTGATAAAAAGCCAACGGCCGTCATAATCCCCTTTCGTTTCGCTGAGGGCCGGATGGTGAGCATCTCCCCAATCGTAATCGCCCAGCATTTTCTTGGTGTCTTCCGTCCAACCATAGCCCACTGCAGATTCCTTATTAAATACAGGTATCGTCCGAATACGTCTCATTGACGGTACACCGTAAACAAACAATTGACCGGAATGTCCGCCCGAGGCAAATAAATAATACTCATCAAGCTGACCGGGTGGAACATAGGTTTTTAAGGCTGAATCAACAACATCCTCAGATACACCTGCTTTAGTGGCCTTTGTTCCTCCCTTGCCTATCATTCCCACTCCTCCCGGAGTTAACTGGGAAGAGATTGAATAAGCCAATAAAAGTCCTGCTACAAAACCGGCAACAGCAATAATAGCTGTTTTCACTTTTCTCTTTTGCATATTTACCTCCACATTATTAAATAGCCTCTCGGCATTCGCCGAGGTAGATAGCTCAAGACTTTGCTTGAACCATCAATATTGAATTCCTCCTACTTTTCGGTAGGGGGTTTTCATTTTTGGAAACACCAAATTGGAAATTCCCTCAGAAAATTTTTATTGC
>NZ_JAYFQK010000056.1:0-10185 GCF_034927245.1 Desulfitobacterium sp.
CTCTTTCACTTGTCTGAGTGTGTATTTCAAAACCTGCGAACCTTGCAGTCCCAGTTGGAATTGCTTCTGAATTAACTTATCTTCATTAAGTAGATAAACCAAATACTGTGAATCAATATTTTCATGGGGTATCAACTTAACGTAGTTTTGGGTGTAGAGATAACCCTCGTGCACAATTCTTACGATCGTTGAAATGCCGGATATGAGACTAAATACGACATCTCCCGTATACAGCGTATTGACTTTATCTAGCGTTCTAACTTGCTTATTATCAACGTTTGATGAAACGATATCAACCAAGTCATCCGCTATATCAGGTTGACCATAATAAGTATAAAGTGGAGCATTCACATCAGACACTTCTGTAATTCTAAATTGAGGTGATCCGCTTACCAATTCAACCATCTCGCTCAGCTTCTTCATATAAAATGTGCCTTTCTAAAATTAAATATTATTTAATGATATAATCATATCAGGAATAATTTTAAAACACAAGCACTGAAATATTTAATTTTGAGAAATTACTAAATTAAACACCTAAAAACAAAAAAATTCGTCAAACACGCAACCCACACGCATTTGACGAAAATCAATGATCTAAAATATATCCGGTCAACTGTCACAACTACCTAACCACGCTAAATCCCTCCCAAGTAATACTGTTATTACGGGGTTTTATCTTCATTTCGTGTACTTCATATCCCGTAATTCTTGCGAATATCTGCGAAAACTTCTGATGCAGGTCTAACATGACCCTGTATGAAATCAGCGTATCCTTTTTCGATTTCCGCATTCAATTCTTCTTTACTCATATTTGCAATACTTAGGAGTTTTGCCTATTTTTCCTTAGTTCTTCTTTTGAATAACCTCCACGGCTTGTTTAACCAGTTCCTCCGGGAAAGTAATTCCTAGTGCTTTGGCAGTATCTTGATTTAAATAGATATTCATTGTGCTCATTGTCTTGACAGGGATATCTCCCGGTTTCTTGCCATTTAAGACCTCAACGGCCATATCCGCTGTTTCGTGACCGAGCGTGGTATAATTGATGCCATTCGTAGCCAATCCTCCGTCTCTGACTAAAGAGTCGGCCGTGACATAGACCGGTAGTTCGGTTTTAATCGCAATTTGGGAAACTGTCACCATGGCGGTTGCAACCGTATTATCATTGGGAATAAAAATCGCATCGACTTTCCCAACCAGTGAATTGACAGCCTGTTGAACTTCGGAAGAGTTTGTAACCGTTGCTTCCACAAGTGTTATATGATTTTTAGCTGCATAATCCCTTAAACTATTGATAACCCATGCTGCATTGGATTCGCCCGGATTATAAACGGTTCCGATTGTCTGAATGCCTGGGGTTATTTGATGAGCCAATTCCATTACTTTTTCTGCAGATACAGCATTAGACGTTCCTGTGATATTGCCTCCCGGTTTGTCTAAATTCGTGACAACACCTGCTCCCAGCGGATCAAGAACAGCTGAGAACACAATGGGAATCTCCTTTGTTTCACTCATAACCGCTTGGGCTGAAGGCGTTGCGATGGCAATAATCAGGTCATATTTACCGTTAACGAACTTCTGCGCCATCATCTTTAAGTTCGACTGATCTCCTTGGGCATTTTGATAATCGATTATGATATTATCGCCATCCTTGAATCCTTTATCATCTAACTCCGTGACAATCGCTTCGCGAATTTCATTGAGTGAGGGATGCTCCACAACCTGTAAAATACCCACCTTTTTCTTGGCCCGAGTCTGCTCCGCCGTCTGTGTCATATTCAGTGAACACGCCGTCAAAGAAAGTACGAGGAGCATCGAAACCATAACCGCCATAATTCTGGATACTGTCTTTTTCATTGAAGAATCCTCCCTTAAAATAAAATATTTTTATTTCGGGTTCTTCTCTGCAACTTCTATTCATCCGCGGTTATGAATAGAAATATGGCCCGTACCTAAACAATAAGCGCCTGCCCTTCAATAAAGGACAGGCGCTAACCTGCGGTACCACCTTAATTAATGCACCGAAATGCATTCTCTTGCAGAGTGCCATCACACCCTTAGCCCTATAACGCCGGCTTCGCGTCAACAGCTACTTAAGCACAAAGGCTTTTTCGCTTTGCCCTCAGGGGTCCACTTATCCGATCCGTCCCTACCGAGCTTCCACCCTTCTCGGCTCTCTTGAAGGTCGTTCTTCGGTTTTACTTCCCCCTCATCAGTGTAAAAATACAATAGCATGAATCGATTAAATATTCAACAACTTTCTTGGGGCCTGAATTCGCGATGAAACTAGGTAAATTATAGACAAGGATAATGTGGAATCTCACGATTAAACTCGTGGGATTTCTTTTTTAATGACTAAAAAAAGAAATTATTACATTATTGTTATAGAAGGAATAACAAAAGAGTTATAGAATATGTATCCAAAGGAACAAATAAGAATGATCAGGAGAGTGGATTATTTGGATAATCGTGAGTTATGGAAACTTCTTGATATTGATTTGGAAAAACATGATGAGTTTTTAGCCCCTTTGCCGCAGGGCATTACAGAACTATTTTTAAATCGTCCGAACCGCCCCCAAGCCATGTCTTATTTTGATATGGTCGTAGGAGACGTTCATGGCATCCGCGTGAAAGAGCTTTATGAGAAGAAACAGCAAGGGGCTAAAGTCTTCGCCACTTTCTGTGTGTATGTTCCCGAGGAGATTATTGCAGCGGCAGGGAGTGTTTGTATCGGTCTTTGCGCCGGAGCACAATTTACAGTTCCAACTGGGGAAAAGGTGTTACCCCGTAATCTTTGCCCCCTTATTAAATCAACTCTGGGTTTCAAATTAGATCGAATCTGTCCGTATTTTCAAGTCTCAGACTGGGTAATTGGGGAAACGACTTGTGATGGTAAGAAAAAGGCCTGGGAAATCCTCAATGAGCATATCCCTACGTACGTTATGGAACTTCCTCAGAGAAAAGCGGATAAGGATATCCGTCTGTGGGAAGAGGAAGTGCGTGAATTTGCTGCCTTTATTGAAAAAGAGACGGGTGTAACACTAACCCCTAAAGCCTTAAAAGATAGTGTTCAAAAGATAAATAATAAACGGAGGGCTTTACAGCGTCTTGCGGATTTAAGAAAACATAATCCTTCCCCCATTCATGGACTAGATGTCCTTTTAATCAATCAGTTATCCTTTTTTGATGATCCGGAACGCTTTGCGACACAGGTCAATGCCCTATGTGATGAGCTCGATGAGCGTGTAAACCATGGAATTGGTGTTACTCGAGAAGATGCACCTCGGATTCTGCTTACCGGAACACCGCAACCCTTGCCGAACTGGAAAATTCATGCTCTCATAGAGCAGGCCGGTGCGGTAGTTGTGGGCGAGGAGACGTGCACAGGCGAACGCTACTTCAAGGATTTAACACAAGAAGCGGATACTATGAATGAAATGCTTTCAAATATTGCAAAACGCCCGATGCAAGTGAATTGTGCATGCTTTACACCAAATACCGGCCGTTTGGAAGATATCATTCGGATGAAAGAAAATCTCAAGGCAGATGCGGTTATCGATTTTAATCTTCAATTCTGCCAACCTTATGGGGTCGAAAGTCATAGTGTAAGTAAAGAGCTGGAGAAGAGGGGAATTCCTTATCTGCACTTGGAAAGTGATTTCTCCGATGAAGATCAAGGACAGCTCTTAACCCGGATTGAAGCTTTGTTGGAGATGGTTCAATCGTGATCAAGGCAGGGCTCGATCTTGGCTCAGTAAACACAAAACTTGTCGCTTATGACGGGGACGAGAGAGTATATAGCAAAGTTGTTCCTTCCCGGTTTGATTCGGTAGGCGCAGGAAAGAATTTATTATCGCTATGGCAGAATAGCGGTAATGTGTCAACTTATGATTTAGTGGTTACGGGCTATGGGAGAGTGAGTTTTCCCGTGGGCAAGGTTTTTACAGAGATTACCTGTCAAGCACGGGGCTGTCATGAGTATTTTCCCGAGATGCCGCTCATCCTAGATGTTGGAGGCCAGGACGCGAAGGTGATTCGCAAAAATGGCTTGGGAAAAGTTACGCAGTTTGTGATGAATGATAAGTGTGCTGCGGGAACAGGACGTTTTCTTGATGTTATTCTCAAAGGTCTTGAGCTCACTCAGGAAGAGCTAGTGATGGCTGCCGAGGCAAAGCCGATGACGATCAACTCAATGTGTACAGTTTTTGCGGAATCCGAAGTGATTAATTTATTAGCCAAAGGGGCTCCTAAACCTGAAGTTGTCGCTGGAATTTTCCGGAGTACGGCTAAACGTCTCGCCCGGTTTGTAGAATCCCTCTCACAGCCAAATTATCTTATTTTTGCGGGGGGTGGAGCGCACTATAAACTTTTAGTTAAATTTCTTGAGCAAGAGCTTAAGGCGGAGATTGTGATTCCGGAAGAACCGGAACTCACTGTGGCTATAGGAGCAGCCTTGTTGGCCTAGTATATCTTTAATAAAGTTTAGGGGGTCATAACAATGTCTAATTTCGTTTATTTTATTTCCTCAGATAAAATGGGAAGTCAGGATCCTGAACTGGGGAAGAAACTTATGGGAAGTTTCTTTCGTAAGCTTTTTGAAGCCGATCAAAAACCGACACATGTGCTCTTAGTGGAAAGTGGAGTAAAACTCTTGTTACCTGAATTTGATGCGTTTGGTGTCTTACGCGAGTTAGAAGCAGAAGGCATGAAATTCCTCGCCTGTGTCACTTGCCTTGATTATTACGGGATTAAAGAAAAGATTGGGCTGGGGGAGGTTTCGAACATGCCGACCATCATAAAAACGATGCATGAAGCTGATAAAGTAATTTCGCTCTAAAAAATAGGACAAAGTAAAAGGATGCCACGGTTAATCCGTAGGCATCCTTTAAATCAAGGCCTCTAAATTCAAATCTATCCCTTACTCCGAATCCTCATCCAGTGTCTCAATCAAAAAGCTCACCGGACGGAATCCGTCATTACACGAAATCATTGCCATCAATAGAGTCGAACTTCTCTTGTAATATAACGAAGATAGAATATATTTCATGTGGGTTGTACACCAAATTTTAGGGTCAAGCATAACATGTACTAAAAACATGCTAGGAGTTGATATCATTGGCTACTGTTGAAACAACATCATTTCCTATCAGCCGATTTGTTCAACAATCGCTTGACCTTCATATTTTCTTTCTTCGCATTATGAAAGAGCACTCATTTTTTCTGGAGATAGGCTTCTTCAACAAAGATGCAGCTTTTGCTCAAAGAGCAGATCAGTTTAATAGGGCGTTTAATCAATTATTAACTGAAGTCGTTCTATTAGCGGATGGCAATCTAAGTGAACCAGCGGTGCGTTCCGGCGAGTTCGTAACGGATAAAACTCTCCGTGCTGAGGTTAAAACCCAGGAACTGTCCGGCATCGCCATTGACACGTCATTAACTCAAGAAGAGCTTTTATTGCTTCGCAGCAGTGGTTCAGTAAATACTGGACTGGCGAATTCTGTCCGATTAATCAATGAAAGAGCCATTGCCCTTACAAAGGAATTAGTCGAGTTTAAAACTTTAATTTTAGATGAAATGCTGAAATGCCAGCTGCTTACGTTCAATTTTCCCTTGTTGATTGAGCATATTCGCCGAGAAGCCTTATTTTTTATTAGTCAATTGGAACGATTACAGCTTCGGGGCTTTATAAATTTTAGCCAGGAAATAATTGATCAAAAGGTCTTTTGGGACAGGATTATGGCGGAACACGCTCAATTTATCGCCCATTTGCTAGATCCCACGGAAGTTGCACTCATCGGTCAGGCTGATAATCTCGCAGACCTCTTTTTTAAACTCCGCCAACAAGCCGAATCCTTGAGAAATGTTGGTTTTAGCGCAGTTCTTCCTCTCGTCCGCGAAGAAATTCGTGCAACAAGAAACATTCGTAACTTTAAATCAACTGCGGAAGAACTCGTTTTAACGTGTAGTATTAAATCAATTATTATCCCATTGCTCGCTGACCATGTGTTGCGTGAAGCCAATCATTTTTTACGAATTTTAGAGCTATCCGGACAGTCAAGTCCATTGGTAAGTTCATTAGGTGTTGCTGAACAGGCAGGTGTTGGGGGTCTTTCCAGCGATACAATGGGTCTCAATCAAGATTTCGAATAAAGGTATCATAAAAATCGCGTGGAAATTTCTACACGATTTTTATTCGTATATCTTTGTAAGTGATTTCAAACCAGAGGCCGCCAGGGACGGCGGCCTCTTTATACCACTTGCAATATCTTCCGCACAAAATCAGAAGATTGTACAATTAGCTATTTCTGGTTATTCAAATGACTTTAGCAATCAACTGAACGAGATTAAAATACCTTCCGCCCTCAGCCTCCATCATTTTAATGTCATCCGCGACGACGGGATGGTAGCCGGTCAGCCACGGCGATATAGCCGCCCCTTTTTACAAAAGGAACGAGCGATGGAAGCATTTCCGACGTATCACCGAAATAATGGTAAGCGTCCACGGTGAACAACAAGTCAAAATATCTGTCTGCGAAAGGCAGCCCTTTGGTCGCGTCTACGGAAATCGGAACGGCCTTATCATCAATCCCGATAGATTGGAAACGCTCATAGTTTTCAGTTGGCGAAATCCAAAGATCTGCGGCGAAAACGGACACACCATATTTCTTCGCTAACAAAAGCGTGGAAAGACCGCACCCGCAACCGAGGCCAAGTATTCGCATATTCTTATTGATGTTTAGGTGTGACGCTAAACATCAAGAGTGAGCAGCTGTTCTAAATTTCAGTTGCAACGAAAAAAAATAAGAAGTATAATGCCAATATAACATATAGGTTTAGTAATATAAAATATAAAGGGGGGTTCAAAGATGGTTTCATTGCATGTTTTATTAAATGTCCTAATCATGCTCGGCCTTATTTATGGAATGGTATGGATGAAAAGGAAGGGACATTATTCTTTTACGGTGAGGGTATTTACGGCTTTAATTCTTGGTATTTTATATGGTGTGATTCTTCAATATAGTTATGGAGCAACTTCGTCAGTTGTCACAGAAGTGAATACTTGGGTTGGTCTTGTAGGAAATGGTTATGTCAGGCTCTTAAAGTTGACTGTTATTCCGCTCATTTTTGTAGCGATAACTTCGGCTATTATCAATCAAGATTCCAAGAACTTGGGTAAAAAAGCGGGAATCATTATAGCAATTCTTCTAATAACAACAGGAATTGCTGCAGCTGTTGGTGCTGGGACGGGTGGCGCCTTCGGCTTAGATGCAAGCTCTATTCAAGCCGGGACACAGGAAACTCAGGCTGGAGAGAAAATGGAAACGAAGTTGGTTGATTTTCAGCAGAAAACGATTCAGGATCAACTTCTCGAAATCATTCCAACAAATCCGTTTTATGCGCTCACGGGGCAGGGAAGTAATGCCACTTTGTCAGTTGTATTTTTTGCAGCCTTAGTTGGAATAGCGACAGTCGGGATTCGTAAGACGAAACCGGAATCGGCAGAGTTATTTACCAAGTTTTTAAATGCCTTGCATGATGTCGTCATGCGGATCGTTACTATAGTTCTTCGGCTTACCCCTTATGGTGTTTTAGCACTTATGACAAAATTCGTTTCGACGAGTAATGTCAGCGAAATTCTCCGCTTATTACAGTTCGTTTTAGCCTCATATACAGCAATTATAATTATGTTTGTTATTCATATGATTATTCTCGCTGGTTTTGGACTAAATCCACTAACCTATTTGAAAAAATCGGCTCATGTACTCACCTTTGCCTTTACCTCCAGGACCAGTGCAGGAACTCTTCCCTTAACGGTTGAAGCTTTAACAGATCGATTGGGAGTTTCCAAAGGAATTGCTAATTTAGCGGCAACATTTGGAACGAGTATTGGGCAAAATGGGTGCGCAGGGATTTACCCAGCAATGCTAGCAGTTATGATAGCTCCTGCCGTTGGTATTGATCCAATGACTCCTGCCTTTCTGCTTAAACTAGTGGTCGTTGTTGCGTTAAGTTCCTTTGGAATCGCCGGTGTAGGAGGCGGAGCGACTTTTGCAGCTCTTACAGTTCTTTCAATTATGGGTTTGCCTGTAGGACTTGTTGGTTTATTGATAGCTATTGAGCCCCTCATTGATATGGCGAGGACTGCCCTCAATGTAAGTGATTCGATGGTTACAGGCTTAGTTTCTTCGAAGGTTCTGCACGAGTTGGATACCGAGAAATATAATGATAAGAATTCAGGTTCATCAACAAGGGATACAGCCCTTGAATTTTAAGATCTGTGATGTAAAATAAAAGTAGCATTTAAACAGGGGTGCATAGTTTTCCTCTGTTTTTTTATACTTTTTTATCACCTAACTCATGAGAAAGATGGAGGAGTAAACGTGAATAATGCTTTAAACTTGAAATTAGCAAAGCTGAAAGAAATATTATTGAGTCTGGAATCGGTTCTAGTTGCTTATTCTGGAGGTGTGGATAGTTCTTTCTTGGCAAAGGTCGCATTTGACACTCTGGGAGAGAAAAGCCTTGCCGTAACAGCAGCCTCAGAAACATACCCTGAAAGGGAATTAGATGAAGCGATCATAACTGTAAAAACGATCGGCATTAACCATCTTGTGATCCATTCGGACGAACTTACGGATCCTAATTTTAGAAGAAATCCTCAGGATCGCTGTTATTATTGTAAATCCGAACTCTTTTCAAAATTAACCGCTCTTCGCTCAGAGAAAGGGTTTGGCTTTGTCATTGATGGAGCCAATATGGATGACCTTCAGGACTATCGGCCGGGAAGCAAGGCTAAAGAGGAGCAAGGCGTGCGTAGTCCCCTTCAAGAAGCGGGAATGACAAAAGAAGATATCCGTATCTTATCAAAAGAGTTTGGTCTTCCTACTTGGAATAAGCCTTCCCTTGCTTGTTTATCTTCACGGTTACCCTATGGAGAGGAAATTACAGTTGAAAAGTTAAATATCATTGATCATGCGGAGACTGTTCTGCGTGAATTTGGTTTTAAAGAACTCAGAGTAAGGTATCATCAGGAAATTGCCCGAGTTGAGTTACCTCGTCAAGATTTCGTTAAACTCACGGAAACGGTAATTGATGAGATTGTGTCCCGCCTGAAGGGGTTAGGCTTTACTTATGTTACCTTAGATCTTCAAGGGTTGAGAAGTGGAAGTATGAATGAGGTCTTAAAATAAGTGGGTATGTAAACTTCTAAAGGAGAGTACAATAAGGCTCAGGCTAATTGGTCTGAGCCTTTTGTTAAGCGGTACGAAGGAAATACTTCCGGGAATCCGGCGTTTTAAAGCGCAATGAGCATCTCCGCCAGGGCAAATACAATTAATAAAAATATTAACTTTAATATTTTTGATTATTATTACCCCACCCGTTAAATTCACCGATCACGTATAAAAAAACGAGACATAGCCTTCCTCTTGGAAGGTGTCCCATTGAAAAAGAATAGCCCTTACAGGTTCTCTAAGTGACGTTTTGCCAGAAAATCATTTAAACCGGCTATAAACGCCTCCGGGTCGTTTACATTTTTGATGGCCAGCAATTTGCCGAGACTTTGGGGAAATGGTCCGGCGCAGCTGAATGGGGAAACCCGATTCTGAATGAAGTACGTGATGACATCACTCTCTTGTAAAATTTCCTCAACTAAAGTCTCTTTTGTAATCATAAAATACTCCTATAATCGTAAAATACTGCGGAACCATTAATACAAACCGAATTTTTGCTCGGTCAGGCTGATATAAATATTCTTCATTTGGGTGTTATCTGCAATCTTTTCCATATCTAACCCCCCCTTAATTCTTTTTATCCGAAGATTGCAGATTCAGTATAGAACTATAATAGAAAATATTCTAACAGTTTTTTTTAATAAAGTATCAACTTTTTAAAAAAATTCATCAGATTTGCTACCCTACTCCTTGGTGATTACGGCAAACGCTCTCATGGGAGAAGCAAGCTGGGATTATACCCCAGCTTGCTAAGGCTACTCACAAAATATCAATATGTTCTCCTGCAAGTGCTTTATTCATACTTCTTACTGCACAGAACTTTCCACACATGGAACAGGTGTCTTCATGCTCGGGCTTTCTGTCATCGCGGATTGCTTTTGCTGTTTTGGGGTCTATAGCACATTCCCACTGTGCTTCCCAGTCAAGCGCTCTTCTTGCATCTGCCATCTTG
>NZ_JAYFQK010000049.1:0-102549 GCF_034927245.1 Desulfitobacterium sp.
GGTTGGAGCAGCCCACTCACCTCCTCGTGATTTGTAGTTAACTGTTATCCCTATGGCTGTAGAATAGTAAGAAATTAGCTCGAAGGCAACATATTTCATGCTGTTTTGTGCCTTGAGCGAAGCGAAAGGAATGGCTATATATATGAATAGAGACGAAATTTTGGCAAGAAGCAAAAAAGAAAATTTATTAAATGATGAACGTGAGCGATATATTCAAAAGTCAGCAAATGAAAATTCTTATTTTACGGTAATAGTTGTATTTGCGCTTATATCAATAATTCTTGTTATACAAGAACTTATAACAGGCAAAGCTTTTGCGGATTACAAAGTATTTTCATTAGCTTTGTTGCTCGCAATGATTGGGCAAAGCGGAACGATTTATTATTATAATCGTGACAAGAAAGTATATTTAGTGTGTATAATCTTGGAAGTTATTGGAGCGATTAGTTGTTTAGCTTCAATTATCGGAGCTGGTATGGGGTGGTTTTAGTTGGCCGGACTTAAAAAAGAACAGACGGAAAAACTGGTATTGCATAATAACTTAAAGGAAGTTAGAACAGAACAAAAATTATCACAATCTCAACTCGCTGAAATGGTTGGTGTATCAAGAAATACAATTAGTTCCATTGAGACTGGGCAATTTAATCCCACTGCAAAATTAGCCCTTATTCTTTGTATTGCATTGGATAAAAAATTTGAGGAATTATTTCATTTTGACTGATAAATTCCAATTACATAGAAAAACACTTAATGATATTCAGGAAAAGTTAAAGTAGGAGAGAAGGTGCTATACGTTGTTCCGGGAATAATAGTTTTTTCTTGGGAATTTCGGTGGCAGCAAATATTGAACTACGGAGGACCAAATATTGTCTAAGAATGATGCAGATTCAGTATCTTTCCCGGATAAAAATCACAGTGATCTGCGAGCCGACTGCGAACATTGTTTCGGCTTGTGCTGTGTTGCACTCTACTTTTCAGCTTCAGAAGGTTTTCCAGTCGATAAAAACGCAGGTGAGCCATGCCTCAACCTGCAACCGGACTATCGATGTTGTGTTCACGGGAACCTTCTGGAACGAGGTCTTAAAGGTTGCATTGCATTTGACTGCTTTGGTGCCGGGCAAAAGGTTGCCCAAGTCAGCTACGGTGGAAGTGACTGGCGGAGAGTCCCTGAATCCTCTAATCAAATGTTCGAGGTGTTCTTAATTATGAGGCAACTTCATGAGTTACTCTGGTATCTGACAGAAGCATTGACGTTACAACCGGCCCATTCTATCCATGAAGCGCTCAGCTCCATGCTCGACCGGATAGAACGCCTTACTTACCTCAGCCCTGACGCCCTTATGGACCTGGACGTAGCAACACAGCGAGAAGATGTTAATCGTCTGCTCCTTAAGACCAGTGAACTCGTAAGGAGCGAGGCTCGACAAGGGAAGCGGACTTATTCGAAACGTCAGAAGACCTTAGGTCGAGGAGCTGACCTTATGGGTGCCGACCTCACAAGAGTTGACCTCAGAGGGGCCAACTTGAGAGGAGCTTACCTTATTGCAGCAGATCTTCGGGGAAACGACCTGAATGGGACTGATTTCATTGGGGCCGATTTCCGAGATGCTGACCTCAGAGAGGCCGACCTTAGCAAAAGTATCTTTCTTACTCAAGCTCAGCTTAACGCGGCGAAGGGAGATATTAACACAAAGTTACCTGCGTCACTCATTCGCCCAAGGCACTGGTGTATTTGAACACACTTATGCCAGTAGTGCCGCTTCACGGCATGGCAGTCTGAAAGTATAGAAAAAAGAGCGGATTTACCGCTCTTTTTCCAAATATTATTCCCTTCGCTTTTTCTCATCATCACTCTAGTTCACACTGAAAAGGTCGGCCATCACACGATGCCCCATAACATTCGGATGCAAATGATCCGGCCCAAGAAGCAACTGCTCTTGGCCGCTAAAGGCTTTAGCCACAGGCACAACCACGAAGCGGAATTCCCTTGCCACACGCTTAATCTGATGATTGGCCGCTTTGACTAAACCCATTGCATAAGCATCGACTTCCTTGTTCATCGGCGGTAATGGATTGTAAATCGTCGCTGCCTTAACTAAGACCGAAGGATTGATTGCCCGGATTTGATTTCCGATAAACATAAAATTTTGATTGAAGTTTCCTAAAGCAAGGTCAATATTGGCTCCTGCCCCAGAAATAAAACCTTTACCCACGGCAAGCAAGTCATTCGAGCCGATCGTCAGACTTATGATCTTAGCCTGTGCAATCAAGGAGCAAAGCCTCTCTTGTCTTACCATTGACGCTAATTCCATGCTTGTCAACCCATTCACACCAAGGTTAACATACTGTAGTCCCGGATCAAAGGCAAGAAGGTTTTTATAAAAAAGAGCAGCAAACGATTGATTCGTGCCAACGCCATAACCCGTTGTTATAGAGTCACCCAAGGCCAGATAAATTGTGTTCACGCTTAAACCACACCTCATCTGCTTTCTTCTTGTCTTTATATCATATTAAACCTTGTTTACCGATGACCCTTTTCTTATTCTTTAAATTACTGGGCTACATCGACCCAATCAGCGGCCACGAGGGTTTTTAAGTCGTCAACTTTAAGTCCTACCGCAGCATTAGGTGCCCCTGCAGCCGGATAGACTGTAGGATAAGCCCGCAAAGACTCATCCAAATAGACCGGAATCTCTTCTTTTAAGCCAAATGGACAGACTCCGCCCACCGGATGACCTGTAATTTTCAATACTTGATCTACCTCCGGCATTTTGGGTTTTGCCTTGAACATGTCCTTAAACTTACGATTATCGAGTCGTTTATCTCCTGCCATAAGTACCATAATAAAATCATCCTTAACTTGCAATAGAAGTGACTTAGCAATTTCTCCGGGTGTCACCCCTAAAGCTTCGGCCGCTTTGGCAACCGTACTTGTGTCATCAAAGGTCTTAATTGAAACGTTTTGATGTTTCATTTCAAAAAATTCTTTTACAGCTTGAACAGACATAGCTTCCTCCTTGTTCAATGGGTGTAACTGAAAAGATGTCCCCGTCATGTATCGGATGGTTAAAAGCCTGACTGCTTTACAGCAGCCAGGCTTTTAGTTTTACTTTTCAGTTCAGAGCTTCAAAAGATTTAAGCCCCGAGAAGTTCACGCACGATTTGGTTAACCAGTTTTCCATCGGCGCGTCCTTTGGTCTTTTGAGTGAGCTTTCCCATGACTTTACCAAGGTCTTTAGGATTTTGGGCTCCCACCTCAGCGATCGTTTCTTGGGCAAGCCGGCGTATTTCCCCTTCAGAAAGCTGTTGAGGAAGGTACTCCATGAGAATAGAGATTTCCTCTTCCAAAGCCTTCACAGTATCGGGGCGATTCGCCTTCGTAAACTCTACAATAGAATCTCGGCGCATTTTAACTTCATGTGAGAGAATTTCAATTACCTGTTCATCATTGAATTCAGTTTTCTTGTCTATTTCACCATACTTAATGGCGGCCCGAGCCATGCGGATGACGGAAAGTCTGACCTTCCCCTCCTCTTTGGCCTTCATGGCTACCTTCATATCCTCAACGAGGCGATCCTTAAGGGACAATTTTGAGCATCTCCTTACTTGAACTTCCGTTTACGAGCAGCTTCAGATTTTTTCTTCCGCTTCACGCTCGGTTTTTCATAATGCTCATGTTTACGGGCTTCCGAAATAACGCCTGCCTTTTGACACGTACGCTTGAACCGGCGGAGTGCGCTATCCAGGGATTCGTTTTTTCCGACTTTAATTTCACTCATTATCTTATCCCTCCCTCCACTGGATCATCACAGATATACTCTTAGATTATACTGGATGAAGTTGGGCACGTCAAGTTACCCAAGGCATCATCACAAGGCTTAAGCAAGTTTCCTTAAGCAAGTTTAGTTCCCAATGCCGCTCCACCGAGAATATGGAAATGTAAGTGGGGAACAGCTTGCCCTCCATCTTTGCCAATATTCGTTACAACGCGATAGCCGGATTCGGCAATTCCGAATTCCCGCGCTAATTTTTGCCCGACCATGAGAATATGCCCCATCAGGCCTTCATCCTTAGGTAAAACTTCGTTCAGGCTAGCAATATGTCTTTTCGTGATCACGAGCAAATGGATAGGTGCCATAGGATTGATATCTTTAATAACAATCACTTGATCATCTTCATAGACAACTTCACTAGGCAGTTCTTTATTAAGAATTTTACAGAAAATGCAATCTGCCACGAAAAAGCCTCCCTTATAGATATATGCTCAGTTTCCTGAGTGAGTTCCGTTTAAGAATATGGAAAACTTCACCACTGCTTTATCCGAAGACTATTATATCATATTATTTCCAAAGATAACTTTCTTCAAATACGAATTCTACAAGTTCCCCGCTTTCCCAAGCTTTCCCGTCATGACGCGGGGGGAGTTTTACCTGAATATAATTTCGCGTGTGGCCAATTGCTGATCCATCTTCCTCGACACGTTCAAACAATGCCTCAAGTGTTTGACCCACACATTTCTTAACATACGCCTCATGACTTTGCTGAGCCACGTCCATCATCGCCTTAACCCGTTGTTCTTTGACTTTTTTCGAAAGTTGCTCAGGGTATTTGGCCGCGGGCGTACCTTGCCGTTTTGAATACGGAAAAACATGGGCCCCCGCAAAATGACAGGAGCGAACGAATTCGAGAGAATTCTGAAAGTCTTGCTCTGTCTCCCCGGGAAAACCGACAATAACATCAGTGGTAATTGCTATACCCGGAAGCTTTTGATTGAACTCATCAATCAGGTTTTTGAATTCTGAAGTAGTGTAAGGTCTTTTCATGCGTGCCAAAATCTTGTCACTTCCGCATTGAAGAGGGATGTGGAGATGGGAACAGACGGCAGGAGAGGAAAGAATAACATCAATCAATTCCGGGGTAAACTCCATGGGTTCAATCGAACTCAGTCTTAACCGTCTCACTCCCAGAATGTTCGCCATTGCTTTAACGAGTTGCGCCAAATTCCACTCTTCCCCGGGGTCTTCGCCATAAGAACCCGTATGAATCCCTGTCAGGACAATTTCCTTATATCCTGCGGCAACAAGCTTCTCGACCTCGGCAAGGGCATTCTCATGCTTTCTGCTGCGAACCGGCCCGCGGGCGTAGGGGATAATACAGTATGTACAAAACTTATTGCACCCCTCTTGGATTTTTATTGTTGCCCGGGTCCGACTCTCACCTTCAATCAAAGGGAGTTCCTCAAAGTCATGAGCCTCCCAAATCGTATGCACTCTGCTCAGCGGCTTTTGTTCCTGCCGGACTTGCCCGATAAGATCGAGAATTTTAGCTCGGTCCTGTGTCCCCAGTACGAGATCCACGCCTTCGATATTCAAAACCTCACCCGGTGCAGTTTGCGCATAGCAGCCCATGACAACGACAAAGGCATCGGGGTGAGCCTTAATCATGCGGCGAATAACCTGACGGGACTTGGCATCCCCGGTATTGGTCACAGTACACGTATTGACAACAACAACATCTGCTTTTTCCGAGGAGTTCACCACCTCGTAGCCATTATTATGAAATAACTGGGCTAAAGCTTCACTTTCCGTTTGATTCACTTTGCAGCCCAAGGTGATGAAACATACGCGCTGAGGCGCTGCATTTAAGGATTCCATACTGTCATCTGAAGGCATATCGTCACCTCCTTTGGTTTAAAGGTATAGTTTATCATATTTATTTCTTGAATCCAAATTATGAGTAACCTGAATCTCTGACGCATACTTTGTACCTCATATCAGCTTTGAAATATGTATTGGTTTTGACGGAAAACCACCTTTTTGTCATCACCATGCTTTTGCCCTTCAGTCAGACTTTAAAAAAGTAAAAACCCCGCCTATCATCCTGATTTAATCATGAAAATAGGCGAGGCTCTGAAAGCCCTCTACTGTAATTAGGCGCTCTATGGGTTGAGTTTAGCAAAATTATGCATATAGGCCAATCGACTAAACTGCTGGTTCGCGAATAGGATCGCTTAAATTTTCTAAGACACGTTTTTTAATTTTTACTGTTTCAATCATCCTTTCAAATACCAATTCTTCACCCTCGTCAGATCTCATAATTACCTTTTGCAAATTATTATTATAATCAAAATAATAATCAAAATCGGCAAAAAAATCCTCTTCAATAGTGCATCCTATTGTGGCAATAACCCCATTTTGAGTCTTAGAGTAGTTAATATACTCATAATTAGGTAGTTGAAGATTGTCCAAAAGATTATAGGGTGTTACTATTGGTGAGAAAATTAAATCGTAGAGCTGTTTTATACTCAAATCCATTGTAAATTCCTCCTTTACTTAAGATATTCTACATCCTTTCTGTGAAATCCTCGAGCACTTTTATTAAATACTCATTTATTTGATCAAGTCTCTTTTCTGCTATATCCCAATCGGATGTCCCCCAGTCTTCTCTTTTCATACCAACAGATTGCTTTAACCACGTATTGATGTAAATGGCTAGCATAGCAGCATTGCTGTCATAGTTTTGAGCGATCCAAAAGTACTTAGATCCTTTAAATACCCTACTGTTCTTAAGTTCATCCGATGCTTTATCAAGGTTGAATCGATTCAAAAGCGCGGGAACCATATCCTCACGAATCCTTGCATCAATTCCTTTTCTCTTTCTTTTTATGTACAGGTCCGGTCTTTTAATACTTGATGAAAGACCTTTTGTTTGTTGAATTAGGACACGTGCCTGCTCGGCGGTAACTCCTAACAATCGTTGTATTTCCTCTATATTTTTTAACTCTTCATCTTCTTCCTTCTTTCTTTGTGCTATCAACTGAGTATCTACATAAGTGTCTCCTACGAGAGAGCCTTGCCCTTTTTCAATGGCTATTCCAAAGCCTTTATCATAAATATTCTTTGCGGTGTTTCCTAAGTTTCTTTTATCATCCTCATTGTCTTTATCAAGATCTAGTTTTGCAAGATATTTGATAGTTTCGCTTTCTTGAATCTCCTGTTTGTAGTATTGCCATAGTGATTCAAGGTTTAAATCCTGATGGCAAATGATTTCGGCTATATTATCAGCAACTTTTGGGTTATCAGTAGAAGGAATGGCCCTAAGAACTCGTCCGATAAATTGAGCATAAGGTAGTAGCGACCTGAAAGGGCGGAAAATTGCAGCTACAGATAAGTAGGGGTGATCATAACCTTCACCAAGCATGGCAACATTTATAACAACTTTTACTCGATGGTTCTCTATATCCGATAAGACTTGTTGCTTAACAGATTGGTCTAAACCACTATGGATAATTGCGGATTCGTAACCATGCTTTTTGTAAAGCTCACTTATTTGTTCCGCGTGTTTGATACTACAGGCAACCGCAATTATTTTATGAGGGATAGGGTTATTATTAGTAAGTTTTTGCTCTAGTTTTTTGATACTTTCAATAACTACTTTTTCGGAACACTCATCTGAATAAGCAACGGTTCGGCTGACCCAATCCTGATCTTTAAGTCCCATGTCTAATATTTCTTGAACCGTATATTGTTTGGATTTATCATTGTCGATAGTCAAGAATAATTGTTCTGGAATATAAGTGAAATTTTCTAGACTTTTAACATATTGGTGTGCCATCGCGGCACTAAGACTATATTCATAAATTATTTCTCCAACAATCTTTTCACCGTCAGATCTAAACGGCGTACCAGTTAGTTTAATAACTTTAGCATTAGAAAAGTATTCAAGGGTTTCTACCCAAGTTGAAGCCGTCGAATGATGAGCTTCATCAATAATAATTAAATCAAAGAAATCACTTGGAACACGGTTAATAAGACTTGAAACAAGACGTGGTTGTAACTTTTGCACATTTACAATGACAATATTAGCTTCATCCAGCCACTCTTTTTTGGTCTCTTTACCCTCGTACTCAATGAGAAGCGGTAACTCATCTATTCTTGAGAAGACCTTTTTATCAAGCCAGAAGTTTCCGGGAAACTCAGGATCTAAAGAACCAGTAACACTATCTTTAATTACTAATTGTGGGGTTATTATTAAAACCCTTCCATTTGAAATACCATAAGGCAGTAATCCCATTAAGCCTGTTTTGCCTACTCCAGTTGGAAGTATGATGATACTATGAGTTGTCTTTTTATCACGTACAATGTGATCATAGGCTTTTGAATATGCGATTTTCTGTGGCTCTCGTAATTCCTCATTTTCATCAATATTTGGGATGGTTGTAAGAAAATATAAAGGATTGTACAATTTCAAGACACTCCTTCTCTTATAAATTTTTGTAAAAAAATTTGTGAAAATGCCTAAGCTCATCCAACTCAATATACTTAAAAATCCCAAGCCTAGGCTTTAGGGTTTTACTCCCCATACCCCGTCTCCGCTTCTTTGCCCGTCAATAACCCTTGTCGAGTTCGGATCCAAAAGGGCTACTACAAGATATCAGTATGTGACAAAAGCGACAAAGTAAACTATATCAGATTTCTTGCACAATTCAGTCATTTGTAAAAATCATACCAAAGTATACCTTTATACGCAATCTATTTTTAACCGTTGCACCGTGACCCAAGGGTTCCTGTGTATAACCGACGCCATCAGCAAACAATCGAAAAATCTCCCTCACTATAAGGTGGTGTCTGTCAGGTCTTTCAGGTAGCCATGCGTTGCTTACATAAAAAAACCGTGTAGCCAGTGAAACTACACGGTTATTGCGTTAGAGCCGATGAGAGGATTTGAACCCCTGGTCTATCGATTATGAGTGAGCCTATCTCCTAACAAGATATGTCTTTACCCCAAATCCCCATAATGCGCTAACACCATGGTTGCCGCAGCTAAAGCTGCAGTCTCGGCGCGCAGAATCCGCGGACCTAAAGAAACGCTTGCAGCCCCCAAATACTCCTGGGCCCAGGATACTTCAGCGGCTTCAAATCCTCCTTCAGGACCGATAATAAGAGCCATCGGAAGCAACGGATCAAAACGATCGAGAACCGTCTGCAGCCGTTCCGTTTTCTCTTCTTCATAGGGAATAAGCCATTGCGTATTCGCGGGTAAAAGCTTTGGCAGATCAGACCAATCCGCAACCTCAAAAATCTGAGGCTCCTGAACACGATGGGATTGTTTGGCCGCTTCGCCGGCAATCTTCTGCCAACGCTTCACCCGTTCAAGCGCTTTAGTCCCTTCCAACCGCATAACAGCCCGTTTTGCGCGCAAAGGAATTACACCGGAAATACCCAATTCCGTGCCTTTTTGAATAACCCATTCCATCTTCTCCCCTTTAGAGAGTCCGACTGCAAGGTAAATTTTCGTATTAGCCTCGACATCAGGATGAGACGTCTCTAAGATACGGCAGGTTACACTCTTATCCTCAATCTTGAGAATGGTCGCATAATATTCTGCTCCCGAATTATCAAAGCCAACAATATCATCCCCCGGGGCTAACCGAAGAACCCTGACCAAATGATCCCGTTCATCCCCACGAAGCCAAAAGGCATTTTTCCCAAGTTCTGTGATTTTAAAGCGATGCACTCGATTTCCACCTCGCGCGTAAGAGTACCCAGCCGGAACTTTCTCTTTTCTCGATCACTTCAAGCCCAGCTTCACGCATTCCCGCTTCAACATCATCAGCGCGATTATCAATAATTCCCGAAGCTAAAAATTCACCCTCGGGTTTTAAAATGCGTTTGAGATCGGACAAAAGCAGCAGAATAACATCAGCAATAATATTGGCTACAACCAAATCGGCTTGTCCGTTAAGAACCGAACCCAAGTCCCCATGTTTAACGGTTACTTGTTCCGAAACCTTGTTTAAATCAATATTTTCCTGTGCCACACGAACAGCAACAGGATCTAAATCAACGGCTTCAACTTCTGCCCCGAGCTTTGCCGCCGCGATAGCCAGAATACCGGAGCCTGTCCCCAAATCGAAAACTTTCATTCCCGGCTGAACAATCTCTTCAAGCACCTTTAAACAAAGTGAGGTAGTCGCGTGTGTCCCCGTCCCAAAGGCCATGCCGGGATCAAGTTCAAGCACTAAATCTTCGGCACCGGGTTCGATCTTTTCCCAGGTCGGTTTGATCACGAAGCGCCTGCCGACGCGGGTCGGTTTAAAATAAGCCTTCCAAGCGGTAGCCCAGTCTTCCTCTTGAACAGTGATCCCTTTGACCTGGATCACCCATTCCGGAAAGCGCTCGACTAATTCCCGAAGTCCTTCATCGAGCTGCTCCATACGTTTGGCAAGATGGTCATCTTCGCAAAGATAGCCTTTGATAACCGATGTTCCCGTAAGGGTAACTTCGCCGAAACCATGGTAGTCCCAAACTCCCGATTCAATATAGTTTCGTAAAAGCTCTGGATCTTCGATACTTACTCCCGGACAACCGATCTGATAAAAAAGATCGGCAACAGCCTCCTCTCCCTCTGATGAAACCGTTACCGCAACTTCACGCCAATTCATTGTGACATGGCCCCTCTACAGAAAATTTACGCCGAATGAGTACGGCAGCATACCGTGTGAACCTTCATTACCCCATTGCATCACGAATATTGTCCTTAACCTTATCGAAAAATGACTTTTTGCCCATCTGCTGCTGCTCTGTAGCAGAATTACCAAATTCGAGCAAAAGTTCTTTTTGTCGGTCAGATAATTTCGTCGGTGTTGCAACAACAACGCGGACATGCTGATCCCCGCGGCCGCTTCCCCGACGATAGGGAATTCCATGGTCGCGCAGCCGAAAAACGGTCGAGGTCTGAGTTCCTTCAGGAACTCTCATTTTTACGTTGCCATCGAGAGTAGGAACTTCGATTTCCGCACCTAAGGCTGCCTGAACAAAGGTGATGGGAATTTCACAATATACATCGTTCCCTTCCCGTTCAAAGAATTTATGGGATTTAACGTGGAGAATAACATAAAGATCTCCCGCCGGGCCGCCTTTTTTACCCGCTTCACCGCTACCGCTGAAACGCAAATTCAGATTTTCCTCAGACCCGGCCGGAACATTGACTTTAATCGTTTTTACATTCCGAATTTGGCCTTCACCGTTACAGATCTTACAGGGGGAACTCACCGTCTGCCCTTCACCATGACAGGTCGGGCAAGTTCGGGACGACTGAACCATGCCGAAAGGGGTTCGCTGGCTTACTCTGATTTGGCCGGAACCATGACATTCCGGACACTGTGTCGGGTGTGTCCCGGATGCTGCTCCGGAGCCGTGGCATTCACCGCATGTTTCATGGCGAGGAACCTGGATTTCCTTTTCCACACCGAAAGCGGCTTCTTCAAATGTAATCGTTAGATCATAGCGTAAATCGGCTCCGCGAGAGGGTCCGTTACGGCGTTGGCCGCCGCCTCCACCGCCAAAAAACATATCAAAGATGTCACCGAAACCACCGAAATCTCCGCCGCCAAAGCCACCAAAACCGTCGAATCCTCCAGCATTCGGATCTGTCCCTGCATGTCCGAATTGGTCATAACGTGCCCGCTTATCCTTATCGCTTAAGACATCATAAGCTTCGGTCGCCTCTTTGAATCGCTCTTCCGCTCCCTTGTCCCCCGGGTTAACATCCGGATGGTTCTGACGGGCTAACTTCCGGTAGGCTTGTTTAATTTCCTGTTCACTTGCGGTTTTTGAAACCCCAAGGACCTCATAATAATCGCGTTTCATTTTTCCCTCATCACTCCTGCTTAACCATCCGTTATTTCAAAAAGCGTGTATTTGTTGATCCTCTCATCATAACATGAATATTGGGCGCAAGGGAGACCTGTCCCCTGCACCCTCTAACTTGTCGAGATTTTTGAAAATTATTTATTTTTATCGGGATCTACTTCAGTATATTCCGCATCAACAACATTGTCATCTTGTTTTGTATCTGGGCCCGCTCCGCCTGCTCCGGCTCCGGCCGCACCTGCATCGGCTCCGGGTGCGCCTGCATTTTGTTGATACATTTTTTCCACAAACGGATAAAGAACTTTGTTGACCATTTCTGTTTTAGCCTTGATTTCCTCGAGATTGTCACCGCTTGCAACCGCTTTTAATTCTTCTACCGCTTTCTTAATCGGTGCGATTTCATTTTCAGGTGCTTTACCTTCGAAGTCCTTAAGGGATTTCTCGGTTTGGTAAACAACCGTATCGGCTTGGTTCTTCGCATCGATCAGCTCTCTGCGCTTCTTGTCTTCTTCGGCATGCGCTTCGGCATCTTTTTGCATTTTCTCGATTTCTTCTTTGCTTAAACCTGTGGAAGAAGTAATCGTTACCTTCTGCTCATTCCCTGTTGCGGTATCTTTAGCTGAAACGTGAACGATACCATTGGCATCAATATCGAACTTCACTTCAATTTGCGGGATTCCGCGCGGGGCGGGAGCAATTCCTGTAAGTTGGAAACGTCCTAACGTTTTATTATCGGCAGCCATTTCGCGTTCCCCTTGGAGAACATGGATATCAACAGAGGTTTGGCCATCGGCCGCCGTCGAGAAGATTTGGCTCTTCGTTGTCGGTACGGTCGTATTCCGATCAATGATGCGGGTAAAGACACCGCCGAGAGTTTCAATACCTAAGGAAAGCGGGGTAACATCGACGAGGATAATGTCTTTAACATCGCCTGCGAGAACTCCCCCTTGAATCGCTGCTCCAAGGGCAACAACTTCATCGGGATTAACACTTCTGTTCGGTTCTTTTCCGCTCATCTTCCGGATTTCTTCTTGAACCGCAGGAATACGGGTTGATCCGCCGACGAGAATAACCTGGTTGATGTCATTCCAAGTCAATTTCGCATCACTCAAAGCCTGGCGTGTCGGTCCCAGTGTAGCCTCAACAAGATCAGCGGTTAATTCTTCAAATTTTGCACGAGTAATGTTCATATCCATGTGAACAGGGCCTTCGGCAGTCATTGTGATAAACGGCAGATTAACATTGGAAGTCGTTACTCCCGATAGTTCAATTTTGGCTTTTTCAGCAGCTTCTTTTAATCGTTGAAGGGCTACCCGGTCCTTACTGAGGTCTACGCCGTTAGACTTTTTAAACTCAGCAACCATATAATCGATTAAACGTTGGTCAAAATCGTCTCCGCCCAGTTTATTGTTACCGCTGGTTGCTTTAACTTCAACCATTCCTTGGCTCAGTTCAAGCACGGAAACATCAAAGGTTCCGCCCCCTAAGTCGAAAACAAGAACGGTTTGATCGTTTTGTTTATCTACGCCGTAAGCTAATGCAGCTGCAGTAGGTTCGTTAATAATCCGTTTTACTTCAAGCCCGGCAATGGCACCGGCATCTTTTGTTGCTTGACGTTGAGCGTCTGTGAAATAAGCAGGTACGGTAATAACGGCTTCGGTTACCGGTTGACCGAGATAAGCTTCGGCATCTGCTTTTAGTTTTTGCAGAATCATTGCCGAAATTTCTTGTGGGGAGAAATTCTTATCATCAATTTTAACTTTGTAATCGGTACCCATATGACGCTTAATCGAGATCACTGTATTATCAGGGTTGGAAACAGCTTGACGCTTCGCAACCTGCCCAACTAAACGTTCACCTGTTTTAGAGAAACCTACAACAGAAGGGGTAGTCCGGTTTCCCTCAGCATTCGTGATAACGACTGCTTCTCCACCTTCCATAACTGCTACACAGGAATTTGTTGTTCCCAAGTCGATTCCAATAATCTTGCCCATAATTCTTATTTTCCTCCTTATCAAGCCTAGCGTGAAACTTTAACCATGCTAGGGCGCAATACTTTTTCTTTAAGATAATATCCTTTTTGAAGTTCTTCCACAACTGTATTCTCAGGATATTCTTCCGAATCTACTTGCAATACTGCATCATGTAAATTAGGATCGAAAGCCTGGCCTACTGCTTCAATCGGTTTAAGGCCTTCTTTTTCCAAGCTTATTTTCATTTGCTTGAGAATCATCTCCACACCTTGTGAAAACGCGTTAAAATCTTGATTGGTTTGTGAAGATGAAACTGCACGCTCGAAATTATCGAGAACCGGAAGCATGGCTTCTATGACACGCTCCGCAGCATATTTTACGGTTTCCTCTTTTTCCTTTTGGGAACGTTTCCGGAAGTTATCAAATTCTGCCTGAAGGCGCTGCAAGCGTGAATAATAATCATCGGCTTGTTCTTTGCTTTGTTTGAGTTCAGCTTCTAAGGTGAGCATTTTTTCCTCCACGGATACCCCTTGAACATCTTCAAGGACTTCCTCCCCGCCGTCGTGAACTTCACCTCCAGCAAGGTTCTCCTCTGTCAAATCTGTATTTCGGAGATCCATTTCTTTTTTATTCTCTTGATTCATACTTGGGGTTTTCTCTCCCCTTTTGGTCATTTCCTTACCGCCCCTTCCTTATATCCTACGCCGCTTCGACAGAAGCTCCGTAAGAGATTTAGTCATAAAATCAACCATGGCCATCGCTTTAGCGTAGTCCATGCGTGTTGGTCCAATAACACCAATCGATCCAACCGGTTCCCCGTCAATTTGATAGGTTGCCGAAATAACACTGCAATTCTGCAGTTCCTTAACATTATTTTCTCCGCCAATCGTTACATTTAATCCGTCTGTAACCGGGACAAGGATTTTCTTAACCCGTTCATCCTCTTCAAATACCTGCAGAAGGCTTCTGACCTTTTCCACATCGCGGAATTCGGGCTGATTAAGCATGTTCAAGGCACCGTCAAGATAAACCTTATTCTTATCTTCCTCAGGTTCTTCAAACACTGTGGTAAGCAGTTCTAAGGCATGATCAATAAGTGAACGTTGACGTGTAAGCTCACTATAGATTTCATGAAGCAGATCATGACGAACATCTGTCATTGAATGTCCCTTAATCTTATTATTAAAAACATCGGCAATCCTTTGGAGCTCCTCTGCCGTTACATTGTCTCCAATATCAACAATCTGATTCTCAACTACACCATTATCCTTAACAACCACCATAATGGCTTGCCCGGGTTGATACGGAAGAAAATGCATTCGGTTAAAAGCGCTCTTCCCCCGATTAGGACTAATGACGATACTTGTCAGACTGGTAAGTTGGGAGAGAAGCTTACTTGTTTTCGAAATGACTTCTTGAATCTCAGCAATTCGTTTTGTCGTTTCTTGCTCAATTACGCTTTTCTCTTTAATGCTTAGTTTTGGATGCTCCATCAAACAATCGACATAATAACGATATCCTGCGTCTACAGGAATCCGGCCTGCAGAAGTATGAGGCTGCTCAATAAGTCCCATTTCTTCCATATCAGCCATTTCATTACGGATGGTTGCTGGAGAGATACCCAGGTCGAACTTTTTAGCAATCGTGCGTGAGCCTACGGGTTCAGCCGTAGCAATATAGTCTTGAACAATTGCACGCAGGATTTTATTTTTTCGTTCATCCATTTGCATACGCTCTACCGCCTTCCCACCGTTTGTTAGCACTCCTCTCTGTTGAGTGCTAACGGATTATGACATAAACTTATCACTCTTAACTTTAGTTGTCAAGAGGATTGCCTAAGAAAAGTCAGAGAAGGTCAAATTATTTTTGTTAAACAAATTCCTCTAAAATTCCGTTGGCTACGAACCAATAATCGGGGTTTATGCTCAGCGTTTCGTCATCGATAACCAGAACATTGGCCAATACATAGCGTTCCAAAACAGACCGGTAAATATCCCTAATATCCTGCCCAAATTCTTGCTTAAAGACTCTCAGGTTTACCCCTTCAGAAAGACGAAGCCCAAGAATGATCCGTTCAGCCATTCGATTCTGCAGAGAAAGCACTTCCGCCTCCGCTGGGTCAATCGGTAAACGATTCTGGTCTAAACACCCGGCATATTGGGTAATATCTTCAATATTCTTCGAACGAACGTTATGGGTACAAGCCACAGCACCCGGTCCAAGACCCAAATAGTCATTCCCCCGCCAGTAGCCTAAATTATGCTGGCACTCAAACCCGGGCCGAGCAAAATTCGAAGTTTCATAATGGTTATAGCCCGCCTCGCGCAGATACTTTCCGGCCCATTCATACATTTGCGCCTGAAGCTCATCCCCGGGCAGAATGGTTAATAGTTTTGGATTGCGAGCCAGCGGGGTATCCTCTTCAACCATCAACCCATAAACAGATAAGTGTTCGGGTTCAAAATGAACCGCTTTTATTAACGTTTCCTGCCAATCTTTCAATGTTTGACCCGGTAGTCCGAACATCAAATCGAGATTAAGATTATGAAATCCGGCTTCACGAATGAGTTTTACTCCCTCGTGAACATCCGTAGCGGTATGAATCCTGCCGATTTGTTTCAGTAAAGAATCGTTAAACGATTGCACGCCCAGCGAAATCCGATTGATGCCGCTTCGCTTAAGAATCTGCAGTTTTTCAGATGTCAAGGTCCCGGGATTGCTTTCAATCGTTTGTTCCGCTGCCTCAGGAATATCAAATCCCCGTTTAAGCAGAGCCAGGAATTCTGCCAACTCTGCTTCGGGAAGTGCTGTCGGAGTTCCGCCCCCAATAAAAAGAGAAGATACTCCTTTAGAAGCATCCTTTTTCCGCAGTTCAATTTCTTTTTTTAAGCCCTTAAGGTAGGTCTGAACCAACGAGTTCTCGGATTGACAGGATTCTGCACCGGCTCTTAAGGGCACGGAGTAGAAGGCACAGTAATCACATTTTCGGATGCAAAAAGGAACGTGAACATAGAGTGATGGCATGATTTCAGTCCTCTCTGATTATGGGGCGGTTTGCTGTATGTCTAATAAGGTTGAGAATGCATCTGGGGTGGTGGATTTTGTTTACACCGTTCACTCCAGGCGCTTCGCAGACCGAAGCTAAGGCACTGGCTCCATTGTTGGGGTCGCGGGTTCCCGCCGAAATCGTCTCCTGACTCTGTCGGCGGCTGCGCACGTCCTGTGCGCAGCCCTTTGCTTATAAGCAGTCGCCACTGCCTAAGCTTCGGTAGCTGCTTGCTTTAGTCGTTCTCTCCCGTAAATCAAAATCCACGTCCTAGTCTTTCTCGCTTCTTTGCATGCATTCGCAGCCGGTGGTACAAAATGTACCACGCTGCCTCTCGGGTCGTACAAGAATACCATGCAAGAGACCCTGGAAGCAGCCAAAGAGTTGCGAGTACAGATGCGAAGGCTTTAAGCGAACAGCCAGCAAACTCGGCGAAAACTGCTCTTACATCAGTGGGGCGGGGACATGAACCGAAAACCTTCAGTGATGGGTTTCGATCCTATGTGCATCCTCTTGCCTAGGAGCAGTCGCCACTGCCTAAGCTTCGGTAACTGCTTGCTAAGTCGTTCTTCCCCTTTGCATGCATAGCAGCCGGTGGTACAGAATGGACCACGCTGCCTCCCGGATCATACAAGAATATCATGCAAGAGACCCATGAAGCAGCCAAAGAGTTGCAAATACAGATGCGAAGGTTTTAAGCGTGCAGCCAGCAAACTCGGCGAAAACTGCTCTTACATCAGTGGGGCGGGGACAGGGATGTCCCCGGGCGCCGACAGAGCCATGGATGGCGATTCCGGCGCCGAACCCCGCCTGCTTTCATCCGGCAGTTTGAGCCATTAGTTTGCTCTGCGAGCGCCGTGACCGGAGCAGCTGTACTCGCAACTCGCCCTACTCATCAATCTTCAAAACCGCCATAAACGCATCCTGCGGGATTTCCACGCTTCCGACCTGCTTCATGCGCTTCTTCCCTTCTTTTTGCTTTTCAAGAAGCTTGCGTTTCCGAGAAATATCCCCGCCATAACACTTCGCGAGAACATCCTTACGCATTGCGCGCACCGTTTCCCGAGCAACGACCTTCGACCCGATCACCGCTTGAATCGGCACCTCAAACAGTTGCCGCGGAATAATTTCTCGTAATTTCTCCGCAAGCTTTCTCCCTCGGTTGGTCGCCTTATCCCTATGAACAATAAAGGAAAGCGCATCGACTAAATCCCCGTTTAAGAGAATATCGAGTTTAACGAGATTCGCCGCTTTATATCCGGATAGCTCATAATCCAAAGAAGCGTATCCTTTGGTTCGAGACTTCAGTTGATCAAAATAATCATAGACAATTTCACTTAAAGGAAGTTCATAGGTGAGGCTTACCCGGTTAACGGATAAATAATCCATATTCAGAAATGTGCCTCGTTTTTCCTGATTTAGTTCCATGATAGCCCCAACATAATCTGAAGGAACCATAATTGTCGCCTTAACCATAGGCTCCTCGATGCTAACAATCTCATCCGCAGGCGGCAGATTCGTCGGGTTGTCCACCTTCACAACTTCACCATCAGTCTTGTTTACATGGTACACCACGCTGGGAGCCGTCGTTATGAGATTAAGATCGTACTCCCGCTCCAACCGTTCTTGAATGACTTCCATGTGCAGGAGTCCGAGGAAACCGCAGCGATAACCAAAACCTAAAGCAACCGATGTCTCCGGCTCAAAAACAAGACTTGCATCATTGAGATTGAGTTTTTCCAAAGCATCCTTCAGCCGCTCATAATCACTCGAATCGACAGGATACAGACCGCAGAACACCATGGGTGTTGCTTTGCGGTAACCCGGGAGTGGAAAAAGCGCAGGATTATCCGCATCGGTAATCGTATCCCCGACTTGAGTATCTGTCACATTCTTAATGCTTGCCGCAATATATCCAACCTGACCCGCCTTTAATTCTTCAACTAAGCGCATTGCGGGTAAATACATGCCGACTTCAGTCACTTCAAAGACTCGGTTGTGGGACATCATTTTAATTTGAGTTCCTTTACCCACGCGTCCTTCCATGACGCGAACATGGGAAATTGCTCCTTTATACGCATCAAAATTCGAATCAAAAATCAAGGCCTTTAAAGGGGCACTGTCATCCCCTTGCGGCGCCGGAATTCTTTGAACAACGGCCTCCAAAATATCCTCAATGCCAATACCCGTTTTTGCCGAGGCAAGGATAGCCTCGCTGGCATCCAAACCAATGACATCTTCGATTTCCTGTTTAACGCGGTCAGGATCAGCGCTGGGTAAATCGACCTTATTGATCACCGGAATAATTTCCAGGTTGTTTTCCAAGGCTAAATAAACGTTTGCCAACGTTTGGGCTTCGATCCCTTGGGCTGCATCCACAACCAATAGAGCCCCTTCACAGGCGGCTAAACTTCGTGACACTTCATAGGTAAAGTCCACATGTCCCGGGGTATCAATCAAGTTCAGCTCGTAAATCTGGCCGTCTTTCGCTTTATACTGCAGCTTAACCGTTTGGAGTTTGATCGTAATTCCACGCTCCCGCTCCAAATCCATGGAATCGAGAACCTGGTCCTCCATCTCCCGCTTCGAAAGTGCTCCGGTATATTCAATCAGACGATCTGCTAACGTCGATTTACCATGGTCGATGTGCGCAATTATTGAAAAATTTCGTATGCGTTGTGACGCTTGTGCCACGAATTTTCCCTCATTCCGTAAATTTAATATCTAAAATATTATTATACCAGAATATGAGGGAAATCAGCAAGAAAATACACGCCCCCTCTTTAGGCTGCGCCCTTGCCGGGCGCATATTAAAAGCCTGCATCACCCAAAAGTGACGCAGGCTTCTAAGCTGTGTCAAGCGGATTCCCCGGTAATCAAAATATAATCGCCGATTGCCATTAATGTTTGATCAAAGTATGCCTGAAGTAGTTTAGAACGTTCTTCCTCAGAAAATGAATAATAGGTTCCGCATTTTCCCTGAAGAAGGATCTTACTTTCTGACCGCAAAACTTGCCGCCAAAGTTGTTGCCTTCATATTGCACTATCGGGGAATGCGATAATTTTCTCCATGCTAATTTGTTTATCCGGCTCTATCCAAAGATACTCATCGTTAAAAGACCTTATCTCTCCTTCGATAAATTGAGGCGGTTGACCTTCTAATAATAAGTCTGCTTTGGTCCTGTCAGCCAAACAACCTTTTAAATAATCGTGAAGTGCTGACATTGGCTATCACCCTCCTTTTAAAAGACATGAGGCTGGTAAAAATTTCATAGTTCAACCCCAATACTACATTCAGTAATAAGCTAAGTCAAGCAAATCGGATATGATTAACGATGGAGTTTTTTCTCAACAACCCCCAGTGTTTGGTTAAATTCCTCCATCCGCATCAGCTTGGCCTCTCCGGCAAAGATCACCGCACCGAGGACAGTTCCCGTAATCAGGATGATGATTGACCCCACCGTACCCGAGCCTAAATAAGGGGTCAGCCATTTCGCCCAAATCGCTACGGCACCCCCCATGACGAGAGACGCAGCTAATGTTTTCAGAGTCGTCTGCAGAATCCTTATGCCGTCAATATGTTTCAGCCGTTTACGTAAAACATAGAAAAGCATGATCATATTAACGATCGCCGCTAAAGAGGTGGCAAAAGCCAAACCACCGGCCTGAAGCGGGTTAACAAGCAAAAACATAAAAACAACATTGGCGATCATCGAAATAACCCCTAAAATAACAGGAGTCCAAGTTTCCTGCAGCGCATAGAACATTCGAGGCAGAATTTGAATGACCGATTGAGCTGAGATGCCCACGCAAAAAAAGAAAAGAGGGATAGCCGTTGCTAAGGTATCCTCTGCCGTAAAGGCTCCATGCTGAAATAGAACCCTAATTAGGGGATAGCGTAAAACGATCATCCCTATTGAAATCGGTACAGTAATAAATATGACCATTCGTACGGCGCTCGAAGAGGTGGCGATGAACTCTTTCCAATGTTTAAGAGCCGCATGTTCATTTAATGTAGGGAAAGCTGCCACAGCGATAGCAAATGCAAAGATTCCGACCGGGAGCTGGAACAAACGATAGGAATACCAAATTGAAGTAATACTTCCTGCAACGAGATGCGAACCGAGATTCGAATTGACTACAACCTGAATCTGGTTCAAAGCATAGCTTAAAATTATGGGAACAGCCAGTGTCGCTATCCGCTTCACTCCCGGATGATGCCAGTCAATAATGGGGTAATACCGTAGACCAACCCGGCGCAAGGCCGGAATTTGCACAACAAAGTTCATCAATGCCCCGACCACAACCCCGATTGCAAAACCGGAGATCGTTTCCGGTTTGTCCGGTCGTGCCAGAATAATTCCGAAGAGAATGATACAAGCATTATAGAGCACGGTTCCTAAGGCAGAGGGCCAAAATATTTTATAGGAATTGAGAACTCCCATAGTAATTCCGCTTAAAGCCAGAAGCAAAGGCTGGATCAAAATAATCCGGGTTAAATGAATGGCTAAAACCTTATTTTCTTCCGAAAATCCTGGAACTTGCAATTGAATGAATTGGGGAGTGAAAATCAGGGCTAAAACTACCAACACACCCAAACCGATAAAGATAAGATTGACAACGGAGCTTACAACACGCCAGCCTTCCTCTTCATTATTTTTATGGATATATTCAGAGAACACAGGTATAAAGGCAGAGCTTAACACTCCGCCCACAAGCAGCCAATAAATCAGATCGGGAAGAATAAACGCAGTATTGTAAGCATCAGTGGCACTGGTTTTGCCAAAATAACCGGCCATGATCGATTCCCGGAAAAAGCCCAGAATTCTTGAGGCTAACTGCGCCACCATCAATAGTCCGGCCGCTTTTGCTACAGTTTTTGTCGCTGACATACCTTCTGTCCCCTTCAATCGTTGTTCGGAAAAGTATAATGCTTAACTTTAAAATTATACCATCTTTTAGATTAAGGGGGAAGAAGAGTCAAGCTAATGATTTTTGAGCCAATCTGCGAGTACATCGGCTAAGGCCTCAGCCGCCCCATTAGCCTCCTCCGGCGTATTGAGCTGACTTCCGATCTCTAAAAGCAAGGCCCCGTCGGCAAGGTGTTGGTTATAGCGCGCATCGGAAGCGTACCTGATCCGCGTATCGAATAAGCCCGGATATTTATTCTCAGCGATAGAAATCAGCCCCTCGGCAACCTCCAGATTTTTCTTCCAGTGAGGATTTTTCTGCCCGATAACAATCATAATTTTTCCGACTTTTTTGTCATTGATCGTCGTTGTTGCTTTACTCACATTGGGCGGAAGTCCATCACGATGCAAATCAATCAGCAGCTTCAGAGATGGGTTGTCCTGCAAAAGTCGAGTTGCGGTAAGGATAGATTTACTATAGGCATGATTGAAATCTACGGCATCATGAATCTGTAAAGCTTGCTGAGTCGGTATGCCTTTTTTGTCAAGTGCCTTTTTTAACGTTGTCCCGACGGTTACAACATCGCCATTTTCGCCCTCCCGTCGTTCGGGACCGCCGTCTCCCGTATACCCTTCCGAATTATGGGTGTGATAAATGCCGACAAGCGCCTTGGCACTTCCCGGGCTGGGTTGGGAATTAGGAGTTTGATCTTGCGAATCTCCCTGATGATTCCCTGAATCCTGAGGAATAGGTTCGAGACTCGGGCCCGAATCCAATCCCTCAAATTCAGGGTCCTTCGGATTATAGGCCCATCCAATCCAAGCTGGGCCCCCAGGCGGTGGAGTAAAATAACTGAAGAAATAGGTGCGAGTATCTGACAAATTAACTCCCGTCAACAAGAACATTCCCAGTGATGCTCCTTGATTCCGAACTTGATCTAGGTGGGGACGTTCGGGAGCAGAATATCCCGGGATTCCTTCCATTAGAACTGCTTCAAACGGGAATTCCTGCTGTACCAATAACTCAACAAGCTGACGAGAACTTCCTTGTTCCAATGCATAAATAAATAGTCCTAAGAAGAGGAGAGCCAGTAAAACAAAAAGTATTCCACGTGCCCAACGCGAGGTCGGCCAAAGTTTCCATTTTAAATGAATTTTTGGGTGTAACAAAAGACTTGTCCTCCTTTCCTTTATTAAAGGAATATGAAGGACAAGTCTCTGTTAGAACAGATTGTTCTCTTAACGCAGTTCTGTGGGAACAAAACTATCCACAATTCCAATGACCAAGGAAGCCAGCAAAGCCCCAAAGATTGAAACTCGAATAGCTCCCGGAACGATAAATTGGGTTAGATAAATAACAACTGCAGCGGTAATAAACCCAATTGTCCCGCGGTGAAGGCGTGTAATCTTTTCTTTGCCGAAGGCAAGCTCGACAACATAACCCAAAACAGCAATGACTACAGCGGCAATCAGCGCACCTGTAAATCCGGCTACCCTCAGACCCGGAACAAAGTAGCTCGTCAGGAGCAAAACGATCGCAGAAACAATAAACCGAACAATCATACCTAACATAAAAAGCCCTCCTATCTTTATTGACCTAAAATTTTTGACTTAGACTTCAGAATATAGTCTGAACAAATTTCTTTTATTTTATCCGAAAGAATTTTTCCGGAAGTTTAGGTTTAGCTTCAACCTTTCGCCTTTCGATGTTTTTCGAGATTCAATCGATTATTTCTTGAATTATTCATTAATGGATGTTAGAATGTAGGTTGTGTAAACTGTTGGAAAGTTTAAATCCAAAGGGGGTGACCACCAGTGCCAAATATTAAGTCCGCTATTAAAAGAGTTGAATTGACCAAAGCTCGCGCGCTTAAAAATGCTGCCGCTAAATCTACTTTACGGACAACACTTCGTCGTTTTGATGAATCCTTAAGCACAGACGCCGAAACCGCTAAAGTAGCTTTAAGCAAAGCAACCCGCGCTTTGGATAAAGCTACTACCAAAGGGTTAGTTCATAAAAACACGGCTGCCCGCAAAAAGTCCCGTTTATGCAAACGTTATGCGCAGCAATTCGCACAAGTCGGCTAATAATTGCTTTTAACTAAGTTATTTATAAACGACATAAAAAAAGTGGCGTTAAAGGCGCGGTTTAATAGGGAAACTTGTTGAACCATACCCCAAACCGATACGGAAATGCAAAAGAGAGGTGTTGTCCCGCAAGGGATAGCACCTCTCTCTTATTATTTTTTGAAGAGAACTAAATCATTTATTACTTAATGCACAAGTCTGAATAATGTATTGCTAAACGTTATACAATAGAATACAATATTTAAAAGGAAAGGTGGTGCTATGCTATTATGGCTGCTAAAACAGCAAATGTCCTTGCCCGTGTCGAGCCGGAAATAAAGGAAAAAGCAGAAGCGATCATGTCAAAACTGGGGATTCCGGCTTCCGTTGTAATCAATATGCTCTACAAACAAATCGTCATGACGAAGAGTATTCCGTTCTCTCTGTCAATCCCCACTGCTCCAATGGCGATTGATGAAATGGACGCGACATTTAACGCAATCATGCAAAAAGGGTTAGACGAAGCAAAGGCAGACCGTTCTCGCCCTGCTTCAGAGGTATTTTCAGAGTTAAGGCGAGAATTATAATTGATGGCAGATAAGACATACTTTGTTAAAATCACCACTCTGGCAGAGGAACAAATGCAAGCAATCGTTAAATACATTGCTTCCGAGTTAAAGGCTCCCAAAGCCGCCCTACGTTTGCTTGATGAAATTGAAAGTGCAATTTCATCTCTATCTCAATTTCCCCAGCGGGTAGCATTGACAGAAGACGAACCGTGGCGAAGCTTAGGAATTCATAAAATGCCAGCTAAGAACTTTCTCGTCTACTATTGGATTGACGAAGAAAATATTAAGGTTCAGGTTACTGCCATTATTAATGGCAATCGTGACCAGCTAAATCAGCTTTCACAGATGGATATGGAATAAACAAAGCGAGGAAGCTATCCGAAAAGATAACATCCTCGTTTTATTTTGGAAAATGTGTCTAATGATTCGCTGCTCTTTTTACTAAAATTTCACAGGGTACAGAATTTCGCCACCATCAATTCCAGCAGGAATGTCGCCTCACCTTTGCCTGTTTTAATTCCTAATTCCGCAGTTAAGCATTCCTGAAGCGCTGTCACCAAATGCTGCCAACTCAGTTTTTCAGACTGTTTCCAAACTTTTTGTGCTTCATAAGGCTTCATTCCCAATAAACGAGGAGCGTCATGTACGTTTCCGCCCTTTTGCCGCAAGGCTTGAGTCCCAAGAAGCATCCGCACCTGCCGAACCATAAGGGTCAAAACTTTAAGGGGGTGCTCCTGACGCAGTACTTGATGAAGCTTTTGCAAAGCGAGTGCACTCGAACGTGCGGCTACAGCATCTAAAAGTTCAAAAATTGTGGCCTCAGACGTTTGCGGAACAATTTCCTTAATATCCTCTGCTCGGATCATTTCCCGATCTCCGACATATAACACAAGTTTATCAAGTTCTTGGCTTAGCACTCCCGGTTGATGCCCAGCCCATTCTAAGAAAAGCGTTTTAACATCGGAACGCATTTTTTTCCCTCGTTCCTTAAGCTCATCATCCAGCCAAACGTGCCAGTCTTGAACCCGTTTCGGCGCAGTGAATTCCACAATTACACCGGCTTGCTCGACGGCTTTGTAGAACTTACGTCCTTTATGTACACTATCCGCTAAAAACAAAAGACATGTTCCCGGATTAGGGTTCTTAAAATATTCAAAAAAGGGATCTAAATTGTTCCCCTGTCCCTCCTGAAAATAGGGAATATCCTCAACGATCAACAACCGACCCTGAAAAAAAGAAACCGTATTGGCAGATTCAATAATTTCAAGGGGTGTCACATTACGAGCCGACAGAACTTCAATCCCGCTCCCGGAAGGGTCCGTCTCCAAATAAGAGCTTTTGAGAAGCTGAATTGCCTCCTGAAGAAGGTAATGCTCTTCACCATACCAAAGATAAACCGAAGGAAGGCCGGTCTGGATTGCTTGCTTAATTTGTTCGATTTCTCGCATTTATTTACCCCCTCCCCCTTTATTCTAAAGAAAACTTGGCTTGCGCCAAGCTTCTAGAGCAGGCGGAAGCCTTAGTTGCACTTATGCTATCTGCCCAAAACTTATCTTTCTGTTAGTATAAACAAAAAGAACCCCTCCAGCAAGTGAAGGGGCAAAAGAAAGAGGAGGAGAAAAGAGATGTTCCTCCCTATTCTTACCGAGATAAGGCTTTTTATACCATAATAGGAAAATAAATATTTTTCTATTATAAACGTCCTTTATTATGAACACTTTCTATTACGAACGATCTTCAAGATCGACTTCTTCGAGGGAAATCAATTTCGTTTTGTGCTTAATTTTGTAGGCTAACCAAACAACGAAAAAGGCGATTAAGCCAATGTAGGACACAAACATCGAGTTCCAATCAATACCCTCCGCTGAAAGGGCTTGATAACCTTGTCCAATAATAATGAATATGCAAAGGACTAAAGCTAAAATCGGCCCGGTAGGGAAATTTTTAGCAACATAAGGCAAATCTTCTAAATCTCGTCCCTGAGCAAGATAGGCCTTTCGGAAACGATAATGGGCAATTGCAATACCGACCCACGTTACAAATCCAGCCATACCCGAAGCATTCAATAACCAAATATACACAACGCCATCTCCAAAGTAAGAAGCCAAGAAAGCGAGTGTTCCAACTAATGATGTAATAATCAGGGCATTGACCGGAACCCCTCTGTTATCCAATTTTCCTAAGAATTGCGGAGCTTTGCCATCACGCGCTAAATCCCAGAGCATACGCGTTGATGCGTACATTCCTGAATTACCCGCCGATAATACAGAGGTTAAAATAATTGCATTCATCACTGAAGCAGCAAAGGCGATACCCGCTCTTTCGAAAACTAAGGTAAACGGACTAACCGCTATATCCTCACTTAAAAGGCGAGGGTCTGTAAATGGAATAATCATACCAATGACGAAAATCGCTAAAATGTAAAATAAAAGAATCCGCCAGAATACAGATTTGATCGCTTTAGGAATATCTCTCTCCGGGTCTTCACTTTCACCTGCTGTGATGCCGAGAAGTTCCGTGCCTTGGAAGGAGAACCCCGCAACCATGAAAACGCCAAGAATACTAAAGAATCCCCCATGGATCGGCCCGCCATCCGCGAAGAAATTCGTAAATCCAATCGGATCATTGCCGCCCATAATTCCCAGAATGATGAGAATACCAACGATAATAAAGACAATAACCGTAACCACTTTAATCATGGCAAACCAATATTCCGCCTCACCAAAGCCTTTAACAGACAGATAATTGAGCAGAAACATAACAACCAAGGCTATTCCGCTCCAAAAAAAAGAAGGACTATCTGGAAACCAAAACTTCATAATTAAAACGACGGCCGACAATTCGGCTGCGATAGTAATCGCCCAGTTATACCAGTAATTCCAGCCAATGGCAAAACCGAAGGCTGGGTCGACAAACCGGGTCGCGTAAACGCGGAAAGAACCCGCTACCGGAATATAGGCAGCCATCTCCGCGAGACTTGTCATTAAATAATAAACCATAACGCCAATAGCTGCGTAGGCAATCAGTGCTCCGCCAGATCCGGCTTGGTGAATCGCTCCGCCACTGGCCAGGAAGAGACCGGTTCCAATCGTTCCCCCTAAAGAGATCAAGGACAGATGACGGGATTTTAAACTTCTTCTCAACTGAGTCTCATGAGTCTGCAATGTTACATTTTCCACCAATTCAATTCCTCCTATTTATTAGGGAAGGAAAGCATAAAAAAACAGCGTCAAAAGATCGACGCTGTTTATCATTTATAAACCCGCTTAATCCTTCCGAAGATAGCCCTCCACGTTTTGACTAAAACGTGACAGTAATGGCCCTATTCGGTGCCATCACCAGCCTGATCAGCCAAGGAATTGATCAAGCTTCGGCAACTTATCCTTTCAAATAAAATCATTGATATCCAAGGTATCTCATTTATCCTACTCTAATAAGCCGCAGCCTCTACCTCATCGGTGAATGAGGAAGTATCTATATTCATATCCTTGATGATTATAGAACATAACGCGCATCCACGCAATGGATTGTTATGGAAGCACTTCAATCCCTTTCTTATCAAGTCTCACTCGAATTGTTCCCATATCATCCGTTCGATAAATCGGAATCTGACGGTCTTCCCAATACTTAAGGACATTAGAATTGGGATGGCCAAACGAATTCTTGCCGACAGAGATGATTACCGTTTGGGGATCAATCTGATCAAGCCAATCCGTGACCAAAGAGAACCGACTCCCGTGATGGGGGATTTTAAAAAGATCGGCCGAGAAATCCTGCCCTGTCTTCATGATCTCTTCCATTTCTTCTTCCTCCATATCGGCTGTAAGCAGAACGCTTTGACCGTATGGGCTTTCCAAACGAAGGATAATCGAATTATTGTTCTCATCAGAATGAGTTCCCTCTAAGATCCCCCCGGGGGCCAGGACACTAATTTGAACCTCTGAGTCGAGGACAAGGCGATCACCGGCCGTCATTTTTCTGACGCCTTTTTGAGCTAATTGAGTGACAAGTTCCGGAGTGAGTCCCCTTTCCTCCCCCCAGCCTTTCTCCCCGGATTTCGTCGCATCTTTTTTCGCTTCGAGACTCAGCCAATCCTCCCCATTCTCAGGTATCCCCACCCAGTCAACCGGTATTGCCCCTAAAATCGCACCCGCTCCCCCGACATGATCTGCATGAGCGTGAGTGAGGATGAGCGCATCCAGGCGGTTAATCCCCTTTTGCAGAAGATAGGGCAAAACAATCCTCTCACCCGCATCAAAGCGTGATGTCTTCGGCCCGGTATCGACTAAAACTCGCGCTCCTTTCGGTGTTTCGATCAGAATACTGTCCCCTTGCCCCACATCAATAAACGTAACCTCAAGCGCATGCGGGGTATTCCAAGGACTCCAGAGTAAAAGCAAAACCAGAAAAATAAGAACAATACGTTCTCCCTTTAAACCGAATAAGGCAGCCTTTTCCCATAGTGCTCGATCTAGTTTAAGGCTTATAACTTCGGGAAATTCCTTATCTACCGGGAACGGCAATACTTTCTTTACCATACCGAAAATCTGTACACCAAGGAACCCAAGCCGCCGCCGTAAGCTGCGTACCCATACTTGAAGCGTAAATCTTACCCTTTCCTTCCCGATGAGTTGAACAGAAATTCCGCCATACCAGCACACCCAAAAAAGAATACCGGGGTTAACCACCCAAACATCAGCCAAAGGCATACGTGCCAATTGAAAGAGAATCCCACTTATCACCTCAAGCAGCCATAGACTCACCTGAAAAAGCGGCAGCGCCGCAAACGGCAAAAACGAAAAGATAACCCCGATTATCCCCAGTTGAAAAATACTTCCAAGGATAAAAAGAACTCCAAGATTGGCAATCACTCCAATCAGGGATAAGCGATGAAAGGTTGAGATCAGAAACGGCAAGGTTGCAATTTGGGCGGCACACGTTGTGGTCAAGGCAATCTTTAACGCTGGCGGCCAGCTTTTGATCCGTTGAATCTGCATCAACCTTGGACTTAAAACAATAATTCCCCAAGTTGCCATAAACGATAATTGAAACCCGATATCTTTTAGATTCAAAGGCTGCCAAAAGAATAAAATAAGGGCAGCCAGCAAAAGCCCGCGCAAAGAATGGCTTCTACCCGATCCTAATCTTCCAAGCAGTACCAGAACACCCATCAGCGTAGCTCTAAGAATGGGCGGATTACCTCCGCACAGAATTGCGTAAAACACTAAGACAAGAATTGTAATACCCGTCCTGGGGAGGGACGGCAGAAACCTTAAAACTCCCCAGCATAAAATAAAAAGGAAAGCAACGTTTGAACCCGAAGCCGAGAATACATGATAAACTCCCGTAATCCGGTATTGTTCCAGATCCTCCTCTGGAATCCGGCTCGTATCTCCAAAGAGAATTCCCTCCAACACCCCCGTTTGCGATGAGGAAATTTGCTCCAATAATTGTCGGACCCGGGAGCGAAGGGTCCAACTGAACGGCGGGTCTCCCGGTGTAATAATCTCGGCATTGCCCTTGGCCGTGATTCCTCCGGAAAACCCGCGTACCGCATAATAGAGCGGTAGATCAAATTGTCCGGCCGTTCCCGGGGGTTTGGGTTGTTCTATTTTTGCCGTAAAACGAAGGGTATCGCCGGGTCGAACCAATGTCCATCCCTCAGGCAGTTCACCCCCTGCGTTAGGATAAACCTTGAGACGATATTTCTTACCGCGGAAATTGCCTTGCCCTTGTTTCTCAGTCGTTTGAGAATCGTCGATAATTACAAAACTTCCCGTTGCCCCATCCTCACCGGTGTTCCAATCCGTTAATTCGCCGGTAACTTGGACACGATCCAGAACTAGGGGCGGCTCTATATTTAGACTTCCCATATAGCCATAGAGAAGGCCGGCTAAAACCCCGGCACCAAGGATCAAAATTTCCGGACGAAAAGAGAGACCCCAGAAATCGCGGGGTCTCCACAAAACAATCCGCAACGCGAGCATGACAAAAACCCCCAGAACAAAAAGGCGTACGGATTCCGGGGTATAGACACCGATAAGCCCCCCAAGAAGAAGTGAGGCTATTCGCCTAGTCCAAAGATCACTCATGGGCCAACAGTCAGCATCGAAGCCATTTTTTCATAGGTCTTTGCCCCGATCCCTGAGACCCCTTGTAAATCTTCCGGCTTGCTGAAAGCGCCATGCTCGTTCCGATATTGGATAATCCGTTCAGCCAGTGCGGGGCCAATCCCCGGAAGCTTATCCAACTCAGAAGCTCCGGCGGTGTTAATATTGATTAGATTTGAGCCTGTTCCAGAAACATTATTAGCAGTATTTGCTGTATTAGCAGCATTAGACGTATTAGCTGTATTGGCTGCATTAGTACCATTTGGGCTATTTGCCCCGATACCGCTTTGATTCGTAGAATTCTGCCCTTCCGGAAGCTGGGCGGCAGGTTTATACGGAACATTTATTTTCTGGCCGTCTTTGAGTTTCTCCGCCAAATTCATCAGATCGATATTAGCCTCAGGCAGAAGCTTGACATGATCCAAAGCATCATTGAGCCGGGCATCGACAGGCAAGTGAACAAGTCCGGGTTTTTCAACGGCACCGGCAATATAAACCACAATTTCCCGATTTGAACTTGTTTTTTCGAGGGAAACTGCCGGTTTATGCGGCAAGAAGAACTTCCAACCTGCTGCAACAAGCAAAATGACCAAAACTCCCCACCATATGTATCGCATTTTCCGCTCCATACCCTTGCCCCCCCCAAAAGCCCGCATGATATCCTGTTCTTCTCTCCTTTTCCTTAGATTTCCTCCCTCGAATTTCGCAAAGTCCTGTCGATTCCTTGAATATACCTCAATCCAAACAAAGGGTTCCATAGAATGAACTTACCGTTCATACTACAGAACCCTTGACTTCTTGATTTCTTAATTTCTTTATTCTACTTCACAACTACGTTTACGAGTTTACCCGGTACCGTAATCACCTTAACGATTTCCTTACCCTTCGTCCATTCCTGAAGTTTTGGCAAGTTCCGTACGGTTTGCTCCAGCTCTTGAGCTGAAATCTCAGCGGGAACCTGAATTCGATCCCGCAGCTTTCCGTTCACTTGCAGGATTACTGTAACTTCATCCTGAACCAAAGCCGATTCATCCACTTGAGGCCAAGGCTGCTTATGAATACTTTCGGTATAACCCAGTCCCGCCCAAAGTTCTTCAGTGATATGGGGGGCAAACGGTGCCAGCGTTATAATAATGGTTTCCAGCGCTTCACGCTCAACTTCGGGATTAGCCTTTGGCTGTTCTTTGTAAAGATAAAGAGCATTGACCAATTCCATAATCGAGCTTACTGCCGTGTTAAAGTTAAAACGGGTTCCGATATCTGACGTTACCTTTTGAATCGTCAGATGGGTTTGCCGACGCATTTCCTTGGCCGAAGCATCGAGTTTGCCAAAGCTCTGTTCACGGTTTCCTTTCGTGCCTTGAACAGCGTCCGCAAATTGTCCCACTAAACGCCAAACGCGGTTTAAGAAGCGGAAGCACCCTTCGACCCCTTGATCGCTCCATTCAAGATCCCGTTCCGGCGGCGCAGCAAACAGAATAAAGAGACGCGCCGTATCTGCGCCATATTTTCCGATAATTTCTTCCGGACTGACAATATTGCCCTTCGACTTGGACATTTTTGAACCATCCAGGCAAACCATACCTTGCGTCAGCAGATTCTCAAACGGCTCATCCACTTTAAGATAACCAAAATCGCGTAACGCTTTTGTAAAGAAGCGAGAGTAAAGAAGATGCAAAATAGCATGTTCAACCCCGCCGACATACTGGTCGACATTCATCCATTGATCAACAGCTTCCCGAGAGAAAGGCAGGGTATTGTTTTTAGGATCGGTATAACGAAGATAATACCAAGAAGAACACATAAATGTATCCATGGTATCTGTTTCACGTTGAGCCTTACCGCCGCATTGCGGACACGTTGTTTCCTTAAAACTCTCAGACGTCGCGAGTGGATTTTCTCCGGCTTTGAAAACAACATCATCGGGAAGCAGCACCGGGAGTTGATCCTGGGGAACAGGTACGATTCCGCAATGCTCACAGTTCACCATCGGGATCGGTGCACCCCAGTAGCGTTGACGTGAGATCAGCCAATCCCGCAGGCGGAAGTTCACTTTGCGCTCACCAAAGCCATCCTGCTCTGCTTTATCACACATTTTCACCATGGCTTCCCTATTGTTCATCCCATTATATTCCCCGGAATTCACCATCACTCCATCTTCATGGTTTGCCTCTTTAACAGGTTCATCTTTGGCTTCCGGAGACTTTCCTTCAGGCAAAATCACGCGGCGAATGGGCATCTGATATTTCGTTGCAAACTCAAAGTCCCGTTCATCATGGGCCGGAACCCCCATAACCGCGCCTGTTCCGTATTCAAAGAGGACATAATTGGCAATCCAAATCGGAACTTTTTCCCCGCTATAGGGATTGATGCAGTAGGCACCTGTAAAAAGTCCCTCTTTTTCGGTCTCGCTGGAGGTTCGGGCAATTTCATTTAAACCTTTCATTTTATCAATAAAGGCCTGAACATCTATTTCATATTCGGTTCCTGCGACAAGTTCCTTAACCAGCGGATGCTCAGGGGCCAAAACAACATAGCTTACGCCAAAAATCGTATCGACTCGCGTGGTATAAACGCGGATCTTATCGCTGCGGTTTTCAACTTTAAAATCAACTTCTGTTCCTTCCGAACGGCCGATCCAGTTTCGCTGCATTGTTTTAACCTTTTCCGGCCATCCCGGCAGTTTATCCAAGTCATCGAGCAAGGATTGCGCATAATCCGTAATTTTAAAGAACCATTGCTCCAAATCCTTTTTCGTCACCGGTGTATCGCAACGCTCACAAGCCCCTTCCACAACCTGCTCATTGGCAAGAACGGTCGCACAGGAAGGGCACCAGTTCACAGCCGCCTTTTTCTTATAAACCAAACCGTGTTTATAAAACTCGAGGAACATCCACTGGGTAAACTTGTAATAATCCGGGTGGCATGTTGTCACTTCACGATCCCAATCATAAGAGATTCCCATTTCCTGAAGCTGTCGCCTCATATTCGCGATATTTTTCCATGTCCATTCTGCCGGAGGGGTCTGATGCTTAATCGCTGCATTTTCCGCCGGCAGTCCAAAGGAATCCCAGCCAATCGGATGAAGCACATTGAAGCCCTGCATCCGTTTAAAACGAGCAAGGACATCGACAATAGAATAATTGCGGACATGCCCCATATGAAGATTACCGGAGGGATAAGGGAACATCGCTAAGGCGTAGAACTTAGGTTTATCTGAATGATCTTCTGCCTTATACGCTTTTTCTTCCAGCCATTTTTTCTGCCATTTCCGCTCAATCTCAGCAAATGAATACTTTTCCTGCATAAAAACTTCCTCCTTAGAAATCTACTGAAGATAAAATAATAAGCCCTCATCCCCAAAGGGACGAGAGCCTGCTCCCGCGGTACCACCCAATTTTATAATCCACTTCAATCGCTTTTAACGGCTCGCACCGGTATCCATTATAATCTGGACACAGCTCCGGGGTGAGTTCACCAAGCTTTTAGAGCAGCTTGCACCATCCGCTGCCTCTCTATATCCCAAACTCTTGATTACTATTCCCTTTCGACGCTTTTGACTATTAAACAAACATATTATATCTATAATAGTATAGTCTTCCTTAATGTGTCAATCTTAAACTTAGACTCAAAATTACAACTAAATACTGAAGGAAACTTCTTTTGCATCTCCCCATAAACGCTCAAGATGATAAAAATCACGTTGATCCGGAATCATAACGTGGATTACGAGATCTCCGGCATCGATTAACACCCATTTCGCTTCAGGCAGTCCTTCCACATGTAAAACTGAAACTCCGCACTTAGGCAGTTTCTCCAGAAGATTATCGGTTATAGCCTTCACTTGTGTTGTCGTGTTACCGGTAACAATCAAAAAATAATCGGTAACTGTCGATATTCCCTGTAAATTTAAGAGTATAGGATCATGTCCCTTTTTCTCTTCGATAACTTTTAATGCATCTTGTAATTGCTTATCTGTAAGCAAATTAAATCCTCCTTTTCAAATCCTCGTAGGCTTTTAAAGTAAGCGGATGTATAATCAGCTTTTTCTGTTGAAGGTATTCTATGGTATGTTCCATACAAGCCAAAGTTCCCTTTTCTAAATCATCATACAAGGATTGACGCAATTTGTCCACTTTCGGAAAATCACGGCCGGGTTCAACCAAATCGGCGCTATAAATCAGCATTTCCAATCTCGACATACCGGGAGTTCCTAACGTATGATGAGCTATGGCCGCGCAGATTTCCGGACTTATCTTCTTTTCCTTTTCCAGCCAGTAAGCCGCAATCGGACCATGCAGGACATAAGGCGCTGATTCATCTTCCGAATATTTTATGAGTCCCCAGTTTTGGGCAAGCTCGACTTGCCGCTTGAGAGGAACTTCCTTTGCCAAATCATGCAGATAAGCAGCAATCAAGGGTTCTTCCAGTTCCATGGCATTCAACATAGCCAGCTTACGTGCCATTTCGGCTACACCTTCGGTATGCTTAAAACGTTTTTGTGACATTGATTTTTGGGCTAAAGATCGTGCTTCGCTGACATTCAATTTTTTCCAAATCCCTTTCAAAAATATCAAAATACAAAGTGAATCTATAATAGCGAGAAGACCCTTCTCACTTGTCATTCGGAAAGGGTCTTCTCGTTAGAAACCTTAGTTTAATACTGTTGCTTGGGCTTTGCCTCATTTACAGTGAGAGGACGTCCTCCAAAATCCTTGCCGTTTAGATCCTGGGCCATACGTTCCGCATCATCATCGCCGACTTCGACAAACCCAAATCCTCTCGAACGCCCTGTTTCCCGGTCAGTGATGATCCGGCTGCTAACAACCTCACCATATTGCGTGAAAAAGTTGGAGAGATCTTCTGTAGTTGTGTTCCATGGTAGATTTCCTACATATAGTGTCTTAGACATGTGTACTGTCACCTCTTATTTCTGAATTCGTTTTTAGTATTGGCAAAACCTGATGAACTATGCAAGCGTTTTCATCTCAAACCTTGGGGTTAATCACGGTATAAACCCTTCTCCTTAATATACAAACGTACCGGCTCCGGTAAAAGGTAACGAATCGACTGTCCCTTTTTAACCCTTGCCCGAATATCTGTCGAAGAAATAGCAAGTGCCGGCACTTCTAAGGAATGCATTCTTGCGTAAAACTCCGGATACTCTTGTTGGATTCGCTTTAAAAAGGTATCGGCATCAAACCCCGGTCGCGAGGCCCCGATAAATTGGGTTAAAGCTAAAACCTCATTAGGATTATGCCACGTAAAAATCTCTCGGAAAGCATCCGCTCCCGTTATAAAATACAGCTCAAAGTCTGAATATTGTTCCTGCATCAAGCGAAGTGTATCCACCGTATAGGTAAGTCCCATTCGGTCAAGCTCAATGCGAGAAATATCAAACAGCTCGTTATCGGCGATTGCTAAAGATACCATAGCGTAGCGATATTCGGAACAAGTAATTTTTCGCCCCCTCTTATGCGGCGGAATCCCTGTTGGAATAAAGATAACACGTTCAAGCGCGAATTCATTCCGGGCCATTTCCGCGGCAACAAGATGCCCATAATGAATCGGGTCGAATGTACCTCCCATTATTCCCAGTCGTTTACGACTTAACGGTTTCTGATGGGTTTTATTCATCATATTCCTCTTTACACTGTTACTTATCTTATTTATATTACATATCTTACATATCTTACTTATGTTACTTATCTAACCTTTCTTACTTCTCTTATCTTGCCGATTCCGCTTATTCCGTCAGCAACCTTAATCAAGCTTTGATTGAATTAATATTAGCATATCTTAACTAAATATTCTATATATACAATTCTCTTTAAATCCTCAGCTGTTTCATCAAATTGTCGCTGAGCAGAACGAATTTTTCGCCATACGCATTTCCCATAAAGGCCTGAATCGTTATTCCGACCGTACTTGAAAGCGCTAAAATCTCTAGCCCGCTCGCATAAGTTGGAGTCAGCAACCCAATGATGGGTAAGGCAAGACCAAAAACTACCCATACCGTTATCGCCGAACGCTTTGGCCTCCACATCAAGAATAAGGATACTCCGGCCAGTAAGAGTGAAATTCCTATAATACTGTTAAATTCCATGCTCAAAACCATTGCTTTGATCAGCAATGAAGCCGCAATGAAAACCACTAAGGTAAAAACGAAGCACCTTCGGAAACTGGAACAATGGGCCCCGCCGGAAAATATCCTTAACGCTAAAGCCGAGATCATAATCATAAAAGTGTATAAAGCCGTCCCCAGAAAGAAGGCTGCGCCAACGGTCAGGATCAGTTCACTAGCCACCCCAAGCACCAAAGATAAGCCATATTCTGCCTTTGCCTTTTGAATCGGGTCCATCTCAACCTCTTTTAATAAGCGATTGGTCATCCGATGGGATACACTTTCCAGATCAAACAAAAGCGATCAACCCTCCTCCAATTTGTGTCTGGGAATCTCAACCTTAATCCTAAATTGTCCTTCAGACGTATCTATTGTTACACTGCCCCCTAGGCGCTCGCTCAACCTTTTGACAATAAAAAGGCCATTGCCCCTTCCTTCCCCTTGTTTCGTACTAAAACCCTCCCGAAGAAAAAGTTCGGGGGAATTTGGACTGCTTTTGGGTAAAGCATTCGTACATTCAAAAATATAGTCCAGAGGATCTTTTTGAAAAGTAAGCTTGATTATTCTCTCATCAGGATCAAGCTCTTGAACCGCTTCAAGCGCATTGTTGATAATATTGCCCAAAATCTCTACCAAATCTAAGATGTTCTTTCTGCTGCTTTTAATATAATTTCCGATGATTAAATCCACTTGCGTATCTTTTCTTTTGGCTTCATTGACTTTTGCGGAGAGCAAAACATCAATTTCATCCATCCCTGTTTCTATTTTAAGCATCGTATCATTGACCGTACGAAGATAGGACACAAGATACTCTTTAAGCTCTGTATATTTACCGAGTTGTAACAAGCCAAGAACCACCGTCAGATGATTCTTTAAATCATGATGGTGTTGGCGATAAATCTGATTCTGCTCAACCAAATGATTATATTTTAAGGCTGTTGTTTTTAATTGTTCTGCTTCTAATCCACTGAGATAAAGGATTCTCATAACGATAATTGCGACCAGATTGAGTAAAACAATCAATATACCTAAAACTAACTCCATCGTCGATCCCATGGACTGAAGATACAAAAAATCTTTCATATAGTTATTGTTTAACAATATGACAATCAATATTGATTGAACGGCAAAGAAAGCAACGGCAGTCTTATAAATATTCATCATCAATTTCCTTTACATACATTTACGATTACCATAATGATTAATAAAATAGCGTATAAGATTAGATAAAGCTAACGTGGCTATAATCTGAGGTAAAAACCAGAGGAATCGTCTTGTCAAATCCGTCTCCATCGTAGTCGGATCAATACCCATTATAGTCTGGAGTGTTATAACATTGATGAATTCAATGGCTAAATACACGGAAAGCGACATAACTCCGGAAGTTATTGCTTCGTAAATCTCTAAAGATCCTACTATCTTTAGTAATAAGATACTTAATACACAAGAAAAAATAACACTCAAGATATAGTTATCATTGCTTTGCCGGTTCAAATAAATTGTTACTCCAAAAATAACGCTCATAACCACTAAGCGCTTCATCGGGGCTTTTTTTCCTAAAAGACTATACGCTAAATAAAAAAGAGTAAGGGCCTCGGGGATTGAAAATAAAAAAATACTGATGATCATTTACCACCCCTTCTCATTATAGGAACCACATATACTCTTAAGTCTCTGTCTAAATTCAGGGTAGATTTCTTTTTGCAAATAGGCGTAATACTCCTTTCCCTTAAATGATATTTCATACAATGTGCGTGTCGAAGGTTTAATCGATTCGACTAAACTTAAATTAACAATATGGGACCGACTAGACCTAAAAAACAATTTTTGATCCAACCGATTTTCCATCTTTTTAAGAGAATCTTGGCAGATAAAAGAATCATTTACACAGTTAACCCATGTTTTTTTGGCCAAAGCTTCAACCGTGAAAATATCTTCCTGCTTAATAATCCTAATTGAATCTTTACATTTGATTGTAATTTTTGATTTAGCAGAATGCAATTTGTCTTCAATTCGTTTTATCGTTTTATATACTCGATCAGTATTAAGAGGCTTGCTTATATAATCTGAAGCATAAACTTCAAAGGCATCTCTTAAGTAATTCTCGTCTGCCGTGATAAATATTATATCCATATAAGGAAAATCCTCACGAATCCTTTTGGCAACTTGAATTCCGGAAATACCCGGCAGTCCGACATCTAAAAAAAGAATATCCGGCTCAATCCTGTAAACGAGGTGCAAAAAATCCTCACCTTTCTCAAAGGAACCCATAATTTCGATACCCGGAAAAGCGGAGATTTGCCTTACTAATTCTTTTCTAAAGAAAGGATCGTCCTCCACTATGGCAACGAACAAATTATGCACCTTCTTCTCCCTTAGAAATTTCAAGAATCAATAGAAAATAAAGTGCAAAAATATCTTAATTATTTCTTACTATAACATTTTTTAATAAAAATTTCCATGAATCACCGAAACGGATCATTTTATGTAATTTCATTCCTCAAAATGGTACTTTCATTCCCTTTCTTGCCTCTTTAGGTTAATAATGTAGTAAGATAAAAGAAGGATCGACACAATCACAAGAAAAGAAAGGAAGTTGATTATGTTGAAAAAATTAATGACATTCGCTGCCACTGCTCTCGCCATGGTTGGAGCAATCTCCATCGTAACCCCGGCATGTATAGGATGGTTTTATCAGCCGGAATTGCCGGAGGAATTAAAAAAGCTGCAAAAGTAAACGCAAATATAGAACCATAAGCAACAACATTTTACAAAAATGAAACAAAGAAGTACAGGAACCCAATATCCTGTACTTCTTTGTTTCATTTTTATGTGCACATAATGGACTATTGCAGGTCTTATTATGGCAAAATGATAGTTGGATTATTTTTAGACTCCTTATACAGCAAGAAATTCCGTCCGATGACTTGGACCAATTCCGCTCCCGCGCGGCCGGCTAAATCTTCGGCGGCAGCTTTCGGTTCTTCCAGGCTATTTGGCAAGACGCGGCCTTTAATAAGCTCCCGTGCCTCTAAAGCCTCATTTGTCGAAGATACGACCGCTTCCGTGACTCCCTCTTTGCCCACTTGAAGAATCGGATCCATTTCATTGCCCATAGCCCGAAGAAAACGTTTTTGTTTACCTGTTAACACAAAAATCTCTCCTCACTTTCTATTCATACCGGAGTGCATCCATCGGTTCGAGTTTTGCCGCTTTTTGAGCCGGATAAAAGCCAAAGAAAATACCCACGGCGATTGAAAACGTGACAGCCGTAATAATGGATTGTATCGATAATAAAGGCGGCCATTTCAGAAGATTGGCAATCAGAAGAGCGCATATCGAGCCTAAAGCAATCCCTACAAGTCCGCCGATCAAGGAAATAACGGAGGCTTCGATTAAAAATTGTTTCAGGATATCCCGTTCCTTGGCTCCAACCGCCTTACGCAGGCCTATTTCCCGAGTACGCTCAGTCACGGACACCAGCATAATATTCATAATGCCGATTCCCCCCACTAAAAGAGAAATTCCGGCAACCAAACTGATAATACTGGTTAAAATCTTCGTAATCTTATCAGCCGCATTGACCAGCTGCTGGACATTAAAAACCTCATATTGATCCGTAGTCCCGTGACGTTGATTTAAAATTCGTTGGGCAGAGAGGGTTGTCCCTTCCAAATCCCCTTTATTATAGGTTATCCCCTCAAATTGATCGACTCGCCTTGTTCCAAATATATCAGACCAGGTCCCCCAAGGCATATAAGCAAAAGAGCTCTGCTGTTCCATAGGTGCAAACTGGGCCATCGTGGATTCATCTTTTGCTAAAACCCCAATCACACGACACGGAACATGATTGATCATGGCCTGTTGGCCGAGTGGATTTCCGGCACCAAAAAGGGTATTGGCCATTTCGGGATCAATCACAACGACACGTTGATTAGACGCCATCTCATCCTCTGTAAAAAAGCGGCCTATCGCAATTTCCCGGCGCCTGACCTCAGCGAATTCAGGGGTTGTTCCCACAACAATGGCAGATGTACTTTTTTGATTGACTTCCAAAGCTCCATATTCAGAACTTGCGGGAATGAGACTCTTCACTTGCGGCAAAGCGCGTTTCAAGCTTTCCGCATCTTGCTGCGTCAGTTTCGCGGCTTCTGATGTATTGCTTTGTTTACTCGACTTGGGATAAATAATAAACAGATTGACGCCGGTCTTCTCCAGTTCCTGCATCACAGCTGCCTTGCCGCCCATCCCAATCGTGACAACGGTAATGACTGCGGCAATCCCAATGATAATTCCAAGCATGGTAAGACCTGCCCGAAGTTTGTTGGCTTTTAAACTGATCAAAGCGCCGCGAAAGCTTTCGAAAAAATTCATGGCGTTCCACTTCCCGTATCCACGGTAACGGGTAACCCGTTCGCCAGCTCGGCTGTCGGATTAAGCACCACCAAATCGCCCGCCTTCAGACCTGAAGTAACCTCTTGCAAGGTATCATTAGCAATTCCAAGGCTCACTTGCGTTTTTGCCAAAATGTTGTTCACGATACGGAAAACAAAACTCTTCCCTCCCTCTTGGAAGAGGGCTTCTTGCGGAATCGCCAAAATGTTTTCTTTCGAAGCGGTTGCAATATTCAAATCAACGGTAAAGCCGGGTTTTAATTCGGCAGGAACATTGTTAAGATCAATTTTGACCGCCACTGAGGGCGGGGTATTCCCCGCTTGAAGGCTGGTCTTGCTCACCGCTTGAGGGGCAATTTCGGAAACTGCTCCCGCAAGAGGTGCACTGAGAACTTTGCTTGTGACACTCACCTTTTGTCCGAGCTTAACCTTACCGGCATCAACCTCGTTTAATTGTGACAGCACTTGCAGTTTACTTAAATCACCGATAACCATCAGGGGGGATTGGACTGAGGCCATGTTTCCCTCTTGGGCGTTCAATTCGAGAACTGTTCCCGCAATACTTGCTTTATAAACATTTTGAGTCCGCGCTGCTTCAGCAACCTTAAGTCCCTCTTGGGCCTGCTGCAGCATGGCTTGAGCCTGAGAAACGGCGGCCTCGGCTTGCTGAGCCGCAGGGTCTGAACCAAGCTTATTTGTATTCTCGGATTGACTTACCGATGCGTTTACCGGAATCTCGAATGTCGGAACCGAAGACGGTTCCTGTTGAGCTGGCATTTGAGCTAAAGACGCCTGGGCTGCTCCGGACACAGCCTGTGCGCTCTTTAAGGATTCTAAGGTCTTTTGGGCACTGCTAAGATTGGCTTCCGCCGTCTTGACCCCGGCTTTGGCTTGAGCCACTTGGGCATCGGCAAGGGCGGTATCCATTTGCACTAATAATTGTCCGACTTTCACCTTGTCCCCTGTGTTAACATAAACCTTACTAACCTTGCCGGGAGTCATCACCGTGATCTGCTGCTGCAAAACAGGGCTAACCGTACCGGAGGCATACACCTCCTGCTGAATTGAGGTATTTTCGATCGCCGCGGTTTTAACTTTCACTCCCCCGGGTGTTCGTCCGAACCACCAAGCGCTTAGACTGACTCCCAGCACAATCGCCAAACCTACGATACTCCAGACCCATTTTTTGCGACTCAAACCAGTGCCCTCCTTAGACCCGCTATGCTAATTTAACTTGAAATCTCTTTTCTAATTCTCCCACTCAAACTCCATTTCAGCGATTTTAACTTTGTCCCCTTCTTTAATCCCCTCCGCTCGGAGGGCATCGTCCACACCCATGGTTTTTAAGATCGCCTGAAAACGGTAAACTCCTTCATCACTTTCAAATAAAGTCATTTTAACATGCTTTTCAATTTCTTTGCCGCTAACAACGAATACGCCGTCTTCTTTGCTAATCGCAAAACGTTCTACAGGCTCAACATGGGTTACCTTATGCTGTTCATCCCGGCGGATAAAAATCTCCGGTGCCGGAATTTCCGGCAATACTTGGGCGATGCGATAGACTAACGGCTTGAGTCCCTCACCCGTTGCCGCCGAAACGGGAAAAATCTCCGTTTCACTTCCCAATTCATCCCGCAGACGTTTTAGATTTTCCTCAGCACCCGGAATGTCCATCTTATTGGCAACAACAAACATCGGACGTTCAGCCAATTCTGGGGAGTATTGACGCAGCTCTTCCTGAATAATTTGAAAATCTTCGAGAGGATCGCGTTCTTCCGATCCGGCAATATCCAAGACATGGAGAATTAAACGGGTCCTCTCCGTATGCCGTAAATATTCATGACCTAATCCCGCTCCCGAATGAGCCCCTTCAATCAGCCCCGGGATATCGGCCATAACAAAGCTATTCCCGTCCTCCAGCTCGACTACACCCAGATTAGGCACCAGTGTCGTAAAATGGTAATCGGCAATCTTCGGTTTAGCCGCTGACACCCGAGAAATAAGGGTTGACTTCCCAACATTAGGAAAGCCGACAAGACCGACATCGGCCAAAAGCTTCAGCTCTAAAGTCAGATAACGTTCTTGACCCGGTTCACCGTTTTCCGCTAATGTCGGTGCTTTATTGGTATTGCTCATGAAGCGTGCATTTCCCCGGCCGCCGCGGCCCCCTTTGGCAACAACCACAGTCTGACCGTGCTCCGTTAAGTCTGCAAGAACCTCTCCCGTATCCTGATCCTTGATCAGAGTCCCTGCCGGGATGCGCACAACAAGATCCTCGGCACCCTTGCCATGCATATTCTTCCCCTGTCCGTGCTCTCCTCGGTCAGCTTTATAATGACGTTTATAACGAAAATCGGCGAGTGTCCTGAGTCCTTCATCCGCGACAAAAATAACGTTTCCGCCCCGGCCCCCATCGCCGCCGGCCGGTCCGCCTTCAGGGACATATTTTTCCCGGCGAAAGGCTACTGCCCCCGCACCGCCGTCTCCACCCTTGACATAAATTTTGGCTTGGTCGTAAAACATACCACGAATCCCCTTTTATTCCGTCTTCCATAGCGCCAGCCGGTTTTCCCAAACCGTCTGTTCCCCCTGCATGACTTTTAAATAACAAAACACTCCTTTATCACCGTCCAGGTAAAGAAAAACATCCGAACGTTCAGGGCCCTCATTACAATACTCACCGCAGAGCTTCCGAATACACTCTTTAGTGTACCCGTATAGGGCTTGTCCGTATTCCTCCCGCCAAAATTCTTCCCAATACTGAGTTGTTTTCATCTGCTCATCCAAATAGAATTCGACCGGGAATTGTTCCTTGCGCAAGGAAACAATCAATCCTAAGATAATCGCACTTATTGTTTCCTGAGGAATTTGTGCCGCAATTTGCTCTGCTTCAAAATCGCCAACCATCACCCGCAGGTACTTAAGCGCCTTATCCGCTTTTCCCAGCTGCAGATAGCCCATAACCACCTGATTGTGATTCAGAAAATCATGACGCAGCAAACGATAATATTCCAGCTGCTCTTTTAAAAGAATGTGATCTAGGCTCTCATCATCATGCATAATTATATCCTCCATTAACCGGCGCACGTAGCATAAAAGCCCCTGGGTATTCCCCAGGGGCTTTTATCACCTGTTGTCAATTAAGCTTGAGCAACCTGGCGCTCAGGATAAATGCTAACTTGTTTACGTTTGCGATCCTTGCGCTCAAATTTTACATAGCCATCAATCGTAGCAAAGAGGGTATCATCCTTGCCCAGACCGCAGTTTTTACCAGGATGGAATTTCGTTCCGCGTTGACGAACGATGATGTTGCCTGCGAGTACGAATTGACCGTCTCCGCGTTTTACACCTAAACGTTGCGCCGCACTGTCACGACCATTTCGGGAACTACCTACCCCTTTTTTATGGGCGAACAGTTGCAGGTTCATTTTTAACATGGAGTCCACCTCCTCTGAGTGATTTTAACATATTCCTGACCATAGCTTTGCTGGATTTCCTCAATCCCTAAAGCCATTGTTTTCAGTATCCATTGAGCCTGTTCCAGGGTTTGAGTATCTAATTTAGGGAGAGAGCAGGTTAGATAACCGTCCGAATCCCTGACTTCGACCTTCGGCGGCTCGGGCAGAAAGTGCTCCAAACCGTTAACCGCTGAAATACTCAGTGCAGAAACAGCAGCACAGACAATATCTTGTCCATACTCCGCATATCCTGCATGCCCGCTGAGTTCAAATTTCCGAATTCTCCGGTCTTCATCCAACCAAAGCATTAAATGAATTTCTTGTTTCATCTTAAGCTTGGATGGCTTCGACGAGAACTTTTGTGTAGGGTTGGCGATGTCCTTGTTTGCGGCGGTAGTTCTTTTTGGCTTTGTACTTGAAGACAATAATCTTCTCTCCTTTGCCATGTTCAACCACCTTAAGCACAACTTTGGCACCATCAACAACCGGAGTTCCCACTTTAACGGCGCCGTCCTTTTCCACTAAAAGAACTTGGTCGATCGTTACTGTGTCTCCAACATTCGCGTTCAGCTTTTCCACGTAAAGCGTATTGCCTTCTTCAGCCCGGAATTGCTTGCCGCCTGTTTCAATCACTGCGTACATTCATTACACCTCCCAATGCCTAGACTCGCCAGTGCAGGCCAGTTTTTTCAAACTTGTTCAATGCCTGATTCGTGCGGTTGCGGTGAGAAGCCACCACATTTAGTTATTTTAGCATCTTTCCCTATGAATTGTCAATTTCTAAAATGCCCTTTATCCGAATTACATAGAAACTTGAATGATGTGGGTTTTCCCATCGTCCATCAATCTTACCGGAAATTCCGGATAGCATTTCCCATCATAGAGAATCATGTCTATTCCGGACATTTTACCTCTTAAATTCTCGACTTGAATCGTATAGGCGGACGATTTATAACGGTACTGAATCTTATACCCCGGCCAATCTCTGGGAATACATGGACAGAGTGTTAATAAATCTCCCTGCAGCCGAAATCCGAGTATTCCTTCCAAACCTGCTTGATACATCCAGCCTGCGGCTCCGGTATACCATGTCCATCCCCCTCTGCCCATGTGCGGGGAAACAGCATACACATCGGCTGCCATAACGTAAGGTTCTGTCTTATAACGCAAGATTTCGCCCTCTGTTCGCGCATGATTAATGGGGTTGAGCATTTTAAATAATTCGAAAGCCTTATTCCCATCACCTAACTTGGCAAAGGCCAAAATGCTCCAAATAGCAGCATGCGTATATTGTCCTCCGTTTTCCCTGACCCCCGGTACATAGCCTTTAATATATCCCGGTTCCAATTTTGAGCGATTAAACGGAGGGCTTAATAAAGCAAGGATTCCTTCTTCTTTTTTCCATAGATAATGTTCTAAAGCCAGCATCGCATCGCTCGCCCGGCTTGGCCTTGCTCCGTCGGAAAGTACGGCCCAGGATTGGGCAATGGCGTCAATCTGGCATTCTTCATTTTGGGCGGAACCTAAGGGTGTTCCATCGTCAAAAAATGCTCGACGATACCATCCCCCATCCCAGCCATGGCGTTCCATGTTTTCTTGAAGCTGCAGCGCGGTCTCACGATATTTACGGGCAATTTCTTCATCATGGCGACGCTCACAGACATCGGCAAAACGCCTTAATATGGAGAAAAGAAACCAGCCTAACCAAACACTTTCTCCTTTCCCCTTAACGCCGATTTGACTAAAGCCATCATTCCAATCCCCGCTGCCGATTAAGGGCAGCCCATGCTCCCCAAAACGCAAGCTTCGCTCAATCGCTCTCAGGCAATGCTCATAAACCGATTCCTTAATATTGGAGAACCGAGGGATGGAATAACGTTCATCCTCTTCTTCGCCCAAAGGTCTATCTTCCAAGTAGCCGATTTGTTCATCAAGGATCGAATCATCTTGGGTATGTTCAAGATAATCTGTTAAGACAAAGGGCAGCCACAGTAAATCGTCAGAGAACTTGGTCCGAATCCCTTTGCTTTTTTCCGCATGCCACCAGTGTTGAACATCCCCTTCTAAAAACTGATGCGCACAGTGCAATTTAATTTGCTCTCTTGTATACGCCGGGTCAGCAATAACCATGGCCATCACATCTTGAAGTTGATCCCTGAAACCAATCGCGCCTCCCGACTGATAAAGGGCCGATCTGGCCCATAGACGGCATACCATCGTTTGATAAAGCAGCCATCGGTTCAATAAAAGGTCCATCGACTTATCCGGGGTTTCAATTTTAACGACATCGAGGATCGAATTCCAAAACGTTTTTACTTCCTCTAATTTTTGCTCAAGGCGCTTTATATTTCCGTATTCGTCTAAGAGTTTAATAACACTTTCTTGATTTTCTTCCTCGCCCAAGAGAAAAGCAATCATTTTCTCTTCTCCCGGCAAAAGGGTCAGCTGCAATTGAAGCGCTCCACAAGGATCATAGCCGGCACCGACTGAATGTGACAAGTGCTCACAATCCATCGCTTGCGGCTCACTCAGACTCCCGTTTCGGCCGATAAATTCCGTACGATCTCCGGTATAGGCGATGACTTCGCCACCCAAGCCGCAAAGAAAACCGACTCGATCCGCGAACTCTTCCTGATAAGTATTGCGTGCTAACAATACTTTTCTCTCTTCATCAAAATCGGTAATGATATAGGGCGACGTCAGTTCACGAGCCACCCCTAAGACCCATTCCAAATAATAGATGATGGAGAGCCGGCGCCCGCTGCCCGAGTCATTTCGCAGTTTTAAACAGACGATTTTCAGAGGCTTATCCGGAGCGGCATAGAGACGAAGTTCTTGTTGAATACCGTGGCAGGAGTGTTCGAAGATGCTATAACCCTGCCCATGGCGAACAGTGTACGGTTCCTTACTGCGCACCGGTGTCGGTGTGGGGGACCAAAATGTCCCGTTTTCTTGGTCTTGAATATAGAGTACTTCCCCCGGAGAATCGAGAATCGGATCATTGGACCAAGGCGTCAGCTTGTTTTCCCGGCTATTTTTTGCCCAGGTAAAGCCGGCTCCTGATTCCGATACTTGAAAACCGAACTGAGGATTAGCTATGACATTGATCCAGGGTAAGGGTGTCATTATTTCATCCTCTAAATGAATGATATACTCTTTGCCGTCGTTGCTGAATCCTCCATAGCCATTATCATAAACGAGTTGACCTTTGATTTTTGAGTGTCTTTTAACCCGCTCCTCATCGTTTACTGCCCTAAAGCCGTCATTCTTCTTACGTATTCTTTTCTTCGGTAGGGTTAAATGATCGTCTTCTAAAGCAAGTTTGCCTTTTTTCCTAATTTGGGCGGTAGCGGAGCCTTCCCCTCCTGTAAACACAATTCGGGCCACCGTGAAAATAAGATCCGTTTCTTCCGCGGATAGATGAGCCTTTTGCAGCAAAAATATTCCGCCGGATTGATTAACCCGTTCGCTCGTATACCCGACCGAGATTAAATCGCGCAGCTGTTCATGAAAGGTCTGTAAATAACTGCTATCGTCTTCATTCAAAATGACCAGATCAACGGCGAGTCCTTTTAACCGCCAAAATTCATGAACTTTAAGCAATTGACGAACAAGGTCTATATCATCCCCTTTTTTCACACGAACGAGAGCGATCGGCAGATCCCCGGAAATCGCATAAGGCCATAGGGATGATTGTCCCTTGCGATTACGCTTGAGTATATCCGCATATTTCCGCCGCGTGGGATTTAGATACAGCAGCTGTCCTCCGACACTTAAGGCCTCATTTGCTTGAATCGGAGTTAAGCCCAAATGCTTTAATTCCATCTGACTCTGGGTCAAGGCCAGTTCAAAAGCACGGTTTACAACCGCTTGTTCACGGTACTTCTCCGCAAGACGAACGACATCCCCTCGTTTTTTACCCACTCCTGTCGAAAAGGATACACGAACCGTCTGTCCGGGAGGTATGCTCAGGCGTTGACGTAAGCTCATAATCGGATCGATGACAGCCCCCACTGAATTAGATAACGGTTGGTTAGGCTTCAAAGCCTCCGGATTCGCTAAGCTTTTCCCTCGTCCGATGAACCGGGCCCGGTCGGTTTCATACTGAAAATTCCCAACGACCTCTCCATCTGTCGCCACACTATGCATTAACCATAACCGCTCTTGTTTTTCGCTCCGGGGGCGCCGTGAAGCAAACAAGGCATGATTATAAACCTCTGTTTCCACAAATAACTTGCCGAAGGCCGGATGAGCCAAATCCTCATTGGCTCCGGCTAAAACGACTTCAAAATAGCTCGTAATTTCCAACACACGTCTGTATTCACTATAATTCGTTATAGAAATGCGCCGGATCTCCACCTGATCCTCCGGGGATACAATGATTTCCGTACACGTTCCGATATTCCCGTCCTTACGATGAAACTCGATTTTATCGGGCGCATAGCAAACACGATAATCTTCCCCTGAACTTCCGCAGGGTTGATGCGTTACCGACCAAAACTCACCCGAATTTAAGTTTTGAATATAAAAATACATCCCCCAAGGATCCCGAGTCACATCTTCGCGCCAGCGCGAGATCAATATATTGCCAACCCGACTATAGCCGGAACCGGAATTGGTCAACATCACCGTATAATTCACATTGGCCACAAAATGAGTGATCGGAACAACCGTATCCGCCTTAGGTATGACAACATGTCTCTCCTCTTCGAAAATTGAATCCTTTTCTTCCGCTTTGGCCGGTTGTTCTTCCGGGGGCGGTATCATGGGATTCCGAACCGGAACTCTTTCCTGCAAAAGGAGTTCTGTCGCTTGAATCAAGGGATCAAGATGAAAACGTCTCTGGAATGTATGATCAAAGACAACATTCGTCAGGGCCAGCAAACTCATGCCCTGGTGATGGGCCATATAACTCTTGACAACCCGGTAATTCCTTTTCAAAGGAACCCGTTCCCGCGTATAGTCGATGGCCTCAAATAAACCGTAACGGCCCGTCAATCCGTTACCCTCTAATTCCTGAATATTTTTTAATCCTTCTCGAGGCGAAACCATCAAGGCCAGAAAGCTTGAGTAGGGTGAGATAACCAACTCTTGGGCAAGTCCCCGTTTTAAACCTAAACCGGGTACCCCGAAAGCCTTATATTGATAATTGAATTGGGCATCAAAGACAGAAAAACCGGATTCAGAAATGCCCCAGGGGACTTTTCTTTCTTTGCCATAGCGTTTTTGTATTTTCAGCACCGACTGATACGTTTCATCGAATAAAGTTGAAGGGAAATTGCGCATCACAAGGAGCGGCATTAAAAATTCAAACATCGTTCCACTCCAAGAGACAAGACTTCTTTGGCCATAAACCTCTGTCAGGGAGCGTCCCAGTCTAAACCAATGATTTTGGGGTACATCCCCTTTAGCAATCGCCAAAAAACTGGCTTGACGCGCCTCAGACGCCAGAAGGTCATAATACGATGTATCTAAAGCCCTGTCCGCAACACGATACCCGATCGAAAAAAGCTGCATTTCCTCATCAAAAAGCGGCCGAAAATCTGCAGCTAAACCTTTAGCGCGCAGCTTTTTCTGTAAGTCCTCCGAGCGGTTAATCAACCGGTTGAGTCGATTCAAGCCCGTTTCCGCGCTCTCCCTAAATGGAAATGCGTTCTCTTGAAGAAGCGCAGTATAACTTGCGGCGAGCTGTCTTGGGCTTTGATCCTTAAACAAAACGGAAAACCATTTTTCAATTTCTTCTGCATCTGCTTCAACATCTGCTTTATCGTCTAAACCGAACCAAGGATAGAATTCTAATAATTCATCTAAAAATGATTGGAGCATTTTTTTTAAGGACCTATACCAAAAAAGCGCTTCTTCCGGCAATTTTATCTCCGGAAGATTTTGTGTCCAATGCTTTAAGAACCGATACCAGTTTTTAAGATCGAACTGGGCACTTAGTTCATTCAAAGATTTTCCAAAGAACTCTAAATTTGTTCCCTTATCCCCGGAATGATCCAGCATCACGAAGGTATCTCGGAGACCGTGTATTTGTCTCCCGACAATAGGCTCATCCAGCAACTCTTTTAGACCGTTGCTTAAAGTCAGCATATACACGGCTAGGTTGCCGCTGTCCACGGTTGAAATATATAAGGGCTGCAGCGGTTTAAGGGTTAAAGTATCATACCAGTTATAAAGATGCCCATTCCAACTTTCTAATTTCTCGATCGTGTCGAGTGTTTCCTCAACCCTTTTATGCAGCTCTGACAAGGAGATATATCCGAAATCATGGGCCGCAAGGTTCGCGATCAATGCTAACCCAATATTCGTCGGTGAAGTTCGATGGGCGATACCATTGGGTGGATCGAATTGAATATTGTCCGGCGGAAGCCAATTTTCCTCGTCGGATACAAATTGTTCAAAAAATGTCCAAATCCTGCGGGCCCATTTTCTTAATTCCAGTTGCTCCTCTTTCGTTACCGACTGTTCCTTAACGTTTAACGGCAGGCTAAAATAATAGGCCAGCCAGGGTGAAACAAGCCATAAGAGAACAAGGGGTAAAAATTCAACCCCTTTATCAACTCCCCTCATGAAAATTAAGGCCGTAAACAGGATCATCATTAATATAACCGGCCACATCATTTTCCAAGAAGTTTGGAAACGGTTATCCATCCGGCGCTCTGTATCGGCCGCTGTTTCCCACTCCAGCATCCTTTTATGGGTGATAAACTGCCTGACCAAGCTTCTGCTAATCGCATCTGTTTGGACATAAGCTTGATAAGGCAGCATCGAAAGTTGAAAAAATATTTGAATTAAACGTTCCCCTAGTTCCCCAGACAGAACTTTCCGATCCCATAAATTGATGAACATCGGCCAGATAAAGCTAATGACGGCTAAGCCTGCCCAAAACCATGGATGCCCCGAGATCGCAAAACCCAAAATAATGAGCAATACCAGAAAAGGAGCTTCTAAACTTCGGCGCAAGTTATCGATAATCTTCCACTTTGAAACAGCCGGTAAGGGTTTAAATAACCAGGGAATGATTTGCCAATCCCCTCTTGTCCATCGATGCAGTCGGCGCATATAAGCATGATATTTTGCCGGATAACCATCCACTAAGATAATATCGGTTACAAGACCTGCTCTTGCATAAAGCCCTTCGATAAGGTCATGGCTGAGGATTGTATTTTCCGGGAAAATATGACCGGTCACTTTATGAAAAACCCTAAGATCATAGATTCCTTTCCCGGTAAAGATCCCCTCTCCAAATAAATCCTGATAGATATCGGAGACTGCGGTGGTATAGGGGTCGATCCCCGTTTTTCCGGAAAAGATTTTGGCAAAAAACGAGGTATTGGCACTTAAAACGGATACCCCGATCCGAGGCTGCAGAACACCATATCCCTCGACAACCCGATCCCCGCCGCCGTTTAACCGTGGTCTATTTAAGGGGTGAGCCATCGTCCCAATCAACTTTTTAGCCGTATCTCTGGGCAGTTGCGTATCGGCATCTAACGTAATGATGTACTTCATGGTGGAAAGCAAGGAGAGATCCCCAACCTGAACGGTATAACTCGTATTGCCTTCCGCTAATAAAAGCCGATTAAACTCGATCAATTTGCCGCGTTTTCTTTCCCACCCCATCCAAAGACGTTCCGCAGGGTTCCATAAACGTTTCCGATGAAAAAAATAGAATACTTCTTTCCCATACTTTTCATTGAGTCCGCTTACTCCCTTTTCGCCGGCACTGATAATTTCCTGATCAGTGGGGAGTCCTTCCTCTGTCGCATCAGTGAAGTCACCCAGCAAAGCGAAATAAAGATTGGCCTCTTGGTTAGCCAGAAAATAGACTTCCATCTGTTCAAGAATTTCTTTGACCCGCGCAACATTCGGTAAAAGAGTGGGGATGACAACCATCGTCCGCAGTTCCTCAGAAATACCTTCTTTTAATTCGAGTTTGGGAAAGGTAAACGGGGGGATAACATGGGTAAAAATACCATGGATTAAGGGTATAGCTAAACCGGAAAGGGGCATAAGCGCTAAAAGAAAGCTAATAACCCCATTTAAGCGGATCCCCGCTAACCTTTCGAAAAATAAGAATAGATATTCCAGTAATAAGACACTGACGATAATGCCCCCAAAGTAGGCACTGTTCGGCTTTTGGGTGAGAAAACGTCTTATACTGCAGGGGATTTTCCGAATCTTCCCCCAATCCTTCTCCATCTCTTTTTCTAATTCCTGACGTCCGGAGCTGATCAAGTAGTAGCCGACATGGGACTCCGAAAGTCCCGTTTTTATTCCCTCTTCTGAGTTCTCCAATATTTTCTGGACGACAACCTGTTCGGAAACCCTATAACGCCGGGCAATCTCTTCTACGTGGTGTCGATAATTATCACGCGAATTGAAATCCATTTGCGAAAATATCCCACTGGGGTCCTTTTCTAGCAGCTTATGGACAACACTGATTTGCTCAAAAAATTGAGTCCAGTTTTCCATGTTCAAATAGCGGATACTTAAAATGCAATGACCCATGGATACTTGACACATGGCTTGGCGTTGATGTTCTAATACCACCAACTTTTCCATCGTCGTATCCTGTTTTCTCACGGCTTTATCCAAGGATTGAGTCACCGGCAAAACATCCATACCCAGATCCCGAATTCTTCTGAGAAGGCGTTCCGCAAAAGCAGATGAGTAATAAGTCGGCATCTCCGTTTTGCTGAGTATCTCGGCCCATTTCTCATCTGAACGTATCGATTTTATAAAAGGATAAAGCCAAGCTTCGGCTTTATCACGTTCTTGTTGCGTATAGAGAATTTGTTCGGTTAAGCGGCGTATATTCTCTAAAAGAACAATGCGCAGCATAATCGGGATAGCCCAAATCTCCGCACTCGATAAAGGAACCTCACTTTGATAAGCATTGATAAAATCTTCGATGACTTCCCTATCGAATTCACTGTCTTTATGTTCAATGAGTTCGATCATTAAAACATAGATTCTTGGATATCCGGCGAAATCCCCACTGGCTAAACAGGGAAGTTTTTGTTCGTATTTCCTGGGGAAGTTCTTACAGATCTCCCCTTTTAAATCTTTCAGAAGATAATAGTTATCTAAAAACCATTCTCCTGCAGGCAAAATATCATCCGTGCTTTGCGCATAACGTGTAATTTCAGAATGGGCAAATCTCAAAAATCCGGCATTATTGGAAACGCGCGGAAGTAAAGTACGGTTCTTTTTACCGATACCTAAATGAGCATGTAATTTTGCTAATTCTTCTGCATGCTTAAGAAGCTCATCGCGATTTAAAGTAATATCACGTAAGGAATTATTCAAGGTTAGTTCTTTTACTTTCACGTGTCCACTCCATAAATTGCATATTTTTCGTATCTTTACGAATTATGCTCCTTTTGAGTGAACTTCATGCATTTTTTACGGAATAGTTTACTTTTTGCGTTTCTAGTCTTTTCGCTTTTCTAGTCTATAACCCTATAATCAATCGAAAACGCCTTTAAAATATTCTCCTTGATTTCTACCCCTAAGCCCGCTCCTTGAGGGACATGAATAAGGCCTTTGGCCGCCGTAATCTCCGGTTGAATCACATCTTCGGAAAAATAGCGTGCGGATGGTGATAAATCTCCGGGAATATAATTATCCTTCAGGCTTGCCAAATGAACATGGAGAATTTTGGAGATACCGCTTTCCATCATACTTCCTATCCAATAACGAATATGATGGCGGCGGCAGATCTCAATCATTTGTTTTGCATAATACAAGCCGCCCACGCGGCCCACTTTAAGATTGATCACTTGACACGCTTTTAATTCGATGGCTTTCCTTAAATCGTCTATCGTTTGAATGCTTTCATCCAAACATAAAGGCGTTGCCAGCTGTTCCTGCAGTTTTTGATAATCTGCTAAATCACCGGAAGCTAAAGGTTCCTCCAGGCAGAGCAATCCCAATTCATCGATCTCCTTTAGTTCGGATAACTGGTTTGGACCAAAGCTTCGGTTGGCATCGGCTAATAACATTAGGTCCGGATACGTTTCCCTGATACGCTTTAATTTGGCAAAACCGTCATTCGGTTTAATCTTTATTTTAAAACGGCTATAGCCTTCCCGCAGATTCTTCTCGATTTGATCCAACAGTGTTGTAATCTCCAGATCGCCCAATACAATGCCGGCTGGGATGACCTTATTCGTCTCCTCAGGAAAAAGTGTCTTCATAATCGGCAGTTGCTCTCGCCTGGCCAACAAATCCAATAGGGCATTCTCAACTCCGGCTGTGGCCATAGGAGCGTTGAGATGATTCATCCATCGGTGAATTTCAAACGGGTGTTTGATGTCTTTTCCCAGGAGCAAGGGAAGAACGCGATTGAGCAGAACTTGCTTGGAATCGGGAAGCGTTTCCTGCGTATAAAACGGTTCATTAAACGCTACGACTTCTCCATAGCCTGCATTTCCCTGCTCATCCATTACCTTGATCACGAGCGTCTCCCGGTGATTAAGAACGGCCTGGGAAGACTTAAAGGTAAACTTCATTGGCATGCTCAAATGAAAGACTTCAATTTTTTTAATCCACATGATACTTCTCAACCAGATTCTTTTTCAGTATTTTACCTGTCGCATTCTTAGGGAGTTCATCGAGATGAAATATCTTTTGGGGGAGCTTATATTTCGCAATTTTTGCGGATAGATAATCTAGGATCCCCACATCATCTAATAAGGAAACAATAAATAAAATCGGAACCTGTCCCCATTTTTTATCCTTCATTCCGACGATGGCACACTCCGAGACAGCAGGGTGCGCATATAAAACATTTTCAATTTCTTGGGGATAGATATTTTCCCCCCCGGAGATAATGATGTTTTTACGGCGATCCAGAATGTAAAGAAACCCATCCTCATCGACATAGCCAATATCTTGGGTATGGATAAAACCTTCAAGCGGCGCTTTGCCAAGATAGCCATCCATGACCATCGGACTTTGGATTAAAACTTCACCGACTCCCTTTTCATCGGGATTATCGATGCGAATCGTAACACCCGGCAAAGGCAGGCCGACGGATTCCAGCTTCTGCGGATACTCTAATACGGAAAACGTTGTGGATTGACTTGTGGTCTCAGTCATGCCATAGCTTTTGTAAATGGGAATTCCTTTCACTAAGCATGTTTCGACCAACGGTTTAGGGATAAATTCACCGCTCACCAGAACCATCCTCAACTGATGGTGATGAATTCGATCCATAATCCTCATCAGCATGGTGGGGACCAGTGACAGCATATTGACAGTGCCGTCTTCAATCCATTTTAGGGTCTGTTTCTCGTCAAACTTCTCCATTAAGGTAATGCCAGTCCCATTATATAAACTGCGCATCAGAATACTTAAGCCACCGATATGGTACATCGGGAGAACCAGCAGCCAATTATCCTCTTCCGTTACCCCCAGCCGCTGTTGAGAAGCCCTGACATGGGCATAAAACTGTTTCCAGCGCAGGGGGACTGATTTAAACTCACCGCCGGTTGCGCTGGTGCTCATAATAACCGCAATGTGTTCCGGATCATATTCATCCGCTAGCTTAACATTTTCATCGATCTCACTTTGCAACACTTCATCAAAGGGGATAAACGTCTGATCATCCGAAAATACGACACGGATATTTAACGTTTTTAATTTCTGTGAGATTTCCTCTTGGGTTAAACGCGTATTGAGCATCAGCACTTCGATTTCCAAGGCTTGCAAGGCCAGGTAAAAAAGGGCTGTCGCTACTGAATTATGGGCATAAAGCGCGACCCGACGTTCGCCTTTGACAAACTTGGATAAGCGGCGCGCCAGCTCGGTTACGCGTTGATCCGTTTCTTGGAAGGTCAGGTCATTTAGGAATCTCTTATGTGGGTTTTGGCGGGCTTGCTGATTAAGCCAGTTCACAATGTTCACCTGTTTCTGTAAGTTATCGTATGTACGTATTACTTGGGCTGTTTTGAAAGGGGACTTTGAAAGAGGCCTTTCGTTATCTATTCAGGCGAGGCGTTCGCCTACCAAACTAATGACTTAAACTTGGGATTTGGAGAGGGGTCGTCGCGTGTTTTCGCCGTCCATGGCACACGCGACACTTGACACGTCCTGTGTCATCGCTGCCAAAATCGGCTCCTGCCTCTGTTGGCAGCGGCGCACGTCCTATGCGCCGCCCCGCTGAAGCCGCTGCCCCAAGTTTAAGTCAAGTTTGGTGACGACTCTCTTGAAAGCCTTCATAGCTAACGAAAGGCTCTTTTGGGTCTAGGGAGTAAACGGATTAGGTTTAGAGGAGTGTGCCATTGCCAATATTCACAATCCCCTTGCTTTAAACCATCGCTTAGAAACCGTTTCACTTGTCCTTTCGCTAGTACATCTCAAAATTCCCGAGAGCGTAGCTTCACGCATAGAAGTGAGCGCTTTTGCGGAAGGGTGGTTATGTACACGATGTTTCCGAGGGTTAGCGAAGCCACTTGGTTCACTTCAGGTATTACCCTTAGGTTTGGCTTAGCTCCCACGGAAACAAGGGTGCCGACGTCACATGGACGTGCCTAGTGCAGAGCCCTCATGGATGAGAAAAGGCTCTGCTAGCCCTGGAGCGCTAAGTAAGCGGATATGCGTGAAGCTACACGACCCAGAATCCTTGAAGGGGACGACCCAAACTTCTTAAACTTCAACAGTGAATCGATCACGGGAACTTCGGGAACTGCTGATAATCGGGCTTACGCTTTTGAAGATAAGCGTCCCGGCCTTCTTTGGCTTCATCACTTGTGTAGAATAACAAAGTTGCATCACCGGCTAATTGCTGCAGACCGGCTAAACCATCGGTATCGGCATTAAATGCAGCTTTCATGAAGCGTAAAGCTGTCGGGGAATGCTGCAAAATTTCTTTTGCCCATTTAACCGTTTCTTCCTCAAGTTGGTCAAAGGGAACCACGGTGTTTACCAATCCCATGTCCAATGCTTCTTGGGCTGTGTATTGGCGGCATAAATACCAAATCTCCCGGGCTTTTTTATGTCCTATGATGCGTGCCAAATAGCCAGCTCCATAACCTGCATCAAAAGAACCGACCTTTGGTCCGGTTTGACCGAATTTCGCATTTTCTGAGGCAATGCTTAAATCGCAAACGATATGTAAGACATGCCCTCCGCCGATAGCAAAGCCATTGACCATAGCAATTACCGGTTTAGGGATCACCCGTATTAACCGCTGCAGATCTAAAACGTTCAGCCGGGGAATCTGATCGTCACCAACATATCCCCCGTTTCCCCGAACGCGCTGATCACCGCCGGAACAAAAAGCTTCCTTTTCTTGACCTTGTCCATGATTAGCCCCTGTCAATATAATGACACCGATTTCACTGTCCTCGCGGGCGACAGTAAAGGCATGGATCAATTCCATGACGGTTTTGGGGCGAAAGGCATTGCGGACTTCCGGTCGGTTAATCGTGATTTTCGCGATTCCCTCATACGTCTCATAAAGGATATCCTCATAGTTACGGTTTGCTGGTTTCCATGGAAATTTCATAATCATATCCCTCCAATTATTAAATTTAAATCCGATTGCACCGCATCACAAAAGGCCTGAGGGTTTTCAATATGCGTATTATGTCCGGCCCCCACAATAATTTCTCTCTTGATCCCAGGGTTTAACTTGGCGAACCCTTGACCCACCTTTTGGTATTTCTCATCATATTCGCCATTGATATAAAGAACAGGCATGGTTAATTTTGAGACTTCATTTCGCAAGCATGGATATATGCCTTGTCCCGTTGCAAGCAGAGTATTCGCCAAGGCATGGGGGTCATTTTGCAGCCGCCTTTCCTTGATCTTTTCGCATATATCCCGGGGCAGATTTTTTTGTGAAGCAAATAGTTCAAGCCCGGACCAGTAATCATTAAACCATTCTATCCCATTTTCTTGGATTGATTTCGCCAGCCAAACATCCTGCTGACAGCGCTGAATTTTTCTTTGGACATCACCCAACCCATAGGATGAACTTTCAAGAATAAGCCGGAGAACTTCCCGCGGATAGGTTAAAGCATAAGCTAGAGCAATACGTCCACCCATTGAGTAACCGAGCAGGGAATACTGATCAAACCCTAAATGCCGAATAAGCGCATGAAGCTGTTCAAGCAGCGCTGGCAAAAGATAAGGTTCAAGGGAATGGGGTTTGTCACTCAAACCATGGCCGATCAAATCGACCAAAACCATTTGGCAGTTATCCAATCGAATATGATCCCAAGTTGTTGAATTTTCAGCAAAGCCGTGTAAACAGATGATAGGCCGGCCGCTCCCTTTGACAGTCACAGCATACCGGAGGTTTTCAATTGTAAAAAACATTTGTTTACTCCTAAGCTTCTTTCTTATCTTTCCTATCTTTTTTATCTTTAAAACTTGTGTAAAGATCATGCAGTCTTTTACTGACTTCGGCATCAATATGCACATTTAAAACCTTAACACCAGCCAGGGTTAAAGCCTTCCGGAAATCCTGCTCAAAGGACTCATAGTTATCGGGTTCAAAATAGGTTACATCATATAAAGCCTTCAGTCCGCTAAAATCCATACCATGCGGCGTCATAAACAAAAGCTCAAAGTACTTGTTCTCACTATGGGGTAAATATTTGAAAATAGCTCCGCCGTCATTATTGAACACCACTATGACTAGGTTGAGGTGATGTTTTTTCCCGATAAGCAGGCCATTCAAATCATGGAAAAAGGCTAAATCCCCCGTCAATAATACTGTCGGATGTTCACTCGTAGAAATTCCCAGCGCTGTAGAAATCGTTCCATCAATACCATTCGCCCCGCGATTGCAGAGGATTTTCAGCGTTTGGCGGCGCGCTTCCAAAAAATAATCGACATCACGGATTGCCATACTATTGGCGACACATAAACGGCCTCCTTCAGGCAGCATATCCTGTATCTCTTGAACCAATCTTCCTTCAAATAACCCTGCTTCCTCTCGGGCGAGATTCAACCGCCCGCGCATTTCTTTCTGATAATATTGCCAGCGTCGTAAGTATTGGGCGTTCGTATTCCGGACACCGATCGAATGGGCAAAAGCCTTCGGATCGGCAACAATATAGCGATTAATCGCTAAAGAAGGAGCACGGTATTGAAAAGTTTTTCCGACTTGAAAATATAAGACATCCCGATGCATCGCCAGAAACTGCTGTAAACGTTTAGATACAGGGGTCTGCCCAAAATGAATGATGTAATCCGGTTTCAGTTCCTTTTTTAGGTCATCATTTTTGAGGAATGCGTCATAGCTGTCGATGATCTGCTCATGATCGTAATTACGGAAATTAGAAATGGGATCAGCTAGGACGGGGGCCTTCAAGCGCTCTGCCAATTCCAGAACCTCACGATGATAATTCGCATACGCATCTCCGCCGCAGATCAAGATTCCGTTTTTGTCCTGAAAAATAGAATCATCTATCGTTAACCGGCTCACATCCCCCATCCACTCAAAGGGGTATTTTAAACGGCCTGCACTGAAATCCACCTGGCTTAAATCGGGAACTAAAGGCTCCCGTAAGGGAACATTGATATGCGCTACCCCATACTCGCCGGACATCGCACTCACATAAGCCTTGCGCATCACTGTCCGCACATACCGGTACATCGCTTCCCTTTCTTCGGGGAGCGCTAGCTCTTCAAAATATACAACATAATCATGGTAAATTTTGATTTGGTCGATGGTTTGCGGAGCACCGACTTGACGCAATTCAGGGGGACGGTCTGCGGTTAAAATGATCAAGGGAACTTTGGAATGCTTTGCTTCAACAACAGCCGGCCAATAGTGGGTAACGGCAGAACCTGAGGAACAAACTAGGACAACCGGCCGTTCCTTTTCCTTCGCTATCCCTAAGGCAAAGAATCCGGCGGATCGTTCATCAATGCTGATATAGACCTCAAAGTCGTGTTCGCAAAACAATATCGCCAGCGGGGCTGAACGAGACCCCGGACTAATCACAACTTCACGCACACCCAGCTGATTCAGCTCATCGACTAGCGCCGCAATATAATGGGTCATCTCATTCACCCCTCAAATCTATAGACTTTCGACAATCGTTCTCACTTTATTTTCCGTCTCCCGATACTCTTCTTCGCAATCCGAATCGTTCACGATCCCACATCCTGCGTAGGCATAAACCTTATTCTTTTCAATGAGTGCCGAACGGATGCCCACGACAAATAGTCCGTTTCCCTGCTCATCCATAATGCCGATCGGCGCAGCATACAAGCCCCGTTCATGCTTTTCAAAGCGCCGGATTATGGCCAGCGCTTCTTGGACGGGATAGCCTCCTAAAGCAGGGGTTGGGTGCAAGCGGGATACCCACTCGGTCAAAGCACAGTTTTCGCTTTCTTTGGCTTTAATCCGTGTTTGCAAATGATGCAGATTTTTAAGCGTTAAAATCGTTGTCTCGCCGATGCTGACCTCATCGCTATACCTTCTCATCACATCGGCTATGTAATCTATGACAATTTGATGTTCATGGCGGTTTTTCGGATCGTTGAAGAGCGCCGCTTTTTGCTTTTCATCGTGTTCCTTATCCCCTCTTGAAATCGTTCCTGCTAAAGCATAACTGATGATTTGTTCGTTATCCTTTTGCACTAAGATTTCCGGAGTAGCGCCAAGGAATGTTTTACCCTCTTTGGAGTAAGCAAAAATAAAGGAATTCTGATTTTTCTCCATAAGATTATTTAAGGCGCTTGCAATCGATACGTCTGTCTCACAGACGATCTTTACTTCTCGGGAAATGACAACCTTCTTCACCTTTCCCGCGACAATTTCTTGTTTCACATTATTGAATAACTCTTGCCACTGACCGTAATCATCCTTCATTATCTCGTAAACATGCTTCTGGGCTGTGAACTCTTTATCCGGAATATCAATTGCTTCTTTGCTGTAATAAAAGGTTTGTTTCCCATCCTTCTTAACAAAGTAAAATTCAAAAGCAATCGTTTCATTGCCCAGCCCCGCCCATTTTTGATCCTCAGTCATGGGAAAAAAACTTCGCGTCGAAAAGACATACGGAAATTGAAGTAAGCTTTCCCCTGCTTTAAACGTCCTTAAGCGTCTTGCTCCAATGATGAGTTCTTTTTTTAGGGGATTATAGAACCAAACGCGTTCTTCTTGTTCAAAATGCTGCCAAAATGAAAGCGGACTTTTGAGATACAGTTCTTGACGATGATAAATCATGCTTCTCGCCTTTTTCCTCGTTATTAGTTTATACTTTGAGCCTTGAGACTTTGAGACCTTGAGATTTTGAGATTTTGTTGTCCGAAGCTCCAAGATATGAACCTTAATTCATATCTTGGTATTCAGTATATCACATATTTTATGAATTCCTATAACTTTTATCAAAAATTTAAAGAAAAGGTGCATCGCAATACTCTCTTAAGTGAGTTAGCGATGCACCTTTGGAACTATTTTTCTAAATTAAGGGTCTAACAAAGCTAAACTGTTGGATTTTCCATGATTCCAATGAAAAGCGGCAGTCCCGTTTGCGTATCCATGATTCCGTAAAGGAACGGGCGATCCATCGTCAGTTTTTTACCTGACACAGGGGCCCCCTGCGTTTTCATTTCAACAGAGGTCGCAGCAGCCGCTTCAGTCCCCTTCTCATCTACTCTAATAAAGGTTTTCTGTAGAACCTTGCTGATAAAAAGATCCTTTTTGTGCTGTTCATTCATCTGTGAGAAATCGGCGTAATTTCGATCAAAAGCAATCGCCATACCCATCCGTGTCAGTTCATTAACAAAATCGTCTTCATAACGGGCTTCAAACTTTGGTAAAGCAAGTTGGACTGTCGTCATAGACTTTTGAGCGAGAGTTTCGGAAATCGTCTTGTAAAGAACGGATTGATCCTGATTGGCCAGCCATTCGCGCGGTGTTATCTGCCCGTCAGGCAATACGGCAAAAAAGGCAAAATGTCCGTCATCATAAGGCAAAGCAATACCTGAGGCATTTTCCGCTTCAAAGTACGGCATTGGGTCATTTTTATGCATAAAGGAGGCTTCTGCTGGGCCATTTGGTGCATTAAAGCTTTGCGGGTGTGTAGCATTCTTTTCAAATGGGGTTTGCCAGTCTGACTTAAAATAAACGGCGTTAAGGAGATACATAGCAACATTAGGATCAATCGATTGAACCATTGTATTGATTTTTCCCTGGGTTGCCTTCTTCACCCAGTCATTGATAATATTCGGTGTATTTTCATTTTGAAGGTCAAGCTGTCGAGCATCTGCCGAATAGTAATCCGCGTTAGCCTGGAGAAACGGTTTATAAGGCTTGAAATCTTGACCGTACCAAACAGAATTGGCTATTGTCAGCGTTGTTTTGCTGTTCGTTTGCTTAAGCAGTTCAGTCCAATCCCGACAAGATTGATTGACTTGATCAACGGTTAAACCCTGATCCGCAAGCACTTTTAACATGGCGGTTTTTGTTTCACCATCGGCCCCATTCAAAGTCATGGCTAGGGCAAGATAAGCTGACGCCGGCGAGACAAGAATATTCCCCGTATTATCCGCCGAAGCTTTCAATAGTTCCGCCGAAAAATGATGGATAGACGTGCGGAATTCCTCTGGCAGAGTCCCCGGGTCGGGCCTCTCGGCCGCTTGAATATTTCCCATCAAGTCTGCGGCTTTTGCAGTTCGCGCACCCGTTGTGCATCCTGATAACATCAGCATCAAACTCAGACATACAACCAAGAAAAGCGAGAACTTGCGTTTCATAAATATCCCCATTAGCACACTCCCTTGCCATAATTAAAATTCACCAAACTTAAGAATGTAATCCTCCCGCGTATTCCATTTCTATAATTCGTTTGAACTTAAGATGAATATTCTCCATTGGTGGGAATATTCCTACTCCTTTTCACTATGCTAAAAGATTCTTGATCATTATAAAGGAAACTTACTTCAGGTGGAGTTTTGACTCCCGATAGTTCCGGTGGAACTATCGCACTTGTTTCTGAAGTTTAGTTGACTTATCCCCACAGAGGACAAGTCAGCTAAGCTTGCAAAGCAAGCAAGCTTCCTATGTCCAGGGACTTAGCGCCACTTATCTCATCCTCACCGCTAAAGTTATTCTGTGTAGTTTGCGGTTCGGCAAAAGTAACCTGCGCCGATTAGCTTTTCTTTGTAGTATGCGGCTTGGGCGAAACCCTCACCCGGGTTTCGTCACTGGATACTTTCGTACTTTAGAAGTGGGGGTCTTAGTGGCAGTTAGTCATCGGATAAAAAATCAAACGTCCTTATAACACTCACAAAGTGAAATAAGGACGTTTGTTTTTAAACCAATCGATAAGGAAGAGCAGGGATAACTATATCTATTCACTTAAGCGTCCATCCCAAACCCTCACACACCGGGCAGGGTTTGCCGTAACGCGCGGCCAGGGTCTGTCCGACCTTTTTGCGGGTCATTTCCACCAGGCCGAGTTGGGTCAGCCCCATGATTTGGCACTTCACCTTATCCTGTGCGCAGGCTTTTTCCAGTGTCGTTAGGACCTGCTTTTGATCTTCTTCCGAAGTCATATCGATAAAATCAATAATAATGATTCCGCCGTAGTTGCGCAGGCGCAGCTGCCGGGCGATTTCCTCCGCTGCCTCGCAGTTTGTGTGCAAAACGGTATGTTCAAGAGAGCTCTTGCCGATATATTTTCCGGTATTGACATCGATTACCGTTAAAGCTTCCGTCTGTTGGATAACCAAATACCCTCCGCTTTTCAGCCAAACTTTGGGGCGCAAAGCTTTGCGGATTTCCTCATCGACGCTATAATCCTCAAAAAGATTCTCCTTATAAACCAAGCGCACATGATTCGCCGCGGGATGGCCCAGCTTACGCAGGGTATTCCGCAATCCGTCCGCAACCTCAGTTTGGTTAACGGTCAGTGCTTCTACCTTTGAGTCGATCCATTCCCGAAGCATGCGAGATAATAAATCGACATCCTCATGGACCAGCCCCGGGACCGAAGCATGGGGTAGTTTCTCGATAATATGATACCAAAGCTCGAGAAGCTTTTTCAGATCGTCCTCGAGTTCTTTTCCTTCAACTCCTTCGGCAAGCGTACGAATAATCACACCCATTCCTTGCGGGCTGATGTTTTTAGCCAGTTCTCTCAGGCGATTTCGTTCTTCTTCATCGCTGATGCGCCGTGACACGCCGATATAATCCGTTTTGGGCATCAAAACAGTATAGCGTCCGGGGATTGTTATATTGGTTGTAATGCGGGCTCCCTTGGTTGCGAAAGGTTCTTTTGTAATCTGCACCAAAAGCTCCTGACGCGGCTTTAAAACCTGCTCAATCCGCGGTAAGGGTTTCGTTTTGGATCTGGGATCATCTTCAAAGCTGGGTGGCACGGCATCAGCAACATAGAGAAATGCATTTTTCTCTAAGCCAATATCGACAAAAGCGGCTTGCATTCCGGGAAGGACATTCTCCACCCGCCCGCGGTAGATATTTCCGACCAGATGGGTAAAGGCACCTTCCTCTTCATGCACTTCAACAAGCTCGCCCTCTTCAAAGACCGCAGCCCGCATTTGTTGGGCCTGTCCTTGCAGAATAATCTCTTTCAAGGGACTTTCCTCACTTCCCAAAGGCTTCATGTTCCATCGGGGAATACTTATGCCCCTGGTAACTCACATAAATTCCCGTTCGTTTCGTTCGGAGTATATCCAAGTCGAGCGGAAGGTTCTCTAAATCGCATAGGCTTGCAATCACTTCTTCAGGACGCACACTGCCTTGATTTCCGACTTCAACTTCCAGTTCGAAAACGGCTTCGTCACCTTCGATATGACCTTCTAATTGCTTAACCCAAGGACGAATATTCTTCTCAACCCGTCCCTTTTTGCTGTAGCGCGAATATTGGATTTCCTCCCTGGCCAGCCATGAATCTATAGCCTCCTGCAAACGTTCCTGCGTTACAGGCAAGCCCATAGCCACCCTGATTCGATAACTCGCAGAATTCAAAATAGCCATTAATGCCTTGGTTCCCGGAGCAATGACCTGTCCTTCCAATAAACGGATCCCTTTCGGCAACTGTTCCTGGAGACGTCCAAGAATTTCCTTAAGCGGCAACTCCCGTGCTAATTCGATATCAACATACTCCCGTTCCCCTTCAACACCGACGGCTAGAGCCGAACCAAAGGAGATCTTGGGATGAGGATTAAACCCCTCAGAATAAGCCATTTGAATTCCGGCCCGACGTATTGAGCGTTCAAATACACGTGCTAAATCTAAATGAGCAATAAATTTTGCATCTTCCACTTTAGTAAAGGCGATTCTTACCCGCAAGGCACTCACCCTTTCAATTCAATCTGAACCCCTCTGCCCGGGCAAATTCCGCACCCGGTGCAATCTTCATATCTACAATCCAATGTTCTGGCTTCTTGCAAAGCTTTTCGGTGTTCCGCTATTAAGAAACGCTTGGTTACGCCGCTCTCCAGGTGATCCCAAGGGAGAACATCATCGTAATCCGTTGCACGGTTAGCATAGAAGTGAGGATCTATTCCCAGGACCTTGAAACTCTCCAGCCAGGTATCGTATTTAAAATGTTCGGCCCAGCCATCAAACTTACAACCGTTCTTAAAGGCCAATTCAAGAACATCCGCAAGACGGCGGTCACCTTTGGCAAAAACAGCTTCTAAAAAACTCGTTTCAACATCATGATAATTATATTTTATGCGGCGATCCCTCAGCTTCTCCTTAAGATATCTTTGTTTTTGTTCAAGGGATGCCATCCCCTCCTGCGGTTCCCATTGGAATGGAGTATGACCTTTGGGAACAAATGAACTGGTTGAAACCGTAACCTTGACATTGCGTCTTCCCAGTTTTGTCCCCAGATCAACCACTTGTTTGGCAAGGACAGCGATCCCATCGATATCTTCTTGGGTCTCCGTCGGCAGTCCGATCATAAAGTAAAGCTTAATCGTGGACCAACCCGCTTTAAACGCTGACTCGGCAGCCTGCATTAGGTTTTCCTCAGTGACTCCCTTGTTGATTACATCGCGCAGACGCTGTGTCCCCGCTTCGGGAGCAAACGTCAAACCCGACTTGCGGACTTTCTGGACTTCCTGGGCGAGTCCTACATCAAAAGAATCCAATCTCAACGAAGGAAGAGAAACGCTTACCTTTTCGTCACTGAATTTATCAAGAATCCCGTGAATTAAGGGCTGAACACATGTGTAATCTCCCGAAGAAAGTGAAGTTAATGAAACTTCTTCATACCCGGTCGCCTTCACCATTTCTTCCGTTTGGCGTAAAAGCGTTTCCGGAGAACGTTCCCGAACCGGCCGATAAATCATCCCCGCCTGGCAGAATCGGCAGCCTCTTGAACATCCTCTCATGACCTCCAGCATCATTCGGTCATGAACGATTCCCATATAGGGTACGATCGGATTTGTGGGGAAGAAGGCATCATCGAGATTTTGAACGACCGCCTTTTCGATTGTCTCCGGGGATCTCGGATCAGCGACCACCTTTTCAATCCGTCCATCTTCTTTGTAGGAGATATCATAAAATTCCGGGACATAAACCCCTTGAATTTTTGTAACCTTTAAGAGGAACTCTTCACGCGGCACCGGATTCTTCTTTTGCTCTTCAAGAAGCTTGAGAAGCTCCGGTACTGTCTCTTCTCCTTCACCCAGCATGAAGAAATCAATAAATGGGGCAATCGGTTCCGGAGTAAAGGCACACGGCCCCCCCGCAATAATCCAAGGGTGTTCCGGTCCGCGATCTTTAGCCCGAAGCGGTATTCCCGCAAGATCCAGCATGTTCAGGATATTCGAATAACTCATCTCATATTGCAGGGTAAAACCGATGATATCGAAATCCCGGAGTGGACGAAAAGATTCAAGGGTAAAGAGGGGGATCTTCTTTTCCCTCATTTTCTCCTCCATGTCTACCCAAGGAGCGAAAACCCGTTCACAGAGAGCATTTGCACTAGAATTAATAAGGGCATATAAAATTCGTGTACCTAAATGCGACATTCCGACTTCATAAACATCAGGGAAGGCAAAAACCATATGGACTGCTGTTTCTTCCCATTCTTTGTGAATCGAATTCCACTCAGAACCTAAATAGCGGCTTGGCTTTTGAACTTTCGGCAAGAATCTTTCAACCTGTTCACGTATTTCTGCCGCTGTCATATCACTCATGCTGAAGATGTTCCTCCTTGTTTCATTGTAATTAAATATTATAACACAAGTTGTCCGTATATACCAGGTCAGACCGGTCATCAACTGGCCCCTATATCACAGTTTACCCACCGGATAATGGATCCCATACTGCAGCATTCCCTCAACGACCTGCGTTTCCGTCAACATTTTCTCCGTCTGAAAATCTTTCCCCGGTAAATGAATCAAAGCATAGCGATCCGGCGTCAGCTCCTCCACAATTCGCACCAACGGGGTTTCGGCATAAGCGGTTAAAACTTTACTTTTCATTAGCCCCTTGTGGAGGAGTTCCTCCTTTTTGCGGGTCAGCTGACGGAGGAAAACAATTCGAGCGGATTCTATTTCCTTCTTTCCCGATAATAAAAAAAAGAGCGCTAAGATTAAAAATGTAATCAAGCTGCCCAAAGAATTTTCTTTTCCCGGCAGAGTCAGCCCCGCTATAACAAGAAACCCGCCAAACACTTGGCCGAGACGGGCAAATACTTTCGTTGTCCGGACAAAACCAAACGCATCTGAAAAAAGCGCCCTGGCCACCCGCCCTCCATCGAGGGGAAGAATGGGAAGCAAATTAAAAGCAGCCAGCCAAAAATTGATGCGTACAAAATCCTCCCCGCTCGGACCGTTCCAATAACCCAGCCAGCGTAGGGATTGGGCGGCAAACATCAGTACGAGGTTAAATACCGGTCCCGCAAGAGCCATGATACTCTCTTCGATTTTTCGTCCTTCAAAAAGATCATCACAATAGGCAGCCCCGCCAAACGGGAATAATTCCAGTCCCACAACCTGAAAACCATACGCCTTAGCGGTCAGCAAATGCGCCAGCTCATGGCCGATAACAAGGGCAAAGATTAGAAGAGCCTGGGTTATCAGCCCCAGGGCTCCATAAGCAAGCAGTACCAATAAAAATGTGGGATGAACTTTGATGCTCAGGCCGCGAATGTTTACAACTTCCAAACAGAACCCCCCTCTGTTAGAACGGACGCGTCAATTCAGGCGGGATAAACCTACCGGCAGAATCCCCGATGTTTTGGCTATGCTGAAATGGGTTTACTTCGCGGTCTGCACGAGATAAGGCAGTGGATTTACAGGCTTACCGTCTTTACGCAGCTCAAAATGGAGCCAGGGCTTCTTAAGCGGGGCTGAAAGTCCGACAGTACCAATTATATCCCCCGTCTGAATCGCTTGCCCCTTTTGAACCTTAACATCGCCTAGATTCGCAAGGACTGCTATCCAACCATTGGCAAAGTCCAGCTTAACGAGCCGGCCAAGCTGGGCATCTTCACCCACCTCGATCACAACCCCGGTATAAGGGGAAACGACGGGGATACCCAGCGAACTCCCGATATCAATTCCGTTATGAATACTTCCCTTGCCCTGCCCTCCATCCATTGTCCCAAAAGCGGCCATAACCGGACCCGATATTGGAGGAACAAATTTGCCCTTCATTGCGGCATCGACCGGAGTTGATTTACTTCCGATAGTCCCCATACCTAAGGCTTCCTTAGCCATATCATTCATTTGAGCATATAAATCCCCGTTTTGGATAGTTCCCTTATATGCCGAATAGATAAATTGGGACATAGCATCTTGGCCTTTGGAAGCAAAAAACATTAAAAGGAAAAAAACAACCGACAAAACTGCCTTTTTCTGCATTTCTGTCCAAGAATGAAGGATTTCTCGATTCGGGTGTTTTGGAGGCGTCCTTTTAACAGGCCAATCCTCAAACTTCATTCCGCGTTCACGTCCGACTTCTTGGGCGGCTCGTTCCCATTCCCAGTCATCCCAGCGTTCAAATGGATTCATTCTTTTCCACCCCTTAGCTCGTACACTTACTTATTCTTATGCCAAAGAATGAAAAAAAGAACTGCCTTGCCATCGGCAAAGCAGTTCTTTTTATCTAAATATATAACCTTCGTAGCAACTTCACGCACAGAAGTAAACGATTTCGCGGAAGGGCGGTAAGGTACATTACGCTTTCGTGGGGTAGCGAAGCCAGTGGTTCACTTCTGGTCGAGTCCCTGAGGTTTGGCGGAGCTCCCACGGAAGCTAATGTGCTAGCCCTGGAGCGCTAAGTGAACAGATGTGCGGGAAGTTGCGCTAAAACATCAGTCGCTGTCGTCTAATATTAATGCTTAACAAAAGGCCTACACCTATCATATTGGTCAACATCGCACTTCCGCCATAACTAATAAACGGAAGCGGAATCCCCGTTACCGGCATAATACCGGAAGTCATCCCGACATTGACAAGAATATGAAAGATATACATGCTCACGATTCCGGTGCTCACAAGCATTCCATATGCATCTTGAGATTTTGAAGCGATATTAATGGCTCGCAAAAGGAACATAGCAAACAAAAACAGCAAGGTAATCGTTCCAATAAATCCGAACTCTTCTCCAACTACAGAAAAGATAAAGTCTGTATGATGCTCTGGCAAAAAGTTGAGCTGAGCCTGTGTCCCTTCACGATATCCCTTACCCCAAAGTCCGCCTGAGCCTATGGCCCAGATCGATTGGATAATATGATATCCATCGCCTGAGGTATCTGACATCGGGTCCAAAAAGATGGTTAAACGTTTCAACTGATAATCATGGAACGGCAAAGGAAGACCTTCTGCAAATTTAAGAAAACCAGGTAAATCTGTAGAAAAATGCAGCCATAAAACGAAAGCAACAATTAAGAGTCCCACTGCTAAAAGTCCGCCAAATTTCCAAGGATTCGCCCCCGCGATAAACATCATCCCTACAAAAATCGCCGCAAAGACTAAGGTTGTTCCCAGGTCAGGTTGTTTAAAAATCAACGCCATGGGAACTGCTACATATAAAAAGGGTGGAATAAAATCCCGAAAGCGGTTTAATTTACCCTGTCGTTTAGCCAGAAAATCAGCAAACGTTAAGATGATAAAGATCTTGGCAAATTCAGAAGGCTGAATCTTAAAGCCCGCGGTCACCGGAATCCAACGCTGTGCTCCTTTAGCCGAGCTGCCAAAAACAAAAACGGCAAGCAGCAAAGCAATGTTGAATCCATAGATCCACCAACTAAACTTCCTAAACTTCTGATAATCGACGGAAGCGATCGCAATGGCAATACCAAGACCTATAACAATCCACATCAACTGGTTCTTCACATAATAATACGGTTGAGACTCAACTAAGTTTACGGATGCCGTACTCAAGATGACTAGGCTAGCACCCAAAAGAAGCAGAAGTATAAACACAAAGAAAAAATCGAGATTCTTAAAGGTGCGGCGATTAAGCATGAATAGTTCCCCTTTGTCAATTTCTCTGATTCAATTATAACATAAGGAACTAGAATTCTAAAAATCTTGTCTATAACTGAACTTTTTCCCTATTCGCTGCATAATCCCTCTTCATGCGAACAACAGGAATATTCGCAACTAAAGCAACCTCACGATCATCTTGGCTGAGATTAACCTCCAAAGCAGATTCATCAATTTCCATATAGTTTGTAATGACCTTAATTAAATCTTCTTTCAAATTGTTCAGCATCTGGGGCGAAATACTGGCTCGATCATGTACAAGAACAAGGCGTAAGCGTTCTTTTGCAATGTTTTTGGAAGAATCTTCACGGCCAAGCATCTTATTAATAAACTCTAACAAGCTTAACTCCTCCTCTCTGCGTCCAAACACTAATGCATTCCAAAGAATCTTTTTACCTTGTCAACAAAACCATCCGGAGCATCAAGGTTCATAAGAGGTACTTCTTCCCCTTGGATTCTTCGAGTAATGCGACGATAGGCTTCACCGGCATGAGAGGAAGAATCGATCACCGCAGGTTCTCCGCGGTTTGTCGAGATGACAATGCTTTCATCATCAGGAACAACTCCAATGAGATCGATCGCCAAAATATCCATAATATCGGAAATATCCATCATGTCCCCGCGTTTAACCATGGCAGGACGAATCCGATTGATAATAAGGCGTGGATTTCTTAGGTCTGCGGCTTCCAATAACCCAATAATCCGATCCGCATCACGAACGGCACTGACTTCCGGTGTTGTAACCACAATGGCACGGTCAGCCCCTGCAATCGCATTGCGGAAGCCTTGTTCAATTCCGGCGGGACAATCGATGATTGCATAATCGTACTCATTCTTGAGTTCCTGTGCTAAGGCTCTCATCTGGTCTTGATTAACAGCCGACTTATCCTTTGTTTGAGCAGCCGGTAAAAGATAAAGATTTTCGAAACGCTTGTCTTTAATTAAAGCTTGCTTCAAACGGCAGTTTCCGCTGGTTACATCGACAATATCATAAACGATCCGGTTCTCCAGACCCATTACTACATCCAAATTACGTAAACCGATATCGGTATCCACCAGAACCACTTTATGTCCCACAGCCGCAAGACCCGTTCCAATGTTGGCCGAGGTGGTCGTTTTACCAACTCCTCCCTTTCCCGATGTCACGACAATAACTTCTCCCATAGCTAAACCTACCTTTCCAAAATTATTCGTGTATCAACTCGGAATATCTTGTTCTATCTCCCTTTTCCTCTTATCCCGATTATCTGTAATCCATCAACCATGAGCTGATTGTCTTTAATTTTTGCAATTTCAGGACCGCGCCAATCCTCCGTTCCTTCCGGTGAGCGAGCTACGACATCTGCAATCCGTAACTGAGTTGGAGCAAGATGGTATGCACTAACGGTTGCTTTGCGTTCCCCGGTTGCTCCGGCATGAGCAACCCCACGAAGTGAACCCATAACGGCTATATTTCCTGTCGCAATTATTTCAGCCCCGGGATTGACATCTCCAAGGACAACGACATGTCCTTCAAATTGAATACTTGCTCCGGAGCGCAGAGTCCGTTCAACAAAAAGACAAGGACCTTCAACCATGTCCTCATCCCAAACTCGGGCTTTCTCCGATTCAATATTAACAGAATTTGAATTCTGGATCGGGGTATAAACTTGCTCAGCAGTTAACCAACCCGCTAAAGTAAGTCCATATTGGGTTAGAGCTTGCCCTAATTCTTCTTTTTCCTCAATCGCAAAATTTCTGTCTCCCCCGTAACAGCGAACGGCTGCTCCCTGAAGAAATTGTTCTGAATCACTAAGCAGCTTCTGAAGTTCATCCATCAAAACTGAGAATTCCGCCTCAGGATCCAAATATAAAACCAATCCATCCCTAGTTCCTTTTAAGGCTATGTGTTCTATCAATGGTAATCCCCCGCCCAATAAGATGCTTGTTCAATAAGTTCTACAAAACGGTTCAAATACCCTTTAACCTACGAAAAAAAACAAGGATGAATTTCCTTGTTTTTCTGCGTCGTTTCGTATTTTTACCGCATAGATCATCTACCCGAAGTTGATTTCCATCCAAAATACTGCATAAAAGCGGCTTTAGCGACAACTCCTGCTGTTTCACCGCCATGGCCCCCGTACTCGACAGCCCCTGCAAATGCTACTTGCGGATCATCATAAGGAGCAAAGGCCACAAACATTCCATTAAATAAGTTCCCGGCAATCGTATCTTTTGAACCAAGCTGGGCTGTTCCGGTTTTTCCCCCTCCTGTGAATTCCGGAACATCGGCGAAAAGCCATGCCGCCGTTCCTTCGCCGCTCGTTACGGCAGCCATTCCTTTTTTCACAGTCTCCATATCTTCGGGTGATACTGAGACGTTATTTAACACCTTAGGTTCGTTTTGGCTGACAACTTCACCGCTCACCGGATCAAGGATCTTATCAACGACATAGGGCTGCATCCGCTTTCCCCCATTAACTATAGTCGCCACATAATTAGCCAACTGAAGAGGAGTATAGACGTTATACCCTTGGCCGATGGAATTGTTAAAGCTATCATAAATCTTCCAGTCGGATTCGTAATTATACCAATTATTAACATCTCTGATTTCTGCTTCTTTTTTCTTGAGAAGGTCCTGCTTCGTTTTCTCGTCTGTTGCCTGAGAGATCTTTGGGTCGTATTTCGTATCAATGGCTTTCAATTTTTCATCCCGAAGCTTTCCGTAGTACGACTTTTTCCATTCGGCAGAAGGAGCTATCCCAGTGGCTTCGCCCGGTAAATCTATCCCGCTTTTTACCCCTAGGCCAAACTCATTGGACAGCTGTTTCATGAGCTCGGGGTTTGATTCAAAAACACGCCGTCCGACAATTTGGAAATAGATATTTGAAGAATGAGCAAGTCCGCGCGTCATATTGACCATTCCGAAGTCCAATCCGCCGCCCCATTCTTCTGTTCCTTGCATCTGTACACTGGGTGACCCCAGTGAAGACATCACATCTCGGAAAGACTCATTAGGTGTCACCACTTTGGAATCTAAAGCAGCCATTGCCGTTAACATTTTATACGTTGAACCCGGAGGATATAACCCAGACAGCGCACGGTTATAGGAAGCCGCATCTGCTTCATTCTTAAAATACTTCTCGGCGACGTCCTCGGATATCGTACCGATCAAATCATTAGGATTCATATAGGGACGCGAAGCCATTGCTAAAATTTTGCCTGTTTTAACATCGATCATCACAGCCGCTCCGGCTTTAGCATCGGCATGCGACTTTTGAACCTCGGCTATAACCTGATCCAAAGTGGTCTGCACTGTCTGCTGAAGATTGGCGTCAAGCGTGAGTTGCACCGTTTTACCCGGTTCGGCCGGTTGGATAACCTTTTTGTTGATCGGTCGCGCGCTGTTGTCCACGACAACCTGCTGAGTTCCTTCCTTACCGCGCAACCAATAATCATAGCTCTTCTCGACACCCATTTTACCGACGAGGTCTCCTTGGGTATACGTAAAGCCGTATTGTTTCGCTAAAGGCTGCTCATTAAACTGTGGGATCTCCTCAGGACTGATTTCCCGAACATAACCCAAGACTTGTCCCATCAAGAAGTTTTGAGGATAAGAACGCACAGGCAATGCATCAATACTTACTCCCGGGAGTTCATCCTGATGTTCGGTTATAACCGCTTGCAGCGTTTCCGGAACATTCGATAAGACAGTGACCGGACGATATCTCTCCCATTGTTGATTTTGGATCATCGCAAAGATGTCTTCAGTAATGGCATCCACCGACTCCGCTTGATTTGTCCAATACGGTTGAATATACCCTGCAAGGCGATGAACCACCTCTTTCCAATCCGTATTCTTTGCTTTTTGTAAATCCAGCCAATCGATGGTTATTGCAAATTCGGGAACACTCGTTGCCAGCAGCGTACCATTACAATCCTTAATATCCCCGCGCGTTGGGGGAACGGTAACGAGCTGCATCACATTTCCCTTAGCCATAGTTGCATAATAGGATGATTGCGAAATCTGTAACCGCCATAGATTAAAAGCGAGAATTGCGAAAACCAGTAATACGACGATACCTAAACCCCTTAACCGATGCAAATACGGTTTGCGCTCTTGCTCTTCCATAAGATCCTCCAATAATAAAAAGTAAGTCTACTTTATCCTACGATGCATGTGGGTTAGTCCGGCAGGATAAGGGCGACTAGGTCGCTACCTCGCTTTGCTCGCTACCGACTAAGTCTTCTTTACCCCACGATGCATGTGGGGTAGTCCGGCGGGATAAGGGCGACTAGGTAACTGTCTTCGCTCCGCTCGCCACTTACCAAGTCTACTTTACCCTACGATGCATGCGGGTTAGTCCGGCAGGGTAAGCGCGACTAGGTCGCTACCTCGCTTTGCTCGCTACCGACCAAGTCTTCTTTACCGTTCGTACTTGGGGCGGTATTTTAGCCATCCCTTCACAAACGAGCGATGTATCCAGGGATAAGTGATCGGTACCAAAACTGCATTATAAAGCGAAACGCCGCCGACTAACCTTAGTGCGGCATAAAAAGTCCACCCTGTGCCCGCTCCTAGATTTAAGAATACGATCACCAATTGGCCCATAAATGTGACTAAGAAAACAATGAGAATGATCAAAGGAAGGTTTTCGCGATTCCACCGTTGGGCAAGCCAGCCCGTTAAAAGGGCAACAACTGCCAAAGTTAAGGAGTACATGCCGAAATGCCGGCCAATGTAAAGATCCTCTATAATACCGGCACCTAAACCCCAAAGCGCTCCGGACAAAGGGCGATGGTGCAACGCCATATAGATAATGAAAAGCATAATCAGATCGGGTTTAATATCACCCCAGGACCAAAAATAGAACGCCGTTCCCGGCAAGATCAGGCTGAGGAGAAGCATTAAAGCCATTAATAAATAACGCATTTTACTCCCCCTCCGCTTTCTTCACAATATAAACCTCTTCCAGAGAATCAAAGTCCTCCAAAGGATTGATATAGGCTGTTTTTAGAAGTCCGGAGCTATCCAGTTGAATTTGTTCAACTTTGCCGATCGGAATATCTTTGGGATAAACCCCTCCCAGCCCTGAAGTCAGCACAAGATCACCAATATTGACATTATCTTCACGGCGAAACAGCATCTGCAAATTTCCTTTGGCATCAAGTCGGGAAGTCTGTTTATAGGTTCCTTCAACAATGCCAAAGGTTGCATTGCCTGTGCTGCCACGCACCAAGGCGCTTACTTTTCCTTCTCCATCCGTAATCATAAGGACTTCACACGTGCTGGGAGTAACCGCGACAACCTTACCCACCAGTCCATACTGAGCTATTATAGGATTATTTACTGCAACCCCGTCGTTACTCCCTTTGTTTAGGGTAAGCGTTTGATACCAAGCCGTAGGATTGCGATTTGTGATACTTGCACCGCTTTTTTCATATTTGCTCAAGGTAGGGCTGTTAAAAAGGCCCTGATCGAGTGCATTGTACCTTAATCCTGCTAATACCTGTTCTTTGAGCTCCAGATTATCCCCTGTAAGCTGCTCCACCCGTTTCTTCAGCGCTTCGTTTTCTGCTTCCACACTTCGGAAATTCCAAAGCGCGCGGGTATTATTGCGAATTCCGTTACCCGCTTGTAATATGACACTTTCAACAGGGCTTAGCACCCGGTGCAAAGCATTGCCTACAGGATTGGAAAAAGTGTTTCCAATCCCTGTTAACCGAATACTAATCAGCACGCCCAAAATCAGGAAGAAAATGAGCACGATGATTCCTGTTGCCGTAACTTTTCTTTTCCCCACCGAGGTTTCCTCCCCGTTCTCCTTAAGCCTTTTGCAAAGCGGCTATCCTGCGGAGAACTTCCGGATCCTCTAAAACCTTTCCGGTGCCGAGAGCAACACAAGAAAGAGGATCCTCAGCCAGATGAACAGGCATTCCTGTCTCGTCGGAAATCAATTCATCCAGATTATTAAGCAAAGAACCTCCGCCGGCCATCATAATTCCGCGATCCATAATATCAGCCGCCAGTTCAGGAGGGGTTTTTTCCAAACAAGACTTAACCGCTTCAACAATCGCCATCACCGGTTCTTGGAGCGCCTCCTGGATTTCTTTTGCGGTGACTTCAATCGTCTTGGGCAGTCCTGTGAGCAGGTCTCGACCGCGCACAGTATAATTAAGTCCTGCTTCCGCCTTATAAGCCGCTCCGATTTCCATCTTGATATCCTCAGCCGTCCGATATCCCACCATCAAATTATAATGACGCTTAATATGGGCAACGATTGCATCGTCCATCTCATCTCCGGCAATTCGTATGGATAGGCTTGTAACAATTCCACCTAAAGAAATCACAGCGACTTCAGTTGTTCCTCCGCCAATGTCGACGATCATATTCCCAGTCGGTTCGCTGACCGGCAGACCTGCTCCGATCGCCGCTGCCATAGGCTCCTCCATAATGACCGGTTCCTTGGCACCCGCAGCTATGGCCGCTTCTCTAACCGCCCGTTCTTCAACAGGGGTTACTCCCGAAGGAACACAGATCACGACTCGAGGGCGTGCAAAAGGCGATTCCGTACCTAATGCTCGGGAAATAAAATATTTCAGCATTTTTTGAGTGACATTAAAATCAGAGATCACGCCATCTTTCAAGGGGCGAATTGCAACAATATTACTCGGTGTCCTGCCGATCATCTCTTTTGCCTTATCCCCAACGGCCAGCGGAGTTTTCTTTTCGACATCAATTGCTACAACAGAGGGTTCGCGGATCACAATTCCTTTACCGCGAATATGAACCAACGTATTTGCCGTTCCTAAATCAATTCCAAGATCTTTACCAAACATCATAATGTAAGAAGCTCCTTCCGTCTCTCGTGTCTAAAAAAGGGGACCCAAATTACTTTACGTATCAACATTATTAATTCAGTAGGCTCTTTGTCCTCCAAATAATGGACAACTTCTTTTCATGTCTTTATAATATGCCACGTTCTTTAAGGCTTATGTACCGGTTATCGCCAATAATCACGTGATCCAAAACCTCAATTCCCAATATTTTACCTCCGTCAGCTAACCGCTTTGTCACATCAATATCTTCACGGCTGGGCGTCGGATCTCCGCTTGGGTGGTTATGTAAAAGAATAATGGCATTAGAATTCCGGCGAATCGCCTCTTTGAAACATTCTCTCGGATGAACCAGAGAAGAATTAAGTGATCCAATCGAAACCGAACTGATACCCAAAACATGATTTTTCGTGGATAAACTAACAATTCGAAAATGCTCTCGGTCAAGATAACGCATTTCTTCCATGACAAGATGGGCGACATCCTGGGGAGAGTTAATAACCGGGCGAGTCATCGGCTCGGCGGAAACAGAACGCCTGCCAAGTTCAAGGGCTGCTTTTAACTCTGCTGCTTTTGCCTGCCCCAATCCATGCAGTTGTGTCAAATCATGAACGCTCATTCGCGCCAATCCTGCTATGCCGCCTGCTTCGCTGAGAAGCCTTTCTGCAAAGTCAAGAACATTCTCTCCTTTTAAACCTGTGCGTAAAAGAATAGCTAAGATTTCTTTATTTGAAAGCGTCTCCGCACCAAACTGAAATAAGCGTTCACGGGGCAATAAATCCTCGGAAAGATCCTTTAACCGACGATAATCCATCCTCCACCTCGCGAAGGGTGATATTTTCCTGCTCAATCCCCCACGCTCTTAGTCTCTCACTCACATATTCCATAGGCAGTCCAATAACATTGCTCAAAGATCCTTCATAATGTTCTACAAAATCCTTCGCCCCGCCTTGTATTGCATAGGCCCCGGCCTTATCCATAGGTTCCCCTGTGGCAATATAGGCTTTTATCTCTTCTAAGGTAATGGGCCGAAAGAAAACCTGGGTTCGGATTGCCGTATTTTCCCGGCATCCTGTTCCATTCACCAGCGCTACCCCTGTATAAACATCATGATGCCGTCCACTCAGCCGTTGGAGCATTGTTTGGGCTTCCTTTTCGTCTGCGGGCTTTCCCAGAATCTGATCATCGATAGCCACGATTGTATCTGCTCCCAGGATAATATCTTCCGCACAACCGCCTGAATTTATCCAAGCCTTTTGACCGGCAAGCGCTTTTCGTAAAGCCAATTCTTGAACCCCAGCCTCGGGTTTAATTTTTAAGGGAAGTTCTTCTGATACATCTGCTTTCTGGAGAACGAATGAAAAGCCCCCTTCTTTAAGCAACATTGCACGCCGCGGTGATGTCGAGGCCAGAACCAACATTCTACCACTTCCTTGAGAGATAATACCCACCGAGTGCCCCCAAAATGGTGGTAAAATTAATGCTTAAGCGGAGTCCAAAGGAAAGGGAAAGGAAGAAGAAATCCAAATAGGTGTGCGAGGGAAAGTCAATGACTGCAGGCCGAAGAAACGGGCTGAAAATCCCATACTTTTCAAGGCCAAAACCAATCAGAGTTCCGAGAGCAGCTCCGGTGAAGATAAGAATAATGGTTCGACCCACCCCGGAATTAGTACGACTTGCCGGCATATTGTCCCCCCCTTCCAAATAGCAACGCAGCCAGGATACTAAGCTCCTGGCTGGTTGTCAAATCAATATAAAGTTTAGCACCTTATGGGGTGAAGTGCAACAAAAGAGTAAGACTTTTTAGCCTTACCCTCGATTCGTTTGCTTATCGAAAATACCCCGCCCTATAACCTTTGGGCTCCGACGTTAAAGGTCAGAACTTCAAGATTAACGGCCAAGTCTACATTTCTAAGTTCAACTTCAGGTGGAACATTAAGAACACCGGGAGCGAAATTGAGAATTGCTTGCACTCCGGAAGCAACAAGCTTATCGGCAATTTCTTGAGCTACAGATGAAGGTACGGCAATAATACCGATTTGGGTCTTATTCGCAACGACAACTTCTTCAAGTTTTTCAATCGGCATAACTTCAACACCGTTGATGATCGTGCCTATCTTTTCAGGATCATTATCAAACAGACTCGTAATTACAAAACCGCGTTCTCTAAAACCCTTGTAGGAAGTTAAGGCTAAACCTAAGTTCCCTAAACCGACAAGCGTTACGCTCCAATCCTGAGCAAGTCCCAGAATTTTCAAGATGTGCCGATGAAGATCTTTAACATTGTAACCTACACCGCGTGTACCAAATTCTCCGAAATAAGCCAAGTCTTTTCGGACCTGTGCCGGGCTTACACCCACTCCCTCAGCTACATCACCAGAAGAGATTGTAATGATACCTTTCCGATCCACTTCCGTTAAGTATCTTGAATATACCGAGAGACGAATAATCGTAGCTTCTGGTATTTTTAATGTCTTCAACAGAATCCCTCGTTTCTAACCATCTTAATTTGAAATTAAAGTAAGTTAATTATATCACTAAGCAGAAAAAAGGCAAATGTCTTACCTATCAATTTTTTGAACTCTCTTTATAATATTATCTTATAAGTGAATTTAGTGTATTCTGATATTCCGAGAATAGAAGTAATAGCCCTTGATATTGGGAATCGGAGTCCGAATTTTTCTCCGCCTCGAGGACATGGGCAGTCGCTTGTTGCAATGGATTAAGTTTCTTCGGCCACGAGGTCAGCATTTCTTTTTCTAATAAGTTTAATGTATCTCCTCGTTGACCCGGTTTCGTCTTAAGAAAATTCTGGACATGGAGAAGAATCTGGGCTGTTTGTTCAGCTCCACTGCCTGAAATTTTATAAGCCTGTCCCGGTACGACGAAATGCTTTACTACATTTACCACGCCACCTTCCTTAAGCCCTTCCCGTAATGAATTCAGCTCACCTTGTTCATGAGCATACCCAATTGCTACTGTCCAAGGATTTTGACCCACAATTTGTGTTTCCCAGCCTAGTTTCTCTAAACGACTCTTTTCTGATTTCGCATTTTCCTCTGCTTGAAAAACACCGACTTGACATATCCAAAAATCAAGTCCGTCCAAAGTAACCTGTAGTTCCTCAACTTTTGAAGAATCGGCTGCAGCTTGTGAAACATTCGTTTGGGGTTCGGTTAGTATTCTAATGTAAGTATTGCCAAGATAACCCATCATCCATACAAGAATAGCCAATCCGATCAGAACCGGTCCCCCGATTTTCCAATGCACTCCCGCCCTCATGCCCCAGCCTCCCTATTTTAATCCAACCTATTAATAGTGTCGTCGGACAACCCTTATAAATCAATTTTATGCTTGGAAAAAAGGGATCATACCTCAATGCCTTAACTTATCGTCATGCGGACTGTGAAAAAGACAAGGGGCTGTTGCTAAACCTATGGTCGTGTAGTTTCGGGTCTTTGGCAATAGTCCATAATTATGTGCGCGCGAAAACGGGGCTGTCTTGCGACAGCCCCTTCAAAGGTTATATTTTAAAAAATATTGAATTTCATTCGATGACTTTAGATAACCAACGAAATGATTTTAAATATGATTGCAGCTATCAAAGCGGAAGTCGGAATAGTAATAACCCATGCTGTAAGCATTTGCTGAGCTATTCCCCAGCGCACAGCCGAAACCCGTTTGGCGCTTCCGACTCCCATGATAGAACCGGAAACAACATGCGTTGTTGAGACAGGAAGATGTAAACCGGGGAAAGCAGTCGCCACCCAAATTACAATAGAAGAACTTAAATCTGCGGCAAAGCCATTGATCGGTTCAAGCTTGAAAATCTTAGCTCCCATCGTTCGAATAATCTTCCATCCGCCAACAGACGTTCCGGCTGCCATCGCAAGCGCACAGGCAATCTTAACCCAAAGCTGGGGATTAAGATTGGCCGGATCCTGAAGACCGGCGGCGACAAGGGCCAGAGTAATAATACCCATCGACTTTTGAGCATCATTTGATCCATGATTATAGGAAAGCAGTGCAGCTGAAAGGACTTGCATTTTCCGAAAACCATGATTGACCTTTGAAGGGGATACATTTCTAAACAAAAAGAAAAGGGTCTTCATTATTATAAAACCAAGAATAATACCGATAATGGGAGAGATAAGAAGAGCCAGGACAATCTTCGTAAGTCCGCCCCAATGCAAAACTCCAAATCCGGCATATGCGGCCCCCGCTCCCATCATGCCGCCGATAATGGCATGTGATGAGCTGCTCGGAATTGCGAAATACCACGTAATTATATTCCACGTAATTGCGCCGATCAAAGCAGCAATGACAACCTCTGAAGTAACATACTCCGGAGAAACAATATCCTTAGCAATGGTTTGCGCTACGCCTGTACTCACAAGTGCGCCCACAAAATTAAGACAAGCAGCCATTACAACGGCACGCTTCGGAGTTAACGCCCGGGTCGATACGCTTGTTGCAATAGCATTTGCCGTATCATGGAAACCATTAATGTAATCAAAAGCTAGGGCGCAAAAAACAACAATAACGAGCAACGCCCCAGAACTAATCATATTTTAAAACAACTCCTTTGAGGAGATCGGCAATCGTTTCACAATGATCCAACGTGTTTTCCACGTGTTCTAAAATTTCCTTCCACTTGATAACCTCAATCGCATCTTTCTCGCATTCAAATAAACGGGCGACTTCATGTCGATATAATCTATCTCCCGCGCTTTCCAATTCATATATCTTTTCGGTAGCGGCCAATATTTCTGCTTTTTTGAAATGAATATTGTCCAGAGAAGCAAAAGCTTTTTGGATTTCAAAAGTCGCCAGCACAATGTGGTTTACAAGCTCCTGCGTTCCAATAGACGGTTTTTTCGTTTTATAGAGCATCATCCGCTCTACTGCGCCTTCCGAATGATCGACAACATCGTCTAAAACTTGGGCTAAGGTATAGATATCTTCACGGTCGAGCGGAGTTATAAATGTTGAATTAAGTCGATCAATGATCTCGGTAGTTATATCATCTGCTTTGTGTTCAAGCTCATGAATCGCGTCGGCGTCTTCCTCTGATACAAAATCTTGTTTGAAAAATACTTCGATCTTTTGTGCAGCCTCACAGACAACATCAGTGCACTGCCGAAACAAAGTAAAAAACTTCTCTTCTTTTGGTGACATGCCTAGCATACTTAAACCTCCATATTCTTTTCGACAATATCCTGTTGTATTTTATCAAAATCTTAGCGTCTTATTGTTAAATCTGTGTTAACTTTTTAAAAAAATTTATGCTAAATTGATGAAGATGTTAAATATTATGATAGCTATTCACCAAAAATATCCATCAAAGCCATTCGCGCTTCAGAAATCATATACAGTGACCCTGTTACACAGAGCATGTCACCTGAACTCAATCGCTGATAACCTTCAACCACTGCAGCAGTCGGAGACTCAATTGTTGTTACAGGCAATCCCTTTTGAGCTGCCAGCACCCCCAGGTACTCCCAGTTCCCGGCCCGTGGAGAATTGGGTTTGGTAATAATCACTTCATCGGCAAAGGGGAGCAAGATCTCAGCGACTTTTTCCCGTTCTTTATCGCCAAGCATTCCCAAGCAAAGGATTAAACGTTTGTGCTTAAAAAGTTGCAAAGCATCGGCTAACGTATGAGCACCATCCACATTATGCGCACCATCAATCAAAACCGTGGGCTCTAATGACAACACTTCAAGCCGACCCGGCCAACGCGTTTTCCGGAGTCCCTCATAAATGGCCTCCCGAGGAATTTTGATGCCATATTTTGACTGCAAAACTTCACAAACTGTGACTGCTGTTGCCGCATTTTTAATTTGGTGCGCACCAACCAAGCTCAAACGGATTCGGGGATAATTGCCGTGTAAGCCGCTTAGATCAAATTCCTGTTCCAATTCGCTGCTCCAGTGACTGTTCCAGCAGACCTTCTCTCCGACAACCCAAAGCGGAATATTCAGAGCCTTCGCCCGTTCCCGAATCACCCGCAACGCCTCGGGGCGCTCGGCAGCGGTAATCGCCGCCGAGTTTGGCTTGAGAATCCCCGCTTTAACCGCAGCAATTTCTTCAAGTGTTTTTCCCAAGAGATCCATATGATCCATTCCCACATTCGTAATGACAGAGATCAAGGGCTGCACAACATTTGTCGAATCGATAGCTCCGCCCAGCCCAACTTCAATCACCGCAAAATCAACCTTTTGTTGAGCAAAGTATAAAAATGCTAAAGTCGTGCTCACTTCAAACTCTGTCGGATGCTCAACTCCGTCTTGGATCAAATGTTCAAGATGAGGACGAAGGGTATCCACTAAGCGCGCAAGCTCTTGCTTGGGAATCATTTCCCCATTGATCATCATCCGTTCGCGATAATCGTTAAGATGCGGTGACGTAAATAACCCGACACGAAATCCTGCTTCCTCAAGGATCTTAGCTACCATTATGCTGGTTGAACCCTTGCCGTTCGTTCCCCCAATATGAATCACGCGCAACGCTTTTTCCGGGTTGCCTACGCGTTGGAGAAGAGCTTGGATACGGTCTAACCCTAAGTTAATCCCAAACTTCGTCAGATGGATCAGGTAATCCAAGGCAGCTTGATACGCTTGCTCCCCTTGGAGTCCTTTTATATTCTCATCCTCTTTATCCAAAACTTTACCCTCTTTTCCCCATACATTCGGTGTCTATGAAGTTTAAGCTTACGCTTCATGCAGTTCCTGCAAACGAACTTCTAAGGCACTGATCCGGCTCTTTGTTCCCTCAAGTTTTTCCCGTTCTTTAGCAACGACCTGCTCCGGAGCTTTGGCCAGGAAACCGGGATTGTTCAGTTTTCCTTCAAAACGCTTTAATTCCTGCTGAGCTTGAGCAATTTCCTTCTCGACCCGGGCAACCTCCTTCTCCAGATCAAGCAGTCCGCGCAGCGGTAAATAAACCTCCACTCCCTCAAGTACGGCGCTTGCAGCCTGAGCAGGCTTTTCTGCCAATGCTGCAACAATATCGATTTTCGAACCGCCTGCTAAATGCATGATGTCGCCTTGACCGCGTTCCAAGACCCTTTGATTATCCGCGGCCGGAGAAACAAGGATGATCTCTGCTTTTTTACCCGGTTGAACATTCATTTCTGCTCGAATATTCCGCACGGCTTTAATGACATCCATAACCAGCGTCATCTGCTGTTCCGCATCTTCTGCTCGATAGCCGCCTACTTTTGGCCAAGTCTGAATCATGATACTCTCACCTTGAACCGGGAGGTTATGCCATATCTCTTCCGTTAGGAACGGCATAAAGGGATGCAAGAGACGCATCGTTCCTTCAATCACTTCGAAAAGAATCGATTGAACCGTATGACGCGCTTCCGGATGTTCCTTATCATAGAGGCGGGCCTTAGCCAGTTCAATATACCAGTCACAGAATTCACTCCAGATAAATTCATAAAGGAGGTGTCCCGCCTCCCCAAGATCAAACCGGTCCAGAGCATCTGTCACTGCACTCACCGTTGCTTCATAACGTGAAAGAATCCAACGGTCGGAAAGCTTCAGTTCTCCGCGCGGCCCTTCCTGATAATCTTCAAGATTAAGCTGCACAAACCGAGAAGCATTCCAAATCTTATTCGCGAAGTTCCGAGTCGCATCAAGGCGCTCGGGATGGAAGCGCAAATCATTTCCCGGAGTATTGCCGGTAATCAGCATAAACCGCAGCGTATCGGCTCCGTATTGTTCGATGACTTCAATCGGGTCAACCCCGTTGCCTAAAGACTTGCTCATCTTCCGCCCTTGGGCATCGAGTACCAGTCCATGGATCATGACCTTCGGGAAAGGCACCTCTTTCATGAACTCTAGCGCTGTAAAGATCATGCGCGCTACCCAAAAGAAAATAATATCTCTTCCGGTGACCAGAACAGAGGTCGGATAGAATTGCTTGAGTTCCGGTGTTTGTTCAGGCCATCCCATTGTCGAAAACGGCCAAAGTCCTGAGGAAAACCAGGTATCAAGCACATCGGGATCTTGCTTCAAATGTGTTGAACCGCATTTCGGGCAAACGGTCGGATCTTCTTTCTCACAAATCTCCACACCGCAGTCCTCACAATACCAAACCGGAATCCGATGTCCCCACCAAAGCTGACGGGAAATACACCAATCCCTGATATTTTCTAACCAACCCAAATAAATCTTTGAAAAACGCTCCGGAACAAATTCCAAACGACCGTTTTGCACGACTTCCATGGCCGGCTTGGCCAGCGGCTCCATTTTGACAAACCATTGTTGACTGACCATCGGCTCGATAACCGTGCTGCAGCGATAACATTCGCCGACGGCATGCTGAAGGGTTTCCACTTTGACGAGAACACCCAATTCGTCCAATTCCTTGACAATGGCCTTGCGGGCCTCATCCCGATCCATACCTTGGTATTTGCCGGCATTATCATTCATCCGAGCCTCTTTATCCATGACCCGGATTTGCTCTAAGTGATGACGAAGGCCCATTTCAAAGTCATTGGGATCATGGGCTGGGGTAACCTTAACCGCTCCCGTACCAAACTCGCGATCCACATAATCATCCGCAAAGATCGGGATTTCCCGGTTGACTATGGGCAGAATTACCTTTTTGCCGACTAAATGCGTATAACGCTCATCCTCCGGGTGTACAGCAACACCGGTATCACCGAGCATTGTCTCCGGTCGAGTCGTCGCCACCACTAAAAATTCGTCACTATCTTTAATCGGGTACTTGATATGCCAAAGATGGCCTTCATGATCCACATGCTCAACTTCAATATCGGAGATCGTGGTATGACAATGGGGACACCAGTTCACGATATAATTTCCCCGGTAAATAAGTCCCTTCTTATAAAGATCGACAAACACTTCGCGAACGGCCTTGGAACAGCCCTCATCCATCGTAAAACGCTCCCTGGACCAGTCACACGAAGCACCCAGACGACGAAGCTGCTGGGTAATTCTTCCGCCGTACTGCTTCTTCCAATCCCAAACACGGTCTAAGAACTTTTCCCGCCCGAGTTCATCTTTATTCGTTCCTTCTTTGCGAAGCTGCTCCTCAACTTTAGCCTGGGTCGCTATTCCTGCATGATCTGTCCCGGGAAGCCATAAGGTATTAAACCCTTGCATCCGTTTATACCGAGTCAAAATATCCTGAATCGTGGCGTCAATAGCATGCCCCAGGTGCAAGGCCCCCGTCACATTCGGCGGCGGCATAACAATACTAAACGCAGGTTTGGATTCATCCGCCTCCGCATGGAAAAATCCTTTCTCTTCCCAGTAGGAATACCATTTCCCTTCTACATCTTTCGGATCATAAACTTTAGCTAATTCCTTACTCATAAATCCACCTTCCTATAAATAAAGCCCCCCATCCTCAAAGGACGAAGAGCTCGTGGTACCACCTTATATTCCCAAGACTTCATCATTTCTAAAGTCTTGGCTTGAATTGCTTTAACGGGCAGACCCGTCAAGGAGTACTTGCATGTTCCCCCTTGCCCCTCTTGTGCGACCCAAGCGTCAACCGGAGAAGCCTCCCAGCAAGCAGCCTCTCTCTCTTCTCGGTTGATTTCCGCAATTCCTCACATTCATTGGGTTTAACGATCATATTATATATTACATTATATCTATTCCCCGTGACTGTGTAAAGAAAACCTATCGAACGAATAATATTACCTAATTTTAGCCTTAATTTCAGCAAGCCCAACCATAGAATTATTCTATGAACACCATAAAATTATTTTATAAATTCTGCAAAAAGATTCCGAAAGTATTTCTAGAACTTCTAAACTATGGTAAAATAAAAACGAACGCACAAAATATAAAAAATCTTTAATTTATTTTTATAAGCTTTATACTTATAATTATTATTGTTGTTACTTAAATAAATAAGGGAGGCTAATATGGCAGATTTTTTAGACCGTATGAGTTATTTCTTTGCCAGGCATTCACGTATAGTTCATTGGTGGTTTAATTTAGGGGTAGCTACCAAACTGATATTGGCCTTTGGGATTAACTCCTTGATCACCCTTGGATCCGGTGCTGTGGTATACATTCTGGTCCGGAAGGGTAATATCGCAGACAACATCGGTTTAATCCTTGTGCTAACCTTAATTGTCAGTATCGTAATTTTTCTTTACGGCTGTTACATCGCCTTTCTTATCGTCACCCCCTTACGCCGCGGTGTTACTTTTGCCGAACAGGTAGCCGAAGGAGATTTAACGGTAAACTTACGCTGTATGGAACAAGAAGACGAAATCGGAAAGCTTTGCGGATCTCTCAATACAATGCTGAGTAACTTCCGCACTTTAGTCGGAGATATCTCTCACGGATCGGATGTTTTTGCCGATTCTTCACGATTGCTGGCCGAACGGGCTGAAGTTACCGCTCTATCCGCCAAACAAGTCGCCAGTGCAATCCACCAAGTTGCCGGGGGTTCTCAGTCTCAAGCCAACAGCGTGCAGAACATCATGGTCGCAGTACAGGACATGGCCGAAGGAATAACCCAGATAGAAACCAATGTCAAACTTGCGGATAACGCATCCAGTCAAGCTTTACAAGTAGCCAACGAAGGCGATTTAGCAATGACAAAGGTCAATACTCAAATGGGTCATATCCATCAAACAGTAGATGAAACTGGGAAAATCATCTCCACTTTAGGTGAAAAATCAGCGGTCATTGGTACAATTGTTGAATCAATTAAGGCGATCTCCGATCAGACGAACCTGCTTGCGCTCAATGCGGCGATTGAAGCAGCCCGTGCCGGAGAACATGGTCGTGGGTTTAGCGTCGTAGCTGAGGAAGTCCGTAAGCTGGCTGAGCAATCGACCATTTCAAGTGCTCAGATCGAGCAAATCATCGAAGATATCAAGACAAACCTCGATAAAGCAATTATGAGCATGGATGCTGAAAAAGAAGTTGTTCGGGATGGTGCGCTCGCTATCGGGGAAGCCCAAAAAGCATTTAATCGGATTATGGAAGGCACACAAACCGTAAATGAACAAATTCAGGAAGTCGCTCAATTAACCGCAGGAATCGCTGTGAGCTCGCAGCAAATCTCTTCTGAAATTGAGCAAGTCGCAGCCATTACCGAAGAAACAACGGCTCAAACCGAAGAAGTTGCAAGCAGCAGTTCTGAGCAAATGCTTTCCATGGAAGATATCAATCAATCCAGCGAAGAACTCTCGACGACCGCGCTTGAACTTCAAGGCGCGGCCCGCAGATTTAAATTAGAGTAGATTGCCAAAGAAGTGCTTAGCGAAAGAGAAGCGATCGTCGTGATCGCTTCTCTTTTTGTTTATAAGCAAGCAAAGTTTTCACCGGCCTTGTCTTTTAGATCCTCTTGACCCCCGTTAATTCCGCAGTCCAATCATCTAAAGCCACTAAATCATTGGGACCTAATTCGGTAAGAGATTTTTTCCCGAGGGCACGGATTCCCTCCTGCATTTCCTGGACAAAAGATTGCAGCAAATTCGTTACGCTTTGAGCCGCCTTATCAATATCTAAGCGGTCCTTATACTTAGAATCATACCAGACAAGCTGTGTCAAGGGTTCCCAGGGCAGAACCTTCCCGATCTGCCCATGCGCCAAGGCAAAAAGGGGTGCCGTTCCCAGGTAAACGGCATCTGCCCCCAGGGCTAATGCCTTTAAACATTCACCCGGGGTAACATAACCGCCGCTGGCAATCAGGCTGATCTCTTTGCGTACCCCTTGTTCTACTAAATAACGATGCGCACGGACTAAAGCCGCAATACTGGGCAGTCCGAAGTCATCGGATAACAAGGGAGAGGATCCTGCGCTTGCCCCTTGTGCCCCGCCAATCGCGATAACATCAAATCCCGCTTCAATCGCTACCGCTAAATCGGCCTCCAATCTGCCCCCTGCCATTATTTTTAACCCAATCGGCTTTCCCCCGGTTTCCTTACGCAAATCGGCTACATAGCTTGGCCAATCCCAGGGTGTGTTAATGCCGGGTATTACTGCACTCATAACAATCGGCTGGTCTTCCGGGACTCCCATGAGCTTAAGTGCTTTTCCTTTTACTGTTTTTGGCTCGATAATCTGCGGTCCTACCCTCGATCCTTGCCCCATTTGGACTTCAATCATATCTGCCTGAGCAATTGCTTCCGGATTTCTCCCAAAAGGACTCCTGCTCACCTGCCATATATACTTTTCTGTTTCCTGCCTCTCTTCTAATAGGAAAGGTCCTTCTCCTGAATTCAGAGCTGTTCCGACCTGTTTCGCGGCACGGGCTAAAGCAATTCTCGCCTTTTCACTCAGGGCTTCGCCATATGCCATCCCCGAAATAATCAAAGGGATCCCCAATGCTAACGGTTGCCCTGCCTTTGGACCAAGAGTCACCTTCATCGGAATATCCACCGTAATCTCCATCGGCGGACGCGCCATTTGTGCCGGAATAAACAACAAGGTATCATAATGTGGAAATTTTCTAGCCGAACCCAAAGGGCGCTTTATAATTTTACCAAATTGTGCCCGTTGACTAATCTCCAAAATGTGGGTAACAGAGGTGCGTTGGATCCCACCCCATAATTCCATCAGATTCTCGGCATAATCATCTTCAAGAAGCCGGCCAACAACTAAACCGAATAGGCGCTGGACTATGGTGCGAAAATAGCGCTTGCCCAACCAAAATAGCAACAAACCCAAAATAGAAAACCCGATCATGCTTACAAAAATACAGACTAAGATTAAAACAGGGGTGTTCTGCACTGAACTTCCCTCTCTTTACCGAAAGTTGTCTAACACTCTTAGTCTGCTGCCCTTTGCCAATAATATTCAGTATGCATCCTCTTCCCACCATCTTTTTCTTTCAGGTGCGATTCGATTTTCCTTTTCCTTTTCCTTTTCCTTTTCCCTTTCTCTTTCCTTTTCCTTGTCATCTCGGTACTGCTTATATGTTTTTTCTTTCTTCTCCCCGCTCAGACGCAAATCTTCGCCCATCCATTCCTCCCACTCACCGTCACTGCCCGTATCGGGAGCATCACCATTGTTGATTTCCCGGGAATTGATACTCTCCCTATTTTCATAATCTGCAGAACTATCCCACCGATTCCCTACATCCCACTTATTCTCGTCTGCACCCCACCGGGATACTCGGGAGGAAAATAGTGGGCTCTGCCACCCTGTCTTTTTTCCCGAAGCCTTTCCTGCCCCAACAGCCCCGGCGAGAACACCCATGAGTCCGCCCTCGGCCAGGATTTGGGCCGCACCCCATCCGCTAATCGGTAAAAAAAGGGTGGCCAATAATATAGCCAAACCGACATAACCGAGTGCCGAGGCTCCTCCCCAGATCCATACTCCGCCCTCTTTACCACTCCGGTAACCTGCCACCAGACAACTCGCCGCCAGCCCAATATCCACTAAACTTGAGGGATTAAGTCCACCATATCCCATAGTGCTCCAAAGCATTCCGGCCAGCAGAGTAATAACGGTTACCACCAGCGCCGAGCTAATCCCCCGAAGAATTATATTTCCCATTGAACGTACTCCCTTCTTCTTTTTTCCTATCTCATCTTTACGTACAACCTGTCCCTTTCATGCCAAAAACGCAAACTTTTATTGAAAACTGATCAATCACCTTTAGGCACTTTAGGAATATAGTAAAGTGAAACTGAGAAGGGAGGATGTAACCCTATGGATTATGCGCGTTACGTGGTCCAGCCGGGAGATACAATTTACAAAATCGCTAAAGCATACAATGTTGAGATGTCCGATATTGTTAACCTCAATCATCTCAAACATCCTGATCGCATTTATCCGGGGCAAGTTCTATTGCTACCCACCTTAGATACTACCCAGCCCATCCCCGGAGAAATTCCCGAACCCAATTTTACCTATGCGATGTGGCTCTATGATGTATATGCAGGCAAGGACTCGGAGCTTTCAGCCGTAACCACCTACTTATACCAAGCCGTCGTGCTTGACCGTCCCGAATTTGACGAACTCCTTCGCCCGATTGCCTATGATGAATTGCGTCACCTTGAGCAGTTTGGCTGGGCACTGCGTTTTCTCGGAGTTGATCCCCGATATGGGTCCTTTAGTAAAGGACACTGGGTCGATTGGCGTGCACGATTTTTAAACTATACGACAGAACTTTGTGCTATTCTGGACTATAATATGGAAGATGAAGCAACGGCTGTCCAACACTATTGTGACCTCGCTCAAAAGATTCCCATTCCTGAAATACAGACCATTCTTACGCAAATTGCCGCTGATGAAGAGCGTCATTATTATTGTTTCGCCGAAGCTAAACAACGATTCTGTGGCTGTGAAATCGTTCCTTTACCTACTGCTCCGTTAAGGCCTGAGATGCCCCTTCCCCCGGAGACAGCACCGGAGGGCGGGAAAGGCTAATATGAACTCAGCAAAAATCAGGGTCTAAAAACTGGGTCTTTTCTCGAATCTTCATTTCAGGTATACTTGAAAATGCGGTGTTCGAGTTCAATCACAACTTTGGTAAAAGAGTAGACAGAAAATGATAATAATAATTGAAGCCGTTACAGCAGTAACGGCTTCTAAATTTGATTTTAAGCTTTTTAAAGTAAAAGGAAGTGCGATTTAATTGATTCAGCGTCGTTGGGCTAATTTATCCTTGCTTGCCGTAACTGCAGTCTGGGGAGGCACCTTTGTCGTCGTAAAACGGGCTACTGAGGATTTAGCACCCTATCCCTTTCTTGCCATTCGCTTTGCAATTGCCTTTCTAACCTTACTCCCATTTGTCTGGGTTCAACGTCAACATCTTACCCGGACAGGGATTCTCAAGGGACTCGCTCTAGGCTGTATTCTTTTTGGCGGTTATGCAACCCAAACCATTGGCATGCAATATACAACAGCCTCTAATGCCGGCTTTATCACAGGCTTAAGTGTCGTCCTTGTACCGGTTCTTGTTGTCCTCTCCACGCGTAAACTCCCCCGCCTAACCTTAGTTCTCGGAATTATCAGTGCAACAGTCGGCTTAGCATTGCTGTCTCTCGGTGATAATTTGCAATTCAATAAAGGGGATTTGATTGTCTTATTCTGTGCTATCTTTTTCGCACTCCATATTTTTCTTGTCGGCCGGTATGCGCCTACCGAAAATGCGACCGTGCTTGCTGCCGGACAAATTCTTTCGGTAAGTCTTCTCAGCACCCTATTTTCGTTCCTTTTCCCAACTGGGTCCCTTCAATTCACCTCATATGCCTGGTTTGGAATCCTTTTAACAGCCATACCCGCTACATCTCTTGCTTTTTTCATTCAAACAAAGATGCAGCAATTTACAACTCCTACTGAAACAGCACTCATCTGCTCGGCTGAACCCGTTTTTTCAGCTGTCTTTGCCTTCCTTCTTGCGGGAGAAATTCTGCCCCCGCGCGGATTAGCCGGTGCTGTTCTTGTCCTTATCGGCATGCTGATCGCAGAATTTAGCGGACCTAAAGAAGATTAATCACCATCATAATGAACAAAAGATAAAATCCTCCACAGACGATTAACATACTCGGAAAGACTGCACCTTGACGCTTGTAGTTTGTCAAAAGAATTAACCCGGAGGCCAAGGCCAGGATTCCGCTGAATAAAGCCAAAGGCTCTAATTCCCATGGGGTTAAGGCCAGCCCGATTGCCGGAATGACAGTGCTTTGAAAAACCATAGCTCCTGTAATATTCCCTATGGCTAACGTATCCTTTCCTCGGCTTAACCAAATAATACTGTTGAACTTCTCAGGGAGCTCTGTGGCAATCGGCGTAATAATCAACGATAAAACGAGTGCCGGAATTCCGGTCATGAGCGCCACGGATTGAACCGAATCGACAAAGCCATGAGCTCCGGTGACAATTCCTAAAAGTGCCAACGTAATTTGCCCTAAAATCGGAAACAGATCAGGTTCCCTGGTTTGACGGGCAATATACAACGGGGGCAGGTCTCCATGCTCTTCAACACCTGTGCTCTTTTTCACAGTTACAATAACATAGATAAGATAGATTAAGGGAAGAATCCCCGCTACCCCTAACTTTAGAGAAGGCGACGGCAAAAAAGAAGAGAAAATCGCCAGCGAATACGTAATAAGGAAAATGGTCATATCCCGCTTAAACACTTCACTCTGGATTCTTAAAGGGCGGTTACCCCGTCGAAAAATCAAAACCGCTAAACCGGAAATAAAAAAAGCTAAAGTCACCAGCATAAAAGGCGCCCCGAGGATTGCCCCGATTCCCACTTCAGTAATACCTTCTTCTCCTTGAGTCCCGAGAAAAGCGATGATTGGGACCATCGTTTCGGGTAAAGCCGTCCCCACTGCTGCCAGAATACTACCGACCGCTCCCGCACCCAGTTTCAGTCGTCTGCCTAACCATTCCACACCATTTGTAAACGCTTCAGCGGAGGCTAGGATGAGCCCCAGGCTCAAGAGCATAATCACTGCATCTTTCAACGTTCCTGCCCCTCCATTCCATTTTTAATCCGCTTAAACACAATACTTTAATTTATATTCTGAATATCGACTTAACAGAATACGGAAAATCACCGCTTGCTTAAGTTACGCCCTAAAAATCAAAAATCAGGGCTATCCCAAAAACTATGGTCAGTCGTGTGGTTCCAGGTCTTTTGCAATAATCCATAATTATGTACACATGAAAAAGGGACTGTCTTGCAACAGCCCCTGGTACTTCTTTTGGATTAATGAGGCTTACTCTTCCGAAGCAACCTCGTCTAAAATTTCTTCAACCGCTTGATGCAGTTCCTCCACACCTGCTCCGTTTTCCGCGGAGTAAGGCAAGATATAGTGCCAATCCGGGAGTTCGAGAGTTTCGGCAATCGCTTTCAAATATTTCGGCCATTGCCCTCGAGCAATCTTATCAGACTTGGTGGCAACCACGAGAACCGGGATTCCCCGATTCCGCAGAAAACCTTGCATTTCCTGATCTTCCAGACTCGGCTTATGTCGGATATCGACAATTTGAATAACTGCACGTAAATTTTCCCGCGTGGAGAAATACTCCTGCATCATTTTTCCCCATTTGTTATGCACTTCTTTTGATACTTTGGCATAACCATATCCCGGCAGATCCACAAAGTAAAACGCATCATTGATATGGTAGAAGTTAAGCATTTGCGTTTTTCCCGGAGTATTTCCTGTCCGTGCAAGGTTTTTTCGGTTAATAAACTTATTGATAAGGGAAGACTTCCCAACATTTGAACGTCCGGCCAAGGCAATCTCCGGCTCTGTATGCTTCGGATATTGACTCTGATTAACCGCTGATGCGGTATATTCGGCATTATAGATAATCATCTAAATCTTCTCCTCCGGAAACACTTTACATGCTTCTAGGTGCTTCGAATACTGATTGCACATTGCTCAAGATATCGGATGTTCCTCAGCTTGCGGATCCCCGATCTCACCTTGACCCAGAATCGAAGGGAACAATGTATTCTCCAAATACTTTTTCGACTCAGCTACCGGGAGTAAGGCGAGATTGATGACTTGTTCAATTCGGCTGACAAAGTGGAACTCCAAGTCTTTGCGAACGGTCTCCGGAACCTCTTCTAAGTCTTTGCGGTTCTCCTCCGGGAGGAGGATCATCTTTATTCCTGCCCGATGAGCCGCAAGGACCTTTTCTTTCACTCCGCCGATCGGCAAAACATTGCCGCGCAGTGTTATTTCTCCTGTCATGGCCAGGTCGGAGCGAACGGCACGCTTAGACAGCGCCGAAGCCATAGCGGTAACCATTGTAACCCCTGCCGAAGGCCCATCCTTAGGAATCGCTCCTTCGGGAACGTGAATGTGCAAATCCACTTTCTCGTAGAAATCCTCGGGTATTCCCAGCTGCTGAGCATGGGCACGGACAAAGGTCAAACCGGCATAGGCCGATTCCTTCATGACATCTCCGAGCTTTCCGGTTAAAGTCAAATGACCCTTTCCGGGAACCGGCGTGACCTCGATCGTTAAAATATCTCCGCCCACTTGCGTATAGGCCAGTCCCGTTACTGCTCCGATTTCCGGTGCGGGTGCGGCAACTTGGAAATGGTAACGGGGTGCACCGATCAGATCCTCTATATCGGCATCCTTAAGCGGGTGAGGTTCCCATTCCTTTTTCACCCAGCGCATCGCGACTTTCCGACAGAGATTGGCGATTTCCCGTTCTAAATTTCGAACGCCCGATTCGCGGGTATATCCCTGAACCAGTTTAAGAATAGCTTCATCCGGAACGGTTAATATTTTATCCTTCAACCCATGGATTTTCAATTCCTTAGGCAGCAGATATTTCCGGGCAATATTCACCTTCTCATCCTCGGTATAGCCGCTGAGCGAGATGACTTCCATCCGATCCAAAAGCGGACGGGGGATCGTATCCAGCGTATTGGCCGTCATGATAAACAAGGTTTGGGAAAGATCAAAAGGCACCTCAAGGTAATGATCGGAAAAGGTGTTGTTTTGTTCCGGGTCTAAAACCTCCAACAAAGCCGATGCCGGATCTCCCCGATAATCCGAAGCCATTTTATCGATCTCATCCATAAGAAATACGGGATTGCGCGTACCTGCTGTGCGCATTCCCTGAAGAATTCGCCCCGGCAAAGCTCCGATATAGGTTCGGCGATGTCCCCGAATCTCTGCTTCATCGCGAACACCCCCTAAGGAGATCCGGATAAATTGACGATTCAAGGCTCTTGCCACAGATTTTGCTAAAGATGTTTTTCCTACACCCGGAGGCCCTACGAAACAAAGAATCGGGCTTTTCATTTTAGGCGTAAGTTTACGGATGGCCAAGAACTCAAGAATCCGCTCTTTGACTTTTTCAAGACCATAATGATCCTCATTCAATATTTTCTCGGCACGGTTAAGATCCGTTTTATCCCGACTCACTTTACTCCACGGCAAGGCAAGAATCCAATCTAAATACGTTCGAACGACAGTTCCTTCCGCAGAAGCCTGGGCCATTTTTTCTAAGCGATCGGTCTCCTTCAGCGCTTTTTCTTCAACGTCCGGAGGAAGCTTAGCCTCGGCAATCTTTTGCCGATATTCTTCCACCTCGGCCTGCCGCTCGTCTTTATCACCAAGCTCTTTTTGAATCGCCTTCATTTGTTCGCGCAAGTAATATTCCTTCTGCGCTTTTTCCATCTGCTTGCGAACACGCAGACCGATCCGACGCTCGAGTTCGAGGATTTCGATTTCCCGCATAATAATCTCTGTCAAGCGTTCCAGCCGTTCAGCAACCCCTTGGGCCTCTAAGATTGATTGTTTATCGGCAATCTTCAGGCTCAAATGGGAAGCAATAATATCCGCAAGCCTTCCGGGTTCCTCCATTCCAAGCACCGTCCCCAACGTATCCTGAGGGACCTTTTTGCTCAGATTGGCATATTCTTCAAACTGATGAATGACGCCATGAGTCAGCGCTTCAATCTCCGGTGTCACTGATGTGATGTCTTCTTCGACATCTTCGACACGGACTTTAAAGTAGGGTTCCTCGGCAACGAACTCGGTGAGCCTTCCCCGATTCAACCCTTCAACCAACACCCGCATCGTCCCGCCGGGGAGTTTAAGCAGCTGCTTAATTTCTGCCACCGTACCGATGGTAAAAATATCCTCCGGAAGCGGCGAATCGATTTCAGTTTCCTTTTGTGCCGAAAGGAGAATTTTCCGATCTTCAAGCATGGCCTGTTCCACTGCGGCCATCGAACGTTCACGGCCAACATCCAAATGTATAACCATATATGGAAAAACTAAAATACCCCTTAACGGAAGTAAGGGCAACTCTCTCTCATTACTCATCCAATCCCTCCCATGGACTATAGACTTAAAAAGTGAAAGCACACTAAAATAGTGTGCTATTTTCTTTATTGAACTATTCTAACATGTTTGCCCCCGCTCAGGCAAATTTGCCGACGGAACTGAATTGATTTCTAGTCGAGCCAGGATTTCTTCAATAGGGGGCTGGATCTCGATATTATCCCGACCTGGTTCTGATAAGAAAGCCCCTTTTAAAACCTCGGATAAGCTTTCCACCGGAATCACCTGAAAACCCTTAGCAAATGTTTGGAAACGCTCCTGCCAGTTCTCCTTAGGAATAAAAACTCTTCGGCAACCCGCTTGATGTGCCGCTTCAATCTTCGCTACAATTCCCCCTACCGGCTTTACCGCACCTCTGATCGATAATTCGCCTGTCATCGCTAAGTAATTATCGACACGTTGTTTACGAATTGCCGAAACAACAGCCGACGCAATGGCAACTCCGGCAGAAGGCCCATCCAGGGGCACCCCCCCGGGGAAATTAACATGGATATCATAGTTCCGAAAATCAATGCCTAACTGACGGCGAAGCACGGTTAGGACATTTTCCACCGAACTGCGTGCCATGCTCTTACGCCGAATTTTTTTCGTTGAACTTCCTTGCTCTTCTTCCTCAACGATTCCCGTCACAAGCAGCGCTCCGGTTCCCTGGGAAACGGGTTGAGCTGTCACTTCCAATTCGAGGAGCATCCCCATATCCGGTCCATAAACAGCTAAGCCGTTAACCACTCCAATTTCTGCTTCAGTCGGAACTTTCCGTTCCGGACGGGGCATATAATGCCCGGAATTAACCACCCACTCAACTGTTGCCGCGTTAATCTCAAACAGCTTATCCGTTTGAGCTACCCCTGCTGCAAGCTGAACAATATTGACCGCTTCCCGGCCGTTCGTGGCATATTGTTTCGTGACCTCGACTGCGCCCTCAGTGATCGGAATCTCCATTTTGGCAGCTGCTCCCCGGGCTATTGCCCCGATTTCTTCAGGAAGCAGGGCGCGAAAATAAATTTCCATACACCGTGAACGAATCGCGGGTGGTATTTCCTCCGGACTCCGCGTTGTCGCACCGACCAGGCGAAAATCGGCAGGCAGCCCCTTCTGAAAGATATCATGAATATGGGCGGGGATATTAGTATCTTCAGAGCTGTAATAAGCGCTCTCTAAAATAACTTTCCGATCTTCCAACACTTTTAATAATTTATTGATTTGGATCGGATGAAGCTCTCCAACTTCATCGATAAAAAGAATTCCCCCATGGGCTTTCGTTACGGCGCCTGGTTTAGGTTGGGGGATTCCGGCTATCCCCATGGCCCCCGCTCCCTGGTAAATCGGATCATGGACCGAGCCGATCAAGGGGTCGGCGATGCCCCTCTCATCAAAACGGGCTGTCGCACCATCAATCTCGACAAACTTGGAAAACTCTTTAAAGGGAGAAAGCGGGTTTTTCTTCGCCTCTTCTAGAACTAACCTTGCTGCTGCCGTCTTGCCTATTCCGGGGGGACCGTAAACCAGGATATGCTGAGGATTAGGACCGCAAAGCGCTGCTTGCAAAGCCTTTATGCCCTCCTGCTGACCTACAATGTCGCTGAAGTGCTGCGGTCGGGTTTTCTCCGCAAGGGGTGTGGTCAAATGTATCTTGCGCATCTTCTCAAGCTTCTCTAACTCCTTGCGCGATTCACGTTCTACCGAAACTTTGTTGCCCTGCTGAGTTTTGAGCATTCCCCAAAAATATAAACCAATAACAATTGCGAAAATGAGCTGTACGATCATTACAACTCCACTTAATCCGACCATAAATCCAAACTTCCCTCCTGCACAAATACTGCATACTCTTACTTTTTCTAGTATTGCCCAAGAAAGGAATTCGGAAACAATAGATTAAGAATAAATTTTAATGAGACTGTCGTAAAACCTATGGTCTATGGTCGAGTAGTTTCGCGCATATCCGTTCACTCTGGCGCTCCGGGACTGGTTCACTTGCCTTCGTAGCAGCTCAGCCAAACCTCTGGGCAATACCTGATGTGAACCACTGGCTGCGCTACGCTACGAAAGCTTTGTTCACCTGCACGTCCCTCCGCGAATCGTTCACTTCTATGCGCGAAACTACGCTTTCGGGTCTTTTAAGTCCATTGAAAAAAGGCAGTCGCAAATTGCAGACTGCCTTTTTTATAATTCGGGCGCAAGCGCTGCTTACGCTGTTTCTTCTTTTTTACCCTTTTTGGCCTTATCAGCCGTCACTAAGAAAGGTTCCTCTTTCTTAAGAATGACGTCCTGTGTGATCACACACTTGGTCACATCCGTACGGGAAGGAATATCATACATCACGTTTAGCATGATCTCTTCCACAATCGCACGCAGACCGCGGGCTCCGGTATTTCTCCGAATCGCTTCTTCGGCGATCGAAGTCAAAGCCTCATTCTTGAACTCCAAAGAAACGCCATCGAGTTCCAGCAGCTTCTCATATTGCTTGACTAAAGCATTTTTAGGCTCGGTCAGAATACGAACAAGTGCATCCTCATCGAGAGCATCGAGGGTCACGATAATCGGTAATCGACCCACGAATTCCGGAATCAGACCATATTTAAGAAGGTCACCGGGAAGAATCTCTTTAAGAGTATCACCAATCTTCAAATCGCTCTTTTTCTGGATTTCAGCCCCAAAGCCCATGACCTTTTTCCCGATCCGGCTTTGAATGATTTTCTCAATCCCATCAAAAGCTCCGCCGACAATAAAAAGAATATTCGTCGTATCAAGCTGGATAAATTCTTGATGGGGATGTTTGCGGCCGCCTTGGGGTGGAACACTCGCTACCGTACCTTCAAGGATCTTCAAAAGAGCTTGCTGCACACCTTCACCGGAAACATCACGAGTGATTGAAGGATTTTCCGATTTGCGCGCAATTTTATCGATCTCGTCGATATAAACAATCCCTTTTTCAGCCCTCTCGACATCGTAGTCAGCAGCTTGAATCAATTTTAAGAGAATATTTTCAACATCCTCACCCACATATCCTGCTTCCGTCAAGGATGTCGCATCCGCAATGGCAAAGGGGACATTAAGAACTTTGGCCAGAGTTGAGGCTAGAAGTGTTTTACCCGATCCAGTCGGTCCCATCATGATAATATTGGACTTTTGAAGTTCAACATCATCAATCTTCATCCCTAAGTTGATCCGTTTATAGTGGTTATAAACAGCAACAGACAGGGCCTTTTTCGCTTCATCTTGTCCTATGACATATTGATCAAGTATAGCTCGGATTTCCTTTGGTTTAGGTATGTCTCCGATTTCAACTCCCAAATCTTCATTAAGTTCTTCCTCAATGATCTCATTGCAGAGTTCAATACACTCGTCACAAATATATACGCCGGGACCAGCAACTAGCTTCTTGACTTGATCTTGAGTTTTACCACAGAATGAGCACTTGAGTTGATTTTTCTCATCATTGTACTTTGCCATCCTCTCACCTCTCTACCGCAGGCTGTCCCTTACACGTTGATTAAGCATTTTGCTCAACCAAGAAATCAACTGTTTTCTCAGAGATAAGACTTTGAGCATACAGATTGAGTTCTCCACGAGCAATGAGGGCCTGCTTTAAGTTTTCAGCTGGGGTTTGATAACGTTCAGCGAGTTTTTCTAATGCTGCATTTACTTCGTCCTCAGCAACCTGAATTCCTTCTACCTTACCGATAGCTTCGATAACAAGCTCAGTTTTGACATTTTCCGCCGCTTGTACACGGAATTTCTCTCTCATTTCCTTCTCAGAGGTACCAAGGAAATGGTAGTATGTTTCTAAATCCAATCCTTGATAAGAAAGATTTTGTTCCAGTTCTTTGACCATAGTATCAATGCGCGAATCAATCATCACTTCCGGAATCTCAATGCTCGCATTTTCAACAGCCTTGGCAATGATCGCATTGCGATACTCATTCTCAGCATTTTGTTCTGCCGCTTTCATCAGTTTGTCACTAATGTCCGCTTTCAATTCATCTAAAGTTTCAAAATCGCTGACATCTTTTACAAACTCGTCATCTATCGGCGCAAGCTCTTTCCTGTTTATCTTATGCACAGTTACTTTAAACAGGGCTTCTTTACCTTTAAGATCTTCAACATGATATTCTTCAGGGAACGTCACGTTTACATCCACTTCTTTACCGATTTGGGCGCCAATTAATTGATCCTCAAATCCGGGAATGAATGTTCCGGAACCTACGGTTAATTCATAGCCCTCAGCTGTTCCGCCTTCAAACGCAACCCCGTCTACAGATCCCGCAAAATCCATGGTCACAGTATCCTTATTTTCAACGGCCGTACCCTCTTCTTCAAGGGTCAGCACCTTCGCATACTGCTCCTGCTTACGCTTAAGATCATTTTCTACATCTTCATCCGTTATGGTAACCGCACTTTTCTCGATTTTCAAACCTTTATACTCGCCGAGTTCAACTTCGGGTTTAACGGTTACTTTAGCTTTGAAAATAAGATCTTTTCCCTCTTCCATTTGAACGAGATCGATTGCCGGGCGGTCAACCGGTTGAATTTCAGTCTCATTTACTGCTTCAGTGTATGCGGGTCCGATTAAATCATCGACAGCTTCACTGTATAGCGCTTGGGTTCCTACATAACGCTCAATAATCGCGCGTGGTGCTTTTCCTTTACGGAATCCAGGAACATTGACTTTTTTAGCCAGGACTTTGGCTTGATTCGCGATTGCAGCACTGAACTTTTTAGATTCTACGGTGATTTCAAGTTCAACCGTATTCTTCTCTATTTTCTCCATCTTAGCAGACATGCATGCTCCCCCTTAAAACTTCCTTTAAATATATATGTAAGCCGCCTTTGTCCGGTGTCCGGCGAAGAGCAGTTACATCAGGCGTTATTAAATATAGATTTTCTTGAACCCATGGGACTTTTCTATTCTTACCGGAATCTTCCAAGAACAAACTCGACGTTTTTCGTCAAAGTTATTCTTAATCCCCGTAAAAGCAGCCTTCGAGTCATAAATTTACCTGACCATTCTATCAGACAACCTTAGGAAAATCAAGGGATTACGCTCGATGAGCTTTTTGCGTTGTAGCTATTTTTTCCGATGTCCCAAGGCACTGGAATATTTTACTTCTTAAAAACTGCCAACTTTATCGGTTGAAAACCTGTTTACTCATTTTATTCGCTTAATATAAACGATATTGTCCTAAAA
>NZ_JAYFQK010000050.1:0-119005 GCF_034927245.1 Desulfitobacterium sp.
TTTTCGAGAATTCTTTTTTAAATAATCAGCTAAAAAACGTTGAAAAGGCTAGCTAAAAAGTAATAACGAGTTGTAATTTACAATTTTGAGTTTGCAAAAACTTTACCTAATAGCACCTAAAGGGGTGCGAAACTTCAGTTATTACTATCCTAAAACAGGCATTTAATCCAAAAATGATTGCTCTAGACAAACTTAAAGATGCCTTAAGAAAAGTTTCTTCATTTAGAAAAACGGGGTAGAATAACCACTCAAATCATATCTCCTTAAAGCAGAACTTCAGAGGAATAATAAAAAATCAGTGCTTACCACCCCTTCAATAATTCTTTCATCTTTTCTTCTTTATCTAGGACAAAAGTGCACGATTCCCAATCTTCTGTCTTAGGGATATTCTGCTCATATTTTAGTTCAAAAGGATGTTTCTTGGGAACTTTGTTTATGGCTTCTTCAGCTCGTATTTCATCGTTTTGAGCCATAGCAATCCAAACATCTTCAAGAACTTCGGGGATCTGTCCAAAAATGTCGTGAATGCTCTTTAATCTCTCGGATAATTTGACATGCACTTTATCTTCAACCGAATCTTTATAGCGCAAATTATAAATCAATATTTTGTTGCTAATCTGACCTATGCGCTGAATACGTCCTTTTCTTTGTTCTAACCGTGTAGGATTCCAGGGTAAGTCGAGATTGATAAGCGTTGAAAGCGTTTGTAAGTTTAGTCCTTCTGATGCAGCATCCGTCCCTACTAAGATTTTTATCTCATGATTTTTAACTGCCTTCTTGATATTTTCCTTGGTTTTTTTATGGAAACTGCCTTTCTCATAAATTCCGGATTTATCGCCGCCAGCGTATAGTCCGATTCTCATATCCTTAAGGTCGTTGGATAATAGCTTTGCTACATATCGAGCACTATCAAAATATTGGGAAAAAATAATGCACCCTTTATCTTTCCATGCACCTTCGTCACGAGCACCATTTTGAAGGATGTTGAGTACTTTTTCATATTTAGGATCGGTATCTTTATTGTTTTTTAATACTTTAACCAATCTTTCCAAACAGCGAACTTCCTCATGGGTGAGTTCTTTGATTTCACTGCGCCCTTCTTCGTTACTCTCGTCTTCTTCATCCTCATCAAATAGATCTTCGTACAAATCTTTAAGGCGTTCTTTTCCTTCGATTGTCCAAGCCAGCATTTTTTTTGCCGTATTTTCTCCAGCAAGCATCGTACTACCAATACGTTTAAGCATCAAGGTCGACATAAACCCGCCGCCTTTTACTCGCGAAGTAAGCAAGACACAAAATTCCTGAGCAATTGAATAGGCTTGATACAAATACCCCTTAAGTTCAAGTGCTTCTTCATTATTTTCACCAAAGAGTTCAACTTCAATCTTTTCCAGGTAATATTCGCCCGTTTCTGGATTGATGGTCTCTTCTAAAAACTTCCTTGTTCTGCGAATAATGGACCGTATATAAGGATTATGATTTTGGATAAAATTATCATCAAAATACAATTCCCGAATCTTTTGTCTTTGGGATAGCCGCAATTCCGAATAGAGACTCTGCGGTAATACATAGGTATCATCGGAAATATCCAACTGATTACGAATAATCTCAATCCTTCGGTTATGCTCATTTTTGGGAGGAAAAGGATTTCTGATAATTTCCCATAATTCTGATTCCATAGTTGGAATATCAGCATTTCCAGAGATATAATCAAGCGCTGTTTGTGGTCGTTTTCGCCAAATACTATGCTTATCTCCCATCACTTTAGTCGCTTCATTGGGCATGGCTAACGCATGAACTAAGTCAAAAGCTTCAATTGGATTAATCTGTACTGGGGTCGCTGTTGCTAGCAATAAACTTTTCGTTTGGAAGGTGATCTCATTTAAAAATGCCAGTAAATTATTAGGCTGTGCCTTATTCACATTCGGATCTTTCGTTGCATTAGTCCTCCTTGCCCTATGGGCTTCATCCAGGATCACACATTCATATTTCAACTGTTTCAGCAACTCCGCAGCTTCGGATTTCCGAGTGATCAGGCCTTGGGATACAATACCCACTCGGCGCGGGCATTTCAAAATACTCTGATTACTATCCGCGGGGTATTCATAGCCGTTTTCATCGCTCCATCCTCTGCCAGTCCATACGGCACTAGGCATATCCAGCAACGTTTTTAGTTCGTCTTGCCATTGATACGTTAGGGTTTTCGGTACAATGATCAATATCGGTTTATCTCCATATAAAGCCATCAGCTTGGCGGACATAGCCAGCTGGATCGTTTTTCCCAGACCCACCATATCTGCCAGCAAAAAGCGAGCTCCGCCTTTTTGCTTATGTTCGCGAAAAGCGAGCTCGACAAAATATTTTTGATGCTCCCACAGCCCAAACTCTCGGCGATAAACCGGCTCTTCTACAGCTACAGCAGGCACAACATCGTCACTGTCCTCGCGCCAATCTTTAAGGGGAATCACGACACGTTTAGCGATGCGATCAATATCTTTAACCACGAAATCGCAAAGCGGGACAGCATATCTATTGTTCCAGAAGAAATCGAATTCCTCCTGTACCCACTGAATAGACTCCGCACTGTCATCCTCCCAAAGCATTTCATAGTTAACGGTATAGGCGCTTTTAGTTTCATTTGCACTGCCTAAGAAAGAAGTCTTGCTTCCATCCAGATAAGTAATGATTCCGGCCTTGCCATGCATTAGCCCATAGATTTCATTGGGTATCACTTTGATCTCAAGTTTCCCTGCCGATAATAAATTATATAGTTTACGTAGTCTTTGTGCCGAACTCTCATCAGAATACTTTTCTTCGGGTAAATACTCGCACCATTCCTGCTTCATTTTCATATTGGCATAGGCAGCGGTTTGGACATCCGCAGGGTTTAAAGAAGAATTGCAAATAATCCTGATTTTACCAGAGATATTTTCTATGCTCTCCCCAGCAACTTCGAGAATGGATGAGCAGAAATATCCAGCAATCCGATCATAACCGGCTGCATTTTTTAACTTTTCATTTAAAAAAGCTTGACTAAGTTTACTCCGTCTCGAAGAATACCTGTTGATCATCTGCTCACTCTTTTCCTACTTAGATATGATCGTTATCAACTAACACGAATAAGTGATCTGCCATATCCGCACTTTCAGCCCAATGGGACATATTCTCAATATCTTTCGTATCCTTTAGAACCAACAGCAACTGCTTGATCATATCCCGGCTTCCCCAATAGTCCGGAACATGCTGCTTGATATGGAACAAACCTTTTTCCGGCACTCCATCTTCTTTAATCGCGATGTAAATTCCGGCTAGAATGGTACGCAATAGTGAATTTTCAAAGTCTGGATTATCACTGACGGTTCTCATAGCAAATTCGGTAGCTGTTTTCAACCGTGCCGTATTGGCTTTTTCACTAGCCATCAGCTGACCGTAGGAGCCAATCGAGAACCCTCTGGCATACTCTTGATACGTTGAAATCTGGTAGTTATTATGCTTTTCAGCTTCCAATCCTTTAATATAAAACCGTTCGGCAAGAGAAAGATCTTTCCATAAGTACGTATCAAAATCTACAGGAATAATGCAGTCGTAGGCAATCTTTTTTGCATTTTCAATGATTTTTACGACCTTAGAATCAGCCGGGCTATTAATCGCTAGATCTAACTCATAGTCAAGATCAAGCCCGCTAATCTTTTTATAAGAGGTTAACACTTTCAATGATGCTGCATAAGCAGCAAGAACATAATCCGGGTCAGCGAAATTGGGTTCTTCCTTATCCTCCAAGGCTTGCATAGATTCAATCTGCGCTTTAACTTCAGATTTAATATCTATATTGATTTCATCTAAGTAAGCGGCTCCATTATCAGTTTGTTTTCTTAAAACTAGTAAAACTGTTCCTTTTACATAGTTTCCATCTTTGAGACCACCACTTTCTGTTTCTGTAGCTATATTCCAGGCGGCTGTAACTTTTAGCCCGGATTTCCACATAATCAAAGCAAGCTGTGCCCAGACACTCGGATCAGAATGAGTGAACATAACCACCTGCATCCCATCGTCAAACATATGATTGGCAAGATTCATATAAATATCAATCATGCTCTTAGAAAAATGTTCATCACCTTTAACAGCAAGAATTCGCTTGCTATCTGTATACCACGCGGGAAAAGTTCCCTGCATAAGTTTTTTATCCCAAGCGAGGAATATTTCAGATAGTTCATGGTAATTTACTGCATCCGCATAAGGCGGATCCGTAATCCAAAAATGGCAGATATTTTTCGTCTCTCTTGCATCTGTTAATAGCACTTCAGCATTGTCTTTATTGGTTAGATAGCTATTTATATTATATGCCCAAGTGCTATGAACACTTTTAAATCCTAAACAACCATAATTAAATAAAGTATTTAAAGCTTGATTATAAAAAATATCAACTACCTTTTCTATTCCTGCAGCCGGATTCCATCTTGATAATCTACTGTTAAAGTTAATTAACCTATTGATACCTAATATTCCTGCAATTTTAAGTAATTTATTATATTTTTCCTTATTTATAACATCTACAAAGGTGCCTATGGTTAGTAACTGCCTCGCATTAAAAAGATGATTCCAATAAGACCAACCTCGATTACGAATGACCTCATCTGTTTTTATGCCGCTCTCAATTTCCATACTTGGTATTAATCCCTGCCCCTGCCAAGCAATAATATTTTCGGCAACAATTTGTTTAACCTTTCCTTCGTTTTGCACATCTATCTCATCAGGATGACAGTAATAACGTTTTCCATCTGGCGTTTCATATTTGATGGCATAGAGCCTTTCGTTATAAATATCATCTTCTCGGAAATCAAATTCAGTTTTTTCCCATCTTCTTAGTCCATAGATCGTATTTCCTTCGTCATCTTTTCGGTCTCGGCGCAATGAAGATATCGGGGTGGTTTTACCGCATGAAGGACAGATTAACACATTTTTCCCGACTGTACCCGAGTTCTCTGCTTCCTTCATTTCGGCCAGACTAGCCCCCATCTTGACTACCAGATCGAATCCGCTGTCCGTCTCAACGAGTTTGGCTATCGTTTTGGTTCCTTTTCCGATGACCCAACTCGGTGCAAGCGGAACTTTTTTCCCACATTCAGGGCAATTAGCCTCAACACAGTACAAATAGGAGACCGCTCTGTCACCCTGTTCATTATGTTCAATCCCAAGTTTAGTTATCTCTTGATTAACCTTATTAAAAACATCTTTCTGAAACTGTTTAATTTCATCCAGTTCCTTTTCACTTGCACCCAAAATATTGATACTTGCCCAAGTAAGAAGTCCTGCCACTGGATTGAGATCGCTGGCATACGTATCACATCCCATTCTTGCTGCTTCAAAGGGGATACTCCCACCACCGCAAAAGCAATCACCGACGATGACATTTCGTCCATATCTCTTGATAGATAACTGCTCGATTAACTCTTGCAGACTTTGTGCAGAGGTACCAAGATGATGATTAATTTCATTCCACGTTTGTTCACTCAGATTTTCTAATTGCTCTGGACGAATGCACTTAGTCAATTTTTCATCATAACCAAGAGTATTAAAAACAGCGAGTTCTACTTCCTTTTTATCTACATCGTGGTTAAGCTTGATTTTATCTCCAGTGAGATCAAACCATTCATTAATTCTACTTCGTAATTTTTTATTTTTCTCAGCAATATTATACATTTCGACTGCAGAAAAGGATTTTTCTTTGCGCAGTTCAAGCCCCGTATGGTCCATGCTCATAATTTTAAGAAAGATGTCCATATCCCGCTTTGGATTATCACTTGCGGGCATTAAGCAACCAAGGATAGCAGCACGCACCAAAACTAAAGGTTTCCGGCCCCACCATTTTCCTAGGCCTGTCAAGGTTTGTCCATTATTTGCTTTTCGCTCTTTATAGCTTTCTTTACTAACTTTTGAAACAGGAAATTGCTTTTCAATAAAAGAAATCATCAATTTTTCTCCTTTATTCTTCCGTTAACATATCAAACAAGCTGAGTTGCGGATCTTCCTCAATCGGGTTTTCACATAGGGCGTATCTGAGCGCAATACGCCACCCTTTCTTATCTTTGATATGACCCGTGCTGGCATTCGTCATCGTATAGAGCCACCAGCGTTCCTCCGGCATAAGACCCTTCCAGTTTCTGATTGCCGTCGGAATGACCGAAGGATCACAGTCTTCGATCCCCCAAAGCAAAACCATCAATTCTTTACCAAATAATTTTTCAACTGGGGTTCCGCCGATGACAAAGCGCCCAATTTTTAATTTATCCTTTTTAAGACGCACATTAAATTCTGCAGTTAAGTCTGCACTGACTTTACCCCATTTGTACCTTGAAATTTCGATGCGTAGACGATCAGACTTAGCAAGCTTTTGCTCCTCGCCGTCCGTCCATTGAAACCGTTCATAGATCTGGACTTTTTCATCTTTATTAGACGGTATAATAACGTAGAAATGATTCTCACTCAACTTTGGATTGACTCCGAAGCCGTAGGTTACTTCTCTAGCACTCATTGTTTAGTTTTTCCCTCTTTTTTAATTTCCGTGATGTCATATTTATTCAGCTCGATCCACTTTTTGAACTGCAGACCACTCGTAAACAGGATTGTTTTATAATCAAATTCGACGATGACTTCTTTATTCTTAAAAGCAGTGTCGCGGATAAGGTCTACAGTTGCCTGCAAGTTATCAGCATCATAAGGGACTGTAGCCGTAGAAAGTTCCATATAATTACGGTTGTTCTCTTTTTCCGAGATAACTACCGTAAAATGCCGAATAAATAAGCCTTCTAGTTTTTTAAGCTTTTCGAACTCCCAATATGTTGATTCCGTATCCTTACACTTTTTTTGGATACTCCACTCAAACTCCAAGGGAGCATTGTCATCGATCTTGATGTCGCTGTTATCCGCTAGAGTCTCAGCAATGGCAATATCTCTTTCCTCAATAGGTCTACCTTTATAGGTAACCGTTGTTCTTACATATTTACAATTTTGAGGCAGGACGATTTCACCTGTATAAATACCGCCATTTTCCCTGGGACTGCTGCCATCTGTTGTATAGCGGATTTCAAAATCTTTATGGGTTTGTAGCTCAAGAACCTTGCCATTAACGCTCCTTCTTTGCTCATACTTAAGGGGAACAGAACACACAAATTCTTTCACCAGCCCGGTAGGATGTTCATTTGATGTGTCCACACAAATGAAGTTGAGCAGAAGTTCTTTGGTCACGAAGACCGCCGGGGCCTCTGCTGAAGCAGATGTCGGCTCGGCGCCAATATCATAATACACTTTATCTCCTCGTACCCCACGCACTTTAAGAGTAAACTCCCCAGTCTTTGGATCATAGTTGGTTTGTTCGACCATTACTGAGGTAGGCTCTTTGGGGAAAGGCCCTTTCATCAGATAACCGCCGTTTTCCCGCCACTTATCTTTTTTTAAACAATCCTTTTTTAAATCCTCAAGCTGGGATGGATGATACCACGGCCAACGGACCTCTGTGGCAGCCCGCTCTTTGATCTGATTAAACGTCATCTCTTTTTGGGTAAATAACTGATCTTCACAACGTTCACGCATTTCTTCCATGAAGCGGTCATCTGCTTGGTAGTCTATATATTTCTGTTGACTTGCTAGGACTTTAACGATCTGCTCTTCGCCCTTAAAGGCATTCTCTTTGAACTCCAATTTGAAATCTTCGGAGACAATTCCTTTCTTAGTCGGAAAATATAAGGTAATAAAGGTTTCACGGATACTTTGCAAAAGGGCTTGCATCACTTTATCTTGTTGGCTATCGGCTTCCTTATACTGCTGATCAGTCGTCGATACATGTTCTGCTTTCATCCCCTCGATAATTTGACGAATAGCGGTCAAACGTTTGCTATTATGGTATAATTTTTCCATTACATTGCGTTGCCCAGAAAGGAACATGACCCGATTCTTAAACGAGGCGTTATCATAAAAGGCCTGTAAATCAGGATGAAGCTTATTACCGGCATAAGGTTCAAAAATAACAAGGGAGATCTTATTCAGATCGAGTTGGATCTCATCAATTGCTGGCAATACATAAAGAAGTTCATAGCAGTTTTTAGTTATCGGTTTGAAATTTTCGTCGAGGAATTTCTTCAGCTCTTTCTTCGCACTTTCATTACTGTAAGACTCAACGAGGGTATTCATTTCTGCGATCATATTTTTCGTATTTTGGAAATACAATCGACCGCGGTTATCCATTTTCAGATACCAGCTTTGGGTCTTAAGCTCTTCCAACGCTTTTTTATAATCATTCAATTCAATCTGGGGTTCACACAAATATCCAAGGATTTCCGAATCGTTCAGTCCCATTAACCCATGCGTTGCTTCACTCAAGGAGGACATTAAAAGCAATTTGGCGACATCCTGAGCATAAGTTATTTTTCTAGGTTCATTTTCAGCATCAATGCTTTCAGCAATTGATTTGCCCCCCTCGGCGATATCATGACTGATCGCCGCCTCCAGGGAAGGCTTGATTTGCTTGATATAGGACAACATATTATGATCGTTCAGATTGATATCAAAAACATTGATCAGATATTTTGATTCAGCATTGCCATTTTCATAAAACTGTCGGATAATTTGACGCATCAATTTAATGAGGCCTCGTGTTTGCTGAAAGTTGGGATTTTCCTTAAATCGGGCATAAAGTTCCTTGATCGACGGATGAAAGGGATAGGAATCTTTGATCCCCAAAAAGACTTTTTCGCCAGTATAATTCGTGAGCCCCATCTTATTGGCTCGGGTCAGTGCTTCTTTAAATCCTACAGCTACTTCATTCACAGTCGATGAATTATGAGAGGGATAGCTTTCAAACAATCTCTTTTTCAAAATATCATAAATCTCGTCTGAATTAAGTGCCACTGGTTCAATATTGATTGCTGAACGATTCGCCTCATTTTCAAGCTCTTTAAAGCTGGATTGCAGCATTTCACTACCGGATTCATATGTGGCTTTTAGATCGGAAAAGACTAAACAAACATTAGCAAGCTGTTCCTTACCTAGTGCAGAGAACAGGTTTGATAAGGCAGTAATAGTGACCTTACACAGATCAGAATTTCCCACCGCAATTGATTTTGCATTTTCCAAGTATGGCGGTAGTTCATCCAATAAGATCAATGTCTTTTCCCCTTGGAGAAGTTTTACCCAGGCACTTTCGCCAGGGGCTTTGAGAGGGATATATAGATCTTTAAAGACTTCCTTTTTACCGAGCTGTTCGGCGATACTGCCCCATATTCCGTAATCCGCATCACTTTCACGACCGGAGAAGGCAACCACCTTAATATCACCGATTTCATCGTATTCTTTACCCAGAATCTTTTTACGCCATACGTTATTTTTAGCCAATAAAGCCAGAGCCAGCATATTATGAGTTTTACCGCCACCCATAGCTTGAGTTAACTTGACTACCCCTGTGCTCGACTCCCCTTTAAAACGCTTAAATGCAGTGGTTAGGAGAATTTCCATCCCTTTTGTCTGGAAATTTTCATCAAAAAATTTGTCTGGATCAATTCTATCCTCAACAAGATCGCTGAGGTTCAAAACATCATCTCTGGTCGTATCCACAAATACGCTCGCCCTAGGTTTGCAGAGCTCAAATACAGTTTGCATAGCTAACCACCCTTTATCTATTCCTTATTATAATCCTTCGAAGCTGATTAAAGCTTAAGAAATCTTCATTTTATTCATGTTCGGGTAATGACCAATTTTCTACTTTCTATTAGCACAAAAAAGTAGATTCTGTTCTAACTAAAGGATATTTTCCTATTCCTTATTTACATTGCCACCTTTTGATCATTTCTTTCATCTTACCAGATGTATTTACTACTTTGGCTTATTATCTAAGTATTGGTTTCATTTGAGTAATTGTCAACTTATGTAACTATCTCCTGAATAAAGGTATTACATGCCCTTGCCTACATGTCAGTATGAAAAGTATCTTAAACTGAATGCAAGGGTCTAAACTTTATTATATAAAGGAAGTTTATTTTAGTCGAGTAGACTAGCGTGCATTTCTCTGACACCAAAATTATAGAAAATAGATTATTAACATTCAATATTCGATAGATTCCAGGTAATTCCTTTAACGTGAGTATACCCGTCTATAACCTTCTACTATCTCCAACAAATGCGAAGATTAATTCATGTCAAATGCCTTAGCAAATATGCAAAGTAAATTACTTAGGTAAACATTAGCCTTTGTTCTTATCTCTATGGCCCGATTGAAGCATGTCACCGAACTGGCGGTGTAAGAGGCATGCCATCCTTAACGTGATTCAACTCAGCTATCAATTGTTAACTTACTGTTTTTATAACACAAATTTTCTTTAACTAAATCACCCTTTTGTAAACAACTGCGTAAATTACGTTTTTAAAAAGCGACTTATGCTTGACATTCACTTTTGATTAAGTATAATATAGCTAACAAGTCCTTCGGTAATATGTCAAGACCATAAAATATAATGGTCATTGTTTTCTGGCAGTAGCTATCTTAAAAAAGGCAACAAAAAACCTACCCATTCCCAAAACAAAGTGGAAACAAGTTACAAAAATGGAATCTGGACTTTTGGGTATTGGATTATAATCACCCCCAATTACCTTTCGGCTGGTAGATTTGGTTAGTGCGTAGCAGAGCATCAACCATACGTACGAGTTTACGTGCAGTAAGCACTAAAGCACGGCGATGATGATGGGTTTTGCTTTCCGTGAATTTACGAGAGTAGAATGCCTTATACTCTGGTTCGTTCAACCGAACCATGTTAGCTGCTTGGACAAAATAAGACCGCAGGTAGCGATTGCCGGAGTTGCTTAAAGGAGTGTCATCGGCTGTAAAATCACCCGATTGATGAGTTTTCCATGTAAGGCCTGCATATTTAGCTAAGGCGGCTTCATTAGGGAAACGTCGAATGTCTGCAATTTCGGCAATAATACCGGCGGTAAAGACCGGACCAATCCCCGGGATAGAAGAGAGGGTGTTAGGAAAATGTTCAAGCTCAGCTTCAATTGCTTTATCAATTTTCTTGAGTTGGAGTTGTAACGTTCTAATGGTTTCGAAGCTTGTCGCTAGAATCAGATTTACGGGTTGAAGTAGATTACCCCGGAGACGATGCGCCTTGCGCGCTGCTTCCTTAAGTGCAGTGGCGGTCCCTTCTGGATCCTTAAACCTGCTTTTCCCTTTATCCACGAGGAACTCAATTAATTCATCAAGCGGTCGAGCCGCAATTTCCTCGGGAGAGAAAAACTCAAGAATAAGGGATTCAGAAGTAGCTCCAAAAGTGTTGCTAAAGACCTCGCCTTGAGCTAAAGTACTAAACTTCAAAAACAAGTTGGTTAAGAAGTAATTTTTCTCTCGGGTAATTGTTTCTACCAAGTGACAGCGAAAGCGGGTTAATCTCTGGAGAGGCAAGAAGCGAAAATCAACTTGGCAATTCTTCGGAAGACGTCCAAACCTTAAACGATCTGCAATAACCCAAGCATCAACCCAATCGTTCTTAGGTAAATCCAAATAAGATTCTTTAAACTTGCTCACGATTTTAGGATTAAAAGAGTAGATTTGAGGGTTAAAGGGAGCAAGGCTTGGTTCTTCGGCCAAGAACATCTGGATATGCCAACTGTAGACAGAAGTAGCCTCCATCCCAACAACAAGGCGATCTTCGGAATGGGTCTTACAAGCATTAACTAGATACGAGGCTAGAGACTGTACGCCTAGGCGGTCATTAGAAGCATGAAAACGCTCGGCAACCTCATCACCCTGATCATTCATCATTTTTACTTTGAAATCCTTAGAACTAACATCAATACCGACAAATAAACTCATAAAAATCACCTCGCTTTCCAGTAGGGATATGTAAAAATTACTGCTGGGCACCAGGCACCACAACCGGTCAACAACCTCGCCGAATCAGCACTTTCTTGTTGGAACCTTTGATCCAAACGACCTGCTACTATCGAAAGGAGGACCATCAAGTTGTGCAACCTTCGCGTTAAAAGTTCAAGCTGTGGGCTGGGGGTCAGACTTTTTCAGAGGTCAAGCCTCAAGGAGGATAATACCTTCCCAGAATGTAACCTTACGGTTCCATTGTGCCTGTAAAACCAGCAAATTTAAATACTTTTTTGGGGAGTAAGGCATGCGTGTGTGCCTTATGTGGAAAAGCCATTTGAGGTAGTGTTAAAAGAGCTTTTCCACAACGGCACGCCCCGCACACCTTCGACTACTGCATGGGGTATGCGTTATACTGCGCGCACCTTATTGCTCAAGGGAATTTCCAGTTGAATCTGGTTCAATTTAAAAGCTCCCCGTTCCCATTTAAAGGACTCGAGGAGCTAGGAACAAATCTAATTATACGAGGAGGAATTCTTATGTTATCAAATTTTAAAGTATCAAACTTTTCCTCTTTCGATACTCCAGTATCCTTTTCTATGGAAGCAGGCCGAGCGAGAGGAAAACGGGATCATTTAGTGGTAACTAGATATTCGCGCACGCTCAAGTTTGCAGCAATGTATGGTGCCAATGCAGCAGGGAAATCGAATTTCGTGAAAGCAATGGATTTTGCACGAAACGTTATCATTGGCCGAGGAGGTATACCTCATGGATATACCATGTCATACAATAGAGTAAAGTCAACCAATATAAATAAACCAAGCACTTTCGAATTTGAGATTTTGCTAAATAAAAAGAGGTATATTTACGGTTTTTCGCTACTTCTTGCATCTCAAATGTTTGAAAAAGAGTGGTTATACGATAATACAAATAGTTCAAAGCTTATTTTTATGCGTAGCTTTGATAACAAAACCACATTAAACCTTCCAATTAGAGGAGATGCTGAAAAACGCATACGCATCTATTTCGATGATATTAAAGATGATCACGAAACCTTATTTTTGTCTGAAATGAACCGTAAGAAAAAAGAAATATACAAGGAAGTTAGTAGCATTAATTTTTTGCGTGATATTTATCATTGGTTTTCACAGAAGTTGGTATTTGTTTATCCTCAGGCAGGAGACCCCAACAGATACTCATTTACATTTAGAACAGAAAAAGGTAATTTAATCTCTAAACTAAGGACATTTGGCTTAGATATATCAGACTATAAATATGAACAGACTAGTGTAGATAATGTTCTAGGTTCAATCCCGGATAAAATTAAAAAGGAAATTCTATCTGATATTGAACACTCATTAGCCAAAAAACGGCGTGGAGACATGAATAATGAGCATAGTAACTTTTTATTTAATGGCGAAGACTTATATTCTTTTGGTTTTGATTTAAGTGGAAATATTACTTTTCAAGTAGTAAAAATGCAGCATGGTAACCTTGGAGAGTATCTGTTATCTGAGGAATCAGATGGCACAAGACGTATTCTTGAACTTGTTGAGGTTTTATTATCCGAAGAAGAAGGTATTACTTATATCATTGATGAAATCGATCGTAGCATGCACCCTCTTCTTACAAACGCTTTTATATCTGAGTATCTTTCTAAAATTAAGGAACGCAATATACAATTGATTGTTACAACGCATGAATCCAGATTATTAAACACTAATCATTTACGCCGTGATGAAATATGGTTTGCGGAAAAAAGAAAAGGAGTAACTAATATTTGGCGGTTTGACCAGATGGAGGATACTGAGAATACTGGGACACTTGCCCGTGGTGACATAAAAATTGAATCCGCTTATTTAAGTGGTCGCTACGGAGCAATACCAGAGCTTATATCTTTTATCGACGAGGAAGATTTATGATACGACGGTGCAAGCCAATTATATGGTGCTGTGTTAATAGGGGTACAGAGTATAAATATCAAGAAAAGCTATCTTGCAGCGCTATAGAGCTTAACCTTTGTATTCGAATCGTAATTTGTGATAACTTTAGCAATATTGAAAAAAGAATCAAAAATCTAAAAAAAAGTCCACTATTCTCGAAAAACTCTGATACAATTGCAATGCTTATTCCTTTGAGTAGCAAAGAGTTAAATATGGCATTACCCCAAAATGTAAAAAGTTTTCCTACTTTTGAAGAGCTTTTAGAGTGGTTACAACAAAAATACAGCACTAATAACGATTGATATTATAATAAAATAGCTATTATTGTAAGGGGGTGATTAACATGGCTGAGTTCGGCGAGTTGCAAACTAAACGAAAAATATCCCCATCAGATTTTCCTAGAATCCAATGGGGATATGACGTTTGCACAGTGCTTCCGGTGCTATAATACAAATGTTAGCGGAGGATACGCTATGCAACACAAAATGCAATGTAGTTAGTATAGCTTATCCCTTCAAAAAGTCAAGATGAAAAAATACACGGAATTTTAATGGAGGGATATAATGAATAATTTTTCCAAGCATTTTAACTTGCCTATTTTTACACATAAGGAAATCGAATTTGTCGATGTGCCTGTTGATAGAGACGTAAAATTATTTCTTGACCCTGGTTTAATAGAGGCTGGAACAGATGATTTTTCTATAGATTGCATGGCCGTCATCAAGTCCTATTTTGATTCTGTATTTCATTGTTGTCAGGCAAGGGACCATTCAAAACTTACCGAGTTATTGAGTCACTGCAACGAGCCTAATGAGACTCATTTAGGGAATTCAGTAGCACATTCAAAAGGACGAGGAGCCTCGAAAGAAATACTCTTAACGATGTTCTCAGGCTTAATTGATCAAGGACTTTTTGAGAGAAACGCAGTTATTCATCCAAGTGATGTCTACGTTTTGGCTCCCAATTTTGACAAGGATAGAATGTCAGATGTACTCACAAATATTCTACGTAATCTACTCAGTCAATTCACAGAGCAACAATGTGTAAGACACGGCATTACCTTGAGTGGTATTCGCAAAGGATTTTTCTGGGACATTGAAAGCAGCCAGTGGCAGGAAGGACAATGGCTTTCCCCGGTTGCATATGGACAACCTATTTTGCTCGCCCCCAAGTCCTTTGTCAGCAGAACCTATCATTTTGGCACTAGTAGTTACGTCAGTAAATTTCTACTCGAATTTAGGCAACGCTATCATTTAGATAACCATACAGAACTATGCTATGAACGCGAGTTAAGAAACGGTCATCATAAATTATTCCCCCCTAAAAAGAAAGAAATAAAATCCATTGAATTTACCGGTGTCCAATGGAAGCAACAGGCAGCCAACTTTGCTTATACCAACCCTGATACAATGCGGCGTTTCGGTCTCGAACGAGAAAGAGCATTTGCTAATGGTAATTACTTTATGTCTGACCACGAATTAGATCTACTTTTATACCCCGATAGATTTAAGTCTGCTTGATTCTGAGTTCAAAGGCGAAGAAATTGCAAATTCGATTTCTTCGCCTTTATTTTCTATGCAAAGCTACTACATAAGACTACTTAATATCAATGTAGCACTCTCATCGGTTTGAAAAGCGATCCCAATATGACATCGTTGATGTTCATTAGCTTTTCTACACAAAGAAGTCATGCTTATGGCTTTTTTGCATTATTTGACGAATATATTTGATTGGCGGGAACTGCACTAGGGAAAGTTCCAGCCACGGTTCACCGGAATACGCATCATCTATTCCCGCCTAAACAACGCAAAGGTCACCCATCTAATTAGCCGTAATTCCTCCGAAGGGGTTACTCTCCCTAAACTGGAGGCTGATGAAGCCCGGGCTATGGCGAAAGATGAAATGGATCTCCTCCTGATCCAACTACAGGATCCGAATTTAACCACAGTTTGGCGAACATCCTTCCCCCTTGCATTGGGCACAGGATTACGCGAAGGAAAAGTACTCGCTCTGACCTAGGATAACATCGACCTAAGGAATAGGATTCCTACCATTAAACATGCATTAGCACGCACTACTGCCAAAGGTCTTATGGTGGTGAAAACACCTAAAAGCAAAAATCGAAACGAGTCATTCCCTTACCGCGAGAAGTAGTTATTCCCTTGCGGCTGCACAGAATGTCACAACGCAGAATGAAACTTATAGCGGGAAAAGACTTTTAAGTTTAAGAGCAAAACCTAGTCTTCTGCTCGAAAAAAGGAACCCATATCATTCCCCGAAATTTTACACGGAAGTTCTATGAATTAAGAGATCGTACAGGCTTACCCTGTGATGTTAACTTACACGGCCTCCGCCACACCTATGCAACCCGGTTGCTCGAACGCGTTGAAAGTCTTAAAACGGTTCAAGAACTTTTAGGCCACGCCGACATTTCAACAACCGGAAACACTTACGCTCACGTTATGCCAGAAATAAAAAAGCAAGCGGTCACTAATCTGGACCACTTGCTGACAAGAAAAATCCCCTCTTGCGAGAAGCTAACGGTGCATATTTACTTTAAAATACATTACACTGCATTACATGAGGGTTTTGATAATATCCGAAAGCCTAAGATGCTTGATATGACTGGTCGGAGCGACACGATTTGAACGTGCGACCTCTACCACCCCAAGGTAGCGCTCTACCAAGCTGAGCCACGCCCCGACTTAATAATCCGTCCCTTCATTTCAAGGGACTTATATAAATTAACATATACACGTTAAAATTGCAAGTAAAAATTTAGTTTTGCCCGATAACCTCGATCTTGCGCACGCCTTCAATCTCGCTCAAACCAGCCAGCAATTTTTCGGGTGTATCAATCATGTCGGCAGTATCAAAAGCGATTGAAACGTTGGCTACCCCTTGAAGCGGAATGCCTTGGTTTATCGTTAGGATATTGCCGCGAAAGCCCGCAATAAAATTCAAGGTATTCGAAAGAACCCCGGCAATATTTTCAAGGATTAGAGAAATCGTAATAATTCGCTCTTTGCTCACCTCATAAAAAGGGAAAACCCCATCCTTGTATTTATAAAACGCACTTCGGCTGATGCCGACCCTTTCAGCCGCATCATTAACGGTTGCGCAGTCCCCTTTTGCCAACAATTCCTTAGCCTGAGCCGTTTTCACGATAGCATCGGGCAAAATATCTTTACTGACCATTAAAAAATCCTTGGTACGATTAGTCATGTGCGTTCTCACCTACTGTCTTACAAATCTAGAACAATTATATCAAATGTGTGCAAATTAGCAAACATCACAGAAAACCCTACATCGCGTTTGATGCAGGGTTTTTCAACCTCGTAAACCTATCCTAAATAATAATGCAAATCAACCCGCCGTTTCCGTCATTAACAATCCGCTGCAAGGTATCCTGAAGTTTATGCTGAGCATTCTCCGGCATCCGGTAAAGCTTATTTTGCACTCCCTCACGGACTAAATCATGCAGCGATTTGCCGAAGATATTTGATTCCCACACTTTTTTGGGATCGGATTCGAATTCATCGAGTATATAACGGACAAGTTCTTCAGCCTGCTTCTCAGTTCCAATCAGCGGCGTGATTTCGGTGGTCACATCAGCTCGAAGAATATGGAGGGATGGTGCGCTCGCTTTGAGCTTAATTCCGTAATGCCCGCCGGATTTAACAAGCTCCGGCTCTTCAAGGAACATTTCTTCCAGAACCGGTGTCACAACACCATAGCCATTGGTCCTAACTTCTTCAATCGCCGGGGCCATTTTATCCCATTCTTTTTTGGCTTTGCTGTAATCCATGACTAAACGCAGAAGTGTATGTTCCCCTTCAACCGTGACCCCTGTCATTTCTTCGAGCACGTTCTTAAAGAGCCCATCTATCGCGGTCATTTCGATATCTGCAATTCCTGTTCCGAGTTCCATCTGTCTTAACAGGACATCTTGAGCCTGCGGACATTCTGTTAATTTATCCAGGGCTTGATCAATATCACGGACACGGCGGATTCCCTCAATGGATTGTCGCACTGCCTCCTCAAAACTTGCCCGTACCGGATGGCTTGGATCGAGTTCCTCCACCCACTTCGGAATTTCAATATTGACCTCCGCCACTGGAAATTCATATAATACTTCTTCTAAGATTTGAGTAATATCCTCGATGGTCATTTCTAAGCAATCCACGGGAATGACCGGCACACCATATTGTTCTTCCAATGTCCGAGCCATTTCAATTGAGTGTTCCGCATAAGGCCGTGTTGTATTGAGTACAATGACAAACGGTTTCCCGAGCTGACGCAGTTCAGCGATGACGCGTTCCTCGGCTTCAATATAGTTTTCTCTTGGAATATCGGTGATTGATCCATCCGTCGTTATGACAATTCCAAGGGTCGAGTGATCGGTAATAACCTTGCGGGTTCCGATCTCTGCAGCCTCTTGAAAAGGAATGGGTTCTTCACTCCAAGAAGTCCGGACTAATCTAGGTTCCTCTCCATCCTCTGACTCATAGCCGATCGCTCCGTCTACCGCATAACCTACACAATCCACTAAGCGAACCTTCATTTGAATGTTATCACGAATAACGATATCGACGGCATCTGAAGGAATAAACTTAGGTTCAGTCGTCGTAATCTGTCTGCCTGAACCACTTTGAGGCAGTTCATCATTAGCCCGTTCCCGCTCAAACACATCCGTAATATTGGGCAAGACCAGGAGATCCATGAACCGTTTGATGAAGGTGGACTTCCCAGTGCGGACCGGCCCAACGACTCCAAAGTAGATATCGCCACCTGTACGCTCGGCAATATCTTTAAAAATATCCACTTTTTCCACTAAAATTCCCCCCTTATTGAGTGCTGTCCCAAAACCGGGGAAGGGCCCCACCTTTTCTCTCCCTTCCACCTCCCAGTGGCAAGATATTACTGGACTAGCACGTTACGCAGTATAAATATATGGACTACATTGCGCAAATATGTCAAAAAAAAACCGCAGGTTTTCCCTACGGCTGCTTTTTTTAAATGAAATTGTATAGATTTAACTGGGATGATTATAATTGAAAAATTGTTGACTTAGTTCTCATAAGCTCTTTGAGCAAGCGCAATCTGGGCCACTTCTTCAAGCTCGTGCCTTTTGCCGCGCATCATGAGATTTGAAACGGCGACTTTGGGATCACTGCCCTCAAAAAGAACGTGATACGCCTGTTCAATAATCGGCATGCTAATTTTTTGCTCCCGGCTCATGGCATAGGCAACTTTTGTTGTTTTGACACCTTCTACAACCATACCTACCTCCTCCAGAACCTTCTCCAGGGATTTGCCCTGACCCAAGGCAACCCCGGCCCTACGGTTACGGCTATGCAAACTCGTACACGTTACGATTAAATCCCCTACACCGGATAAACCCGCAAAGGTTAATGGATTGCCTCCCATAGCAACCCCCAAGCGGGCAATTTCCGCCAGTCCGCGGGTCATCAATGCTGCCTTTGTATTATCCCCAAAGCCAAGCCCTTCGGCGATCCCTGTGCATAAGGCGATAACGTTTTTCAAGGCCCCGCCCAGTTCGACCCCAATCAGGTCGGGATTTGTATACACTCGGAATTTCGGTGTCATCATCAGTTCTTGAACCTTTTCGCTCGCTTCAAGGTTATCTGAAGCAACGACGACCGTTGTCGGCATATCCCGACCGACTTCCTCCGCATGGCTGGGTCCGGACAGTACAACAATCGGGTAGTCGGGCAGTTCCTCTTTTAAGACTTCAGAAAGGCGCTTTTCCGTTCCTTCTTCCAAACCTTTGGCCGTATTGACGATCAGCGTTTCCTTGCGCAAATACGGGCGAATAAGACGGGCTGTGCTTCGCACGGCGTGAGAAGGTACGCTGAGTATAAGCAGATCAGCATTGCACCGACTAATATCCGTTGTCGGTTCGAGTGGCTGCGGCAAAACGACACCCGGAAGGTATCGAAGATTTTCTCGGCGTTCGTTCATCTGCCGGATTTCCTCTTGATTGCGCCCAATTAAGGAAATAGGATGTCCTGCTTTAGCCATAAGGACTGCCAAAGCTGTTCCCCAGCTTCCCGCTCCATAAACTGCAATTTGCTTCATTCGTGCCTTACCCTTTCTATTTTTTCTGACCGACCCGACTCTCGGTTCCATTTAAAATTCGCTGAAAGTTTGTCCTATGACGAATCAGCACTAAAGCAGCTGCGATTACGATAAACACCTTATAAGCGACCGGCTTATCGTAAACAAAAACAGAGATAAGGACCGTTATCGTTCCGAAAACAGATCCCAGGGAAACATAACGTGACAAGAAAACAACGATTGCGAACACGAGGATTGCTAAAATAGTAATCTTCGGCATCAATACAAGAATAATGCCCAAGCCGGAGGCAACCCCTTTGCCACTCGGTTTAAACCCAAAAAGGGGATTCCAGCTATGTCCGGCCATCGCCAGCAATCCGCCGACAATGCCACCCCAGGGACCAAAGAAGTGATACCCCAGCCATGCTGCCATAGCTCCCTTCAAAGCATCCCCAAGCAGAACCGCAATTCCCCATTTTACACCCAACACGCGAAATGCATTTGTTGTCCCCATATTTCCGCTTCCATGTTTACGAACATCGATATTCTTAAACCGTCCTGCAATATAGGCAAAAGGGATAGCGCCTAAAAAATAGGCAATGATAAAAATCCCATACTGTCCCATACCTTAATATTACTCCTTTTCTTCATCTTTTTGGCGGATCACAAGGCGGATTGGTGAGCCCTCAAACCCAAAACTTTTCCGCAGCTGGTTTTCAAGGTAACGCTTGTAGGAAAAATGCAACAGCTCAGGATCATTGACAAAGCAAACGAACGTCGGAGGCTTTACCCCGACCTGAGTCATATAGAGAATTTTAAGACGTCGGCCTTTATCCGTAGCCGGAGGATTAAGATGAACCCATTCCCGAACCAAGCTGTTAAGCGTCGCTGTCGTTATTCTTGTTGCATTCTGTTCAGCTACAAAATCAACAAGCTCAAGCAATCGGTTAACCCGCTGTCCTGTCTTAGCGGAAATAAAGAGAGTGGGAACATAAAGCATAAAACTTAATTCTTCGCGTATTTCCTTTTCATAACGATTCATCGATTTATCGTCTTTTTCAATGAGATCCCATTTATTAACAACAAGAATGATTCCTTTACCCGCTTCATGGGCATAGCCCGCAATTTTTTTATCCTGCTCGGTGACTCCCTCTGTAGCATCAATCAGCATCAGGACAACATCGCAGCGATCGACTGCACGCAAGGAACGTGATACGCTGTAACGTTCAGTCAATTCATCAATTCTGCCCTTGCGCCGCATACCCGCGGTATCGATTAAGATATAATGCTTGCCTTCATGTTCAAAAGCGGTATCAATCGCATCCCGGGTTGTTCCCGGCACATTGCTGACAATAACGCGTTCCTCGCCCAGCAGGGCGTTGACGAGAGAGGATTTTCCCACATTAGGACGGCCAATAGCGGCGATTTTAATGATATCCGGATCATACTCTTCTTCTTCTTGCTCAGGAAAATGGGCGACTACTGCATCCAGTAAATCACCGATATTCATTCCGTGAACAGCAGAAATCGGAATCGGTTCGCCTAAACCCAGACTGTAAAGCTCATAGAGCTCAGCCTTAGCAAAATTCTCGACCTTATTGGCGGCAATAACAACAGGCTTACCGGACCGACGCAGCGTTTGTGCAATCAGTTCATCATCGGGCGTGAGCGGCACCTGTGCATCCAGAACAAAAACGATGACATCCGCCTCTTCAATCGCGATCTCTGCCTGTCTTCGCATTTGGGTCGGAATTGATGTCTCCTCGTTTTTAAATTCGATTCCGCCGGTATCAATAATCGTAAACTTCCGCCCCAGCCATTCCGAATCACGATAAAGACGATCACGCGTCACCCCGGGCCGGTCTTCGACGATGGCCACTAGTCCGCCGGCTAACCGATTAAATAAAGTGGACTTTCCGACATTGGGACGCCCTACAATTGCTACAACAGGTTTACTCAATGGTTTCTCCCTCCAAAACTACGCCGGTTACTGCTTGAACAAATGCAGCACCATGGTTTTCCACAATTAAGGGAACTCCATGGACCTTTTCGGCGAGCCAAGTCACACTCTGATTATCTAAGAATATATCTTCATCCGATTTGAGCATCACACTGGGAACTAAGAATAATTCCCCGTTTAGGTCCGGAAGCTGCTCGGCAATATCTTGAGCGGTTAAGAGCCCCGCGACCGTAACGGTTGTTCCAAAAAAACGATTTTCCAGCGTATGTAAAATCAGATGCAAACTCGCATACTTCTCGAAGCGTTGAATGATTTTTCGAAAGAACGGGGTCGCTGAGGTCCCGGTCAGAATATGAACCCTACGTTCCGGCAAATCCTTTGGCAGGCTGCGGAAAGCCTCTTCAAACTCTGCGCGGAACTTGCTGGCCATCCCCACACCATTTTCCAACTGCGGAAAATCATCATAAACTTCGACCCCGGAGAAGTCCCAGCCGGCTTGAGCATAAAACTCATCCGAAAAATAAACTAAGCGCCGCCCCGTTATTTCAAGAAACTTAGCCTGCCAACACTGCCCTTGTTCCAGGATCTGTTGAGACTCCGCCGTTGTAAAACCCCGTAATTGAGGAAGTCCTTCCCTATATCGGGTCAAGCCGACCGGTACAACAGCGATCGATTGAACCGCCGGATAGAGCTTTCCCAGCTCACTTACTGTTTCCTTAAGAACGTCGCCATCATTATAGCCCGGAACCAGAACAATCTGCGCATGAATAGTAATTCCCGCCGCGGCTAATCTGTTCAACTGTGCGGATAGATCGCCCGCTTTAGGGTTTTTCATTAAGCGAACCCGTTCCTCTGATCTCCAAGCATGAACGGAAATATAGAGCGGACTTAAATGCAGACGCTCAATCCTCTCAAATTCTGTCTCACTTAAATTAGAAAGGGTAATAAAACTTCCCTGAGTCAAGGAAAGGCGATAATCGTCATCCTTATCATAGAGACTTTCCCTCATTCCTTTCGGCATTTGGGCAACAAAACAGAAAAGACAGTTATTTTTGCACAGTTTCAGTCCATCAGCACTAACCGCTTTTACCTCAAGACCAAGCTCCTCTCCGGGATCACGCTCAATCTCCAGTTCCCAGACTTCGTTATTTTCCTTCTCGACCCAAAGGGTAAATTCCTCATCAGCCGTAAGATACTGGAAATCAATGATATCCTCAAGCTCTTGTTCATTAACAGCTAAGATCCGATCGCCCGGAACAATCTCCATTTCCTCGGCTATGCTTCCCGGTTGAATTTCCGCTACGACTAAGCCTTTAGGCACAGTCTTCATTCCTTTTCACTCATTTCTGTCAATACATCGTTCCTTTTCTTCCAAATCATTCGCACGCCCGCAGCTCCTGCCAGAAACAGCACACTTAAGTTCCAGAAAAAAGGATCCGGCAAATCATAATGCCGCACTATCCCTTGAAATAAAAATATGGATATTCCTAAATCGGCCAGGATTCCACCGGCTAGGGCAAGTCCCATTCCCCAGAAATCATGGGTGGTTAACACGACTGTAACTAAAACCATTGCCCCTAAAAAAAATTGTTCTCCTTTAAATATACTCGGCTCATTCACGATAAACAGATTTTGTGCGGCAAATGCTGAGGCAGTTATTAAGACAGGCAGAATCTTTCGTCCCTTTGTCCTTTGCCAAGCCATACCGGCAAAGAAACCCAAGACCATCACCCTTGAAAAATGCCAATGCCAAGTGTTATTCCACGGAAAAATGCTTTCCAATATCCATCCTGTCAGCCAGGAAAGCCACACCCCTCCCCAAAATATTCTCGATCGGCGCGTGTTGCCACATCCTAAATAATATAGCCCTATACCAAAGATGACGTATTCACCAATAGGGAAAGTCAAGTTTTTTCACCCCCTATTGACTTACTGACTTGACTCCCCCTATTATGCCCTTCAAATCCGTATTGAGACGTGAATAACGTGAAATATTCATTAAAATTCCGATCTCTGCTAAAGTAATCACTAATGAGCTTCCCCCATACGAAACGAGGGGTAAAGTAACTCCGGTAACCGGCATCACCCCTGTCACCACCGCTAAATTCATTACAGTCTGGACAGCAAGTGAGGTCGTAATGCCAAAAGCCAATAATCGACCGAACCGATCCTCGCACCTTTGAGCAATATAATAACTACGCGTATAGAATACAACGAACAAGCTCAATAAAATAAGTGCTCCGATAAGTCCAAGTTCCTCTCCAATCACCGCAAAGATCATATCGGTATATATTTCAGGAAGAAAACCGAATTTTTGCATACTATGACCCAACCCTACCCCAAAAATTCCGCCGGAGCCAAAAGCGATCTGGGCATTGGTAATTTGGTAACCCAGGGTACTTGCGTATTTCCACGGATCAAGCCATGCCAGGATCCGATTCCACTGATATTCCGTATGGCGGATTAAATACATGAGGGGAATAGAAACACAGGGAATCGCTATCACAAACCAACGCGTCGGAAGCTCTGTTTGCCAAAGCATCGCTGCCACTGTAATCCCTAAGACCATCGTTGTCCCTAAATCCGGCTGTTTATAAACCAACCCTAATATCAAAACCACAAATACACCCGCAATAGCGAAGTCACGTAATTTTCTAACCGGATATCGATCGAGAACATAGGCTAAAAATAAAATAAGGGCCAATTTAGAGATCTCCGAAGGTTGTACTTTGATCGGTCCGATTTTCAGCCACCTTGCCGAACCCATAGCTGCAAACCCTGCATCTGTATAGAGAACGGCGACTAACAGCAAAATACTGATGATGATCCCCAGACCCGAAAGGCGCCGCCAAATTTTATAAGGTAAATTCGCCGTGATCACGGCTACTCCCCCGCCGAGGATAGCCCACTTAGCTTGCTGTATCACATAGAAAAAGGAATTATGATTTTCTGTATTGTTATAGCTTCGGACAGATCCAGCCGAAAGCACCATAATTAAACCAAAAGCCAAGATAGCTAAAGTCATTATGATGAGAGGAAAGTCAATACCTTGTTTAGGCAAGGTATTTTTTCCCCCTATATCTCTTCGTTGCCTTGGCATCGCCTATCACTCACTTTTTTGAGAATGCTGTAAAAGCTTATACATTTCGATACGGGCAAGAAACGACTTCCTGCAAATCATGCAAGAAGTCATATCTCGCTCAATCCTATCTTGACTTATTGATCCGAATCCTTTTTAAAGGCATCCCCGATTGTAACCTCAGGAATATCCGGTTGTGATTCAAGCATTTCCTTTTCTTGGGCAACCTGCGCTTCAGTGATTGCTTCGCGAATGCTGAGGCTGATCCGTTTTTCTTCCGGCTTGCACTCAATAACCTTAGCTTGAACCATATCCCCCACTTTAACTACATCCTCAACTTTAGCCACACGCTTTTCTGACAGCTGAGAAATATGAATCAACCCATCAATGCCGTCTTCCAATTGAACAAATGCTCCGAAAGGAACCAAACGAACAACCTTGCCCGTTACAAGGGTACCCACCGCATATTTTTCGGAAGCGCTTTCCCAAGGGCTCTTTTTCAGCTGTTTTAACCCTAAAGAAATCTTGGAATGTTCCCTGTCAACTTTTAAGACTTGTACCTCGACTTCGTCCCCGACTTTGACGATTTCAGAAGGATGCTTGATTCTGGAATACGACATTTCCGAAATATGTAAAAGTCCGTCAACCCCACCGATATCAATAAATGCACCAAAATCAGCCAGCCGCTGAACGGTACCTGTAACAATTTCACCCTCTTGCAGTGTTTCAAAAATTCTTTTACGATTGTTTTCCTGTTCCTCAGCAAGAATAGCCTTCTGGGAAAGGACAACTTTCCGTCTTTGCGGATCAAATTCAATAACGCGCAAGCGCAGCGTTTGTCCCAGAAACTGCTTTAAATCCGCAACGTACCCTATTTGAATCTGTGAAGCAGGTACAAACCCCCGCATTCCAACATCCACGAGTAAGCCGCCTTTGACCACCCCCGTGACCTTTGCCTGAAGCTCTTGTTTTGACTCGGCTAATTGTTCAAGGCGCTCACTGGCCAGTTCTTCATCCACTCTGCGTTTGGAAAGTACCGGATTTCCCTCTTGGTTTTCGACACGCAGCACTACGGTTTTAATTTTATCTCCGATAGCGACAACTTCGCTTGGATCAGTAATCGTTGCGGCAGATAGCTCCTTTAATTCGATAACTCCTTCTGATTTCCATCCTAAATCAACATATACTTCATCATGCGTCATCTTCACAACGGTTCCGGTCACAACCGCACCCCGGTGCAATTTCAGCATATGATCTGCCCAGTTCTCCAGGCTTAATTCGTTGCTATTCATTTCTGCATCATTTTGAGTGACTAAATCCTTTTCCTCGATTTCTGACATCTTCTTTTTTACCTCCTCAATTATCCAATCTGGTGTCGAGGCTCCGGCGGTTAAACCCGCCTTTTGAATTCCCTTAAACCAGTTTTCATTCAATTCTTCTTCGGTTTCGATAAGATAAGTTTGAGTTTGCTCAGAACAGATCGATGCTAACTTTCGTGTATTTGCGCTGTTTTTGCCGCCAACAACGATCATAACATCAACTTTTCCGGCCAGCTCTCGCGCTACCGTTTGCCGTTCCTCAGTGGCATTGCATATTGTGTTGTAAACGGTTAATTCCTGAGTATGGTGACGCAATTCATCAACAATCCTCTGAAAATTAGCATGGAGTTGCGTCGTCTGAGCAAGGACGGACAAATGCTGATAAAAAGGAAGTTCCTGAGCTTCTTCCAGCTTTTCTATCGCAAAGGCATTACCGCCGGCCCAGCCTAAAATTCCCTGAACTTCCGGGTGATGCTTGTTCCCCACAACAATAACCTGACTTTTTAGTGAAGCTTCCGCAGCAAGCTTTTGAGCTTTTTGAACAAAAGGGCAAGTCGCATCTTCGACTTTGATTCCTCTTTCTTTGGCCATTTGATATATTTCCGGAGGAACCCCATGCGAGCGGATAATCATCGTTTCTCCCGGCTTAACCTTATCAACAGCTTCGATGACACGCACGCCTTGTTTCTCCAAGCGATCTACGACCTGCTGATTATGGATCAAAGGGCCAAAAGAGACCGTCGCTGAATTTTGAACCGTACGTTCTGCCCTATCCAATGCGCGTTTGACTCCAAAGCAAAAACCTGCTTTTTCTGCTTGGATAACCTCCAATTTAGATCCTCCTTAGTTTGGCATAACGAATATTTTCGCCAACTTGGGCAAAAATCCTTCATGTATAGTATAAATTACCCTCTCCGAAAAAAAACATACCGATGGAATATCACGTTTCTAAGGAAGCAAGAGCTTCCATAATTTGTTCAGTGACCCACTCCCGGCGATTAGCAACTCCGGCAGGGGGCTTCATCTTTTCCGGAGTTAAAGGAGAACCAAGCACTACTTCAAGCTTGCCCCAGCCCTTGATCAATAAATTTTGGGTCCCCGTAACTTTAACCGGAATGACCGTTGCCTTTCCTTTTTCCATAAGGAGGGCCACTCCGGGTAAACCTTTTTGCAACTCACCCGATTGCGAACGCCTTCCTTCAGGAAATATTCCCAAAACCTTTTGATCTTTAAGTACTTTTAAAGATTGCCGAATCGCGCTCATATCCCCCTGTCCCCGTTTAACCGGGAAAGCATTCAAGCGGTGAATGAGAGGCCCTAACAAAGGGTTGGCAAACAGTTCCTCTTTGGCCATAAAAGAAACAGGTCGCGGAACACTACACGCCGCAACAATTGGGTCCCATAAGCTAACATGGTTAATTGCCAGAATAACCGGTCCTTCAGCGGGCATATTTTCAAGGCCTTTTATCTTCCATCCCATTATTTTAAATTGAAGGCGAAATAAGCCTTTAGCGAATTGATATAAAGACATAGTGAACCTCCTATAGATCAGCCGTTAATTTGATAATCTGATCTACGATTTCTTGTACAGATAAGCCCGTCGTATCAAGGATTAGGGCATCCGCAGCAGGTATAAGCGGTGCGACAGCGCGCTCTGAATCCTGTTTATCCCGTCTTTGCATATCCTGCTTCACCTCATCCAAAGAGAGTTCTTTGCCGGAGTTATAGAGCTCCAGCCAGCGTCGATAAGCTCTCTCCTCAGGGGATGCCGTCAAAAAAATCTTAAGATCCGCTTGGGGCAAAACAACCGTTCCAATGTCCCGGCCATCCATAATTACCGCACCACGCTCTGCCTCCCGGCGTTGAAGCTGAACCAGGCGTTCACGGACTATCGGATATGCCGCAATCTTCGAAACGGCTCGCGAAACCTCAGGATTGCGGATAGCTTCTGTCACATCTTCTCCGTCACAAAAAACACGACGTGCATCCGAATGATCTAAAACAATCTCGGTCTCCTGCACCATTTGTCCCACTTCGTCTTCATGATCAATAGGAATATTCGAACGTAAGGTCTTTAAAGCAATGGCACGGTACATTGCACCTGTATCGACATAAAATATCCCCAAACGTTTGGCTACTGCTTTGGCAATGGTACTTTTTCCGGCTCCTGCCGGTCCGTCTACAGCGACTTTAATTTGTTCATTCACGTGTTCTACCTCAAATAATCATATTCGTTTCATTATACCATAATGTCCCAAGCCTAAACAAACTAATAAAGGAAACTAAAGTAATGTAAGGCTAATTATACACCTGATATTGCTACTAACGTCAAGGCTACTATATTATTCAAAGAATGGAGAGCAACTGAGGGATAAATGGATTTATATTTATCATAGAGATAGGCTAACATCAATCCTAAGACAAAACGGGGTATAAATCCGTATGCCTGAAGATGAAGTACCGAGAAAAATGCAGCACTGAGAACCGCTGAAGTCCACTTTCCGAAGTAAGTCTGCAGCCCGCCAAAAATAACTCCCCTGAAAAGAGTTTCTTCAAGCAGGGGTGCTAAAATTCCTGCGAGGATTAGATTAAGGATGAAGGAAAGGGCAGTCGTACTCCCCAGTAATCGAGTGTAAACATCTGTGGTTGATGGTGTTATCCCTTTCTCAAAAAGGGTAACACTATACATAATATTAATGATCCAGGTAAGGCCGTAAATTTTCAAAACGGTTCCGAAATATTTATAGGTTTCAATTTTTCTCCACCCATAATCCGACCAACTCCAGTGACGCGTTCGGGTTAATATCCAAAGCAAGATAAAAAACGTCAGCTGGGTAACAAAACCATTCACATAAAGCAAGATTCTGTCATGTGGCCACCAGCTTGCAATCCAGCCTGTCGCAATGCCTAAAATAATAAACAAACCGATAATTCCGGCAACAGCAATTAAAAGATCAATCCAACCCAAATGTCGCTCTTTTTCCTCCATCTATTTCTCACCTTTCCAAACCTTTATCCGATGACTAACCGCCACTGAGATTCCCACTTCTTAAGTTGGAGATAAATGGCGCTAAGTCCCTGGACATAGGAAGCTTGCTTGCTTTGCAAGCTTAGCTGACTTGTCCTCTGTGGGGATAAGTCAACTAAACTCCACCTGAAGTAAGTTTCCTATATTGGAGTGCCAGAATCACTCATAGTATATACTAACATAAAATTAAACTTTAAGGAGGCTGCAATCTGAATGCCGTTCCAGAGTTCACAGATCCCTGGGATGAGCGAGCTAAATGACCCCGGCATTATCGGAATGGTCCGTAAGGAGCAAGATGAGAATTTTCTTCTTTTCGATGCTGCAGTCCGCTATCCGGTAATTGAGTAAAAAACAAATTGAAAAGGTTACCCTCATTAAAGAGAGTAACCTTTTCAAACTCACTGTATTCTTATTTATATGGAACTTGCATCCATGGCCAGATATAGGCTTGAGCCCAAACAAGAGCACTCAGCAGGATGGCTAAAGCGAGACTATGCGGGAATACTTTTCGGAAAATCGGTCCGACGGCATTCATGCCATCTTCATGTTTCTCATAACAAGCAACGGTTGAAACAACAATACTTTGGGCATCGATCATTTTACCCATAACTCCCCCCGTACTGTTCGCTGTAACGATGAGCACAGGGTTTAAACCAAGCTGATCGGCAGTAATATGCTGTAAACTTCCGAACATTGCATTTGATGAAGTATCACTTCCTGTGAGGAACACACCCAACCAGCCTAGCATTGAGGCAAAGAACGGATAAGCCATTCCTGTTTTCGTGAAGGCAAGACCCATAATAGCATCCGTACCTGCATAACGGGTTGTGTAGCCTAATCCCAAAACCGTACAAATCACCGTCAAGGGAACACGCATCCGGAAGAACGTAATTTTGAAGATTTCTTTCCATTGCTTCGCACTTACTTTGAGAATAAATATTCCGCCGATAAATGCCGCCACCAACATTGCCGTTCCGGCAAATGTTAAGAAGTTAAAGGTATAAAATGCAGGTTCCATTGTTGGCTGCGGAGATACGGGCGCTGTCCGATAAACAACCCCATGCAAGAAAGGAACCGGAATTTTCGGGGCAAAAATTCCATTAAAGAAAGTTTTAAAGGAGGATTGTCCCCATGTAAATACTGCAATCGCCATTAAGGCCCATGGAGCCCAAGCCTTGGCCAGCTGTCCCATTGAGTATTTGGGAATTTCCAATGATTTACGCCCCAGGCCTGCGGTTGCGGCACTTTGATTCTCATGTGCATCCTCATGTGTCATAAGATGCTTTGGCTTCCAAATCTTTAAGAAAAGAGCAGTAACAACCATACTCACAATACCGGCACCTATGTCGACTAACTCAACATTGCCTGCTTGTGACATGGTAAATTGAGTAATTGCAAAAGAAAGACCTGAAACTAAGGTAGCCGGCCATACTTCAAATACATCTTTCCATGATCCTTTGTCCATGAAAACTAATGTTGCCACCAACCAGAACGGTACAATCAATGAAAAGAAGGGGAGCTGACGCCCTGCTTGCATACTGAGCAGGCTCGGGTCAATTCCGGAAACATTTCCCAGCGTAAGAATCGGCGTACCGATCGATCCCCAAGCTACAGGTGCGGTATTGGCAATCAGACAAATAACAGCAGCCGTCATCGGTTTAAAACCGACACCCACCATCAATGCTCCCGCAACAGCTACCGGAGTTCCGAAACCCGAAGCCCCTTCCATGAACGCACCAAAACTGAAGGCAATCAATAACGCCTGTAAGCGGCGGTCCGGGGAAATCGAAGCCACAGAGTTCTTGACGATTTCAAACTGACCTGTAACAACAGTCATGGTATAAAGAAAAATAGCGCCAAAAACAATCCAGCCAATTGGGAATAGACCATTAGCAGCTCCATAACCAAAGGCTGCCAGGGCAGTGGGAAGAGGCATTTTCATCATAAAAACAGAGACGAGAATCCCTACGGTTGCCGCGGCTATTGCCGCATAAGGTGCAAAAATTCCTAGCTGACGCCGTCCTTGTTTATCTTTATGCGGATGAAGTGCCAAAAGGTACAGTAATACAAGAATCGGCAACGCAGCTAGGAATGTAGATAAAACAACATTCCCTGTGGGATCATAGTTTTGAAAATACTTTTCCATATTATTTCCCCTTCCAAATCTTCTGCTGATTTCTTTCGAACGGAGCTCATAAAAAAATATAATAAATGCGGTAACGAGCCTACGCTGTTAGTGCCCGCTAAAATCCTCCTTTCCGTCAACTTTTCTTTACCAGTTTCTAAGGTAGACAGCCAGTGTCCCTATCTGCTGGTAAGACCATTAGAGATTGAATCCTACAGAAAGTATTTTATAAAATACCCCTTCTTAATTCTACAAACAATTCTAAATTCCTTCTCGTATTTCGAATTATTTTACTATTTCTAATATTACTATTGTTTAATATAGAAGGATAAAGATAATTGACAGTATAAAAAAAGGCTACCCCCCGAGGAGAGTAACCTTTTACCGTTTTTAGTGTTTTGTGTTTGGTTTTACTTAAAGGGAACTTGCATCCATGTCCAGACATAGGCTTGCAGCCAAACAAGTATACCCATCAGGATAGCTAAAGCAAGGCTGTGCGGGAAAACCTTTCTGAAGATTGGTCCAACCGCATTCATTCCTTCTTCATGATTATCATAGCAAGCTACTGTTGATACGACGATACTTTGGGCATCAATCATTTTACCCATAACACCACCCGTACTATTCGACGTAACGATGAGTACAGGATTTAAACTAAGTTGATCTGCCGTAATATGCTGCAAGCTTCCGAACATTGCATTTGATGAGGTATCACTGCCGGTGAGGAACACGCCCAACCAACCGAGCATTGCCGCAAAGAACGGATAAGCAGTACCCGTCTTCGTGAAGGCCAGACCTAAGATAGCATCAGTACCGGCATAACGAGTCATATAACCCAAACCAAGAACTGTACAAATAACTGTCAAAGGAACACGCATCCGGAAGAACGTAATCTTAAAGGTTTCTTTCCACTGTTCAGCTGTAACTTTAAGAATAAAGATACCTGCGACAAATGATGCGAGCATCAAAGCAGTTCCGGCGAATGTAAGGAAATTGAAGGTATAAATGGCACCTTCCATCGTTGGCTGAGGAACGACCGGAGCGGTCCGGAATACAACCCCGTGCAAGAATGGAACAGGAATTTTCGGAGCAAAGATGCCGTTGAAGAAATTCTTAAAGGACGTTTGGCCCCAGGTAAATACAGCAATCGCCATTAAGGCCCAAGGAGCCCATGCTTTCGCAAGCTGACGACCTGTGTACTTCGGAATTTCCAATTTCTTGTTGCCTACGTTCTCATGTGCATCCTCATGTGTCATAAGATGCTTGGGCTGCCATACTTTTAAGAAGAGAGTTGTAATAACCATACTCACGATACCGGAACCAATATCGACCAACTCAACATTACCAAATTGCGACATTGTTAATTGGGTTAACGCGAAGGAAAGACCTGAAACTAAGGTAGCCGGCCAAACCTCCCAAACATCTTTCCACGAACCTTTATCCATAAAGACCAAGGTTGCGACCAACCAGAAAGGAACAATTAACGAAAAGAAGGGAAGTTGACGACCTGCTTGCATACTAATAAGACTTGCATCAATTCCCGAAACACTCGCCAAGGTAAGAATTGGCGTACCAATTGATCCCCAAGCCACAGGGGCCGTATTAGCAATCAAGCAAACCACAGCTGCGGTCATTGGTTTAAAACCGACACCCACCATCAATGCCCCGGCAACAGCAACCGGAGTTCCAAAACCAGAAGCCCCTTCCATGAATGCACCAAAGCTGAAAGCAATCAATAATGCCTGTAACCGACGGTCCGGAGTAATCGAAGCGACTGAATTTTTTACAATATCAAATTGACCTGTAACAACGGTTAATGTATAAAGGAAAATCGCACCAAAGACAATCCAACCAATCGGGAATAGACCATTTGCGGCACCATAGGCAAACGCAGCTACCGCGGTAGAAACCGGCATCTTCATCATTAAAACTGAAACTAAAAGGCCGACAATCGCTGCGGATATTGCCGCATAAGGAGCAAAAATTCCCATAATGCGTTTACCATTTTTATCTTTATGTGGATGGAGCGCTAATAAATATAATAAAACAAGAATTGGCAGTGCTGCTAAGAAAGTTGATAAAACAACACTTCCCGTGGGGTTGTAGTTTTGAAAATACTTCTCCATGAAAATTTCTCCTTCCTAATCCTCTGCTCTACTTTTTTGAGCTTAAATAAGTATGATAACGTAACGTAACCTATCCTCCTTTCTTCTAATTTCTTAGCCAGCTATTTAAAAACAGATGATATAAAATACACGTGACATGAAAAAACATCTGCTGGTTAGACCACTACTTTCAATATTCAAGATAGTCAAAATTGATTTTCAATTCTAATTTCTATAAATTCTACGTATTTTGTCGAATTCCTGCTATCATTTCTAATTTTTTGAATACTTTTATATATTAAATTTTTATGACTTTATCTGATTCTCATATGGCAGAGAATGACTGGCTTGCGATAAAAAAGACCTGGGGCTGTCGCAAAACCTATGGTCGTATAATTTCGCGCATATCCGTACCTTCGGGCGTGAATCTCCACCGGAGACTCACGTACTCTAGCGCTCCGGGACTGGTTCACTTCGCCTTCGTAGCAGCTACCTGCGGCGGATAAGAATCATTTGTAGAATGCCGCCTTGGGCGAAAATGTCCACTGGACACTTTCGTGCCAAAACTCTGGGCAATACCTGATGTGAACCACTGGCTGCGCTAAGCTAAAGCGCGAAACCCCTTCACGGACTTTCGGCTACGAAAGCTTTGTTCACCTGCACGTCCCTCCGCGAATCGTTCACTTCTATGCGCGAAACTACGCTTTCGGGTCTTTTGGGTTAGTCTATAATTATATGCGCACAAAAAGTGCGTACAAAAAAGGGGCTGTTTTGCAACAGTCCCTTAGTCTTTTTACCTTTATTTTGTTATATCTATGTTAAGTCATTTGCTTAATCAAGGGTAAGAAGCCCGGGAAAGAAACATAGGCTGCTTCAATGCCATCAAGACTGACCCCGTTTTCCGACAGAAGTCCTGCAATCGTCCAGGCCATTGCTAAGCGATGATCATCATGGCTGTTCACCCGTCCCCCAAGCAATTTGTTGGCTCCCTTAATGCGCATACCATCCGGAAGTTCCTCAAGATCGGCCCCCAGAGTTTGAAGCCCTTCGACTACAGTTTTAATCCTGTCAGACTCTTTTACTCTGAGCTCTGATGCGTCACGGATCACCGTCTCTCCATCGGCTAGGCTCGCGGCAACGGCTATAATAGGAATTTCATCAATTAAGCGGGGAATAATTCCCCCTCCGATTTCAATTCCATGAAGTTCCGCCGGCCTGACCCTTAAGTCAGCTCTCGGCTCTCCGCAGATTTCGGTACAATTCTCAACTTGAATATCAGCACCCATCTTGAGGAGGACTTCGAGAATTCCTGTTCTCGTCGGATTTACACCGACATTGCGAATAAGCAGCTCACCCTTTTTTATTAAGCTGCCCAGGACAAGGAAAAAAGCTGCTGAAGATATATCTCCCGGTACTGACACATCCTGAGCTGATAGCATACTGGCACCCGTAATTTTAACTTGATTTTCCTCACTCAAGACATTAACACCGAATCCGCGCAGCATCCGCTCTGTATGATCTCTGGATAATGCGGGTTCAAGCACCGTCGTAACCCCTCTTGCCCTTAGACCGGCCAGAAGAATTGCCGATTTAACTTGGGCGGAAGCCACAGGAGTCTGAAAGAAATCTCCTTGCAGATTTCCGCCTTGCAGGGTTAAAGGGGCAAAATTTCCCTCTTGGCGTCCAAGAATTTTCGCACCCATTTGCGCCAGAGGGCCTGTGACTCGTCTCATCGGACGCTTCCGAATAGAGCTGTCTCCTGTGAACGTCGAAGTAAAAGGACTGCCCGCAAGAACTCCAAGCATGAGCCGCAACGTTGTTCCCGAATTTCCGACATTCAAAACTTCCTGCGGTTCATTCCAATTTTCGAGCCCTTGCCCTTCAATCCAGACTTCTGTTTCGCGGCGTTCCCACCTGACTCCAAGTTCTTTTAAACAGTTGAGCGTGCTTAAACAATCCTGACCGGGGAGAAAATTTGTTATATGCGTTCTTCCGTGTGCCATTCCCCCGAATAATGCCGCACGATGAGATATTGATTTATCACCGGGAACGGTTATATCACCGTTAATTCTACGCCGAGGTTGAATAAAAACCCCTTCTGTTTCGGTCATATATCCATTTAACCTCCTAAACCCATTCTTACTGAATGTGCCTTGCGAAATGCGCCGGCAATTTCTTCACCATTATTTTGCTCAAGAGAAGCCCTGAGTTCATTCAGTTTTCTCTGCCAAACATCTAACGAGGCCAACACTGCCGGAGCATTGCGGATGAGGATTTCCTGCCACATTTCCGGGGAACTGTCGGCAATCCGGGTCATTTCACGAAAACTCCGCCCCGCAAGTTCAATCGACGATGTTTCATTGGGTGACTCTTCCAAAATAGCCAGAGTTAAGGCCACTGCAAATAGATGCGGAAGATGGCTCACCAAGGCTACTTGGCGGTCATGTTCCTCAGGTGTACGCAATACAACTTTAGCCCCAATTTGGCGGAGGAGCGCTTCCATCTTGTCCACAACCAGTTGAGGGCAAGTCGAGCGAGGAACAAGAACATAGGGAAAATTTCTGAACAGCTCTCCATTCGCCGCTTGTACTCCCGACTTCTCTGATCCTGTCATAGGATGTCCGCCGATAAAATATACATGTCTTCTCTGAATATCACTCTGACATACATCGGTTTTGACACTCCCGACATCGGTAATAATAGCTCCCTCGCCCACGCGCTCAAGAACTTGTTCTAATCCTTGATTTATAAGCTGGATTGGCAGGGCTAAAATCACCAGATCGGCCTCAATCTTCTCCGGCCACTGCGTTTGACCTTCTTGAATCCAATTCTGAGATTCTGCCCAACGCAAGCTTTCGGATTGTTTATCAAGCGCACTTACCTGCCAGCCCAAGCGCGACAACGTAGCCGCCCAGGACCCTCCAATCAAACCCAGTCCAATAACCCAGGCCTGAGGTTTTCTTTTCCCCAGCCAACCCGGTGAAAAAAAAGGATCCTCCATTACTGTTCTCCCCCTTTGAGAGGACGTCCCAGAACATTAGCAATCTGACTCAATTCCGTCATCATTTTTTGGAAGTTCGGAAGAGTTAAAGACTGCTTTCCATCAGAAAGAGCCTTTTCAGGCTGCGGATGAACCTCAATAATCAATCCGTCCGCTCCCGCTGCAAGGGCAGCCTTAGCCATAGGAGCAACGAGCTCCCAGCGCCCCGTACCATGACTCGGATCAACAATGACCGGCAGATGAGAAAGACTGTGAAGTGCCGGAACCATGCTGAGATCAAGCGTATTGCGCGTATAATTTTCAAACGTACGGATTCCCCGCTCACAAAACATGACCTGAGTATTGCCGCCATCCAAAATATACTCTGCAGCCAGCATCCACTCTTCTAAAGTAGCGGATGGGCCCCGCTTCAGCATGATCGGTTTATCTGTTTTTGCCACTTCTTTGAGAAGATTAAAGTTCTGCATATTACGTGCCCCGATCTGCAGGATATCGGTATAGGACGCAACAAGCTCCACATCCCGAACATCGACAACCTCGGTGACTACGGCCAGGCCGGTTTCTTCCCGTGCTTCGGCTAAAAGTTTAAGACCCTCTTCCCCCAGCCCTTGAAACGCATAAGGTGAGGTTCTCGGTTTAAAAGCACCGCCCCGCAAAAATGTAGCTCCCGCAGCTTTGACCGCATGAGCCGTTTCGAGAATTTGCGAACGGCTTTCCACACTGCACGGTCCGGCCATGACGTGAACCTGAGAACCCCCGATTTCGTGCTGCCCGATTTTTATCACCGTATCTGTCGGATGAAATTCACGACTTACCAATTTATAAGGTGCAAGAATGGGAACGACTTTTTCGACCCATGATAATGCTTCCAGATCTAATTCCTTCAAACGGCTCCGATCCCCTACTGCTCCAATAATCGTTTTTTCAACGCCTTGAGAAAGATGAACCTTGAAACCTTTTTCACTCAGTCTCTCCGTAATTTCTTGGATTTCTTTCTCACGCGCACCTTTTTTAAGAACAATAATCATCTTTATCTACCCCTTCCTACCATCCTACACATAATAAAACACAATCTAATAAGTTCATAGGCACTTAACTGTTCTGCAGATCCTGACGCAATTGAACTGCCTTATGTAAATAAACATGGCGTACTTCCTCTTGCGTTTTCTCGGTATTAACATGAAGTAAAACGCGGATACAAAAAGGCAGTGATCCCGGTACGGGAATCTCCGTACAACACATCAACGGGACACTTTGCCAACCAAGCTTCCGGGCCGCCGCGGCGGGGAAAGCAGCATTCAAATCCAGGGTAACCGTAAATAGAGCACTGACAATATCCTCTACTTTGAGGGAATTTTCTTCAATGATCGTCTGCAGCATTTCCCGGGTAGCGATATCAATTTGTTCTGCAGTATTTTCTTCGACCGTTGTCGCTCCGCGAATCCCTCTAAACATGTCTTAATTCATCACTCTCTCTCGGTGCAGCGCGGTGCCCAAGCCCCACGGCGACTTCATCTAAGTGCAATAATCCCACCGCAAAAAATACGGCGACACTCAGATGTTCATTACGCCGAGCAATTCCGATTTTTCCGCCGATATTCAGGCCCATGGCCTTAGGCATGATTTGACTAAGCGCCTCACGAGCCGCCCCCGCAACTGCCCCTTCGTCAACATGCGTTTCCAGAATTACCCCTTCACGCTTTGCAGCCACGACTGCACGTTCAATAATCTTTTTCGCAGCGGTAATATACTCACCGCCATAATCCACGGCAACCGTTTTAATCTGTTGTTTGGCAAAATCCCCTTTAAGATGAGCCTCTTCCTCACGGCTTTCTGTCATTGCCATGCGGAGTGCTGCCTCAGCGATTTTTTTACTTTCTGCATTCATACTAATCCTACCTTTCGGAACCGTTTAAACGAAGAAAAAGACCCCGAACAGCGGCGTCTTTTAAACCCACATCCACCGTAGCACCATCCTTCCCTATATGTTTTCCCATTCTTGATAATTTCCCGGTATACCACCCATTCTACAAAACATAACCCGTGGTTATGTTGATAGCATTATAGCCTTTCGGGCCCTATTTTTCAAGGTGAAACACGAACGTTCTGTACATTTTTTTCAACAACGAAGCTCTGATTTAAGCGCGGTTCGTGAAGTTTCGGATCCCGGACTGTAACCTGTACACGAACAATTTGGGAACAAGCTGTTCCATCGAGCTGCACTGTTCCGGACTGAGCAGGGATTGCAAGTTCTCCACGGGTTAAAGTTCCAAGCAGCTTCCCATTTTGAAGCACGCGGACAGGAGCTGCCGGCGTTGCCTTCAAGGTAATATTCCAGGTCTGCGGTGCGGTTTTATTCTCAATTTTCTCGGGAGCTGTAACTTCCGACATGGATTGAACCGCAATCGGAGGCGCTTCGATCTTCTGTGCCATTGCCATATAAAAATCAACAGGATCTCGAACCAGTCCCAACCCAATTTGGGCTACGACTAAAAGAGCGCTGGCTAAAACCAAAAAACGGATTAAACTACGTTCCAGCGTGGACTGAATACCGCGCATACATGATCACCTCAAAACCAGTGTATGCGCCATTATTCTAAATCAGACCCCATCCATAGCATACTTTGCGGCTGCCTGGCCGGCACGATAGCCCATAGCAAAAGCCGCTTGCAAGTTATATCCCCCGGTTACTCCATCGACATCCACAACTTCTCCTGCCCAATACAATCCGTCAATACGTTTTGAAGCCAACGTTTTGGGGTTAATCTCTTTAACATCCACTCCACCGGCAGTGACAATTGCCGATGCTATAGGCAGTGTCCCGGTAACGGTTAATTTCAAGCATTGCATGAGTTGAACCAGATGTTTACGTTCCTCGCGGGTAACCTGGTGGATAACACGTTCAGGCGGAATTTGCGAAAGCTGAATCATCACCGGAATTAAACTTTGCGGCAGAAGTTCATCCAGGGCATTTTTGAATTGTTTATTGCTGAATTTCTGAAAATCTCTCTGCAGCCTGAGATCCAACTGTTCCGAAGTTAAGGCCGGCTTGAGGTTAATCTGTAATTCAACCCTTTCTCCCCTGAGGAGCGCTTCTCCCGCCCATCGGCTGAGGGTAAGAATAATCGGACCCGAAATTCCAAAATGGGTAAAAAGCATTTCGCCGAATTCGGTCCTTTGTTTTTTTCCTCCATACCATAAGGAAGCTTCGACATTGCGAAGCGATAATCCCTGTACTTCCTGAACCCACTTTTCCGCTGTTCTGAGGGGTACTAAAGAAGCTCGCGGCGGGATGATGCGGTGACCTAACTGTTCGGCAAAACAGTAACCATCCCCTGTCGAACCTGTTCCCGGATAGGAGCTTCCGCCGGTACAAACAATTACCGCACCCGCTTGGAGCAGTGTACCGTTTGTCAGCTTAACCCCTTCAACCTTTCCATCCTTGGTAAGAATCTCTGCAACCGTGTGATTCGTCTTTAATTCCACACCAGCTTCATTAATGAATTCTAATAGGGCTTGGACGACGGCTTCCGCATCATCGGATACGGGAAATACACGTCCTCCCCGCTCCACTTTCGTTTCGACACCATACTGCGCCATAAACTCTCTTAACCTTACATTATCGAATTCCCGTAAAATTCCCGTTAAAAATCGACCGTTACCCGGGTAATGGTCCATAAAATCTGTGACATTTTCGGCATTGGTGATATTGCAGCGCCCTTTTCCGGAAATGGCAATTTTACGCCCCGGCATTTCTTTCTTTTCAAGGAGCAGCGCCCTTGAGCCTGCCTTAGCGGCTTGACCGGCTGCCATCAGACCGGCTGCACCCGCACCGATAACAATTACATCTTTTGCACGCATATGAATTCCTTTCTATGAATAGCGACAACTACTTCTGTAGATATTTCCAATATTTTATCATACTCTTCTTCATGGGTAAAATTCACGGCTATTTTGCCCCGTCTTATTCTTTATGCTATAGTAGTTATAATCTAATTGCAGGAGGAAAACTATGGAGCTCGATACTCGCACAACCTTAATTGTACAGATTTCCGCCGCTGTAGCCACAAATGCCCTAGCCGCTTTGCGCAGCTCAGTGACAGATGCCAAGGCGCAAGGGATTTCTTCCGAGGAAATCCGTCAAATTGTGAAAATTGCCCAAGACGTTCAGGAACAGCCACAGTCTCATGCCCGTCATTTATTGGATCAGCTCCTTCGCGAACCTGTCCGTAACCCCCAAAAGCCGACCCCTGATCACGTTCATGGCCCAAATTGCAACTGTGGACACCACGCCTAAATTATGCTGGAATTCTATGCCCTGATACAAGGGTTCCATAATCCTTTTTGGGATGGATTTTTCATTCTTCTCAGTTTTCTGGGAAACGTCCCCATCTACATCATTCTTTTTGCCATTCTTTTCTGGAATGTCGATAAACGCTTTGGCTTTCGGTTAGGGGTACTTCTTCTTTTTTCAATGACCGTGAATTCGTGGCTTAAGGACTTATTTCACTTTGCCCGTCCCATTGGGCAAGAGGGAATTCGTTCCCTCTATCTTTCCTCCGCCGGCGGGTATGCCTTCCCCAGCGGACACAGCCAGGCCGCCGCTACTTTCTATCCCTATCTTTTAACCCGTTGGAAGGATCTGCGCTGGAAAATCTTCGCTGCTTTTATGGTATTAGGAATTGGTTTCTCACGCCTTTATCTTGGGGTACACTGGCCGGGAGATGTTCTTTCCGGATTAACCTTGGGATTGATCATTGTCTTTGGGTTTATTCATATCGATCAACGACTATTTAAGATCCCTTTTACATTGATCCAAAAATTAACCATCTCACTCGTCCTGCCCCTGCTTGCTCTTCTCTTCTATCACACGACCCAAGGCTTTCAACTGGTTGGTTTTATCATCGGCTACACGTCAGGCTATTTTTTAGAAGATACCTATTTGGATTACCAAGAACGGACGCATTTTTTACCTTCCCTATATAAATTTCTCCTCGGCACGACTTCTCTCCTAATCTGGCTTCTGCTTTGCAGGCCGCTTACTGATTTTTCAATCGCTTTCAATCTTCCGGTATATTTTCTGGCAGGTTTCTGGACCTCTTTTGGGGCTCCTTACTTTTTTCGAAAATTCGGTTGGGAAAACAATGCTCAAAGGGCCGCTGAACAATGATTTTCATTCACTGTTCAACGGCCCTTTCGTTATGCGTTTTACGTTAAAGGTTGAAAATTAGGATCGCTTGTCGCACATGCTATGCATAAGGGCGGCTCTTGATTATCAAATACTTGCCTTCCGCACTTTATGCAATAACGATATTTTCCCTGATGAAGAAGAATCTTTCCTGTGAAAAGTTTAAAGGATAATCGCTTATTTTCCATAGTCAGCGCTTTAAAACGGCAAACGCTCACACAACGCTGACAGCGCACACATTTAAATGGTTCGTAAATCAACGTTAATTCGTCATGGCTTTCTTTCTTCGTAAGGGCTCCTTGCGGGCAAATTGCCGCACATACCCCGCAATTGGTACAACCTTCCCCTATGTTCAAAGCAGGAAGGGGGAGTATTTCATTCTTTGTTTCCCAGGATTCAACGAAGAACAGCCTTGAATGGGGGATCGGATAAGCCTCGTCCGAAGTCATTCCCGGGAACATTTCCTCAAGTTTCTCCCGGCCTAAATTTCGCCAGCCTGTTTTTTCCGATTGGGAAGAAGGCGCTATCTTTTTATTTAACGGCAAAGACTTACTCTTTCCGTCATCGGGGGCAACCGTTATCACAACAGGAGAATGGTCCGGCCAAGACTTATGCACCTCGGTAAACATTTTAACCCCTTGTGCACAGGCTTTTTTATCCGGACACCTTGAACATTCCCCGGTCGTGATTTCCACCTTTTTCTTCTGTGCCTCAAGCATTAAAGCCATCCATAAATCTTGATCCATGACTCCCAGACAGGGAATCTCAAAGCCTGTAGGAATGGCCTGAGGACAATTCAATTGAATCTGCTCGGCAGTACTCAGGTAGTCATATAACTTATCCGAATCGTGATCAACTATGCCATCACTGGGGCAAATTGCCGTACAAGCCCCGCATTCGGTGCATAACTTCGCTTTTATGTCATAATCTTTCGTAATCGCTTGATGAGGACAGTTATCAATACATAACCTGCATGGGGTTGCAAACGGTTTCTTATTATTAAGGCAATTGCCGCGGTGATAAACGAATTGACATGTATTAAACATAATCCACCTCTATAATGTAACTTTATACATCTCAATTCGATTAAACTTACTTAATTCCTTCACAAATGTTACTCAATATGGGAGTTTAATTCTTCCTCAACGCCGCTTAAATGTTCTAAAATATATTCACTCGCTTGTTTAGGATCCTTCCTCTTGATGGCTTCATAGATTTGTGCATGCTCAGAGTACAAAATATTCGGGGTATACTTTCCTTGGTAAAGCTTTTCCCGACTGGTTTTAAGCATTTGCTGCATCATATCTGAAATTGCATCCATAATAAGGATCAGTATTTTATTATCCGTTGCTCGTGTAATCGCATAATGGAATTGGAGATCCGCCTTTTCACCGCCTAATTCAGGATTTACAATCTCCTGGCGCATATTTTCCAACGCATCTTCCAGTTCACGGAGATCATCTGCCTGAGCCCTTTGGGCGGCCAGTTTAGCTGCCTGAACCTCAAGAATCTTCCGAACCTCTAAAAGTTCCTGAACTGTCCCTTTCTCAATGGACAACATCCATGCTAACGGGGCAATAACCGACTCGGGTTTTAATCTGCGCATAAAAGTACCTTCACCGCTTCTTACCTCTAATAACCCCATCATTTCCAAAGCACTTAGAGCTTCGCGAATCGAAGCGCGGCTAACCTTTAAACGCTCCACTAAATCTCGTTCAGAGGGAAGCTTATCCCCGGGTTTAAGTTCGCCGCGTACCACAAGCTCCCGAATCTGTTCAACAATTTCTTCATAAATTTTACGGGTCTTAATAGGTTTTAGTTCCACTACTAATACTCCTCCGCTTATCTGATCCTCTTTATATCATTTGGAATCGATTCATGTAATTAGTTTAACATGCTAATCTTCGAAATGCTATAAACATTTCGATTTATTCAAATTGACCTTCTTTTATATTATTTTCGTATTTTCTAATAACTTTTAGTAAATTTTTTATACCAAATAACTGGCTTCAACTCCCGCAAGGTGTGCAAACATACGCTCAGATGCTTCCGAAGGTTCTTGTTGCCGTATTGCTTCATATATCAAAGCATGTTCTTTATAAAGTCGTTCCGGCATATCCTTTCCTTCATAAAGCTTGCTCCGGCTGACTTTCAAGGTGCGTTCCATTGTATCTGACAGGGCACTCATTAAATGAATCAGAATCTTATTATGAGTTGCCTGGGCAATAGCAAAATGAAAACGTTCATCCGCATGTTCCCCCAGTCGTACCTTCTGTAAATCCTGGTACATTTGTTTAAGCGCTTCTTCTATATTTTGCAAGTCTTCCGGATTCGCCCGTTGGGCAGCAAGTGCAGCCACTTGAACTTCAAGAATTTTACGGACTTCCAAAAGCTCAAGCACAGCGTCCTTTTCCATATAGAGAACCCATGTTAAAGATGACATCACCGATTCAATGTTGACTTGTCGAATATAGGTTCCCTCACCGGTTCGTATTTCAAGCAAACCTAACATTTCAAGAGCACTGAAGGCTTCTCGAACAGAGGCTCGGCTGACCTGCAAGCGTTCTGCCATATCACGCTCGGAGGGAAGGCGATCCCCGGGTTGCAGTTCACCGGAGGTTATAAACTCTCTTATTCTCTCCACAATTTCTTCATAAATCTTACGAGTTTTGATCGGTTTAAGTTCCATACAAAGATTCTCCTTCTTATATTGTCAGAATATAATGGGCTGTTCACTATAAACATAGTGGAACAGCCCAAACAATGCAAGAGGTTTATTTAATTAGCAACAGCGGCCAGCGTTGGAACGATGCCGGGGAAAACATAGGCTTCAAGTGCTATGATAATGATAACCCCAGCCAAAAGAACAAAGGAATGTTTTAAAGTAAAGCGGAAAAGATCAGATTCTTTACCGACCAGCGAAGTTGCAGCAGCTGCAACGGCAATCGATTGAGGTGAAATCATCTTCCCTACGACACCGCCGGAACTGTTGGCAGCGACCGTAAGCACAGGGTTAGCTCCGATTTGCTCAGCCGTAACTTGTTGAAGTTTTCCAAACAAAGCATTGGAGGATGTATCAGAACCCGTTAGGAATACACCCAACCATCCAAGAAGCGGCGAAAGGATCGGGAACGCTTTACCGGTCGAAGCGAGTAAGAGACCCAGTGTAAACGAAAGTCCGGAATAGTTTGCTAAATAAGCAAATCCTAGAACAGAGGCGATTGTTAAAATTGAGTATTTAAGTTGATTTAAGGTTTCACCGAAGACTTTAAGTCCTTTTTTAGGAGAAACACCGAGAATAAACATACTGATGATCGCTGTGATGAGAATAGCAGTACCACCTGAACTAAAGAAATCCCATCTATAAGAAGCAGCGTATACGGCGGGCTTGGCTACGATTGGAGCCGCTTTATAAACTAAACCGTCTAAGCCGGGCCAATGGGCGATATTAACAAACCATCCCATATCCGTCACCCAAGCTTTGAAGCTCGGTGTTCCCCAAACCGCAACCATTACGGTTAAAATAATGAACGGAGACCAAGCCCTGAGCGTTTGACCTGCTGTATAGTGTGTTTGTTCAGCAGAAACTTTTTCATTGGGAAAATGGAATTCATGTTTAGGTTTCCAGAATTTTAAGAAGACGGCTGTCGCAATCAGAGAAATGAGTGAAGAAATAATATCCGGCAAATAAGCTCCAAGATAATTTGAGGACAAAAATTGAGCTAATGCGAAGGATATTCCTGAAACCAGGATTGCAGGCATTACTTCTTTAGCGCCTTTCCAGCCTGATATGAGAACAACCAAATATAGAGGGATAAGAACGGATAAGAACGGAAGCTGACGGCCAATTGCTTGAGCAATAACAAAGTCTCCCATACCCGTGACAGCTCCTGCCGCAACAATTGGCGCACCGATCGCACCGAAAGCTACGGGAGCAGTATTTGCAATTAAGCAAATTCCGGCGGCGTATAAAGGTTCAAAACCTAAACCGATTAAAAGAGCTGCCGTAATGGCGACCGGAGCTCCAAATCCCGCTGACCCTTCCAAGAATGCTCCAAAGGAAAATGCCACGAGCAAAGCTTGAATCCGGCGGTCATTGGAGAGTGAAGCAATAGAACTCTTAATCACTTCGAAGTGACCGGAGGCGACCGTTAAATTGTATAAGAAAACAGCCGTCAGTACAATCCAAGCAATAGGAAATAATCCATTAACCACACCTAATCCAACAGCAGATAATGCTGTTCCAACAGGCATCTTATATACAAGAACAACGTCAACCAATGTAATAATGAGGGTCCAAATTCCGGCAACATGGCCTTTCATTTTTTTAACCGCTAAAGCCCAAAACAAAAATAAAATAGGAATTGCTACAACTAGGGAGGTAAGAGCTAAGCTGTTACCAATGGCAGCATAATTATGAGTCCATGGCATATAAAGAACCACCTTTCTCCTCTTCTGCTTTTATTGTTTTTACTTTTTGTTTTTGCTTTCTTTGTTTTGTTTTTGTCTAAAATGAATACCCCTATTATCTTCGGAGCATGGACTTAAACTATAAGTATTCATTCCTCCATTTCTTGTCTCTATAAAGATGTTGTATGCATACTTGGCAGTCAGCTTGTCAGACCGTTTAGCCATATACATAATAATCTAAATATTAGAATTAGGCAATAGATTAGCTTTATAAATAAAATTTTCACAAAACACTCCTAGAAATTGTTAATGCGTGTAGTTTCGCGCACAAAAAAAGGGGCTGTTTTGCGACACAGTCCCCTTCTTATTTCATGACTTTACTTCCGCCTCAGCGGTCTTTTAGCTTTGGTATTTCAACTCTAATTTCTTAACTTCTTCATGTATCATTTGATGGATTCGGAATAGAAGACGCTCCGCATCTAAGCGATAGATATTTAAGTACTCCGGACTTAAAAACTCAATCTTCCGAAACTCCGGTTTCAAAACAAGGGGTAACAAATCATCTAAATTTTCCAAACGCAAAGTAAGTATCACCGGGGCATAAGCCGTTTCCTTATTGCGGCGTCCGTCAAATTCGTTGACTGTATAGATATCAAGACTCAAATCAAATTCTTCAATCACAATTCCTTGGAGAGGAATATTTCTCAATAAGGCGACTTCTTGTTCTCGCGTTTGTTCAGCCATTTCCTCTTTACTTTTGCCCCCAAAGAAGAAGCGGCCCGTTTTCCCTACTCCCTTAAAATCAAGTCGTACGCGCACACGCATATGTTCTGTCAAAACTTCGTCGCCAATCTTTATTTTCATCAGCATCTCTCCATGTTTAAGTTCGTTAACCTAAAATTCGTCATTCTAATTCTATTCTCCTGCAATACGAAGGTGTAACGTCGTATTTTATGGATATACTAGTGAAGATTAGTCTATCAAGAAAATGACAACAAGGGGGATAAAGGATGACTACTCGATCTGTCATAGCGATTTTTAAAGGGCCGCAGCAAACAAAAGAAGCTATCGAAGAAATCCAAGGCGAATCTCTTGCCAACAGCTTTATTTCGGTCTTGGTCCGAAGCGAATATTTACACCAAGGAAATATCAAAGAAGAACTGGCCAACGAATTAGCCTATCATCCTGCGGAAATCAATTTTGATCTTTTTAATGCTTGGCTTGTCCAAGCTCCGCCGATAGATATTCCGAACCTCGGCGAATGTGTCATAGCCGGTCCTTTGGCCAATGATTTACTTCATCGTCCGCACGATCAAGGATTGGGGGAAGCCTTATTGGGTTATGGTATTTCCGAAGAACGTGCGCGTCACTATGAACATGAAGCCCGGAGCGGACATTTTCTCGTTCTGATCCAAACCGAACAAGAAAAAGTCAATTCCGTAGCCAACGCCCTGCAGAAATTTGGGGGACGAGATATCGAAAAATGGAATAAGGAACTCGACCACCCTACCTACAGCAGACACTAAAGCAGATACGCACATACTAAATTAATTGAACCGCTCGCCGTAATTCTTGAACTTCCCTCTCACTCAATGCACGATACTTTCCTTGGGACAAGCGGGGAGTTAATTCAAGCGGACCAAAGCGGATTCTCTGGAGCATAAGAACCGGATAACCGACCTTAGCAAACATACGCCTGACTTGCCGGTTTCTGCCTTCGTGAATCGTAATATCAACAAGATAGAGTGAGCCCTCACCGGAACGGGAGACTTCCCGCACTTTGGCGGGGGCTGTTTTTCCGTCCTCAAGAACAACCCCTTTTCGCAGTTGATTCAATGCCTCTCCCGTTAATTTCTCCTTAACCCCGACACGATACGTTTTCTCCACACCATAACGAGGATGCATAAGGCGATTCGCTAATTCTCCATCATTTGTCATAAGGAGAATACCGGATGAATCATAATCTAAACGTCCAACCGGATATACTCGCTGGGGAACCTCCCGCAGCAGATCAACAACGGTTTTTCGTCCTTGAGGGTCCTTGGCGCTTGTAATAACACCGGTCGGTTTATGTAAGATATAGTAAACTAAAGTCTCTGCAGGAACGGCAACCCCCTTGCCTTGAACGGCAACCTTATCCTCAGGCTGAACCCGTGTTCCAAGGACTGTTACTACTTTGCCATTTATTGTGACCTGACCCTCAAGAATCATTTGTTCAGCCTGCCGCCGCGAGGCGATTCCGGCGTGAGCCAATAATTTCTGCAAACGCACTCCTTTGGCACCGATCGCATCATCAAGTTTATCTTCTTGATCATTAGGTCTTTCTGTTCTCTTCACACGTTTTCTCCACTTCTCTGTTTTATTCACTCTTCTTTGAGCTGATAGACACCCGGGGCGATTTCGGGAAAATGGGCCCGAACTTTATTGAGAAACTCAGGACTTTGTTTAGTGTTTGGCAGTTCGATAAAATAATCCCCCGGAATTCCGGTAAGCTCCTGCCAAGGCTCTTTATTTTTAGAAGGGTCCAGACGGTAACCGACTCTGTGTGCATAGTAAAACGTCATGGGCGGAGCATCGCTGAGAATCAGGATACTCCCTTGCGGCGTAGCATCACGCAGCCATAGGGCTTGGGTAAGATATTGCTCTTCCCAAACATACTTTCTCTCATTAGTCAGAGTACTATTAACCAACAACAAAGACAAGACAAGTATTCCGATAACCGCCCCCGGAGTTTCTTTAATTTTGACAAGGGCCTTCCCCGCCAGAAGAGCAACAGGCAGCATCACCGGTACGAGATAATAATCAAGGGAAATTCGGGTACAAATAATAAAAATATAGGCTAAGCTAATTATACACCAAAGGAATAATCCATATAAAGTTTCCTTCTCATTCCTATTGCTCTCCGTCTTTACTGCTTTTAAATTAATTCCGGCGATCTTAAGAAATAGGAAAGCGAATTCAAGCCCCGCTAAAACTAAAACAGGAAATCCAATTCCTTCACGCAGATGATCCGTTAGCTCAAACCAAAATAATCCCGTTGTTTCAACGACTTGCCCGGTAACGATCCCGGAAACATACTGACTATTGTGAGTCGCCCCCGCATGGACCCAGCTGTAATAAAGCATGGGAGGAAAGAGGGCAATTCCGGAATATAGAATCAGCCGGCTTATATTCTTGTTCAAGGGCCAAAAACACATCATTACCGCAACCGGAAAAATCATAAGCTGAGGAAGCTTAGCTAAAATTGCTAAGGCCATCATCAACCCCGCTCCCACAAGCCGCAGCCGTCCGGGTTTATCCTGCCAATGGATGAGAACATTCAAAGCCCAGACCGAACACGCCTGGGCAACCGGTTCCGGCATCACAACTCGTCCATAATAAACGGTTAGGGGGGCAAGCGCATAAATCGCCGCAGCCCAAAAACCCACCGGCTCGGAGAAACACTTTTTCCCAAGCACAAAGGTTCCCCAAATCGTCAGTAAGGAAAATAGGATACTCCAAACCCTGCCCCAGAGATCAGACCAGCCGAACCAAGACCACGTCCAGGCCAAAAGATAGGGTAGAAAAGGGAATTCCAGCTCCACTTTTTGAGGAACCATTCCATCATAGCTTAACGTAGGAAACCAGACCTGAGGAATATCCGAAAGTTTACCCAGCATATGATAGGCCATGCTTGCTGTATCCGCTTGTCTCCAGCCCTGATCATCTAAAAGCGGATTATGGATTCCTCTCAATCGCAGCAAAGCCCCCGCTACGAGAATCATCAGAAAAAGCCAGCGCATCGGGGATTGCTTTATTCTTCCACCCATTCTACCGAGCTCCACGCTCCTTTTTTTAATCGATAGATCAGCGTAAAGTACCCTTTTATCGTTGACGCGATTTTCATTTTACTTTTTCCCTGTTTTTTTTCATAATGTAAAATTAATGGAACCTCAGCGATACTATGACAAAACGGAACTACTTTTACGAGCAGTTCAACCATTGCCGAAAAGTTCCGGCTTTCCATCAACTGATCTCCATAATGGAGATAGGCGCGTTTCAGAACCGAAAGTCTATAAGCCCTGTAACCACAAGAGTAATCTTTCACCTCCGGAATCGGAAAAAAGAATGTCATAACATGGCCCGCGCCCCAAGACAATAGTTTTCGAAAAGAGCTGAGACCCAATTGCTGTCCTCCCGCGGCATACCTTGAAGCGATGACCAAATCGTACCCTTCGTTTATCTTTTGGAGCAGAAGCGGAATTCGATCCGCGGGATGAGTATTATCCGCATCTAAGGTAATAATAATATCTTGTTCCGCATTCACCGAAGAACCATTTAAAACATAGGAAAACCCTGTCATCAGAGCCCCGCCGAGTCCCTTATTTTCCGCATGGTTGAGGACTTGAATATTCCCTAACCGTTGGGCGTATTCCTCCGCTACAGCTGATGTTTGATCCGTACTGGCATCATTCACGACAAGAATGCGATGAGGTTCCTCTTTCAACACAGAATCAAGATCTTTAAGCAGATCGCCCAAACAGGCTTGTTCATTATAAGCCGGCAAAACAATAAAAAGCATACTACGACCGCCTCCTTTGGTCTCTTCGTAGTATGCGCATTCTTAGCCTTAATAAAACGTATAAAGTACAATCCCAATCGAGGCTATTAAACCGATGACATCAGCCATCAAACCCAACTTTAAAGCGTAGCGGTGTTTCTTAATGCCAACTGATCCGAAATATACGGTCAAAACAAAAAAGGTCGTATCCGTGCTTCCTTGTAATGTGGAGGCAATTCGTCCAATCATTGAATCAGGACCGTATTGGTCAATCAATTGCGTGGCCACGCCAAGGGCTCCCGAACCACTTAACGGACGCATCACCGCAAGCGGAATAATGGCTGTAAGATTAGGATCCAGACCAAAGTATACAAAGACAGGCTGCAAGAATCGTGAAAGAATTTCTAATGCTCCGGAATCAACAAAAACACGAATCGAAACCAGCATACCGATGAGAAAAGGCATAATTTTTACGCCGGTCTTAAAACCTTCTTCTGCTCCCGTAACGAAGGATTCATAAACCGGAACTTTGCGCAGATAGGCAATAATAGGGATAAAGAGCAGCAAAAAGGGTATCGCCCACCGTGAAATCTCAGCAATAAGCCTCATGCTTTACTCCTCCGGCGAATCACAGAATCCACAATAATGGCTACCGTCATGGCACACCCTGTTGCAAAAATTGTCGTACCGATAATCTCTGTGGGGTTGACCGAATTCGCCTTTAGCCGGACTCCGATAATTGTCGCCGGAATCAGCGTGATACAAGATGTATTTAAAGCTAAAAAGGTAATCATCGCCTGACTGGCCACTTCCGGATGGGAATTTTCCTTCTGCAGCTCTTGCATTGCCTTAAGTCCGAAGGGAGTCGCGGCATTTCCTAACCCTAAGATGTTCGCGGTTAAATTCATAATGATTGCCCCTAAAGCCGGGCTGTCCGGTTTTAGGGTTGGAAACAGGCGGCGAATAACAGGACCGAAAAGCCGTGCCAGTCCTTGAATAAAGCCGGCTTCCTCTGCCAAATGCATCAGCCCTAACCAAAGACTCATTACTCCAATGAGGCCAAGGGCAGTCTCTACCCCAAGTTCTGCGGCTTGCATAGCAGATGCTGTCACCGTATCAATTCGTCCATTAATTGCAGCCACGATTATCCCCGTCGCTAACATAAACAGCCAAATCGCGTTAACCATACCCTACTCCCCCTTGTCAAATCTTATGATTGGACAAGAGAGATTAGACCGTTTAATCCATATAGAAAACCGGTACCCATGATTTAATCACTTGTACCGGCTTTAAAGGAACTTACTTTAGATGAAATTTTGACTTCATCTGACGTTTATACGATTAGTCTTTTTCAATAATGATATCCTCTTCTTTCTCGTCGTTTGACTTCGTTTGGGACCCCCTTTTCTTTAAAACGGCCGCAACCTTATCAAACATCCCCGGAACTTCATCGATGATTCGATCCACAATCATATTGTTATCAACGGGCAGCAGTCGAATCTGTCCATGACCCACCACCAGGAAACCTACCGGCTGAACCGATACTCCTGCGCCGCTTCCTCCACCAAACGGTAAAGGGGTAGAAGCCTGTTTGCTTTTGTCATCGTCGTTATTTTTCTCGCCATCCGGCGGCGGAAATTCACTGCCACCCGCCGCAAAGCCGCATGCTACCTTAGAGATCGGAATGATTATCGACCCATCCGGAGCCTCGACGGGATCGCCTATTATCGTATTTACATCAACCATTTGTTGAATACTTTCCATAGCCGTCTTCATTAACGCTTCAATCGGATGATTCCCCATATAAAGTATTCCTCCTTATCACCATCACCGGATAAAAACCGTACATAAATAAAACCTTCGAGCCTAATATGTCCGATTTACAAGATAATATGCACGATTATATTTTCACAAGTCATCAAGAGCTTGTATTTTATAGGAATAACCTATTGTGAGAATAAGAATATAGTATTTTACATATTCGGAATATTTCGCTTAAAATATATATGTGAAAGTTATCTTTAGAACATCATAGCTATAATGAGTAAATTATGTGTACTTGCAATCCTATCATACTGCTATTTTAAAAAAGGGGTGAGAGATTTGAAAAAAGGTCAAAGTTTATCAGAAGTAGGTTATCAACGGCTAGAACGGAAAGGAATATCCAGACGTGATTTCATTAAGCTTATATCCATGACATGCTTAGCTTTTGGTATTGATCCTGTTCTGGCACCCAAAATGGCTGATGCGGCAACCGAAAATCTCGTTAAGAAACCCATCATTTGGATGCAGGGATTGAGTTGCACAGGATGCAGCGAATCCTTGCTCAGCTCACTAGATCCAAGCCCGGAACAAATTTTGCTTGACGTTTTATCCGTAAGATTTCATCCTACCTTGATGGCAGCTTCCGGGTCTGATGCAGTCGATGGTTTAAATGAGTGCATCAAAAACGGAAGCTACATTTTAGTGCTTGAGGGCGCTATCCCGACAGCAGACCCAAGGTATTGCATGGTTGAAAATCAATCCTTCCTCGATTTGTTCAAAAACGCAGCTGCAAAGGCCGAACTTGTCTTAGCCGTGGGTTCTTGTGCCAGCTATGGAGGAATTCCTCGGGCAGGGATTACGGGGGCTAAAGGAGCCAGAGACATTCTAAAGGGTGTAAAACTGGTTAATCTGCCCAGTTGCCCCGTTAAGCCAACTCGGCTGGTTGGAACCCTTTTATATTATTTAAGCAACAATGCGCTGCCCCGTTTGGATGAAGAAGGACGCCCCGTCAATTATTACCGTTATACACTCCATGATAGTTGTTTCAGACGGCTCCATTATGAATCCGGTGAATTTTTACAAGACTGGAATAACCCCGATACCGCTGATTGGTGTCTTTATGAAAAAGGATGCAAAGGGCAAGAGACCTTTACGACATGCGGCGGTGATTTCTGGAATGATGGGGTAAGCTTCTGCGGTTTTGCCGGATCACCTTGCGCCGGCTGTAGTCAACCCGAATATTATGATCAACTTGCCCCCTTATTTCAAAACCCTAAGGAGGTAAAATAAATGGGCACGAAAATCGTTGTTGATCCTGTCACGAGAATTGAGGGACATTTACGCTTGGAGGTCGAAGTTGAAAATGGAATTGTCGTTAACGCCTGGACGAAAGGAACCATGTTTCGGGGCATAGAGCAAATTGTCCAAAACAGAGATCCGCGCGACGCCATTTATATTACCGAACGCGTCTGTGGTGTTTGCATGGGATCGCACGGCTGGACTTCCGCACTGGCACTTGAAGATGCCTTTAAAACGAACTTGCCGCGGGTAGCTCGACTGATTCGCAATCTTCTCGTCGGCTCCCTCTGGCTTCATGACCATGTCCTTCATTTTTATCATCTATCAGCCTTAGATTATCTCGACATCTTGGCCATTAAAGATTACCAAGGTCATGATAAAGACCTTCTGGGAGTAAAGGATAAGATCATGAAGCTGGTTCAAATCGGCGATACGGCCCCCTTCACTCCACGATACCAACCGGATGATTATTCCATAAAAAATCCGGAAATGGTCACAAGTGCGGTCGCGCACTACATACAGGCCCTTAAAATTCAAGGCATAGCCAAAAAGATGTCCGCTATTCTGGGGGGAAAACAACCCCATCAGTCCAGCATCGTTCTGGGGGGAGTAACCCTATGTCCGACTGAGAAACAGCTTGAGCAGTTTAAAACATTGCTTGAGGAAGTTGCTGACTTTATCACTAAAATCTATATACCGGATGTGGAGGCCTTTGCCACAGGCCCGCTTTTGTCTTTGGCGCGCTCCGAATTCGGAAAAGGCCCGGGCAATTATCTGGCCTATGGGGCTTTCCCCATGACAGATTCCGGCGACGGAAAATTGATGGGCGGAGGCTTTATTTCAGAAAATCGACTTCAAAGCCCTCAACCTGTGGATCAAAAAGAAATCACCGAAGCTGTAACATACTCATGGTATCAAGAAACCTCCCCTGCTCACCCCTGGGCGGGTGCTACCGAAGTTGACTTGGATAAAGAAAATGCTTATTCCTTCATCAAAGCCCCAAGATATAATGGCTTTGCAACCGAGGTTGGCCCGCTTGCCAGAATGCTGGTCAGCAAAAACGAAAGATTGCTAACAACAATGCAAAAGTATTCTATGCAGCCGGGTACCGTTACACGCCATCTTGCCCGGGCATATGAAACCGACCTGGTTCTTAAAGCAATGCAGGGCTGGCTGGAAGATTTAGCCCACGAAGTCACCTCCCGTACCTCTGCGACCAAGATCCACGATTCCTCTTCTTGGGAACCTATTGAATCGGGACAAGGGGTGGGTTTGAACGAAGCGCCCCGAGGGGCACTGGGTCATTGGGTAAAAATTGAAGATCATAAAATCAAAAACTACCAAATGGTTGTTCCTACAACCTGGAATGCCTCTCCGCGCGATGAGAACGGAGTTCCGGGTCCCATTGAACAAGCTCTGATTGATACTGAAGTCAACCCAGATAATCCAATAAATTTAGTTCGCGTGATCCGTTCCTTTGACCCTTGTTTAGCCTGTGCCGTTCATTTGTTGACCCCGAGCGGCGGGAAAATTGTAAAACTTTAACGTGACAAAAATAAGAGAAAGGGAGGAACTTAAAAATGTCTGATGAAGGAAAAGAGCTTTCAAGGAGAAAATTTCTACGAGGCGGTTTATTAACCGCCGGGGCAGTGGCCGTCGGAGCCGGTGTTCTTGCACCTTTTGACCAAAATGTCGCCATAGCAAGCCCGACAGACCCAACAAGCACCAACGAACCGATGGGCCTGCCATGGCCGTACACTCCCCTTGATCCGGAAGCAACTAAGGCTTTGGCTTATGAGGGTTACTATGCACGCAAATGTTCCTATGGAGTCTTTTACGCTATTATTAAACAGCTTCAGGACAAAATCGGTTATCCTTATACGATGATTCCTATGGAAATCCTCGCCTGGGGCGAAGGCGGCGGTGCAGGCTGGGGGACATTATGCGGTGCACTCTGTGGTGCCAATACGGCGCTTGGTTTTATCGTCGGGCCTAAGCAAGAAGATATGATGTCAGTTGTGGCCGAAATTCTCGGTTGGTACACAGACTATAGTTTTCCCACGTATTTGCCCCCCGATGATAAGGCTCGTGTCAAGGGCGCGCTTCCCAGCAGTATATCCGGCTCTCCCCTTTGCCACGTTTCAGTTGCTAAATGGTGCGATGTTTCGGGTTTTAAAGCCGAAGGGAAACAACGCAGCGAACGCTGCGGCAGGGTGACCGCAGATGTTGCCGCTAAAACCGTTGAAATCTTAAATGCATGGCATGAAAAGAAGTTTGTACCCGTCTATAAACAACCCGAATCCTGGAATGAGTGTATGTCCTGTCACGGTAAAGGCAAATCCTTAGAAAACGCCAGAGGCAAGATGGATTGTGTCGATTGCCACACCGATGTTAATCCCTCTGATTTATTAAGCCACATTAAAAAAGCGTGGAATATCAAAGATTAAGAAATTCAATTAATCGCCATGCGTGGCACGCTATAGAAAAAGGATGCTGTTAAAGCATCCTTTTTTCGTGCATTAATAATCGCAATAAGTCCAAACCGGCGATCATTATATGTCCGATTCGCAGTTTAAAAACACAACGGCACTCACAAGAAAACCCAGGCTGCCTAAAATTAGGAACCACCGAAAGATGGGGTTGATCAACATCTATTGTGACTTGACAATAGAGCTTCGCTAAGGAATAGCCCAACATACTCCAGATACTTCCGGCTGCAAGCGCCGTATAGGCGGCATCTTTACAGCCGATATTAACCCTCCAATCGAGGAAAGTACAATGAATCCCCTTATATAACTTAACTTTAACCTGATTAAGCCGAGTCAAAATGCTTGGAATTCTTGGCCAGAGATGATAAAAGTAATGTCTCCAAAAGAAACGGAAACGGATGTCGAGTTTTGTATCCTGTTCTTCACCTGTTTCAGTTTTAGCTTCTCCCGATATTTCGAATTCAGGCCCTTTTTCCCACATAAGCCGAGCCGTTGGGATTTGGAACTTAAATTTCCATAGACCGCCGATGGCAGACAAATGGATTTCCAAATGATCCTTTTCTTCCAGCCGGCGATAATAAAAATCCACCGTTGCCCGAATGAAAAAGATTATGACTGATCCCAGTAAACCGGCGAGTAGAAGCGCCAGAATCCGCACGCATATCCCCCCGAACGCTAAAAGATATTTCACTCCTAAAATGCTAGGATTTCCGGCGGGTTTGAATAATATACAAAATTTACTAAGTGGACACTACAAGACAAGCACATCAAGATCGTTGGGAACATATAAGTTCCCGCTATAATATCTCTTTCCCTCCGCGATATATAATTTCTGCCGATCTAAGATATTTTGATCTTCAGTATGCCATAGAACCAAATTCTTAATATTAAGTTGTGCGGCGAGTTCGCAAGTATCCTTAACAGTACTGTGATGTTTTTCATAAGGTTTATATATTTCACGGTCACGATAAAGGCAAAAAGCCTCTCCCAATAGCCAGTCACTATTCTCTACATATTTCCGGCATAAGGGATTATACGGTTCATCTCCCATACAGGTTAAAGTCTTTCCGTTTTTCAATTTAACCGTAAAACCGAATTGTTTAGCCTTCGTGGAATGGATATCATAAAAAGTAAAATCTAAACCATCCAGGCTTTCTTTTTGGCCATCGGCAACAGGGATAAGCATGATCCTTTTCCCGATCATTTGAAGAATATTCGTATCGAGGGTGACTTCCATAAGCGTTTGGATATTCTGAATTAACTCGGCATGACCGTAGAAATTAAGATTTCCCTCATATTTGCCCGAGCGGATAAGCCCCGATATTTTGCGAATAATCCAGAGAACACCTAAAACATGATCAGTATGCCTATGCGTAATAAAGACATTGTGAATCTTAGAAAAAGGAATATCCGCCTTTTCCAGTATCCCTAATATTCCATTGCCGCCGCCTGTATCCACTAAGATATATTTATTTTCTTCCGCTAGGGCAAAACATGTATTATAACACTTTGTCGTTAGTGCATGTCCGGTTCCTAAGACAATGAGTTTTTCGATCTTCGTCTCTTCCATCTTCGTTTTTACCCCTTAGTCTTTAGTCTTTAGTCCTTAGTCTTTACTCCTTACTCTTTATCTAATTCTTCATCTAACTCTTCTCTTGCCTCTTCCCTCATCTTCTCAAAATCCAGTTCCGGCAAATTCTTCAGCGACTTAAGTCCAAAATGGAGTAAAAACTGCTCCGTTGTTCCATAAAGGATCGGGCGTCCGGGGCCTTCTTTACGTCCTATTTCCTTTGTTAAGCCTTTTTCGACTAAAGTTGCCAATGCGCGATCCGATTGGACCCCGCGCAAAAAGTCAATTTCGCCCTTGGTTACAGGCTGCTTATAGGCTATGATGGCCAGAACCTCAAGCGCCGCCCCTGATAATCCCTGAGTCGGTTGGTGATAGAGGGTTTCAATATAATGGGACATCTCCGGTTTGGTTCCCAGCTTAAAACCGCCATTAACTTCAAAAATCATAAATCCGCAGGCAGGGCTCGAATACCGCTGCCGAAGCTCGGACAGCAGTTCTAATATGTCGGGGGAATTCAAATCCAGGATGTTCGCAAGATGTTCAATCGTTAAAGGCTCACCGGCCACAAGCAATAAAGCTTCCAGCCCCGCAATTTCTGTTTCCCGAAACAACATTCTCTACTCTCCTTCAGTGAATTCCCACGCTTTTTCCGTTGGCAACAAATGAATATCCTGTTGAGGAGCACTTTGTTCACAGCGAATTTTCCCCTCTTTCAGAAGCTCCAATAATGCTAAAAACGACATAATCACTTCCATTCGTGAATTGCCTCGAATCAGTTGACTAAAGCGAGTCCCATGCGGATGGAGAATCACCCGCCGTAACACATCGTCCATCATTTTATCAATCGATATCTCATCCGGTTCAACCGTTTTCGTCTCTACGCCTTGCTCAGCTCGCACAATAACATGACTGAAAGCTTCCCATAAATCCGTAAAAGCCACACCTTCGAGAGGGTCTCCCTCTTCCTTGAATTGACTGCGGATCTCGTTAATATCTACTGTTCGGAAATACTTTTTACCGGAGGAAACCTCTAACTCTCCAAGGATCAGGGCAGCTTCCTTAAAGGAGCGATAAGCAATCAAGCGTTCCACTAATTCCTGGCGGGGATCCTCTGCTTCCCCCTCAGCCTCCTCTTTGGGAAGCTTCGGTAAAAGATAACGGGACTTGATATAAAGAAGTTGAGCCGCTAATACAAGAAATTCACTTGTAACTTCCATATCTAAATCATCCATTTGGCGTACGGCGTCAATAAATTGATCCGCTATCTTGGCAATTGGAATATCATATATATCAATCTTTTCCTGTTGAATTAAATGGAGCAGCAAATCCAGCGGACCCTGAAAGGCCGGTAATTCAATATAGGGACCGGGTTTTGCAAGAACTTCTTTTTTCATGTTACGAACCCATAAACGGAGTCAAAAGCGCAATTGCTCCCTTTTGATATAAGATAAACAGTCCACGCATCAGTGGGTAAAGAACGGTATTTAAAATATTGGTAAAAAGAACAAGCATCAGAATGATCATGCCATAAGTCTCGACGACTTGAAGGATATGAGCATAGCGGCCGGGCACAACCCATCTTAAGATAGCAAACCCGTCTAAAGGCGGAATCGGCAGCAAGTTAAAAATTCCTAGGCCTAAATTCATAATCACAAGCGCTCTTAAAATCATTGAAACCATCTGCATCCAACTGGAATTTCCGAACAAAGAGAGAGATAAAACCCAGATGACCATTGCTATAAAAGCAAGCACTAAATTCATCAAGGGTCCGGCAAGGGAAACCAGCATGTGGCCCCGAGTCGGATTCCCTCTAAAATACTGAGGATGAGTTATAACCGGTTTGGCCCAGCCGAACTGGAAAAATACGGCCATTAAAGCCCCGAACGGGTCTAAATGAACAAAAGGGTTCAAGGTAAGCCGCCCTTGGCTGCGGGGAGTCGGATCACCTAACCGGTCGGCAACGTAAGCATGGGCAAACTCGTGAAAAGCAAATCCTATGAGTAAGGCCGGTACATTTGCAATAATTGTCGTTAAATTTAACCCTGACATTTACATCCTCCTTTGCTCCACGAGCCGGAGCACGAATTCATTCTCTTCCTCCGGAGTTTTAATTCTTTGTTCAAGCCAGGCTAAGCGTACCTTCCTCAGGATATTCCCGATTTCCGGTCCTTTGGGTACCCCGAGCTTTTGAAGGGCCTTGCCGTTTACTGTAAGTTTTAGCTGAGCTGCCGCAGCTTCATAATTTGTAACGGCTTTTTGGTAAACAGAATCCAAGCTTAACACATTCCTTATTTCCCTTGAAACCCCGGTCAGCTGTTGATCCAAGACCTCCATCGTTAAGGAAGGCTGATCATCAAGTACGGCTTTGATTTCCATATATTTTACCGTTTCTTTTCTCAGTTCCTTTGTTAACTTTAAGGTCAAGGCAACCTCAATCTGGTGAGTATTAAACGCGGAAACCGAAATAAGCCACCTTTCTTCAAGCGAAAGATTCTCATTCTCGGCAACGCTTGAAAAATTCCAAGGCAATTTCTCGCCAAACCATTCTTCAAGAACCCCCAATTCGACCAAACACTTTCCCATTTTCGGAAACTGCTTTTCACGCAGCATCAGGAGTAACTCCTGCGTAAAACGTTCTGTACTGACTTTCTTTAAAACGCCGGCTTTAAGAGCTGTTGCCACACCCTCCAGTGTCTCCTTTGATATTTGAAAACGATAGCGTTCGGCAAAGCGAACCGCCCGTAAAATGCGTGTCGGGTCCTCAATAAAGCTAAGCTGATGAATAAAACGGATCTGCCCTTGTTTAAGATCCCGCAAACCCCCGTAAAAATCGACGAGCTCACCATAATGTTCCGAATTGATCGCCAAGGCCATTGCATTGATCGTAAAATCCCGCCGGAATAAATCATCCTTTAACCGCGACTCTTCGACCTGCGGCAAAGCCCCCGGATATTCGTAATATTCCCAGCGCGTCCCTGCGACATCTAAATGGGTTCCATCGGGGAATTCAATTCGAGCGGTTCCGAATTGTTCATGGAGCGTTAATTGCCCGCTGCCCAATTCGTGAAAAAGGGATTGAACGAAAATATGCCCGCTTCCCTCGACCACGAAATCCAAATCCTGTGTAGGCGTCAGCAGAAGAAGATCCCGAACAAATCCCCCGATAATATAAACGGAAAATCCTAAATTATCGGCAACCTTTTGGCCGGCCCTTAATAAATTTCGCGTCTTTTCCGGTAAATTCTCTAAGAGATTTAGGATATCTTGGCGCATGGCCAGGCTTCGGTCACGTGTCAATTTAGTCTCTGTCGGAACAGAGCCCCCATGAATTAAACGCAAAACGTCAGAACGTGAGACAATCCCAACCAGTTGATTATTTTCTAAGACCGGGATACGGCCGATGTCCCGCTGAACCATTAAACGTTGGACTTCTTCCCACCCTGCACCGCCATCTACTGTCACAACGTCTTTCGTCATAAACCCTTTAACAGGTGCATGGGCCAGCCCGTGTTTAAGGCCTTTCTCCACATCGCGGCGTGAAATAATTCCAACAAGCTTGTCCTCTTTAACAACGGGAACACCCGTATGGCCATAGCGAAGAAGAATTTGCTGTACTTCTTCGAGCTTTGTCTCCGGCGTCACCGTTTTAACGGGATAACTCATGATGTCGCGGACTAAATGAGGGCTTCGTACGCGTTGCTTAATCTCTTGTCGAAGCTTATCAACCGTCTCTTGGACCGTTGTATTTTTTAATGTTGCCGAGGCTGCTTTTTCATGACCGGCACCCCCAAAAGCCTGGGCAATATGGTTAACCGGTAATCCCCTGCCCCGTGAACGACCAATAACGTAAACCCGATTCTCCATTCCCACCACGAGAAAGAGGGTCTCGGCCTCTTCCATTTCGCCGACACGATGGGCAAGCAAAGCTAACCCCCCAATATAATCCGTGCTGACCGCGGAAGAGATGTATACGGACACCCCCCCAAACCATTCGGTTTGACCGTGATCCGACAATTCATGGAGTAAAGCTTTTTGCTCATCTGTTAATGGTTTGCGCAAATAATTGGAAACGACACTTAAGTTCGCACCCTGTTCCAATAGAAAGGCAACAGCTTTCACATCTCGAACCGTTGTACTGTCAAAAAGGAGACTCCCGGTATCTTCATATATTCCCAAAGCCAGCAGTGTTGCTTCAAAACTGCTGAGCGGGATTTTATTATTCCGGATTTGCTCCACGAGAATTGTTGTACACGCACCCGTATGTTCAATATGCATTCCCGGTTTTATCGGTTCGGAATAGGGATGATGATCGTAGATTTCCACTTCTACGGCTTCCATCTGCTTGAGCGCTTCCACTTCCTTCAGCCCCGCTGCCCGGCTGAAATCATGGGTATCCACTAAAACTACCTTGCTTACCTGTGACCAAGAAACATCCTTAAGTTTTATAAAGGGCAGGTTATCTTTAGCTAAGGTAATATAATCCTGAACATACGAATTCGGTTTACCCTCAACCCCCAAAATACTATTGGGATATATTACTTTGGCAGCAACCATTGATGCTAAAGCATCAAAATCCATTTGCCGATGGGCAAGAATCAAAATCATTTGCCTTCATCCTTAACTCTTCGAAATTGTACACTGTGAATTATCGGATAATAATAATAAATTATATCATTACCTTTTGTAACTAAGCAAAGTTTTGTGATTACTTTCAGTTAGTAAAAAAAAGCCGCCTATTTGGGCAGCTTCGGTATCATCTGGGTTTTAAACCATTAAATTGCTTCGTTAATCTCCTCTGTCTTGCTGTCAATCTCAGCTTGAGTCATTCCGTCCTTAATTAAGCGATAATTGATTGCATCCATCCAGAAACCCGATTTAGCACTGATTTTTTTATAGCCTTTAGCATTTTTCTTACTCCGTTTGGCCCGGGAATCAGCATTAGCTTGAACAATCGAACAGACATAACGTGCTTTAAGGCGCATTTCTTGATTCATGTCCTCAAAGCCTTCATTGAGCGCTTGAGTGACTTGTTTATGATAATCTGAGAATTCATCGAAAGGGATTTCTGTCTCCATATGTAAATATTCTTTAATCTTTTCAAATAACTGTTCCATTTAATAAAAAACCTCCATCATATTTTCCTAAAGGACCTTAAAAATTATATCTTAGTTTACAAGAAATAACAAGCTAAATCCGTTGGTGCAATAAAAGACAGATGTTCTACTTTGCAAACATCTGTCTTTTGAACAATCTCCTATAGAACAAAGAAAATGGCGACAAAGAAAACTAACATGATAATTAAACCAAGGGGAACACCCAATTTTGCCCATTCTTTACTCTCAATATTAAGTTTGCTTGCGGAAATAATATTGGGGATATTACCGGGGATCAACATTCCGCCGCTAATTAAAAGGCCCATTAAAATAGCCCGGATTTGTTCTAAGGACATCTTATCGCTGATTTCGGCGGCAGCTAGAGTCGCATTATCCAATATCGCTGAAATCATATTGATCCAATATAAGAGCTGACTGGGCAAGCCAAGAATGAATTTATCGATAATTGGTTTTAAGCCTGTACCTAAAAATGTTAAAGCCATGACAAAAAGATAGATTTTAAAGGCACGAAAAAAAACTTCTTTATAGCTTTCTTCCTGTTGATCACCCTCTAAACCAAGACCGGATTGTTGATCAGGCCGGATAAGGAAGGCAGCCAAAATTCCCAGGCCGATAATCGCAGGAATAATAAATTCCCCAAAATTTACGAACAAATACCAGAAGTCAGCATTGAGTTTCGATATGACGATCGTAGCCAGAGGCTCACCGATTGGAGTTAAGGCAGCTCCTAAGCCAATCGAGAAACAACTAATAATTGTAAGATTAACTTCGTTTTTGCGATCCATCTTCAAATTATAAATGATTTCGACGAGGAGTAGGGCAGCGATAATCGCTGTAATTACACTTGAAATAATGCCTAAAATAACAACGATCAGAAACATAAGTATTTTAGCCGGTATGTGGTTCTGAATAGATTGAATAGCCGTGTTGATCTGCACTTTGAAAACTTTAAAAAGTACACCGAAAGCAAATACGGCGATTGTAATCATAATCGGTTCTTCTAAAGCTTTTAATACCAGTCCGGTACTTAACGACTGTGATATCAGTACCGACGCTAAACCCATAACAAATAGAAATATTTCGAGGTTATGTTCCACTTTTTTTACCGTGAAAGGAAGGACTAATACTAACAACACAATGGAAATTAACCCACCGAGCATAAGATTATCTGGCAATCAAATCACTCCCCCTTAATTATCTATTATCTATTTTTATTTGAACCACATTTCACATTTTAACATTATATTATGTAATATTAAAGGTTAATTTGCGAAATAGATCGAATTTATACAAATATAGTAAAATCAATGACATTATGGGCTTATAAAGGAAACTTACTTCAGGTGGAGTTTTGACTCCCTCTGAAGTTTAGTTGACTTATCCCCACAGAGGACAAGCTTGCAAGGCAAGCAAGCTTCGTATGTCCAGAGACTAAATTACATTATATCAAACATTTTTATAGATTTATAGAGATACTTTTACTTCTCATTTTTAATGACCTCAAATTGAATCCCTTGATTTAGATTTCCTTCAGCTAAATTTTCCTCAGCCTCTTTTTCCGAACGGGCATTTTGCTCTGTCACGCTATTGCCGGCTTCTTTTTTTACAGGGTTTTCGTTTTGATTTTTCGGAGTTGACGAATTAGGCGAAACGGAGGAGGCCTTTGATGAAGAAGGCTTTGTCGGAGAAGGATTTGTTGAAGAAGGCTTTGCGGAAAAAGTCTGATTTGCATTTTGCGTGAAATATGAGGTCGTTTTTCCATCCATAAATAATTGCGTAACTACTTTTTTAGCATCATCAGAATTGACCTTCCAGTAACTTATTCCCTTTTCGGTCGAAAATTTTCCGGGAAGGGTCTGAGTTATTATCTGATAATCTTCCGTTTTTTTCAATAAGGTCGCGAGGGACCATATCTGACCTATGCTTAGGTCTGTCTCCACGGCTTGATACACTTTGGGAATAACAAAGGGAAGCTTGGGCAAATTTTTAATATTCACCGCTTCCTTAACCATAGCTTTCATGACTGCCTGCTGACGGATTGTTCTCGTAATGTCCCCCATTTCATCGTTGCGAAAACGCGCATATTGAAGGGCCTGGCTCCCATTAAGGCGTTGGGTTCCTTTTTTTAAATCGATATAGCGGTCTTGATTGTCTCCTGTATCATAATGCATATCCTTCTCAACGCTTAAAGTTACCCCACCCAAACTGTCAATGATACTTTTAAAGCCATTAAAGTTTGTCGCGACATAACCATCAATCGGAAAACCGATCATTGTTTCAATATACTTTTGGGTTGAGGAAAACCCCTTTTGCAGGCGGGCAATAGCATTAATCTTTTGAATTCCCTTTCCTTCCAAATTGACTTGAGTATCCCGAGGAATACTGAGCAAAATCATTTTTTTATGGATTTGATCAATGCGGGCAACAAATAAAGAATCCGTATTGCTTAAAGTGACATCCTCCGGCCGATTATCCATCCCAATTAAAAGAAAAGTAAGGCTTGAACCATCGAGCTTATCACGATAAATAGCCGCGCTATTTTCTTCTCCTGTTTGATTTGCTAAATTCTGCTGAGAAACTTCTGAATTCCTACCCGTTTGATTGAAGATTTGAGACCGTGATATATTCCCTGAGACATTTCCTTTCAGTTGACCTTGTCCGCCCAAAAACAGAATCAAAAAGACGAGTCCTACGCCCAGCCCAAAACCTAAAATGGCAATAAATCCATATACTTTGAAGAACTCCTGTAAACTCGCTTTATTTTTGTCTTTGGACATGCTGTCTCAACTCCGATCAATAAAATATCACCAATAGCTTCGACAATCTAAACCTATTTATACCCATATAAGTATCGTTAGTTTTTGGAAATGGCTTTGGTATATTTTGTAACACCCCTTTGCCGGTGGAATATAATACCAGTAAATAGGTGTCAAAGGAGGGATTACAATGTTTTTCCTAAAGAAATTACCCTTTATAAATTTACGAGCTGAAGAGCCGACACCAATTATAAATACCCCAAGCTTAGAGCAAGACATTCCTGCGGAAATGATAGAAAACGTAAACAATGCACTTGAACAAAATTATTCTTATGAAACCCAGAGTTCAACTCTGTTCGGCAAGTTTCACCGGAGTCAAAACCTTTACACTGGTCCTGAAGCCTCCTTTGAAAATGAGGCTTGGGCGCCGGAATATCAACCCATCAAGCTCTTTCACAGACCATGGAGCACAACAGAGGAACAAATCGCCTCACCTTCCGACTCCCAATAATTATAGGGCCGTGTCATCAATACACGGCCCCTCTGCCTCTTCTTTGTACGAATTTTACGCACGACATCAAAGGAGGAAACTCGCTTATGTCTTCTGGAATCTTTGGACCAAGGGCTCCATCCTACCCTCGTCCTACCTACTATAACCAGAATTTACGACGATCATATGGTTCCTATCCTCCTCCTTCTTCCGTTCCATCTCCTGCTTCTTATCCTGCACCCGCTTCTTATCCTACAACTGCTTCTTATCGCGTACCTGCTTCTTATTCTTATACCGCCCCTTATCATGCTGCTTCAGTGCCCCAAGCCTATTCCGGCCGTCCTTATCCGAATATGCCTGCACCTGTTGTTTATCCCGAGAATCTTCCTCCCTATTCTCCCGTTTATTTGCCTGTTATGCAGTATTCCAGAAGCTGCTCTGAGCACGGCCTGGAAGCCGTCCTAATCGCAATACTTGTTCTCGTTTCATTGGACCTCATCTTTGTTCGCCCATTGAAAAAGCTCCCGGAATAAATTAAGAATTTGATGCGGCAGCTTTTTCTGCACCTTTAGCATCGCGTTTTTCGGTGATTGTGCTTGACCATTTTCCGCAGCGGTCCCCCCAACGCGCCAGAGCCTGATTCTCCTGCCTTATTTCTACAACTTCACAGTGATTGGCACAGCCGCTGCAGTCGAAACTGCGCGCTTCAAAAAGGGTATCCGTAAGTTGAAGGCCCCGGAATTTACTGGTATAGCTTTTCTTTTGAGCGGCCTTTTCTTGGGCAAGATAAGCCGCGCCCAAGGCCCCCATCACTGAAAAATGGGGAGGTACAATCACTTCTTGGCCAAGTTCTTTTTCAAAGGCCCGGCAGATTCCGGGGTTAGCCGCAACTCCCCCTTGAAAAAGAATCGGACCCAGGATTTCTTTATTTTTTCCCACGTTATTTAAGTAGTTGCGTACCATCGCTTGACATAGCCCCGCGAGAATGTCGGGCAAAGGATGTCCTAACTGTTGTTTGTGGATCATATCCGATTCTGCAAAGACGGAACAGCGGCCGGCGATTCTCACCGGGTGTTGGGCATGTAAGGCAATCGGCCCGAATTCTTCAATCGGAATTCCGAGTCGTGCCGCTTGCTGATCCAAAAATGAACCTGTTCCGGCAGCACAGACCGTATTCATCGCAAAATCAACTACAACACCGTCACGCAGAATAATAATTTTGGAGTCCTGTCCGCCGATTTCCAAGATCGTTTTCACCCCGGGATATTCTCGGGAAGCCGCTACGGCATGTGCCGTGATTTCATTTTTGACAACATCCGCACCCAATAAGGTTGCCGCAAGTTGACGGGCGCTTCCTGTCGTCCCCACACCGATGATCTGGGCCGATTTTCCTATTTTTTCACGCAGAAGCTTTAGACCTTCTTGAATGGTTTGCATCGGGCGCCCCTGAGTTCGAAGATACATTGCCTCGGCTACAGTATTATCATCCCTCAGCAGCACAATATTGGTGCTGACTGAGCCAACATCTACACCTAAGAAATAGTTATGAGTATGCACGTATCGGCCCTCCTAGATTTGATCCTTGTTCTTTATGACGAGATCGTTCAAGCAGATCAACAAAAGCCTCTAAACGGGTCTGAATCCCTGCCTGTCCTGTATGTTCATCAAAGGTTAACGTCATTATAGGAAGATTATAGTCTTCTTGAATCTGCGGAAGAATGCTCGAAGCTACGATTTCCGGCATACACCCCAAAGGTAGAATCTGAATGATTCCATCATATCCCCGGCGTGCAAAATGAACCGCTGAGCCTATGGTTTCAATTCCGTGACCGCCTACGAAATGGTTTAAATAGGGTTTGGCTAAACGATAATAAGGTTTCAAAGGACGACATCCCTGCTTAAAACCTTGAAAAACATGTTGTCCGACCCAACCGGATAGATAGATCGAGCGATCAACATATGTTCCTAAGTTTCCCAGCTCTTTTTCTATGTCACAGGAGCTAAACGGCTCCAAAAGCGTATAGATTTCCCCGATCACGGCAATTCTTAAAGGTTGAATTTCCAGACTTTCCGGATGCTCGGCTTGCTTTTCCTGAATCCTTGCTTGGAGCCACCGAACAACCCCTTCAATGCCTTCATCAGTCATCGCCAACACAAGTCTTTTTTTGGCTTCCTCATACAGCCCATTGGCTTCATGCGGATTTTGGGCGTGTGGACGAAATCCGTGAATAAGCATTTCAATCCGATCCATGGCCACTGATTTACGATAGGCAAACATAGCGGCGCTTAGTATTTTAGTCCATGAGTTATGCGCTCCCGCTAGATAGCGAATCCGCTCCAGCAATCCTAATAAGCGTCCCTCAGGGGGTTCCAGCAGAATGAATTCATAATTAAATCCCGCATCTTTAAGAATTTGCCGTTCGCTTTCACCATAATATCCAAAACGGCAAGGGCCTTTTCCGGCGGTAATAACTACCGTATCCGCCCCCATATCCGCTGCTTCCACATAGTTTCCCAAATTAAGCTTAAGGGGCAAACAGGCCGATTCCGGCGCGAGTTTCGTCCCAATATTTAACGTTTGTTTGCTATTAAATGGTGCAACCGCAAATTCTATGTTCAAGGATTCAAACAGGGCTTGAATGACAATCCACGAATTCCCCATGTGCGGGAAGGTGACCTTCATGACCGACTCTCCTCTCCAGCATATCCAGAAATGCCTCTAAGCGGGTAACCAAGCCCGCTTCACCGGTATGTTCATCAAGTGTAAGGACCAAATAAGGTTTTTGTTCGGCTCTTGATCGTCGTGCAAGAAGATCATTCGTTAATGAATCCGTCCCGCAGCCAAAGCACGAAAGGTAAATGATTCCATCGACCTTCGGGTCTTCAAGGTAAGACTCTCCGGCCCCATAAATTTTCCGAGCATGGCTCCAAAAAATGCTTTTGCGAAGATGTTTCTGCTCTTCTTGCGTAATTTCTAAGGGAACATTTTCAACCACCCTCAGATTTGCCTTGCGGGCTATTTTGGAGAGAAGATTAAGATTAGCATATGATTCATACGTCAAATAGCTATGCCCGAGAAGCGCAATCGTCGGCCGATATTCGTCTGATTCTTGGACAACCGTTTGCACCTGACGCGGAGTAAGTCCCAGATTTTCGAGCTTACCGGACTCGGCAAGATTTTCAAAACACTCCATGCTTTCTTCAAAGCCCCAACCTTGTTTACGCATGTCTTGATACGTTTTAAGCCAACGCTCTCCTTCGGCATAAGCGCGCAGAACCTGATGTTTATTTTTACCCAAGCCTTTACCCCATTGAATCAAGCTCTTGTGGGCTTGATGAACCCCGGCCCGCCGATTGATGTCTACGGTGACTACTTCCAGTCCGGCAGGGATTGTTCCAAGCAGGCTTTCGGGAATCCCCAACATTTTTGGACAGAGGTACGTGTTTTTTTCCATACTGACTAAACGCGGCAGAAAAACTGCATCCACATTGGATAATGAATTAAGATGACCGACTAAAATCTTGACCGGCAAACACGTATCTGCCGGTGCCTTTTTCAAGCCGATTTCCATCATGGTCTGATTGGTCGGAGGCGTACTCACGAGTTCGATATCCAATTCTTGTAAAAATCCTGCCCAAAACGGATAATAATCATAATAGGTTAGCGCACGTGGATAACCAAGCTTCAAGCTCAATAACCCCCTATTTTCCTTGTTTTTTCGGTTGCCGTGTTTCATCTTGCGGTTTCAAAATACTCGGTCTCGTATTTTGAAGGGTTACCGGCGAGCGGAAAAGAGCCTTTCCTATGGCCTTCCCGTCAAATGGGAAAACCGGCCAAAGGTATGGGATACCAAACGATTTTGTCCGTACCAGCAATATAAACACTGCAAGAATGCCAATTCCGAAACCAATAAAGTTTCCGATAAACGTCGCAATCACTAAAAACAGCCTGGCCAAACGATTGGCTTGGCCAAGTTCATAACTCGGGGTCGCAAAGGTACCTACGGAAACAATCGCTATATACAAAACGATTTCCGGTGTAAATAGTCCAACCTTAATCGCGATATCTCCCAGCATAAATGTTGCAACTAATCCTAAGGCAGTGGAAAGCGGCGACGGAATATGAATCGCGGCCATTCTCAGCAAATCCACACCAAATTCCGCAACCAGAATTTGCGGCAAAAGCCCAACCTTACCCGGTTCAGAAATTCCCAGCCATTGAAGCCATTCCGGAAGAACGTTTGGATTTAAGGCCGCAGCTAACCACAAGGGCAATAAAAAGACAGATACAAAAATTCCCAAAAACCGAACTAAACGCAGATAAGCACCTACAATCGGTTCTTGCCGATATTCTTCGGCATGTTGCAGATGGTGCCAAATGGTTACAGGTGCGATAATAACGGATGGTGAGGTATCCACAATTAGAATCACGTGTCCCTCGAGGAGATGGGTAGCCGCTACATCCGGTCTTTCCGTGTACCTTACACGGGGATACGGATTCCAAAACTTACTGCCTAAGATGAATTCTTCAATACTTTTTTCAGCCATGGGAATTCCGTCAACTACAATTCCCTGCAGTTCTTCCGTAATTTTCCGCACAAGCTCTAGATTGGTCACATCTTCGATATAGGCAATACAGACATCTGTTTTGGATCGTGTTCCGACCTGGACAAGCTTCATTCTCAGCTTTGGATCCCGCAGTCTTCGGCGAATCAAGGCCGTGTTGAACACCATGGTCTCCACGAAACCATCCCGTGACCCTCGGGTAACCTTCTCAATATCCGGTTCTTGCGGAGCACGGGCCGGAAATGTTCTAACATCAACAATAATTGCCTTTTCCTGGCCTTCGACGAAAATAGCCATCGGCCCGGACAATAGAAAGTAGAATACTTTATCCATGGTTTCAACTTCGGAAACCTGTAAATTAACAATTCTTCCCTTAACTAATTTTGTTAAGGTATTGACCACTAAATCCGCACGTTCTAACTCCACTAAAGATTCGAGGATAATACTGGAAACCTCGGTATTGACCATACCATTGACCGAGTAAATCGCAACCTTCTTACCGCCGATTGACATTTCACGCAGGATGATATCATAGTTATCCGGCACGCCCAGTTCTTTGTTCATGTAGTCTATATTTTCTTGATATAACTTGCTGACCTTTACATTTTCTTCACTCATATTCTTCGATTCATTAGATTCAGCCAAAGCTATTCCTCCCTCTATCCCTTAGGAGTAAAGGCAATCGATACGAGATATCCAAAGAGCACCGCCGCTGCGATGCCAACGGCCGCCGCTTCTACCCCTCCGGAAAAAGCGCCTAACAAGCCCCTTTTGTCAACAGCCTCCATCGCACCTTTAGACAGTAAATAACCGAATCCGGAGAGTGGGACACTCGCTCCCGCTCCCGCAAACTTGACCATTGGGCCATACAGCCCTAACGCGCCCAAAATGGCTCCGCCTGTCACAAAGGTGACTAAAACATGGGCCGGCGTAAAGGCTGGTTTTGTTAAATCCATCAGAAGCTGACCCGCCACACAAATCAGACCGCCGACAATAAACGCCGGAATTACCTGCTCAAACATCCGCATTGCTCTCCTTTCATGCTTCGATCACGATTGCATGTCCGATTCCCGGGACGGACTCTCCCTGTAAAGAAGAGGTTGGGCTATGCAAGGCTCCGCTTCCGGCAAGCAGCACCCGTTTATATTGCTTAGAATTGAGCTTCTGCATAATATCACCCGCAAAAACAACGGCTGAGCAGGCGCAACCGCTACCGCCGGCGTGCACATCCTGGCCGGAGTCATAGATCATGACCCCGCAATCGTTAAATTGATTTGCTGTTTCTACACCGCTGCGTTTTAAGACTTCTTTGGCAAGCATTAAGCCAACCTGCCCTAGATCTCCCGAAACAATCAGATCATAATCCGCGGGCGTTCGTTTTAAATCGTTCATATGATTTAAGATCGTATCCGCTACCGCCGGTGCCATAGCCCCTCCCATGTTATTGACATTCTTTTCGCCAAAATCGAGGACCCGTCCGATCGTTGCCGCCGTAACTCGCGGTCCTGTCCCTGATTGGGCAAGCACTAGACTCCCCGCCCCGGTGACAGTCCACTGCGCACTCATCGCTCGTTGGTTTCCTTGTTCTGTCGGTGAACGGTATTGCCGCTCAGCTGTATCATGATGACTGGAAACTCCGACAAGAACATTGCGGGCAAACCCTCCATCGATCAACATACTACCGACAGCCATCCCTAAAGCCATTGTTGAACAAGCCCCATAAAGTCCGATAAACGGTAACCCCATCGTCCGCGCCGCAAAATTAGAAGAAATAATTTGATTGAGCAAATCCCCGGCCAACATATAATCAATCTCATCCGACTTTAGACGAGATTGTTCAAGGGCTCCTTGCATTGCCGCCTCAAGCATTTTGCTTTCCGCGACTTCCCAAGATTTATTTCCGTTTAGGCTATCCGGCAAAACTTTGCTGAATGTTTTGCCCAGCGGTCCTTTTCCTTCCTTCGGTCCAACGACTGAATAGGACGAAAGAATCACCGGCGGATTTTCAAAAACCACGGTTTGATTCCCTTGGCGTTTATAAATCATTCCAATCTCAGCCCCAATCCCTTACAATTAAAAACGCAGAAAGTAATAAATAATTCCAACAACAATTGATGTCATAATCCCATAGACTAAAACCGGACCGGCCACGGTAAAAAGCCGAGCTCCCACTCCCAAAACATATCCTTCACGTTTAAACTCCAAAGCGGGAGCAACAATTGAATTTGCAAAACCGGTAACGGGTATGATTGAACCTGCTCCGGCAAACTTGCCGATTTCATCATAAACCCCCAGTCCGGTAAGAAGAGCCCCCGAGAAAATTAAAATAGCCGTAGTCGCTGTTGAAGCCTCTGTTCTTTCTAAACCCGCTATGACAAGCAAATTGATCATCATCTGCCCAATCAGACAGATCAGTCCTCCCACGAAAAAAGCGCGTACCGAATTACGAAGTGCGGTTGGCTTAGGCGTCATCGATGTTGATAAATTTTTATATTCTTCGAGGGTAATGTTCACATTGGGCGGCCTTAATTTTTCCCCGGGCATTGATACCTCTCCTCTCTTTAAAAGCAACCTAAATTAGTCGTTACTGCTTAGTATTAAACGCAAACCCATAATTTATTCACGCTTCAAAGATTCTCATTTTTTCTTCCTTAATTTCCCTATTCCGTGGGGAGGGAAATTCTGGATAACGTCGAATTGAATCCAAGAGAACATGGATAAGGGGGACAGGCTTGCTCATGGATAAAAAAATAGAGCGCCAGACATTGACCTTGAGTTTATCGGGAGAGCTCGATATGAGATCTTCAGAAAATCTGCGTCAAACCATTGATACAGAAATTGACCGCCGCGGCATACGAACCGTAATCCTGGACCTTCACGATGTCACATTTGTAGACAGTTCGGGGTTAGGGGTGATACTTGGGCGATATAAAAAGCTGCTTCCATTGGGTGGCAAAATCATCATCAAGCATGCCCCCCCTCACATTTATAAAATTATGGAGCTGTCCGGGTTACCCAAAATTATCCCTTTTGAAAATGAATCCACAGATGTAGGAAGGACGGGAAATGCTCAATGAAAAACAATTTTTTAACGCTTACCTTCTCTAGTATTGCCGAAAATGTAAGTATTTCACGCATGCTTATTGCTTCAATCGGTGCGCAACTTGATCTTTCGCTCAATGATATCGAAGAGTTAAAGGTTGTCGTCTCCGAAGCCGTCTCCAATGCGATCATTCATGGCTATCAAAATAACCCGGAAAAGAATGTTACCCTGGAAATCGAATATAATCCTGAAAAACTGCAAATTACGGTTCGTGATGAAGGGTGCGGAATTTCTGATGTGGAGCAGGCGATGCAGCCGGCCTACAGCACTGACCCCGAACGGATGGGGCTGGGATTTGTCTTTATGCAATCCTTTATGGATGAATTAAAGGTTGACTCTGTTTTAGACCAAGGAACAACCGTCACCATGGTCAAAACCCTGCACAAAAATAATCCCTCCTTAAATTAGGAGGGAGCAAACATGATTCAAAGATTAACGGAAATGAATCTTCCCCGTTTTCCCCTGCTTTCGGATGAAGAAATGATGGAGCTTTTGCATCAGGCTCAAGAAGGCAATGAGGAAGCACGCGAAAAGCTGGTCAATTGCAATCTCAAATTGATTTTTAACCTCGTGCAGCGTTTTTCGCACCGGGGATATGAGCTTGAAGATCTCTTTCAAATCGGCACTATCGGCTTGATTAAGGCGATTGATAAATTTGATTTCAGCTATGGTGTCAAATTCTCGACCTATGCGGTACCGATGATTATCGGCGAAATCCGCCGCTTTCTGCGTGACGATCATCCGATTAAAGTGCCGCGTTCATATAAGGAACTCGTTTATAAGGTCAACCGCGCCCGCGAACAACTTTCCGCCACTCTTGGCCGCGAACCGACCATCGGTGAAATCTCCGAAGAGATCGGAGTCGAGCGTGAGGAAATCGTTTCAGCTCTTGAAGCCGTTCAAAGTCTGACCTCTATTCATGATACACTCTACCAGGACGACTCCGACCCCATCTATGTCTTAGATCAGCTTCCCATAGATAAGGACTTAGAACCCAGCTGGTTTGAAAAGATTGCCCTGAAAGAGGTCCTGGACAAACTGCCCGAACGTGAAAAACATGTTATTATGATGCGATTCTTTGAAGATAAGACACAAAGTGAAATTGCTGCCCAGCTCCATCTCTCCCAGGTTCAGATCTCGCGAATCGAGCGGGCAGCACTTCACCATATTCGTCAACTCCTTCAGGTTACTCCATTAGAACCCAAAGACTCCTTGTAACGTCCGAGTCATCTGTTGATATAGGCTGGCTTTGGCAATTGGCTGTTCGGCAACCAAATTCACACGATTTATAACTTCATTATCCCGGTAAAGCAGGACTTCCCCTAATTGTTGTCCTTGCTGAACGGGAGCTTCCACATCTGGGTTGAGCTTTGTTTCGACCCAGATATTTTTATCTTTCCCTTTTTCAACCGTTACGCCAAGCGATTTCTCCGTCACAGCCGTTACTTCATTTTCCGTTCCTTTATGGACGGTGATGACTCCTTGTTTTTGCCCTGCGGGTGCAAATTCTTTATAGGCATATTTAGCAAATCCGTAGTTATAGATTTTCATGGACTCGGCGAAATGGCCCCGCACTTGCGGAACTCCCATGACTACGGCAATCAGACGAAGTCCGTCCCGTTCTACCGTCGATGCCAGACAATATTTTGCTTCGTTTGTCCATCCTGTTTTAAACCCATCTGCGCCTTCATACCACCACAATAATTTATTCGTATTCCACAGCTTAAACTTGCCGTCCCGTAAATCATACTCTTTAATCGCAGTTAACTTTCTAATCAGCGGATATTTTAGGGCTTCCCGACCCATCAATGCCAGGTCATAAGCACTCGTATAGTGCCCTTCAGCCGGTAATCCGTAGGCATTTGCAAAGTGCGTATTTTTACATCCCAATTCCTGAGCTTTTTTATTCATTTCATTAACAAAGGCTTCATGCGTTCCGTAGATATGCTCGGCTACGGCAACACACGCATCATTAGCTGAACCGACGGCTATCGAAATCAACATTTCCTCAAGGGAAAACGTTTCACCAGGCTCTAAATAAATCTGGGAACCCCCGAGGCTGCAAGCATTCTCGCTTGCGGTTACCTTATCGGTGAGTTTAACACGTCCCGATTCAATAGCATCTGCGGCAACAAGCATCGTCATCAGCTTTGTTACACTGGCAGGGGCAAGCTCTTTGTGGGCTTCCTTTTCATACAGAATCCGGCCCGATTCGGCATCCACTAAAATTGCACTGATAGCCTCGGTTTCTAATTCTGCTCCTTGAGCGGCTGCAGCCGATTGCGAAGTTGACGGCGCAGCCAGGACGGTCCCGAAATTTCCTAAGACTAACGCCAAGGCTAATATTAATGTCAATCCTTTTCGCATTGTTAATCCCCCTTGAGAATTTAATTTCATCGTTTTGTTGTATTATTCCCAGAAAAGAAAAAAACACTCGGTCTAGTTTTACTTTAACCGAGTGTAATTTATTTTTAGAAGCGTTATAATTAAAATTGGATTTAATGCTTAATGCTTAATGCTAACTGCTCAAAAGCAGTGAAATCATAGGGGGTTAAACACTTGAAAAATTACGATGTCATTATTGTCGGAGCCGGCCCCGCCGGTATTTTCACCGCTTATGAGCTAACAAACCTGCATCCTGATCTTTCCATCCTGCTTATAGACAAAGGCCGTAATATCCATAAACGATATTGCCCCATCTTAAAAAAGACGCTTTCCAAATGTCCGCCACCAACCGAACAAAAAGATTACGCAGGCTGTGTTCCCGCCTGCTCAATTACCAATGGTTTTGGCGGAGCAGGTGCTTATTCTGACGGTAAATTCAATATCACCACAGAATTTGGCGGGTGGATGACCGAATATTTATCACCCTCAGAAGTTTTGAACCTTATCCATTATGTTGACGAAATTAATTTGAGCCATGGGGCAACGGCAGAACTCACAGACCCAACAACACCTATGGTTAAAGAAATTGAGCGCAGGGGATTAGCCGCAGGGCTAAAACTTCTTAGGGCTCAAGTCCGTCATTTAGGTACCGAACAAAATCTGGAGATCATGAAAAGTATTTATGAACACCTAAAAACTAAAATTGACATGGTTTTTGAAACAGAAATTGCGGATTTATTGACTGTAGAAGAAATAGGACATCTCCGCATAACCGGTGTTATCGATGAACAAGGTCATGAGATTTGTGCCCCTTATGTTGTTCTTGTTCCGGGTCGAGATGGTTCCGAATGGCTTACCCACGTTTTTAATAAGCACAACTTAGAAATGACAAGCAACCAGGTCGATGTCGGTGTCCGGATAGAAACCTTAGACACAATCATGGAAGATATTAATGAAAATCTGTATGAAGGAAAATTTATTTATCGAACTTCTGTAGGAACATCTGTCCGAAGTTTCTGCAGTAATCCCTCGGGTCATGTCGTTATTGAAAACCATAGCGGTGTCATGTTAGCCAATGGCCATGCTTTTAAGGATAAAAACCTGGGCAGCCATAATACGAACTTTGCTTTACTTGTCTCTCATAATTTTTCTTATCCCTTTAATAAGCCTAACGAATATGCTAAGGCCATTTCACGCCTTGCCAACGACTTATCAAATGGCAGCGTCTTAGTCCAACGCTTTGGGGATATTCTCAAAGGACGCCGCTCGACGGAAAAAAGAATTCGTGAAGGATTTATTGAACCCACGCTCAAAGAAGCGGTTCCCGGCAATATTTGTTTAGCCCTACCCTATACGACAATGCAAAGCATTATCGAGATGATTCAAGCCCTAGATCGAGTGACCCCGGGAATAGCCTCGGAGCATACACTTCTCTACGGTGTTGAAGCGAAATTTTATTCTTCCCGCCCCAAACTCACGAACGCTTTTGAAACTGAAATTTCCGGGCTCTATGCCGGCGGCGATGGCGCAGGCGTCACCCGCGGACTCGCCCAAGCCAGTGCCTGCGGGATTGCCATTGCCCGAAACATCAGCGCAAAATTCTAAGAGTTATCCTCCAAGGATAGCTCTGTTCCGGTGATGCCAGTTATGATGCCGCTTTTGCTTTTGATTAGAATTTAGATGCCTTAGCTTGTACAGATAGGTATCTTTCTTGAATGCGGAAAGCAGATTAATGCCTAAAACTCCGATTTGTATAATCAATGCCAGACCGAATCGCCTTAGTCCGAAGTTAATTCCAAATGTCTTTGCGATCTTAAGTGAGGACGGGAGGGTATAGAAATGTCGTATTGCCCGGAGAAACTCCTGCTGGAGCTCCCAGGCCGACATTTTCTTCGGTATAAAGGTCACATTCATCATATCAAAGACACTCCAGTCTTGGGTCACCATGCGCTGCTCTTTTTCAAGCTGCTCGTAAACGGCTGTTCCCGGGAACGGTGTCATAATAGCCGGCTGAAGCTGATATGCATTAATTTTTTTGGCAAAATCCACACCCCGTCTGATATCTTCCGGCCCGTCCGTATCAATTCCGAGGACAAGGCTGGCAATCAAACGAATCTTGTGACGCCGGAGCGCTTTTGCACAATTTTCAATATCGGCAATGCTTTGATGTTTCTTAATTAAATCCAACGATTCCTGATTCAGCGATTCAATTCCCACTAAGACACGGTTGAGATGAGCTTGCTCCAAAAGGCTGAGCATCTCTTCATCTTTCGCAAGATCGGTGCGTCCAAAGAAAAAAGTTTCTTTAAAAATAAGATTTTCAGCAATCATTCGATTACAGATTTCCTTGACGCGTTCTCTGTCTGCCGTAAAATTATCGTCTTCAAAATTCATATATTTAAAACCAAGTGTCTTGTAATAACGAAGTTCCTTAATAACACTGTCCACGCTGCGCCTGCGGTAAGGGTGAAACATCCGGGACGTCGTACAGAATGAACAACAGAAAGGACATCCCCGGCTGGCCATCACATTGGCTGTATCGCAGGGCGTCTTTAAAAGAGAGTAATCCGGAAAAGGAATTTCGTCAAGATTCATAACGCACGATGCATGAACAATTCTGTCGGATAATTTACCTTCCACAACGTCGCGGATAACCGTCTCGGCTTCGCCGACAACGACATGATCCGCATGTTCTGCCGCTTCTTCCGGCCGTACCGTAGCATGCATGCCTCCGATGATGACCCCGGCCTTCGTTTCACGGCGGAGCTTGTCCGCTAGAAAATAAGCCCGCGGCGCATTGGATGTCATCGTATATAAGCAATAAACATCGGCATCTTTCAGCGCAGAAAAATCTAAATCCGTATACAGTTCCTCATAAACTTCCACCTTGTGACCGGCATCTTTGAGGATATGACCTAGAATAAGAGGACCTGTTACCGAATTTGTATGCCCATAGAGGTTGTTCCCCGCCCTATAAACCTTCGTTCGGCGAACATCACCGGCCGGTACGATAAAGATTACTTTCATTTTGGTCGCCCCTTCTTAAATGTTACCCTCCTAAAAATTCACTTCATCTATTGCCTTTCTTAGACTATAATTTTATTATAGCAAAAAAACCATTGAATGAACGTGATTTAGTATGCACGAATGGGAGCGGATACAATGAAAAATCTGGATAAGCTCATCGCTCAAGAAAAAGAGAACTTAAAAATTCATGAATATGCGTTTATGAAAGCTCATGAGGTCATCTTTTCACAGGAGGCCAGAAGGTTGTGCGAAAAAAATGCCTGCGGAATGTATGGAACTTCTTGGGCTTGTCCTCCTGCCGTAGGAACGGTTGAAGAATGTCAAAAAAGATGTGCTGCCTATGATAATGCGTTTATTTTCAGTTCCGTTTCTCAACTGAAGAAAAAGTATGATATTGCGGGATGGCGCGAAGCACGTATTGTTCATGAGTCTATAACAGAGAAAACAGCCCAGATATTCCGGGCGGAATTTCCGAAAGCTCTCATTCTTTCCGCTGAAGGATGTACGCTTTGCTCCCATTGTACGTACCCGGAAAACCTTTGCCGATTCCCTCAGCGGATGTTTCCTGCTACAGAGGGGTATGGCATTATGGTGCTCCAACAAGCACCTTATTGTCATCTCCAATACAACAATGGTCCTAATACCGTCACTTATTTTAGTATGATCTTCTTTTGAAAAAAAGCAACTTAAGCCCAAGAGATGGTGAGGTGATCGTTTCATATGAACAACCGCGTCTCGAGGATTTGCATTTTAATAGGAATAATCGGAATTCTTGATACGATCTGCGTTTTAGGGTTTAATGGAGGTCTGAATCTAGGGACTCTACTGCCTGGAGTCCTAGGAATAGCCCTGGTTTTTTGGGGGTTGGCGGGAAATTATCTTAAGCAGCATGTCCTTAAGGATCGCTATCGAAGGCTCCGCCGCTTGCTCCGCGCAGGAGTTTTGCTGCTTCTTGCTTCATTTATCGTGATTGAGAGTTTGCTTCTGTATCACACTAGGGATCCCATACCAAGTCAAGTCGATTACCTGATCATTTTGGGGGCGGGCCTTAATGGGGAGCAACTCTCATGGACGCTTTGGGAACGAGTCGATAAGGGGTTAAAGATTCTTCAGGATAACCAAGAGATGCGGGTCGTCGTCTCGGGCGGGCAGGGGCCGGGAGAATGGATTACGGAAGCCGAAGCGATGCAGCGTTATCTGGTTGAACATGGCATCGCACCGGAACGGATTCTTAAAGAAGAAAAATCGACGAGCACGATGGAGAATTTTAGGTATTCGCGAAAGCTCCTTGAGCAACAACCGAGTTATGACCCTTCTGAGCCGGTTCTGGTGATTACGAATGATTTCCATATGTTTCGTTCAAAAATTCTGGCCAGACGTAATGGCATCAATCCCGTCGGGGTTCCGTCACCGACGCCTTGGTATCTGCGGCCGAATGTTTACCTACGTGAGTACTTTGCAGTCGTGAAATCCCTCGTCTTTGACCGATAGTTTCCTTTATCTTTTCTTCGGCACTTTTGGGGAATGCAGCCCGTGCCAGTAGCACGGATTAAAAAAGCCAAAGGGACGAGGATAGATTTTGTGCTTCAAAATACATCCTCTCACAACTTGTATACCGAGATCATCAGCCTGTTTCTGATACTCGGGAGTCCAATTTTGTTCCTGGAACCAAACCGCTTTTGCGCCGCACGCTTGAACTTCTGTCATAAGATCAGGCAGTCTCTCAGGACGTAAGCATGGCACAACGACATCCACCTTATCCTGCAGTGCTGACAGGTTCGGATAAACTTTGCTCCCCTCAAGCCGTCCTATTCCCTCGGCGACCGGATAGGTTATACAGCCGAATTCTTTCAGCGTTTGGTAAGCTTTCCCGGCATGCTTATGCTTGAGAAACCGCTCAGAATCACCGAGAATTGCATAACTCATCGCCGTATTTAATTCCCCGGCTAATGTAAAAATCTTTTTTTCACGCATCTTTCCCACTCCTTAGGTTCCTTACCTAAAAGATACGTAAGAAAGTGCAGTCCTATGACTTAACGAATGACTTCGGCGATCAGCGGTGTACAAACAGGTTTATCAGGGCCTAACAAAACAGATTTCTCGGCCAGCTTCCAACCCTCCGCTAATTTATTCTCGGCTGAGGTATACAGCTCAAGCACAGGTTCTCCCGCTTCCACCCAATTTCCCTGTTTCTTATGCAGATAAATTCCCGCGCCCAAATCAATCTCGCTATTCTTAGCAGCACGCCCTGCTCCCAGTACCATCGAAAGATGACCTATCTTGCGGGCATCAATCTGTTGAACATACCCGGAAATCGGGGCGCAATACGTTGCTCGAAGAGGCGCAAGCGGCAAGCTTCCTTGTTCCAAAGCTGTTAGATCTCCTCCCTGGGCCCTTACAAACTCACGGAATTTGGTCATGGCTTGTCCGTTTTCCAACGTTGCGAGAACCTGCCCGCGGCCCTCATCGATGTCATTAACCTTTCTGCCGGCTATCAGCATCAATGCGCCCAATTCAATACAAAGCCCAACGAGATCCTGCGGGCCTTTCCCTTGCAGAGCCTTCCACACTTCAAGAACCTCAATCGCATTGCCGATAGCGTTGCCCAAAGGTTGTTCCATAGCGCTCAAGACCGCAATCGTATCCCGGCCTAAGGTTTTGCCGATACCCACCATGGTTTTTGCCAGTTCGCGGGCATTTTCAAGAGTTGACATGAACGCACCCGAACCGAATTTAACATCAAGAACAATGCCTTGGGCCCCTGCGGCAATTTTTTTGCTCATTACAGAAGATGCAATCAAGGGGATAGAGGGAACGGTTCCGGTAACATCCCTTAAGGCGTAAAGCATCTTGTCAGCCGGAACAATATTACCGGACTGCGCAATTACAGCCAGACCGACATCCTTAACTTGCCGCAAAAATTCTTCACGCTCGAGTTCGACCTTAAACCCGGGAATGGCGCTTAATTTATCAATCGTTCCCCCGGTATGACCCAAGCCCCTGCCTGACATTTTGGCAATAGGTACTCCACAGGCAGCCACCATCGGACTCAAAAGAAGGGTTGTTTTGTCTCCTACACCGCCTGTACTGTGTTTATCCACAAATCGGCCTTCTAATACCGACAGGTCTATTTCATCACCGCTCTCAGCCATGGCAAGTGTTAATTCCGCAATTTCCTCTGTCACCATTCCCCGGAAGTATATGGCCATAGCCCAAGCGGACATCTGATAATCAGGGATTTGTCCTTCGACATATCCCTGAATAATGAAACGAATCTCCTCACGGCTCAGTATTCCGCCATCTCTCTTTTTTTCGATAAGATCGACCATCCGCATCTGACTTTATTTCTCCTCTCACAAAGGAATGCGATTCTGCCGAAGGGAAAACCTCACCCTACAGTATTCTGATGAGAGCCTGAACAAACCGAACAAACTGCTTTTCAATCCGTTCCGCTGTTTCCATAACTTCGGCATGACTGAGACGCTGCGGCAAAATTCCCGCGGCCATGTTTGTCACACAAGAGATACCCAGGACTCGCATTCCGCCTTGGTTCGCAATAATCACTTCCGGAACGGTCGACATCCCTACAAGATCTGCTCCGATGGTCCGCAGAAAGCGAATCTCAGCCGGAGTCTCATAGCTTGGACCACTCATCGCCGCATAGACGCCTTCTTGAGGATGAATTCCGATTTCTCCGGCCACTGCCAAGGCCTTTTGCCGCCATTCCAAATCATACCCTTCGCTCAGATCAGGAAAACGCGGTCCTAAGCTTGTGAGATTTTCTCCCCGCAAAGGATTGGCACCCATTAAATTGATATGATCCTTGATGACGATCAGATCCCCGGGACGATAGGACGGATTAATTCCGCCGGCTGCATTTGTAACAATCAGCCCGTTCACCCCAAGAACTTGCATAACCCGTACCGGAAAAGTCACCTCTTGCATCGAGTAGCCTTCATAATAATGGAACCGTCCCTGCATAGCCACGATGGATTTTCCCATGACTTTGCCAAAAACGAGTTGTCCTTTATGTCCTTCAACTGTAGAAATAGGGAAATGGGGAATTTCCCGATAAGGAATTATAACTTTTTCTTCAATCACCTCGGCAAAGGAACCTAACCCGGAACCCAGGATAATTCCAATTTCCGGTTGAATATTTACATTTTCATTAAGATAATGCCGAACCCAAGCAAGCCTTTGGGTATACTCGGATTCTTTAATTAGTGTCATTTTGTCATCCTCCTTCACATAAGTTATAGGTTTTGGATGGAGTTAATGGATTACCTCCTGTAGAAAGCTCTGTCCATGGGGCAGCGAAGTCGTTCCAAGAAAGTCGGCAATCGTTTGTCCAAGATCTGCAAAGCTTTTCCGAATTTCTAAATTAACGCTGCTCTTAAGATTATGACCCCAAACTAAAAGCGGAACATATTCCCGAGAATGATCCGTACTCGGAGTCGTCGGATCACATCCATGATCTGCTGTGATCACAAGCAGGTCATCATGATGCATTTGTTCCAGAAGCTCCGGCAGACGTGCATCAAATTCTTCTAAAGCCTTAGCATACCCCTCAACATTATTCCGGTGGCCATATAACATATCAAAGTCTACAAGATTCGTCATAATAAGACCTTGCTCACTTTTCTTGAGATAATCGAGAGTCTTATCGATCCCCTCTTGATTTCCCTTGGTTAGGACAAAATCAGTGACACCATGCCCATAATATATATCCTTAATCTTACCAACCGCCATTACCGGCAAGCCTGCCTCTTGGACATAATCCAGAAGGATTTTATGAGGCGGCTCAATAGCCAAATCGTGACGGTTCGTCGTCCGATAATAATGACCGGGTTCGCCCAAGAACGGCCGAGCGATAACACGCCCCACCCGCATATCACCGTCAAGCATTTTCCGAGCTGTTTCACAGATCTGCATCAGTTCCGAAAGCGGAATAACTTCTTCATGAGCGGCAATCTGAAAAACCGAATCGGCAGACGTATAGACGATCGGCCGACCTGTTTTCACATGTTCCTCACCTAAGCGCTGGATAATTTCTGTGCCTGAGGCTACTTCATTTCCGAGAACGCGGCGGCCGATTTTCCCTTCAAACTCCTGAATAAAGGTCTCCGGAAACCCTTGCGGAAAGGTAGGAAAGGCTTTTTCAAGGATAACGCCTGCGATTTCCCAGTGTCCTGTTGTTGTGTCCTTGCCCGGTGATAACTCCGCCATTTTTCCGAAGCAGGCTTTAGGTTCTGATACCGGATCTACACCGAGTATTGGAGCGATATTGCCCAATCCCAGTGTTTGCAAATGGGGTAAATTCAAACCTCCCCTTGCCTTGGCCATATTACCCAGAGTGTTGCTCCCTTGATCGCCATAGTCTGCGGCATCCGGCATTTCACCGATACCAACGCTGTCTAGGACGATGATAATCGCTCTTTTTCCCAAACAGCTTCACCTCCTTTATTCACTATCCTAAGCTGTTACTCTGCCCGCGGATGAGACTTTCGAAAAACATCAATCAAATGCTGACGTGATACATGAGTATAGATTTGAGTCGTTGAAATGTCCACGTGTCCCAGCATTTCTTGGACAGAACGCAGATCCGCTCCATGGTCCAGCATATGCGTGGCAAAGCTGTGCCTCATCAAATGCGGATAGACATTGTTCTTAATGCCTTGTCTTTTTGCCCGCTTTTTGAGAATTTCCCAGACCCCTTGCCGCGAAAGTTCCCCTCCGCGAGAGTTGAGGAAGAGAAACTCCGAAGTTTGCCTGCCCAAAAGGTGTCCTCTTGCTTCATGGAGATAGTTTTGCAAAGCTTGTTCGGCAGGCTCCCCGAGTGGAACGATCCGTTCCTTATCCCCTTTTCCGCGGCAGCGCAAGTATCCCGTGTCTAAAGTTAAGTCTTTTAGGGAAAGCCCTGTCAATTCGGATACCCGCAATCCGCAGCTATACAGTATTTCGAGGATAGCCTGATCGCGTAGTTCTAAAGCAAGGCTTTTGCTTTTATTTCCGGTCTCAATATCATTTTCTCTTTTGATATCTTGCGTGATACTTCGCGGAGTACTGTCTAATAGTTTGTCCATTACCTGCTCAGACAACACATACGGAAGATTTTGTTCAAGCTTCGGCGTTGACAAGTACTCCGTAGGATCGTCTGACCTCACCCGTTCTGAGAGGAGAAAAGAAAAAAACCCCCTCATCGTTGCAAGATAACGGGCAAGCGTCCGTGCCGATCTTCCTTGTTTCTTCTCTTCCAATAGGAACAAGGAGAGATCGTCACCGTCACAGTTTTCGAAACTTTTAGATTTGACCTTTAAAAACGAGTATAATTTTTTGAGATCCCGTTCATAGCTGCGGCGCGTATTAAGCGACAGCCCGCGTTCAACATTAAGGTAGGTTAAATATCTGCGAATCCAAGTTGAATCCTGGATTTTCATCAAGCCTCCCTCCCCTATAAAGGAAACTTACTTCAGGTGGAGTTTTGACTCCCGATAGTTCCAGTGGAACTATCGCACTTGTTTCTGAAGTCTAGTTGACTTATCCAGGGACTTAGCGCCACTTATCTCCCACATAGGAAGTGGGCGTCTTAGTGGCAATTAGTCATCGGATCAATTAAGTCATTCTACATTGAGAAGGGATTCTCCTGCGCTTTTTTAGTTGTCTTTAATGATGCAGCGTATCTTCAACTCGCATTGGGTTCCCGCTGGGCAGACGTTCGTCCTGAGTATGCGAAGAAATCCAAAGGCTGCAGACATTCACAACTTTGGGTAAAAGTATAGCGAGAAGGACCAGCAGAATTAATACACGGGCAATATAGAAGAAAAATTCTCCCCAACTTTTTTTCGACATACGCTTCCCTCCCCTAAAGCGTATGCGCCTAGGGATTGTCTCCATGAATTCTTGCGTCACTAAAGATTATAAAATTTTACCCCCAGGAGTGAAAAATACCCCTGGGATACCCCAACAGCCACTGCTCCTAACGAAATCAGAATTGTAGCCAGGGAATAATAAAAAAATTCGCGCCGCAAAGATTCCCCTGTCATTTTTCCTTTGATCAAGAAGAAGGAAAAGATAGTCGCTAAACCGGCCCCTAAAAGAAGCAGCGGAATACCGGCAAAAGCGGGAAGTATAACAGATATAATGATCAAACCTAACCCCCAAAGACCTTTCACCCCAATGAAAAAACTAATCGTAAAGCCAAACACAAATCCCCGGGTAAAAACGATCAGATAAATAAGCGGCGTTCCGATTACGGTCAATCCTAAGAGCCAAATTCCGCCCATAATAATGAATTGTTCACGTGCCAACTGCATCAAAAAATCAGAATCCAAAGATTGGGGCTGATTCGCCAACAAAGTATCCAGGAATTGGGTTAATTGACTGCTTTCTTTGCCGCTCAAAGCACTCACTCCAATAGCTCCGAAAACGATTCCCGCTAAATAGACAGCCGTCAACGTCAGGTATATCACCCAATATTGACGGATATGTTCCTTAAGAATCCTGCGCATATGGCTTCCCCCTAATTGAAAAAAATCTTTACTAAGCTGTAACCTTGTACAACCCTAGTAAAGATTTATTCGCATCAGGGGGAAAGTATGTCCACTACCCGGCCATAAACTCCTCCTCCACCTGCCTGAAATATTAATTTTCCCGTTCTCGAGCCCAAAATCCATTCGGCAACTTTTTCGCCCGCAAGACTCACCAGTTCCTCCCGGCTAGCCTCATGGAGTACTGCCATTTCGGTACCGAAAGTGTTAAGCAGACGCTTATACAGCTTCGGCCCAACACCGGGTAAATCACTGAGCGGAACTTGGTAAATATACCGCGAATCGGAGGAAAAACTAAGCGGACGATCAGCGATACTTGCCAAGCGGTCCAGGACACCGGTCACAACCTTTGAGCTTCCGCATTGAGGACAGCTCAGCAAGGGTGGCTCCCCGGAAACAATTTTTTCACAGACCAAACAATAGGTTCGATGGTATTTTCCCACCCTGGGGGGAAGTCCGTAATTGGCTATGACCTGACCCTGTTTTCGATAGACCAATTTTGCCAATCCGGTGAACGAACTTTCCGTTAACTCCAATAGATTGTATTCACGGGCAATTTTCGGCAATGAATGGGCATCCGAATTGCTGAACAGCGTAACATGCTCTAGTTCGGATAAGCTTTTCGCCATCTGCCGATCCGCGCTGAGGCCGATTTCCAGGGCAGGAGGCAAGCCCGGCAAGACATCCAGCATAGATTTGCAGCAGTTGCCATAGATCCCCTTATGGGGCGTAAAGGCATGTGCAGGCAGCCAAATTCCATCACCCAGAGCCACCGCACTCAGCCAATCTTCGACCTGGACATAGGCCTTCTGAGAACTCAGCTGCCAATTTTTAACTTTGGGGTTGATGGCTTGAATATAGCACTCCATGTGTTCAAGCGTTGGAAAATAGGCCAGCATATGGGCATTTCCTTCGCCTAGACTTAATTCCTGCTCTATTCCCGGAATCACCGTAAGATTAGCGAATTGGTAGCCCCCGCCCTCAAGGGGTTTGAGCTGTCCCCCACTGATCATTGTCTGAAAATCTTGGCGTACGCCGCGAGAATGGGCATCAATTATTCCTACCATGGATAACCCTTTCACCTCTCGTGCATAGTGAAGGATATTGGGCAGCGTTAAGGAACGTGAAGCCGTGATTTTAACCGCTTTCCCATCTAAACTCTGCCCGATATGAATATGCAAATCTGCAAAAGCTTTAATCACGTGTTTTACCTGCCTGCATAAGAATACCTAAAGTTGTTTTAGCATCCTGAAATTCACCCTGCAGAGCCTTATGAATCGCTGCCTCCCAAGGCATCCTTTCCACTCCTAAAAACTCATCATCATCCGCGGTGAGCGGAGCCCAAACGAGATCCTCTGCCCCAAACAGATAAATAAGTTCATTCGAAAAGCCCGGTGTGGAATAGAAACGCCCAAGGTAAGTCAATTTTCCTTGATACCCCGTCTCTTCACGGAGTTCTCTTTGGGCGCACGCCTCAGGTGTTTCCCCCGGCTCAAGTTTTCCGGCCGGTATTTCTAACGTTTCCCGCTCAAGTGCATAGCGGTATTGTCTCACCAGTAACAGCTCGTCTCCTTCCCGCGCTACGATGGCTACCGCCCCGGGATGGTAAATAACCTCCCGTGTTGTTTCCACGCCGTTAGGTAAGCGAACGCTGTCACGATTCAATCGAAGCAAGCGTCCTTGAAAAATGGTCTCCTGACGTACACATTCCTCACGCAAATCCTTGTGATCTTTTTTTTGATCGGACATAATAACCTCCCAGCAGCATCTTAAAGATTGATCTCCCGTACCAGCCATTCTTTCTCTTCAGCACTCAAATAAGGAGAAAGTTTCGTATACACCATTCTATTATACTCATTTAGCCATTTTAATTCACTTTCGGTAAGCAATGTCTCATCCACTCCGGCAAGATCTATCGGACAGTAGGTAATCGTTTCAAACTTCATGAATTGGCCGTATTCCGTTTCCTCATCCTTGACAACGGCCATCATATTTTCCGTGCGAATGCCGTGCTTTCCTTCGGTGTAGATGCCGGGCTCATTGGTCATCAGCATCCCTTCCTCCAGCGCTATGCTATTCGACGGCCTTTGGGTCAGTCGTTGAGGTCCTTCATGAACATTTAGGAAGAATCCTACACCATGCCCTGTTCCGCATTTATAATCCAATCCATATTTCCAAATCGGCTGCCGCGCTAATCCATCGAGGACGGGACCTGTTGTACCATAGAGGAATTTGGCTGTAGCTAGGGTAATATGGCTTTTTAACACCAAAGTATAATCTCTTTTCTCTTCCGGGGTAAGCTGACCGAGGACAATCGTCCGGGTAATATCTGTTGTTCCATTGTAGTATTGCCCGCCTGAATCGACCAGCAATAGCCCTTCGTTTTTGAGAGTATAGGTATTTTCCGGGGTTGCTTTGAAATGCATCATCGCCGCATGGTCCTTATACCCTGCAATCGTATCGAAGCTTAAACCCACACAAAGTTCGTTCTGCCTGCGCAGCTTTTCCAGCTTTTCTCCTACTGAAAGCTCAGTTACCCTTTGTTTCCCGACAGTACTCTTCAGCCACTTTAGAAATTTGACCATAACCACGCCATCGACAATTTCGCAGTTTCTTAAATTCTCAAGCTCTGTTTTATTCTTCACAGCCTTGAGCAGTTGCGTAGGATTAGGACATTCAATCTTTGATGCCTTGGGATTAATGGCATTGTAAAGTGACGCATTCGTCATGTCAGGGTCCAGCATGATCGAATCACTGTCTTCGATTTCTTGCAGAAACTGGGCGGTTTCCCGATAATCTTTAAAGATAATCTTATCCGCCATTAATTCGGCTTTAACCGCCTTGGAAACCTTTGAATCTTCGATGAATAGATAGCACTTATCCAAGGTCACTGCAACGTTGGCGATGGTCACCGGATTATTCGGGATATCATCACCCCGTATATTGAGAAGCCAAGCAATATCATCTAACGTGGTCAGCAGATAATAGTTTGCACCTTTAATCTTCATTTCCGCTCTGATCTGATTTAATTTTTCTACTCTGGACTTACCCGCATACTTAACGTCATGAATAAAAATCGGCTGAGCCGGTAACGCGGGTCGATCTTGCCACAGCCTTCCGCATAAGTCCTGATCCATCTTTAAGGTTATATCTTTAGTTTTAAACTCACTTTCCATTTTCTTAACCGAATTCGCTGCGAAAACGCTGCCGTCAAAGCCGACACAGCTTCCTTCCTTGAGAACCGTCAATAACCATTCTGTATAGGAAGGAACGCCGAGATCGGCTGCTCTGAACAAACGAATTCCCGAGTTCTCAAGTTCTTTTTCAGCTTGAATATAGTAACGGCCATCGGTCCAAAGCCCGGCCGCTTCCTGAGTGATAACGGCCGTACCTGCCGAACCTGTAAAGCCCGATATCCATTTTCTGTTCTTAAAATGGTCTGCGATATACTCACTGAGATGCGGGTCTGCAGTTGGAATAATATAAGCATCCATCTTATTTTCTTTCATTAATCGTCTTAAGTTTTCAATTCTCATTTTTACATCCATAGTTTCAATTCACTCCCCACAATAAAATCCCCACAATAAAATAATTGCACTGTTAAAGCGCAATTAATATAAATCCTGTAATTCGGCAAGCCGCTTATTAAAATAGGTTTTGATTTCCGCAACATATTCCGGTTTAAGGGAATATCTCTTAAAATACATATTTATATTTCGGTCTAAACCATAAGTTCCCGTTTCAAACCATTCCGCATCCAAGGTACACGTTGCTTCAATTTGATCAAATAAATATTTACTGTTAGAGAATTTCTCGAACAGTTTATTCAATTCGTCCTCAATCCGGGGATGCGGAAACAAAAGATTAAACGGTTTTTTATAATCTTCCTCTTCCCACACAAAGGGTTTATCACACGATTCCAAAATGGCCCGGCAGGTTTCAATCATCTTATCCTTATCTTTGGTATCCGTTTCGAGCAGCGACAATTGTTACACCTCTTAACATATTTTTATATATTATACAGCGAACTCACTTAGAAATAAATTTATAGTTCATTATGAATATTCTCGAAAGTGCTCATAGAAAAACGAAAGCAAGCCTTCCTGTCATGCTCTCTAAGCGACAAAAGGAAGGCATTTCGCTTTCTATTTTTTGCTTTTTATCTTTTAATATTCTTAGCGGTAATTTCCCATCCGTAATTTGTCGGCGACCATGGCTATAAACTCGGAGTTGGTCGGTTTTCCCCGATCAACGTTGATGGTATAGCCAAAGAAATGATTCATAAATTCAATATTGCCCCGGTCCCAAGCCAATTCAATGGCATGGCGGATCGCCCTTTCGACTCGGCTTGCAGTCGTTCCGTATTTCTCCGCAATCATCGGATATAATTCTTTGGTAACCGCTCCTAAGAGGGATACTTCCTGGACTACGCTGACAATGGCATCCCTCAAATACTGATACCCTTTAACATGTGCGGGCACGCCCATTTGATGAATCATTCGCGTTACTTCAACTTCCAAATTACGCGCGTCAACTTCACTTAAAGGAGCAGTTGAGGAATAAGGAGTGGGTATTTGATTGGGTGAGCTGGGCAGTATTACATTGGGCATATTGGACCCGGATAGATCCCTGCCCTGAAGCTGGCGTATTCTCTTGCCCAAGGTATCCAAATCAAAGGGTTTTAGGACGAAGTAATCAGCCCCTAACTGAACTGCCCGCTGGGTCATACTTTCCTGTCCAAAGGCCGTTAAAATGATCACACGAGGTTTTTGAATATCTTTCTGTAATCTTTCAAGTACCCCTAAACCATCAAGATGGGGCATTATGATGTCCAGAACGACAACATCGGGTTGATCACGATAAATTAATTCCAAAGCCTCATTTCCATGATATGCAACCCCAACCACCTGCATATCTTCTTGCCGATTAATATACTCCTTCAGGACTTCCACGAGTTCATGATTATCATCTGCGACCAATACGCGGATGGGTCTTTGCATATTTTGCTCCCCCTTGAGTTCTCTCACTTTTCCTCCACCGGAAATATTTACTATTTCGACATATATAATAAACTTCCTGCTTGAATATTATAAAAAAAGGAAAGTGGGGAGTTTTCCACCTTCCATAATATATCTTTTTTGATTAGGCTGCTTCCGTTTTTCCGATTAACCCTGTCTCATTAAGCATGTTTTGAATAAACACTCCATAGCCGCGAGTTGCGTCATTGACAAAAACATGAGTTACTGCTCCGACAATTTTTCCCTCCTGGATAATGGGACTTCCGCTCATTCCTTGGATAATCCCGCCGGTTCTATCTAATAATCGCTGATCGACAACACGGATAACCATGTTTTTACTATCGGTACGATTGTGCATGACGCGTTCAATTTGGACATCAAATTCTTCGATTTTTTCACCATCCAGCACCGTATAAATCTTTGCCGGTCCTTCTTTAATCTCCGCTTCCCAGGCCACTGAAACAGCGTCATTAAAGTAAGGATTGGTTACTTTTCCTTGCATAGTTCCAAAGATCCCTGAGATGGAATTTCTCTCAATGTTTCCTGTAAATAATGATTGGCTGACAAAAGAACCCACTTTTTCTCCGGGATGTCCCCGACGACCCTTTTCGATTGCATAGATAGAAGAAGCTATGACACTCCCATTGGCCACTTCGATTTTTTGATTCGTATCCGCATCGTTGATCACATGACCTAATGCTCCGTATTTCCCGGTTTGGGGATCATAAAATGTTAATGTCCCGACACCGGCAGCTTCGTTTCGAACATAGAGTCCAACACGATAACGATGGGTTTCCGGACAATAAATGGTTGTAATCCGTTTTTGAAGGTATTGTCCATTGCGCGAACATAAAATGTCCGCATATCCTTGTTTTTGTCCGGCTTGATGAATCGCATTGGCTACATCCTGATCTGTTTTTACATCTTGGTTTTCAATTTTTAAGATGACATCCCCAACCTCGATTCCCGCCTCTTTTGCCGGGAAACTTTGTTTGCCGTCTGATCCTGTGACTGCAGCCTGTCCGACAACCATAACTCCTTTTGCTTGGAGACTGACTCCAATGGATTGCCCGCCGGGCAGTAGTTTGATGTCGGGCATAACCTCAATTTGACTGGTTTTGAGAGGAAAAATTCCGAAGAGCTTATAGGATACCTGAATCACATCGGAAGTTTCCATGTTCGAGGCCATTACTGCATCTGTTTCTAAAAGAGGTTCAGCTTGGACGACATGTGATAAAATCCCGGAAACCTGAGAAATGGAAGCATCACTTTGCTCTTTCAGCTCCGGAATCGCCGCAAGCTGCTGAAATAAAGGTTGGGCTCCAAGGAAGGTACAGAGTAGAAGACTCGTGAAGATTACTGTTCTTCTCGTTTTCACTCTCGTATCACCCTCCAGTCTTTAACTCTGTCCCCTAAATTTCGTTATTTTCACCGTTTTAGGCGAAAAACAATATTTAAACGAAATCTAATGTTAAATTGTCCATTTTACATGCTTTCAATCCTGTATAATACGTTCCATGATTTCCAATATAAAAAAGTCGTAAACTTGACATCATTGATTTTACAAATCATTGCAAAGAAAAAAGAAGGTACAAAACCTTCTTATCTTTTCATTTTTTATTCCATTTTATTTATTCCAATTTATTTATTATCTTTTTTGGGCATTCCACAACATTTCGGCATGTTGGTGCGAGATTTCCGCCGAGCCGCCCAGCATCCGAGCTAACTCATCAATTCGCTCCGGCTCATTTAAACAATTAACCAGAGTTCGGGTTCTCTCACCCTTGATTTCCTTAATGATTCCGAAATGTTCATCCGCAAAAGCGGCTACCGGTGCCGAATGCGTAATACAAAAAACCTGTTTGGTCTGAGCGATCTTAGCCAGCTTTTCCCCAACCTTTTGTATCGTTCTCCCACCGACTCCGCTATCCACTTCATCAAAAACAAAAGTTCCGACACTTTCGATCTTCGCGAGCAGGCTTTTTAAGGCAAGCATGAGGCGTGACATTTCCCCGCCGGATGCTACTTTGACTAAGGGTTTCGGGGGTTCTCCCGGATTCGCCGTAAAATAAAATTCAATCTCTTCTGCGCCGCCGGTATGCGGCTCTTTAACCGGGGAAAAATGAACCTCGAATCGACTTTTTTCCAAGCCGAGGCCGGACAGTTCTTCATGAAGACCCATTTCCATTTTTTTCGCCACAATCGCCCGCTTCTGGGATAATTTCTCGGCTTGACCGTTAAATTCAGTAAGAACACGTTCTTTATTCTTTTGAAGGTGTTCGAGTTCTTCCTGCAAATGCGTAATTCTTTGCAATTCCAAACTCATTTTGTCTTTTGCCGCTAAAACCTCTTCAACAGTAAAACCATATTTACGTAAACGATGGAGTTGTATTAAGCGCTCCTCGATCTGATCGAGTCGTCCCGGTTCAAATTCTAAAGTATCTTGGTAAGACCGAACACATTCTACTAAGTCCTCGACGGCATAATATACCGATTCAAACGATTCAATCATATTCTGAAACTGATCATCAAAACGGGCCAGATCTTGAATGATTTTTAGGCTTCCCCCTAAGAGATCATAGGCGGATTGTCCTTGAGGACTTTGATAGAGGTTAGCATAAAGCTGGGAAGTAAGATTGAGAATCTTCTCACGATTGCCCAGTCGTTTCTTATCCGCCTGCAATTCCTCTTCTTCGCCGGGAAGAGGATTGATGGTCGCTATTTCCTCGATCTGAAAACGCAGCATTTCCTCGCGCTTTACGCGGTCACGCTCTGATAACAGAAGCTCTTTCTCCTGATTAAGTAAGTCCCGGTATTGGTGAGCCGACTCATTGACCTGCTTGACAAGCTGTAAATGGTCCTCACCGCCAAAGGCATCCAGCAAACCCCGATGAGTTTCCGACTGAAACAAAGACTGGTGTTCCATCTGCCCATGAATATCTACTAAGCCTTGGCAAAGGCTTTTATAAAGGCTGAGCGGGACAGTCCGACCTTGGACCCGGCAAGCATTCTTCCCATTTGCATTGATTTCACGATAAAGCAAAAGCTGTCCATCTTCAGCAGGATATCCCGCTTCCTCCAGCCTCTCCATAACATTTGAAGGTAAATCTTCGAAAATACCTTCGATGCGTGCCTTTTCCAGACCATGCCGTATAAACTCCGTACTGGCCCTTCCCCCGAGCAAAATACCCAGGGCATCGATCAGCATCGATTTCCCTGTTCCTGTTTCTCCGGTGAAGACCGTTAACCCCGCATGGAAATTCAGGCGAACATTCTCCATCAGTGCAAAATTCTCGACATGCATCTCCGTTAGCATTTAAGTCCCCTCTTTCCTCCTCAAACGCCTTATCCCATAATGTCGGCAATCCGTTTGCGGACCCCTGCGACCGCACTCAGCGGCTTAATAATCAGTAAAACCGTATCATCTCCGGCAACAGTACCGATAATTTCTTTCCAATTCGCTTTATCAATGAGATCAGCCAGAGCCTGAGCATTCCCGGAGATGGTCCGAATCACAATCAAATTCTCACTATCATTAACGGTGACAACTGTTTCCCGCATTCTGCGTTTCAAACGTTCGGAAGAATTTGCAGGCTGGGCTGCTCCGGGGCTGGCATAACGATAATCGTCATCCGGAGTGGGAATTTTAATCAGTCCCATTTCCTTAATATCGCGCGAAACAGTCGCTTGGGTTACATCATAGCCTGCCTGCCGTAAATGATCCGCCAATTCTTCCTGAGTATGAATGGCTTCTTGAGTGATAATCTCCTGAATTTTCATTTGCCTTCGGGCCTTCATCCGAGCTCTCCTCTCTTTTTTTGAATCAATATCCAATATGGCGTATTATTTCCTTGATTGATATACCGGCCTTCCAGTACACTATATATCTTGCGCGGCAGGGCGGTCAAAAATTTCTCCACTGCGCCGGCTTCTTCTTCTCCGCCGGGATGACCCCGATAAACCGTAAGAACAAGGACTCCCTTCTCCATTAGAAGCTCCAATACCCCTTGAAGGGCCCGTACAGTCGATCGCGCCTGCGTTGTCACCGAATGATCCGACCCCGGCAAATACCCTAAATTAAACATTGCAGCCTTAACCGGTTCAGTGACAAATTCCCGCACCCGCGCATGATCTGCTTCATGCAGTACCACCCTGTCCGCAACACCCTCTTCTTCTAATAAGCGACGGGTTTCCGCCAGGGCTGCCACTTGAATATCAAAGGCATGGACTCTGCCATGGGGGCCGACCGCTTGAGCCAGAAACAGCGTATCACGGCCCAATCCGGACGTTAAATCTAAAACAGTATCGCCCCGTTCTATCCGGGGAACAAGAATTTCCCGTAAAAAACCCTGAATATCTTGAAGCCTTTCATTCATGCCAACGATCCCTCAACTTTTCACGAACAACGCTCGGAAAGCTCCGTCTTCCTAACCGTATGAGCAAGGCCTTCAGCGGAGCGGTCTTGATCTGTACCATTTCGCCCGATCTCAAGGTTAAATTATCTCGGCCATCAAAGGTTATCTGGCATTCCTTTCCCCGTGCTAAGAGAATTTCAACCAATTCCCGGTCTGAGACCACCATCGGACGTGCCGATAGGGAGTGCGCCGCTAAGGGGGTCAGCAAAATCGCCCGCACATCAGGGCTTATGATCGGTCCGCCTGCAGATAAGGCATAGGCCGTTGATCCGGTAGGCGTAGAAATAATCAAACCATCCGATGGATAGCTGACCGACGGTTCCCCCGATAAGTTTGCCTGCAGCGTAACCATGGTATCCTCTTTTTGCCGATGAAAGACGACATCATTTAGAACGGTATACTTTAATTCGGTTTTATCGGTTCGCTTAATCAGTGCTTCCAGCATAAGCCGTTCCTGAACGCTGTATTCTTTGTTTAAGACACGTCTTAAAGCAACATACACCTCTGCACGCTCGATCTCACATAAAAACCCTAAGCGGCCAAGATTTACCCCGAGCACAGGAATTTTATAGGGGGCTGCTTCACGAGCCGCTTCCAGGAGCGTTCCATCCCCTCCGAGCGAGATTAAAAATTCTACCCCTTGATTCTTAATTTCCTCCCACTCGCATAAAACTTCCCAGCCCTGAGATCGAAACCAATGCGTCAGTTGTAAAGCCAACGCCTGGGATTCCGGTTTGCTGTGATTGGTCCATAACCCGACTCGCTCCACCTGATTCACTCCGTTCCGATTTGTGCTTGTTTAACGAGTTCCATAACCTTAGACTGCCAATCAATACCCTGCTCACCGCGCACGGCTAACCAGACCAGATATTCAATATTGCCTTCCGGTCCGCGGATAGGCGAATAGTCCAGACCCCGCACCGTAAAACCTTGTTTCTCCGCCTCGCCAAGCACTGTATATATGACTTGGGCATGAACTTCGGGATCTCTCACCACCCCTTTTTTGCCGACGTGTTCACGACCGGCTTCAAATTGAGGTTTGATTAAGGCGACCACTTGTCCGTCTTCTTTAAGGATTGATCGCATTGCCGAAAAAACTTTCGTAACCGAGATAAACGCTAAATCAGAAACAACCCAATCCATTTTTTCCGGCAGATCTTCTGCAGTAAGGTAGCGGGCATTAACCCGTTCCATGGAATTGACGCGAGAATCCGTTCTTAGCTTCCAATCCAGCTGGCCGTAACCGACATCGATAGCATAAACGCGTTGGGCTCCATGTTGCAGGGCGCAATCCGTAAAACCACCCGTGGAGGCACCAAAATCCGCGATCACACCCTGTGTCAGATCAATAGGAAAAACCTTTAAGGCTTTTTCGAGTTTTAACCCCCCCCGAGACACGTAAGGGAGCGTACTTCCCCGGATTTCAAAAACAGTGCTCTCCGGAAAATCCATGCCCGGTTTATCCACACGTTGGTCGTTCGCAAAAACGATTCCTTCCATAATGGCTGCTTTGGCTTTTTCACGGCTTGGGAAAAGTCCCTGCTGCACCAGCAGGATATCTAAGCGTTCCTTCCCTTTAGCCATGGTTTCTCCCTTCCAGCCGCTGCAGGACATTGAGCCGTTCCACTGCCCCGAGTATTCCTTCGACCGATAAGCCGTTTTCCTGTTGGAGAACAGGGATCGGACCTTGTTCGACATAATTATCATATCCTAAACGTTCGACAGCGACATCGGTCATCCCGGCGTTAGCTAACGTTTCGAGAACCGCGCTTCCCATACCGCCATCTAACATATGGTCTTCAATCGTCACAATACGCTTTGTCAAATGGGCGAAACGCAGAATAGTCTCCTTATCCAGAGGATTGATAAAACGCAGATTGATCACGCTTGCTTCAACCCCTCGGCTTGCCAGCACTTGAGCGGCCTCCAGGCAGGTATAAACCATCGGCCCAACGCCGATGAGTGTCACATCTTTGCCCTCTCGGAGAACCTCCGCTTTACCCAGCGGCAATTCCTTCAATTCTTTATCAAGCTCAACCCCTTGCCCCACTGAACGCGGATAACGCAAAGCAACCGGGCCTTCAAGGCAAAGCGCCGTATAAAGCATGTGCTGAAGTTCATTTTCGTCTTTAGGCGCCATAAAGGTTAAATTAGGAATCACCCGTAAAAAGGAAATATCAAAAATACCGTGATGGGTCGGTCCGTCATCGCCGACCACACCGGCTCGGTCAATCGCTAAAACAACATTTGAATTTGATAGGCAAACATCGTGAAGGACTTGATCATAGGCCCGTTGATAAAAGGTTGAGTAAATCGCAACCACCGGTTTCATCCCGCCAAAAGCCAAGGCCGAGGCAAAGGTAACCGCATGTTGTTCCGCAATTCCCACATCGAAGAAGCGCTCCGGGAAACGCTCACCAAAGCCTTTTAGCCCAGTACCACTTGCCATTGCGGCGGTAATGGCCACGATATTCGAATTCTCTTCTCCCAGGCGGCACAATGTCTCTCCAAACACCTGTGTAAACGTTGGGATCGAGGACTTTTTCTTAACCTTGCCGGTTTCTTTATCAAAAGGCCCTACCCCATGAAAGATATCGGGATTCTCTTCAGCGGGTAAATAGCCTTTACCCTTCTTCGTGATAACATGGACGAGCACCGGCCCTTTCCTTTGCTTAGCCAGTTCCAGTGTTTGCTCAATCAGCAGTTCGTCATGACCATCAATGGGGCCCAAATAGGTAAATCCCAGCTCTTCAAAGAGCAGACCTTGAACGAGCAGATATTTCAAGCCATCCTTTGCCTTTTCCGCGGCCCTGGCCATCCTTTTGCCAATTCTCGGAATGCGGTTCAGGATCGCTTCGATTTCCTCTTTGCTCCGAGCATAGCGGGGATCAGTCCGCAGGCGGGTTAGATAGGACGACATGGCTCCTACGTTCGCTGAAATTGCCATTTCGTTATCGTTAAGAACGACGATTAAATTCGTTTTACTATGTCCTGCGTGATTTAAAGCCTCGAAGGCCATCCCACCCGTCATAGCACCATCCCCGATTACCGCAATGCAGTAGTTGTTTTCGCCGCGAAGATCGCGCGCCTTGGCGAATCCCACAGCAGCAGAAATCGACGTACTAGAATGGCCTGTTTCAAAACAATCATGAATGCTTTCCGCACGCTTGGGAAACCCAGAAAGCCCCTGATGCAGACGCAGTGTCTTGAATTCCTTCTGCCGCCCTGTCAGGAGTTTATGCACATACGTCTGATGACCCACATCCCAGACAATCTTATCCGCAGATGTATCGAAAACTCGGTGAAGAGCAATGGTCAGTTCAACCACCCCTAGATTCGGAGCTAAATGTCCTCCGTTTTTAGAAACGACATCAATCATTTCTTCACGGATTTCCCGGGCCAGAAGTTTAAGTTCCTGAGCGTTTAGTGTCTTTAAATCCTGCGGCTGTTTAATCCTATTAAGAATCCCCATTTCTCTTCCCCCCTTTCTTTTTCATATCCGTGAAGGAGTGACCCGTAATCTGCTCGAACTTCGCGATCAGAATTCCAACCTTACTGATAATTTCATCAGCCTCGTTAATCGCTACTGTCTTTCCTAACGCTTTGCCTGTAATCGTCAATGTAGCAACAAGGGCCAGCAAAAGTGTATTCCAAATGATCTCTTGTTCACCCAAGGCAGGATAGTAGTGAATGAGATCGATCAGAATCGAGGCCGCCATCGCTCCGCTCAAGGTTCCCGCTACATCCCCGATGATATCATTACAGAAATTGGCGACAAAATCCGCATTACGCAACAGGTAAACAGCCTGTTTTGCTCCGGGCACCTTATTCGCCGCTTTCGCATGAAGGGGCTTTTCGGAAGCAGCGGTTGCCGCTATACCGATAATATCAAAGATAATACTAATAACGATAATAACCAAAAGTAGAATCCAAGAAACCGCAATCGTAGAATTTCTCATCAAAAGTTCTGAACCAAAACCTGCGACAATTGCAATCATAAAACTCAGTATGAAAACAAAGGCAGTTTGTTTCCAACTTTTCCGTTTACGTGCCAAAGAGACCTTAAACCTCCTCAATAGATAAAAACATTAAACGATAATTCCGACAATAATCCCAACAATAGCCCCAGCCAAAACTTCTAAGGGCGTATGCCCAATCAATTCCTTCAAACGCTCCTGAGATAGATCTGACATCTGTTGATATAACCCTGCCACAAGCCGATTGATAACCTCGGCCTGTTTTCCGGCCTCGCGCCTTACACCTGCCGCATCATACATAACGATCATCGCCAGTACTGCGGCAACAGCGAAGATTGGAGAGTTCCATCCATAGTATTTACCAATGCCAACAGCTAACGCGCTAACCGTAGCCGCATGGGAACTGGGAAATCCCCCCGAGCTCACCAGAAAATAGATATTGAACGTATGATGGATACTGAAATTAATCAATACCTTGATGATTTGAGCAGCTAACCATGCAGTGATCGCCGAAATCAAAATCGTATTTTGAAAAAGTTCGGAAAGTATTGTCATAGCCCACCTCAATGCTTGCGGTCAGCAATGTAATCGGCTAAAGAATGCAGGAAATCCACAGGATAATTAAAAACGGCCAGCGCCTCATGGGCCTCTTTAACCTTGGCTGCAAGCTGTTCTTTCGCCCCGGCTAACCCTAATAGGGAGGGATAAGTCGACTTTTCCTGAGCAAGATCACTCCGGATGGGTTTTCCTAAAGTTGCACTGTCTCCCTCAATATCGAGAATATCATCTTTGATTTGAAAAGCGAGACCCAACGCCTGGGCATAACGCGTTAAGGCATCAATCTGTTCTGCTGTTCCCCCGCCCAGAATTCCTCCCATGCGCGCGGATACAACCAGCATCGCTCCGGTTTTATGCCGATGAATTCGTTCGATTTCCTCAAGGTTTAAGATTTTTCCTTCAGCCTCGAGATCTAAAACTTGCCCCAGGACCATCCCTTCCGGGCCTGCTGCCTGAGCCACTTCCCGAATAACCCGCAATTGTCTTTCCGCAGGTACGGGTAGCGGTCGTGCAATCAGTTCAAAAGCATAGGTTAAGAGGCCATCCCCTGCAAGGATTGCTTTTCCTTCACCAAATACCTTGTGGTTAGCTAAACGACCCCGGCGATAATCATCATTATCCATTGCCGGCAGATCATCATGAATCAGAGAATACGTATGAATCAATTCTAAAGCACAGGCAGCCGGGAGAATTTGATCTGCTTCGCCCCCCACCGCATCGGCGGCAGCTAAAGCCAGCACCGGGCGAATCCGTTTTCCGCCCCCCATCAGCGAGTAGCGCATGCTTTGCCCCATCGTATCCTTATTCCAAGGCAGGTTCTCCAAAAAAGCTTCAATTTTTTCTACATAGGATTCAGAAGTACAAAACATTTACGCTCATCCTTCCGCAACGAAATCAGCCGGTCGAACTTCGAGGTCCCCATCCGGTCCCTCCAGCAAAATCTCCATCTGTTTTTCAGCATGATCGAGTAAACGGTTACACTGTTGAACCATTTGAATTCCTTGTTGGAATAAGTTTAAGGCCTCTTCTAAGGGGACCTCTTTTTGTTCAAGTTCCCGAACAATCTGCTCAAGCCGGCCGATTCCTTCTTCAAACGTAACCTCTTGGGTCATCTCTTGTCTTTCAGCAGTCATCATTTATCCCCTCTTTACGATTATCCCTCGTTATCTGTCGTGAGGATCTGACAGGTCAGTGCCCCTTCATGGAGACGAACCTTAACTTGATCCCCCGGATTAGCTCCGCGACTTGAACGGAGAAGTTGCCCCTCTGAGTTATAGGTCAGCGAGTAGCCTCTGCCAAGAATCGCCAATGGACTGAGTAAATCGAGCTGAGTTGCCAATAATTTTAGTATACCATTTTTATCCGAAACAAATCTAGTCATCTTTTGTTCCAGGGCCGTGCTGACATTGTCTAGGCGCTGGCGGTTTTGCTCGATTCGCCACATCGGGTTTTGCAGCGCTCCGCTCGCTGCCAGGCTATTGATTTTCTCTCTTTTTCGACCCATTTGGGCTTTCATTCCCGACTGAAGCCGAGCACCCAGATCCTCGACATCGTGGCGCAATTCAAGAAAAATCGGTACTGCTAGTTCTGCGGCCGCAGAGGGTGTTGGCGCCCGTAAATCGGCAACCATATCAGCAATCGTAACATCTGTTTCATGACCGACAGCTGAAATAACCGGAATAGCCGAATTGGCAATTGCCCGCGCTACTTCCTCGGTATTAAAGGCCCAGAGTTCTTCTAAGGAACCGCCCCCCCGGCCGACGATCAGAACGTCAACCTTGCCGTAACGATTTAAGCGTTCAATCGCCTGGGCCACTTCGTAAGGAGCCTGATCGCCTTGAACCGCCGCCGGGGCTAAAATCCACGAAAGATGGGGATCACGGCGCCCCATTACTTTTAAAATATCACGAATAGCCGCTCCGGTGGGACTTGTGACAATCCCTACGCGGCGCGGAATTCTGGGAATAAGCTTTTTACGTTCCTGATCAAAAAGACCTTCTGCCGCCAAACGCTGCTTTAATTGTTCAAAAGCAAGATAAAGGGCACCGACACCGCTCGGCTGCATTTCATCAACATAGAGCTGAACATTCCCATCCCGTTCATAGACTTTAACACTTCCCCTGATCAGGACCTTCATCCCATCCTGGGGAATAAAGCGTACGCGCTCTGCACGGCTGCGAAACATTACCGCTTTAATGCTTGAAGAGTGATCCTTCAAAGTAAAATACCAATGTCCTGACGGGCGGTGATTCTTATAGTTGGATATTTCGCCGCTCACCCAACAGCTCGCCAGATCATCATTATCACTCAGCGTACGGCTGATTTCTGTCGTCAATTCTGCCACAGTCCAAATTCTTGGCACAAACTTCACCTCGGGTCCTTCATCCCCCTTAATCGCAGAGGAGACTTAAAACATATTTTTCTTCCATAAAAGAAATGCGCTCACGCCGGCAACTCCGACCGCCATAAGTGAGACAATGAGAAAACCATACGGATAATTCATGAAGGGGACATTGACATTCATCCCCCAGAAACTCGCGATCATGGTCGGGACGGCCAAAATAATCGTCATCGACGCCAAAAATTTCATGACCATGTTCAAATTATTGGAGATAATTGAGGCAAAGGCATCGGTCATACTGCTGAGGATATTTGTATACATTTCTACCATTTGTATCGCCTGATTATTTTCAATAATGACATCCTCCAGCAAATCTTCATCCTCTTCATACATTTTAATTAAATGTTGAGCTTGACTATTAGAACGCAAGCGCAGGAGACGATCCATCACCACTCCATTGGAGCGCAAAGAAGATGTAAAGTAGGTTAAGCCTTTCTGGAGATCCATGAGTTGAAAAATCTCCTGGTTCTTCAGAGACTTACGCAAATCAACTTCGATTTGATCTGTCCGCCGATTGATTTGCCGCAGGTATTTCAGAAAGTAAGTTGCAGATTTATAAAGAATTTGAAAAACAAAACGGGTTTTCTTTGCTGTATTAAAACTTCGACAACTGATAGGGCTAAATTCGGTAAGGACAGGATTATCTCTTAAACATACAGTAATAAGATAGTCCTGAGTCAGGATAATTCCCAAAGGCAGTGTGTCATAATTTGTCTCATTATACATTACAGGAATATCTGTGAGCACGAGGATATGTTCTTCTTCAAGTTCAATCCGGGAACGTTCTTCTTCGTCAAGGGGCGCCTTTAAAAAATCCAGCGGTGCTCCGGTTGCCCCGGACACAGCAATAAGTTCTTCCGAGTTTGGGTTGACAAGCTTTATCCAAGAATTTTTGATCAGATCCGTTAAATCAAATTCGCGATAGTTCTCCCCATCATTTTTTATAACCTTCAACATTGGGTTTCCCCCCTTTGGACAAACTGGATGCAAGCCCAATATACTCTATTCACAAGAGACAGTCAATTCTTTCGTCACACACGATTTTTTATTGAATAAATTTAATAAACCGTGCGGCCACATAAGCCGCACGGTTTTAAAACACGTTTTCTTGTTACTTCCGATTATTCACTATTTAAGCGTTTCTAGCTCTTTTCCTGTCGATTTTTCATATTGATACATCGGCAATTTTTCTTCTACAACACCGGTCTTTTCTTGGATTTTGGCTTCTGTCCTCATTTTTTCGGCTTCATCTTTAATCTCTTGATATTTACTCCAAAGATCTGCCGCTCCATGCCAGTGCGTGTAATCCGGCGAGAAGTGCTGTGCTCCCTTAATGGTTGTTGCTTCAGAGTACTTAAAGAGTTCAAACATCAAGCTTTCAATATGGCTGACTTGACTATAACTTGTGCCTTTACCATTGAGTAGCGGTGTCCCATCTTTGTCTAACAGGGATCCCGGGCTCGGTTCAAGGAGTCCGTCTCGATACAGATCCTTAATAATCTTCCTTGCTTCATCCTCTACGCGTAGAGTTTCTTTCTTAATAGCTTCGACATTTGCTCTGGCATTATCTGTATATTCTTGGGTATGACATTGCAAACAGTTGCTCCAGAGTTTGTCTCGGCCTTCCTTCGAATTCTCATCTTTTAACTGGATGATTTCATGGTTATTATCAGGATCAGTATGACAAGTCACACAAGTCGGTCCGCCGGTGGCTTGAGCAACCTGATAGTGAACACTGGATTCATAAGCTTCTTTTTGCGGATGATCAGGTCCCATGTGACAGTTTCCACAACCGTTGACCGGATCGTTTGTAACCTTTTCTCCATTATGTGCAGCTGTCTGAGGTTTAGGTAAGGCTGTTGTGTGACCTTGGTGACAACTTGTGCACGTTTCACCGACTTTAACATGGCAATTATCACAGCCTTGCTCTTGCATTGCCGGCCATCCATCTAACAACTTGTAACGAACATTGTTCTGCGAAAAGCTTACGGCCTTAACATGGCGAGTATCTTTCCATCCTTCAAATTCTTTTTCATGGCATTTTGCACAGGTCTCCGGTTTGACCTTCGCAAAGTTTTCATATTTAAGATCTTCCTCATCCATATTACCGTCTTCATGACAGTTCACACAGGTAACACCATTTTGTCCATGGGCGCTATCTTTCCACATTTGATATTTCATCGGGGTTTTCTCTTGATATAATTTTTCAAATTCCTTTGCTTGAGCACTATTCATGCCATCGGGCAAATAGGTGCTTTTACTGGACATTGATAATAGAACAACGCCGCCAATAATAAGCACACCTACAAGAGCCCATAAAACCTTTCTGTTCTTCAATTTTTTCCCTCCTTCTTCTGAACTTTACTATGCCCAACCGTACTGTGACAAGATGCACAATTTGCAGTACCCACTGCAGTAGAGTGAGCCATTATCTGAGTCTGATTCTTTGGTTTCATATCTTGTAGATTATGGCATTGCAGACAATTCTCATCTTTGACCTCAGCCTTAGCCTTGGCAGACAGGTCAGGTTGCATCAATGAAAATTGAAATTGTGTGGGAGCTTTTATAAAATGAACGTAAGGTTCCTTTAATTTCTGAACTTTAGTCGTCAATGTTCCCGCAACGCCAAGAGGAATATGGCAATCTTTACATTCAGCAGTAATACCCACTTCATTTGATCCGTGAGATGAGGTTTGCCAGCTTTCTACAGCGCTGTCCATCTCATGACAAGACATACAAAATTCGGTCTGAGAGGTATAGTGAATTGCACTTCCCCCAAAAAACAGCACAGCTGCCAAACCACAAAGGGGTAACAATAAACCAAAGGGTTTTTTTAACCATTGGGGCATAGTTCTAACTGGCTGGATACTCAAATCCTTGCCTCCCTTCCTTCGTAATAATATATTGAAGCATCTCACCTCCCGGTGTTTTTATCCTTTATTTGATTCACCTCCTGTTAGACCAAAAAATACTTGCTAATTTAATATAGCAAGTATTTCTTAAGAGACAGTTAGTCAATCATTTTAATATTCTTAATAAGATATTAGCAAATTATTAATCAGAAAACTTGTAGCCAACGCCCCAAACTGTTCGAATATATTCCGGCTTAGCGGGATTTCTTTCTATCTTTTCTCTTAATTTACGAATAAAAACAGTTATCGTACTGGGATCACTTATATATTCTTCTCCCCACATCTGAGAAAAAAGCTGTTCACGGGTAAATACACGGGCGGGATGCTCCGCCATAAAACAAAGGAGTTCAAACTCCTTTGGGGTAAGATAAATCATCTTGCCGCGAATAAATACCTCATGTCTTTCACAGTTAATCTCCAATTCGCCTTTTATGATTGATTGTGAACATGGAAGCTTGGTATCCTGTTCATGATCCCCCGATCGCCGCAGCAAAGCCTTGACGCGCAAAGAGAGCTCAACCGGGCTAAATGGTTTGACAACATAATCATCTGCGCCAAAGTTAAACCCGATACTCTTATCCACAATATCCCCTTTAGCGGATAGCATCAGGATAGGTACATTACTTTTTTCCCGTATTAAACGACAAACCTCATAACCGTCAATAATCGGCAGCATGATATCGAGAATCACTAAGTCCGGCGATTCTTTGTGGAAATACTCTAAAGCTTTTTCCCCATTTTCCGCATAAAGGATTTGATATGCTTCCTTCTTTAAGGCTTGTTCTATAACCATATGGATACTTTCTTCATCATCGACTAACAAAACCTTACTAGTACGGTTCATGTCCTGCCCTCCTCCATTTTATTCAAAGGACAAATCGGTAATTGTATCATAAATGTACTTCCTCCATTTACTTCACTTTTGACACTGATTTTTCCATGATGAAGAAGAACTAGCTCCTTGGCTAAGGCTAATCCCAGACCCGTTCCCCCGTATTTTCTCGAATTGGAACTATCCAGTTGGGTAAAGCGCTCGAAGATTTCGTTTTGAACGTCTTTGGGAATTCCAATTCCCGTATCAATGACCCGAATCAGAATAGACTCTTCATCGGGAATATTATCTACGAGTATCTCAACCCTCCCTCCTTGCGGAGTAAACTTAACTGCGTTTCCCGCAAGATTTTCGATTACCCTTCTAATTTTTTCAGGGTCTGCATGGATCAAGGGGACATTGGGATCAAGCTGAGTGTTAAAAATTAATTCTTTCTTTTGCGCAAGCGGGGCGATGACGCTTTCCACCGAACCCAGAACATCGGCCATATCCACATATTCCAGCATCAATTCTTGACGTCCTGCCTCAATCTTTGCCAAATCCAAAATATTGTTAATCAATTTAAGGAGATTTTCGCTGTTTGCCATAATTTCTTCCAGATTATGACGTTCAAGTTTTCTTTCCTTAGGGACATCATTCAATAATAGCTCAGTGAAAGCCATGATCGAGGTCAAAGGGGTTCGTAATTCATGGCTCATAATGGCCAGAAACTCTGATTTATGCTTATTCACTTCATTCAGCTTTATGTTTGCGGCTTCCAACTCCTGCTGTTTAATCTTTAGACCTTCATTAGCCTCCGCAAATTGTTTTGTTCGCTGTTCAACTTTGGATTCAAGGTTCGTGTATAAATCTTTAAGCTGACTTGCCATAACCTGAAAATGCTCCGCAAGCTGCTTAATTTCACCTTGGGCCTTGATTTGACTCATGTCAATATCAAGATTTCCCCGACCGATTTGTGCCGTAGCCGCTTGCAATTGATCCAATGATCTCAGAACAAGTCGAGTGACCAGAAAATACATTGAAATAAGAATTACAGCAATAAGTAAAAGTGAAAATCCCAAATGTCGATAAACATTGGTACGGATATTCGCTACGAAGATATCCGTCGGCATAACTAAGCTGATAGCCCCTCCTAGATTTCCTACCTGATAGCCCTCTTTTTCATATCCGGAAATATCTAATGTTCCTGCGGGCTCCCCATGACAATCCAGACATTCCTCTTTGATTTCAAGGGGAACCATATAGCGGAAAACTTTTTTTCCTTCTATTACATCTTCGCCCCAGATTTCCCTTAGGGACGGATCGTTCTGAAACGTTTTCAGCCCTTGAATTTCGTATGAATCCGGTGCATTCTTTTCATTACGATAATCTATCCTTGTTTGTTTAATGGAATAATTCGTTGATTTCCCAAATACTTCACAAATCTCCATACCGACAGCTGCCGGATTTAAATGCTTAAATTCAAAATTCCCTTGCGAATCATAATTAATGAGATCTTGGTTTTTGGCAATAACTTCACGGGTAGCGATAAGTTGTTCGGTTATGACTTCCGCTTTCTCATGCATTTCTACTATGGCTTGAGTTTTCTTTGATTTATAATCCCAAATAAAGTTCATGGACATGATGACCACTACCACTATGGTTGTAAAGAACATAAATCGATAAATTAGGCTATCCTTCATTTCAGCTACCTACTTTTGCATTTCAAATTCAAATTCATCTTAACATAACCTTCGATTTCCGTATAGCAAGAAAGTGTAACATGCGGATAGTCCGCATGTTTAATCATATAGGTTCCTACCCAATAAGATTGACATGCGGACTATCTTTCAGTGGCTTAATCTGAATTGCCGGAGGATCGGTTACACAGTAATACTCACAAATTCCACACCCGGTACAGATCTGAGAATTGATTACAGGATATTGAAATGATTCCATTTGAATAGCTTCATCGATCAGGGGACAGTTATTATAACACGATCGACATACGTCCCCCTTATAAGCATAACAACGGTCTTTATCGATTTCCGCGACTCCAATTTTTACTTCACGCATGTCCAAGGGCTTGAGAGCACCCGTCGGACAAACCTCCGGACATTTCATGCAGAGTGAACAAGGAGTTTGTCTGGGGATAAAATAAGGTGTCCCTAAATTCAACCCTTGGTCAAGGTGCGCGTTTAACAAGGTCTTATCCGGGCAGATCTCAATGCATTTTCCACAGCGTATACATTTGGCTAAAAATTCATCCTTTTGAACCGCTCCGGGGGGGCGAAGGACACCCGGGGTTACCGCAGCCAAAGCTTGAGAATGCGGATAAATAATTCCTGCAACGGCAAGGATTCCGGCACCTTCTATGACTTTCCGCCGAGAGATTGCTCCCGATTCACTAACATCAATCCTGTTATTTTCTTGAGGTATCCGATGCTTCCAAGAAAATTGGAGAGCCTTGGCCGGACAGACATCAATACAACGTCCGCATCGCGTGCATAAGTTTGAAGAAAAATATTCGTCGGTCCCGAGAACTGTCTTTTTAAGCCCCTCCGAAGTATAGTCACATTTCTTGACACATTTTAAGCATTTAACGCACTTTTCCTTATCGCAATGAATCTTTAGGGGACTCCAGCGTGCCATTAGGGTATAAAATATTCCGATCGGACAAAGGATCCGACACCATCCCCTTTTGTGTCCTGCGAACTCCATTGCCACAATGAAGAGAAAAATTAATATTTCAAGTCCCACGCCAAAGAGCAGACTTCGGTAGATGATTCCTAAGGGAGATACTACCTGAAAGACGGGAATCCCCAGAGTGAAGCTAAGGATTAGGCAAAGGGGCAAAGCCCAATAATATTGCTTTTGGTCGTCCTTTTTCCAACTCTTTTTGAGGCTGTCCACTCCTTCAATCAAAAATCCCACAGGACAAATCCAGCTGCAAAACGCCTTTCCTAAAAGGATATAAAGAAAAACAATCAAAAGCGCCCCCAAGAGGAAACTAAAAGTCAGGCTTTTGGAAGCAAGCATAACTTCCAAAAATGCCAAGGGATCTGTGAATGTTATTCCCAATATCCGGCTGGAGCTTAACGTTCCGATGACTTGGTAGCATCCGGCAAGAGGCAATAAAAACAGGATAATCATCCCAGCCTGGACAAAATGACGCAGCAGTCTCCATGAGAATTTCACAATATCATTACACCTTCTCTAGCTTAACCGCACAGATCTTAAACTCCGGTTCCTTCGAACCGGGATCAACTGCATCAATGGTCACCTCATTCACCAAGGGATTAGACTGAAACCAAAGCGCAAATAATAAACCGGGTTGCGGGACACCGGCATGGCCTACTCTTGCAAGTATCTCGACCTTACCTCTGCGGGAAACGAGCCGAACTTTATCCCCATCATTAATGCCTAACTTAGTTGCATCTTTCGGATTTATTTCAACATATTGTTCGGGAACCGCCCGCATTAAGGCATCACATTTTCCTGTCATCGTTGCTGTGTGCCAATGCTCAAGCACCCGCCCTGTCGTTAAGTAGAAAGGATATTCCGCATCGGGAACTTCCGCAGGCCCCTTATCCGGCCGTGCAAAAATCACGGCTTTATGATTCGGTGCGGCATAAAAGTCAATTCCTTCTTTAACATAAGGGTCATCCGGCGCAACGTAACGCCGAACCGTTCCTTCTGTTCCTTCATGACCTTTCACCGGCCACTGAATACCATGCGCTTCTTTAAGGGCGGGATAAGTGGCAAGTTCCATATCGGTACCGTCCGTACATTTGAGATATTCATTCCAGACATCTTCCGGTGTCCTAAAGGGGAAAAGATCGCCATATCCTAAGCGGCGCGCAAAATCTAAAAGCATATCTAAATCCGGTTTTGCCTCACCTGGGGGATCGATAGCTTTAGCTAAATGTTGAGTACGACGTTCCGTATTCCCATATACTCCTTCTTTTTCACACCAGAAGGCGGCAGGAAGAATAACATCCGCAAATTGGGTCGTTGCTGTCGGATGAAATACCTCGGAAACAACCATGAATACCTTATCGAATCCTTCCCGATATGCACTGACATTAGGTAAGGAATGGGCGGGGTTTGTACACATAACCCATAAAGCTTTTACTCGGCCATCCCCGCACGCTTTGAATAGTTCCATGGTATGCAGACCGATTTTATCACTCATATGCTCGGGAGGTATTCCCCAAATCTTAGCGATTTCTCCCCTGTGTTTAGCGTTTGCGACCATACGGTGAGCCGGGAGAAGATGGGACAAGGCCCCCGTTTCCCGAACACTGCCACAGGCACTGGGCTGACCTGTTAAAGAAAAAGAAGTTGAACCCGGTTTGCAGATCTTCCCTGTTAACAAGTGCAGATTATGGATTAAAGTATTGGCCCAGACCCCGGTAGTACGCTGGTTAATACCCATGGTCCACATGGACATCGTATTTTTCCCTTTTGCAGCAAAAATTCGAGTCATCTCTCTAAGCTTTGCGGCAGGAACTCCGGTTTTCTTCTCAGCATATTCAGGGGTAAATTTCTTCAGAAAGGTTTTATATTCTTCATACGTTATGGGTTTCGTACCATCCGAAAAGCTTGTATGTTGAGCTATAAACTCTTCGTCCGTTAGTCCTTCTTCAACGATAATATTCGCCATTGCATTCAGTAAGGCTAAATCCGTGCCCGGAATGAACTGCAGAGAGATGTCGGCGATTTCGTGGGAACGGTGTTTCCTCGGATCGGCAATGATAATCACTGTATTGGGATCTTTTCTTTTCTTGTCGGTTAATTTAGCGAATAGAACAGGGTGGGCTTCCGCCAAATTCGAACCGATAAAGAAAAATACGTCGGCATAGTTAAAATCATCATACGCACCCATCGGTTCATCAGCCCCAAAGGTTGCTTGATAGCCGCCTACGGCACTAGCCATACAAAGCCGGGGGTTACCATCAACGTTATTGGTTCCAATTCCCCCTTTAAACAACTTGTTGGCAACATATTCTTCTTCGGCCAAAGCCTGACCTGAACCATAGAACGCCACAGAATCGGGTCCCGATTGTTCAATCGCCTCTTTAAACTTTGAAGTGATAAGCTCCATAGCCTCATCCCAGGTACTTGCGACAAATTTACCGTCTTTACGGATCAGCGGTTTAGTAACACGCTCACTATGCGTAATAACCTGTGGTAGGTAATATCCCTTTGCGCAAAGAAGTCCCTTATTGCCTTCATTATCAGGATCCCCTTTGACAGCGATCACTTTACCTTTTTTTACCCCTATGAGCACCCCGCATCCGGTTCCGCAATATCTACAAACCGATTTAACCCACTCATCTGCATCGGTCTGTTGGGAATTGCCACCGGTGGTTTGGGCGGATTTTGGTTGCTTCGAACACCCTGCCGTTACCATTGCAGCAGAAACTGCACAGGCTTTTAGAAAGCTTCTACGGCCTAATTCCATGATCTAACCTCCCAACAAAATTAATTTATTCTATTAAAACGTGGCATTGCCGACAATTGGTTAATTCCGGGTGAGGGGTTTTGGGTGCATTACCGGCCTCACCTTCTTGATGACATACGAGGCACTGACTTCTCTCCTCAAGAGAATGAGGAATTTGCGGCGGATAACCCACGGGAACTGTTTCCCCGGCTGTCACAGTCCCGGATGTATTTTGAGAAGTACCAACACTTGTTGATTGACTTCCGCAGCCGGTTATCCCGACTAAGCTCAAAGTAAGAACCATGATAAGGAAAAGTTTACCGTCTAAAAATTTCTTTGGATTAGTCATGAATTTTCCCTCCTTTATCATTCATATTAATCGTCAACGAGGTACGACTTTGATCGCTGAATCCGGTGCAAGGCAGATCCTGGCACATTGTCCGCATCCAATGCACTTTTCTTGATCAATTTTCGGATACTGGAAATCCTCGAGACGTATGGCTTTTATATCTGTGGGGCACGCATAGACACATGAACTGCAAAGCTGCTGATTATAAGCAAGGCATCGTTCCGGATCTATGGAAGCTACCCCGATTGCATGAGAGACATCATCGTTTTGAATTAAAAGAGCTTCGCTTGGACATACTTCGACACATTTAAGACAGAATGAACATGGGACTTCCGACGGTTCGAGATATGGTGTCCCGAAGGAGTTCCCCATTTGGGGACCTGCGATTCTAATGGCCTTCTCCGGACAAACTTCTTTGCACATACCACAGCGTCGGCAACCGGCAAGAAAGGCGATTTCTTCTATAGCCCCCGGTGGTCTGATCAGAGTTCTCTCCGGCGTTATAGTTTTTATTGCCGTTCCCGCAAAATACTTCATATCTGTCCATAGGCTTCCAAAAAAGTCACGGCGACTGATAAGCACATTTTCTTTCCCCAATTTTCACACCTACTTTGGTCATTTACATCTCCATACTGATATACACCGGATACGCTCCCGAGACCCCGGGCAACAAGGCAATCTGTTGTTGGAGAACCTGGGTCGCATGTTCCACTGATGGGCTTTCAAGGAGTAAGATAATATCGCCATTATAGATTTTTTCCACTGAGACTCCTTGAATTTGAGCTAAATCTGTTGGCAAGACCTTCTCTGCTCCATTCAAGCATTTAACGATAACACTTGAAATCACAAAACTTCCCCCTAAATTTAACATCTTACTTGTTATAAGTTTAACAAGGAGTTCTTAAAACCCAGTTAATAAGTACTTATCAATTCGTTAATCAGTTATTAACAAATTATTAATCAAAACCGAATCGCCGTGCGTGGTGCACTAAAACGGGACTTATGATCGTGTCGTTTCGGGTCTTTTGCGCACGAAAAAGGAGCCGTTTTGCGACAGCCCCTAAATCACTATAGTTAGATATAAGATATGACTTTACAATCTACTTTGAACAACCTGAACAGTTTCCTCCTTAATTTTTCCGGCTTCCTTAAAGAGACGTTCCCGCTCAGCCTTTACTTGCGACTGGTAATCCCCATTTTTAACTTGGGGCAGATTGATATCGACACTAAACATCGCTGCTTTGAGCGCACTTTCCGCTAAATATGCGGCTACACCGACATCACTGATTGCGCCCTTATTGCCAATTGGTGCAAGCTCTTGGGCAAGCTTTAAAACCGCAAAACAGTTTTGGGCAATCGAAATCGGTGTATTCGTTGCTGAAACGAGCACAGCTTGCCTTTTTTCCTCACGGGCCGCTTTTTGTTCCGCTGTATCCTTCGGCAATTTAAGCACGGCCATGAATTTTGAGAACTCGGTAATGTCCCGGCTTAACCCCTTTTTCAAATCTTCAAGAAGGCGCTGTCCCTGTGCCAATATCTCTTGAACCTGTGGTTCTACATCTTTGTATTTTTCTTTACCTACGGTCAGATTCGCGACCATGCAGACCATCGAAGCCGCTAACGCGCCGACATATGCGGATACACTTCCGCCGCCCGGAGTAGGTGCTGAGCTTGCCCCTTGAGCCAGAAATTCAGCAGTCGTCCATTGCCAAACATCTTGTTCCGACATCAGTTTTTCCCCCTTTGGAGTGAAATTCCTTTGAGAACGTTCCGCATAATCAATGCCGTTGTTAAGGACCCGACTCCTCCCGGAACCGGAGAAATTAAGCCGGCCTTTTCCTTAACCGCTTCAAAGTCAACATCACCGCAAATTCCGTCCGGAGTTTCATTGATTCCCGCATCGACGACAATCGCGCCGGGTTTAATCATATCTCCCTTGATCAATTTTGCTTTGCCTACCGCAGCTATCACTATGTCGGCCTGCCGTGTGAAAGCCCCAAGATCGGGAGTTTTTGAATGACAAATCGTTACGGTTGCATTATGTTTGAGGATCAAGAATACGAGCGGCTTGCCCACAGTCTCTCCCCGTCCCACTATGACAACGTGTTTCCCTGCAATTTGTACACCGGAGCGCAGCAGGATTTCAATACAGCTCTGAGGGGTTGCCGGGAATAGTCCTTCTTCCCCGCTCAGAATATAACCCCGGTTAATCGGATGAACGCCATCGACATCTTTATCCGGGCGAACAGCCGCCATTACCCTTTCTTTGGAGATATGCTTCGGTAAAGGCAGCTCAATCATAATTCCGTGAATTTTTTCATTGGTATTCAATTGCTCAATGAGGGCCAAAACATCTTTTTCCGGGCTATCCCCAGGCAGCGTATGGAGTTCAAACCCAATACCCAGATTTTCGCTGACCTTTTGCTTAGACTTTGCATAAACGACTGATGCAGGATCTTCTCCAACCAAAATTACCGCCAGTTTAGGATCTACACCTTGGGCTTTCCACTCCGCGACTTCATTCTTAATTTCTTCTTTTAAGACCTTTGCGATCGCTTTCCCGTCGAGTAACTCTGACAATCCCTTCACTCTCCTTTTAACATGATAATGTGGCTTGTTTCTTATTCTCTATCTATAGAAACAAATCCTTTAGGCTTAGGATTAAATGTCTCCTAAATTCTGTTAAATCGTGTATCATGCTCTTGCCCTAGTTGGCCAACTCAAATAAAGCACTTTGCGTATTGTAGATAAAGACCTCCCCGGTCTCGATGATGTAATACCAAGCCGCTATGGAAAGGGTCTTTTGTTGAACTTTTTCGCGAATAAATGGATAAGTCAGCAGGTTTTTAAGCTGTTCGACGGTATTAGCCTGTTCAGTCATCCATTCCCGCTTATCGACTTCCTCCTCCGAAACCTTGGCTAGAACTTGATCTTTCACTTTAGCGGCCAGTTCCAGCCATTTACGGGTATGCGGAAGTGCCTTTAATTCGTCTTCAGATGCATACAACGACTTACATCCTCCACAGTTTGAATGTCCGCACACTACAATATTTCCTACATTAAGAATATTTACGGCATATTCAATCGCTGATGTTGTTGCCAAATACTCTTCAGAATCTCGATAAGGAGGCACAATATTAGCAATGTTTCTGATGACAAACAACTCGCCCGGCAAGGTTCGCGTAATCAAATTGGGAATGAGCCTTGAATCCGAGCACCCAATAAACAAAGTATGGGGGTTTTGTTCCTTACTGAGCTTGCCGAAAAGCTCCCTATGTTCTTTAAAATCAGTTTCTCTAAATTTAACAATTCCTTTTAAAAGTTTCTCCATTTAATTCTTCACTCCCCATTCATTTCACACGCACTCAAGCTGTTAAGTTGAGTAATAGCACCTTGTAATAATTCTATTCATGGATTAGACTTACTTTTAGACCGTGAATTATATAACAACCGACTGAAAAGCGGATTAGATAACGAATTAAATTACAGAGAGCAAATTCAATATATTGAATTAATGAGTAAAACACAGGAGGATTTTCTATGCGGTTGCGTACACAGCTTGCGCCGGTTCTGCTTTGTCTTTTTCTTGCCGGCTGTTCCTCTTCCACCGCTTCACACGTGAATACCATCACACTTAACACTGAAGCTGTTCCCGAAAACCTATCGGTTTACGTCAATGATGAGCCTCAAAAGGCTAAGACAAATAACGGCGATATTAACCTTTCTGTTCCCGCAGGTCAAACTAACCTTATTTCCGTAGAAACTGAAGAACCGGCCATTATTTACCAAGTTGAAGTAACGGATGAAACCAAAGAACCCGTCTCTCTTAAATTTGACCCCACAAAGAACCAAGAAATCATACAGCAAGTTTCGGATAGTCTGAATAGTTATTTTAAGGCGGTTAACAATAAGAAAAATGCTATTTCCTACTTATCTAAAGACTCCATCCTAGATCCCCAAAAACTTTATAATCATTCCTATAAATCGGCAGTCCTTTATAGTACATCATTTAAGACCTCCAGTGTTAATAATAAGCCGGAACTGATTGTACGCGTTGACACCGAAAGTTCCAAAAGTCCATCATATACCTGGACCTACGAGTTCCGTTTACTTTTAGAAGATGGGAAATGGAAAATCTTCCATCAACGGTTATTATATGAGGTTCTCGACGGAAATCTTTTTTATGAGAATGAAGCTGGAACCTATCCAGGCCCGCAATCTCCTGGGCCCAATGATATCGTCCTATCTTTTTAGGATGCTTAATGCGGATAAAGGAAACTTACTTCAGGTAGAGTTTTGACTCCCGATAGTTCCGGTGGAACTATCGCACTTGTTTCTAAAGTTTAGTTGACTTATCCCCGAAGAGGACAAGTCAGCTAAGCTTGCAGAGCAAGCAAGCTTCCTATGTCCAGGGACTTAGCGCCACTTATTTCCCACTTAATTAGTGGCGGTTAGTCATCGGATACATTATTTTTATCTATTTTTCCCTTCTTTGTTATAGCATTATATAATACTAATCGTCTACTTAAGGTAAAAGAAACAGCGGGTTAGGAAGGAGAATTTCATGATAATACGTGTGAAAAAAGCAATTGTAAAACAGATTATTGCAGCTTTCGTTTTCACGTTGATTGTTGGATGTTCCCCGGCCTCTGAAATAACACCGTCCTCTCAAAATCCCACAACATCTACTCCAATAACCGATACGGCCCAAGAATTATTACTAAACATGAAAAAGTTAGCAGAGCAAGGGAAGGTTATTAACGCCGATTTCCCCGTAAAAACCTCCAATCTTGAAGACGTAAAACGCAAGTGGGGAGAGCCCGATAAAACCGATTGGGTCCCTGCGGCCAAAGGAAGTTATTCCACCTATTCAAGTCATGGAATCGTAATTGGGTTTAATAAAGGATTACAAATCTTTGAGATGCGTTCCTTTGATAAACAACTTCAAATAATTACGCTTGCTAAGGCTAAAGAAATCTACGGGTCCCCAGCTTATGATGTAAAAGCCAATGGCGAAGAAATCATTGGCTATGCTGCCGGAGGAGAGTTTAAAATTGAGCTCGTTTTCCCACAACCAACGAGTCTGATGCAAGATCCCGTCCTGGATCATTATCTCGTTTTATATCCTCAAGGTACCGTAAATTCAATGGCAAACGATCCAGGGAGACAATGGTAAAGGTATCCCGTAGCGTCCTAGCCACATGCATCTTCCTCTAGTTGCGAGAACACTGTGTTAAGTGAAATATCCCCTCCCTCATTTTATACATTTTGTACATTCTGGTCATACTGTACACAGGGTGCAGCATATGATAATATTGGAGGTGAGGGAGGAATGACCATGCTGACTGAATTACAGTTTACTGAGGCTAGGAAGCAATTTTCAACCCTGTATGACTCTGTCTTCAACTCTTTTAACCCTGCAATTGTTAATAGAAAACACACTGAACAAGTCGCAATGCTCCGAGTGGATCTACTCAAGATGGTACTAGAGGATTACAAATTAATCCCGGAAATTATTCAAGAAGATGATGGATCAATAACACTTGCTCTTGATGCTCTTGAGATTTATGTTAATAACTCGACATTAGAGTTAGCCACTAAAGACTTGGTCGAAGACCTTAAACTATATGCCCAAGATTATTCAAACCGTTCCCAATTATTTCTTCATGCCCCAAACCGAATACACCATTTCCCGTATATATTGAAAATTATGCTATGTGAAAATGACGATGAAATTCGTACTTTGATAGGGTCGTAAGCTATGACACCAAAGTTTGGAGATTTGAAACGTTATTGCGATAAGAACGGCTGGGTTATGGCTCGTAACACGGATCATTGGTACTATGAAAAAGTCCTCAATGATGGAACCCTTTTACGAACAAAGATAAGCCATGCCGTTAGTAAAGAGATTCCCAAAAATCTATGGGATAGAATTCTGCGCAAGCAACTTCATATATGTGAGAAGGACTTTTGGAAAGGACTTTAATGGGTCCCGAAGAAAGTCTTTTTCTTATGACTAATTCTGTCTAATTATAATTTATCAGCCGATTGCCTAATGTATACAATTCTAAACAAGGTTCCATTTCCGCTTTATAGTATTTGTCATTTATAACCATAAATATCCCGGCTGGTTCAACTTTAACTATACTCCCATCATTCATTGTCAGAGTGAATTGTACCAACTGTCTGTCGCCTTCTCTGCCCGTATCATCCTCCTTATAAATAACAATAATAGCCTCTCGGCATTCGCCGAGGTAGATGGTTCAAGACTTTGCTTGAACCATCAATATTGAATTCCTCCTACTTTTCGGTAGGGGGTTTTCATTTTTGGAAACACCAAATTGGAAATTCCCTCAGAAAATTTTTATT
>NZ_JAYFQK010000007.1:0-77970 GCF_034927245.1 Desulfitobacterium sp.
CTTGGCTAGAACCCAAGGTTATCACATTCGCGCAGCCTCTTAATTTCTTGCAAATCTAGATTTTTAAGTCATCAACCGATGGCTTGCTTTGCTGTGCTCACTTGATTTTGCTGGTACCCCTAACTGATTATTTCAGACTTGACCTCCTCAAGCACCTTTTGAAATGCCACGGGAAATGCTATTTTTTCAAGCTCTTGATAAGTGACCCAACGGATATCCTCTTGATGCGGCATCTCTTTGGGGCATTGTATAACAACCCAATACATTTCCCAGCGGCGATGGCTAAAAACATGATAAATGGGTCCCTTAACCTTAAGCTGTTGTTCTAACATATCCCTGACTTCTTTATCCTGAGAGCGATCTTTGACCACCCGTTGATAAATTTCATACCAAACTTGCGCATTCATGACAACATGATGAGAATCTTCAGCGGGCTCCGCAACAGCAGCAGGCCACGATTGCTCCTTTTTTGTCATAATATCGTTTTGAACAATTTCTTTTCCGGGGAACTCCCAAAGATTGGCTAAGAGTCCCTCTGACGGACGCTTCTTAATCGCAAACTGATCCCCCCGGCGAAGGATCAAGGTTAAGCGCAGCGCTTCGGTCACCCGCTGTTGTCCTTGTTTTACCGGGTAAGCAAGCTCCCGCCCCAATTCGTGTGCTTCACACGCCATATTAAGAGGACATTCCTCGCATTTTACGATTTTGGGAGTACAAAGGGTGGCTCCCAGTTCCATCAACGCCTGATTAAAGTCTCCGGGATAATCCTTCGGCTGATCATCTAGGATTAGATCATGAAAAGCACGACGACTCTTCACTTTCCCTGTAGGTTCCTCCCAAGCGAGCATCCGAGCCAGCACCCGATTTACATTTCCATCAATAGCCGGTACCCTTTCCTTAAAGGCAATACTGGCGATTGCACCTGCCGTATACTCACCAACCCCGGGAATTTTTAACAAACTCTTATAACTTTCCGGAAACTTTCCTTCCTCATTTTCCATAATAAAGCGGGCTCCCTCCCAAAGATGGCGGGCACGCGTGTAATACCCCAGTCCTCTCCAGCTCTCCAGAACCTCCTCAAGCTCAGCTTTCGCCAAACTTCGAACGGACGGAAAACGTTCCAGAAAAGCCAAATAATAAGGAATCACGGTTTTCACCTGAGTTTGTTGCAGCATGATTTCAGATACCCAAATCGCATAGGGATCCTTCGTCTTGCGCCAGGGCAGATCCCGTTTAACCTTCCAAAACCACTGTAAAAGCTCCTTCGGCCATACCTTCATTTGTACATCTCCTTTAAGTCAAGCAAAACAGAAAAAACTCCTCTTGCGCATTTAGGCAAAGGATACTTTCTCCTTCTTTAAAAAGTCTTCTATCTGTCCAGCCGGAAGGGGTTTGCAATAATAATAGCCTTGCATCTCATCACAGCCCTTATATTTAAGGAAAGACATTTGGGCTTCTGTTTCAACCCCTTCGGCAATCACTTTCATATTTAAGTTCTGAGCCAGCTGGATGATTGCAATGACAATTGCCTCCCCATTCTCATTCTTTCCGATATCTTGGACAAAAGATTGATCAATTTTTAATGTATCAATAGAGAGTTTACGTAAATATTTTAAGGAAGAATACCCTGTCCCAAAATCATCAATCGCAACCGTCACTCCCAGCTCTTTGAGACGATTCAATTGTTTCCTCGAGTTTTCAATATTCTCCATAGCAATACTTTCCGTAATCTCAATCTCCAGCCACTCCGGAGTTAAACCCGTTTCTTCCAGCACCTCGGCAATACTTTCGATAAACATCGGTTCACGGAATTGACGGGCCGAAATATTAACCGAAATAGGCAAAAACGGATAACCCATCTTCTGCCATTTAAAGTTCTGAACACAAGCCGACCGCAAAACCCAAGCCCCGATCGGAACAATTAAACCGTTTTCTTCAGCAATCGGAATAAATACTCCCGGGGATACTTCCCCCTTGATTGGAGAATTCCAACGGATAAGAGCTTCCATTCCCTTAATGCGGCCTGTATGAATATCTACTTGAGGCTGATAATACAGGCAAAACTCTTTCTGTTCAAGCGCTTTGCGCAAAAGATTGCCTAAAGCAGCCTTTTCCTGAATCCTTGCATTAAGCATGCTCGTAAAGAACCGATAATTATTGCGTCCTTGCTCCTTAGCATAATACATAGCCGTATCCGCTTGTTTGAGCAGCGTTTCTCGGTCCTCTCCATCATTCGGGAAAATACTGATTCCGATGCTGGGTGTTATATAGACCTCATTTTCCTCGATCTGAAAAGGCGATACAAAAGCCTGGATAATCTTCTCTGCGGCCAAAGCAGCCTCTTCTGTCTGCTTAAGTTCGGCTAAGAGAATAACAAATTCATCACCGCCTAAGCGTCCAAGCGTCCCCTCAAGATTTAAACCTTCCATTCGCTTTGCCACAAGTTGTAACAACTGATCGCCGATATTATGTCCCATCGTATCGTTAATCAGTTTAAACTGGTCAAGATCAAGGAAAAGCACTGCACATTTATGCTGCTTTGCTTTCGCCTGATTAAGTGCATTATCTAAAAGTTTAGTAAAATAAAGCCGATTAGGCAGTTCGGTTAAAGCATCATAATGGGCCTTATGCCAGATTGCCTCCTCGGCCTTTTTTCTTTCGGAAATATCGCGAATTACACCCAGCAGTATAGGCTGTCCCTTGAGATTGGCACTCATGGAACTTATTTCAACAGGAAAGGCTCTTCCTTCCTTCGTAAAATGGACAGATTCCCATTGATATTCGTCCTTTTTTGATAAGTATTCGCGCTTCAGCTCTTCCTTAGAAAATCCAAAGGTTCGAATGTCTATGTTTAATAGTTCCTCCCGAGTATAGCCATACATTCTTTCTGCCGGTTCATTGACATCAATTATCCTGCCCTCTGTACTTACAAAAAAGAGCGCATCATTCACATGATCAGCGAGAATTTGAAAACGCTCTAAACGCTCCCGTTCTTTGATCAGAGCAAATGCATGGGCCAACTGATACGAAAAATGGGAATAAACCTGTATGCGTTTGGAATTAAAATAGTCCGGAAGATCGGAATAGAGAACAAAAACTCCCAAAACCGTTTCCTCGTGAAGAAGCGGGAATGCAGTTGCTGAGCAGATACCGCTCCCCTCAAAACCACTCCAAGCCTTATACGTTGGATTTCCTTCTACAGACAGAGTTTGAGGCTTGCCCTGCCGTATTGCTCTGCCGGCTGCACCCTGAGCATATTCCGACTCGTCCCAGCGTACATCTAAAGAGCTCAAAGCCTCTATTCCCGCAGAAGCCTGGACAACAACCCTACCATCGTCTTCTTTTGAGCCCACCCAAGCGAATATGAAGTCTAATTTTTCGACCATGCGCTGACAAAGTATTTCCGAGATTGACTTAAAGGATGTCCCCGCAAGCACCATTTTATCAATCTCGTTCAGAATTGATGTTATCATCTCCGTTCTTTTTTCCTCTGTTTGATCGACAAAAGTGAGGACAGTATTCTTTTCATGGGTCTCTGTATTCTCGATGGAATCTCTATTGACCCACAGCCAGTGCTTATGCCCATTCTTTTCAACGACTTTGATGAATAAATTTTTCTCCTGATCCGTACCTTGCACAAATTTCTGAACCAATTCCTCCCAAGACAATTCCTTTTCCTGAACACTATATTTCAAACCCGTCTTGTAATCAAAAACCTGCTTAGCAGAATCATTGGCATGAATTAAACTGCCGTTCTCACTGAGAACCATAATTCCGCTGGAAACCCCTTCATAAATCCCGCGGTAATAGTTTTCCCGCTCCCGAAGCTCCCCAAATTGCTGCCGCAGTTCCTCTTCTGCAGCCAGAAGTTCCTCATGTGTTGCACCGAGTTCCTTATAAACCTTTTCTAATTGAGAATAACTTTTAGATAGCTTTTCTTCTGAAGCTTTCAAAGATCGTACCGATTGATTGATCATTCCGTATAGAAAAAAAGATGTCACTAAAACGTAAGCCCATCCTTTTTCAGTTTGTGCCCATGTTAATAAGTGCTGATCAAGTCCAAGTGATTTAAGAAACTGATCGGAAGATAAGATCCAGGCTCCTCCCAGAAGTGCATAGAGCAGCGTTATCTTTAGAGGTATCTTGTTCTTAAATCCCTTTTTCATGATCATCCCCCTCAGAAATTACTTTACTCGATTTCATTTCCCCAAAGCGCTTTTACATTCGTTTATAAATAAAAAATCCAAGTTATTTCAAAGCTTAATTTGAATTCGCTTGGATTCAGCATGGGAATTTAATGTGTTATTAACGTATGATAAAGATTCAACAATTGATCAAGCTCCTGACTCATTCGAACCACCTCCGGATCAATTAACATTCGATTATTAGCCAGTATGTAAAGCCGATTTCTCTGCTCATTAATTTGATTTAATAATACACTTGCCTGCATCGGATTTTCGCTTCTTTCTTCTAACGTACCAGTCATGATATGCTCTCCCGCCCTTTCTAAAGAAGATGGGCTTTACTACCTAGCAATATCCTAACCTGAGTCAGTTTTATTAGGGAAATATCCATTTGCTCTAAATTATTCCCCTTAAACCATATTATACCATCATTATTTTATTTTTCTAGTAAATTATCTTAAATATTTGCTATTTTTTAGCAAAAGCAAAGAAATAATTACATTAAAAAGCCGATGCCCTTTTATAAAGGTTCATCGGCTTAAATCTATCTCACTCTTTTAATTTGACAAGCTGGTAATAGGAGCGGGTATCCTACCGCCCCGCCGTACGAATTGGCGCGCCGAAAACGGATTGACCGGAATAACAGGTGCCCCGCCAAGCAATCCGCCAAACTCAACACGATCTCCCGCTTTCTTTCCTATCGCCGGAATCACGCGAACCGCAGTTGTTTTCTTATTGATCATCCCGATTGCCGCTTCATCGGCAATAATTCCGGCAATCGTTTCCGGTTCTACATCTCCGGGGATGGCAATCATATCGAGTCCCACGGAACAAACACAGGTCATGGCTTCAAGTTTAGCCAAAGTTAAAGCTCCGGTTTCTACGGCATAGACCATCCCCGCATCTTCAGAAACAGGAATGAAGGCTCCGCTTAATCCTCCGACATGGGAAGATGCCATCGCCCCCCCTTTTTTCACGGCATCATTGAGCATCGCTAAGGCAGCCGTTGTTCCATGGGCACCACAGCGTTCAAGACCCATGTTTTCTAATATTTCGGCCACACTATCTCCAATCGCCGGCGTAGGAGCCAAGGATAGGTCAACAATTCCGAACGGAGCGTTCAATGCCTTCGAAGCTTCACGGCCAATGAGTTCTCCGGCCCGTGTAATCTTAAAGGTCGTTCGTTTAATCAAATTAGCCAATTCTCCCAAATCGGCGTCCGGATTTTTTTCTACCATTTTGGCAACAACACCGGGTCCGCTTACTCCCACATTGATGACCGTTTCCGGCTCACCCACTCCGTGGAAGGCGCCTGCCATAAATGGATTATCCTCCGGAGCATTACAGAAAACGACCAGCTTAGCTGCTCCGATCCCGTCCTGATCAGCTGTCAGCCGCGCACTTTCCAAAACGGTATGGCCCATTTTAAGAACGGCATCCATATTAATACCCGCTTTAGTCGAGCCGATATTAACTGACGAACATACAAATTCTGTCTCCGCAAGCGCTTGGGGGATTGCTTCGATCAGTGCTTCATCTCCCTTGGTGAACCCTTTTTGAACAAGGGCGGAAAATCCTCCGAGGAAATTGATACCTACTGTCTTGGCCGCTCGATCAAGGGCTTTGGCAAGACGAACCATCTCCTCCGGCTTAAAACTTGATCCTAAAAGGGCCACTGGGGTAACCGAAACACGCTTATTGACAATCGGAATCCCATATCGCTCGGCGAGTTCTTCGCCCACTTTCACAAGATTTTCAGCGCGGCGAGTGATTTTATCATAGATTTTCTTCTCTACAGAAGTTACATTATCCCCCGCACAATCGAGCAGAGAAATCCCCATCGTAATGGTACGGATATCTAGATTCTCCTGTTCAACCATTTCAAGGGTTCGCATTATCTCTTGAGGTGTTATATTAAGAGTCATTATTGTTCTCTCCTAACTTAAGTATTTGTTTAGTGCATGTGACCCGGAAGCGCAGCTGCACGCACAGAAGTGAACGATTTGCGCGGAAGGGCGATTCAGCGCACAATGCTTCCGCAGCTTAGCGAAGCCAGTGGTTTACTTCAGGTAGTACCCTGAGGTTTGGCTGAGCTGCTGCGGGAGCGAGTGCGCTAGCCCTGGAGTGCTGAGTGAGCAGATGTGCGTGCAGCTGCACGACCCAAACAAGATCACTTTTTTGTGGCAGTTTTAGTGAACCTAAGTGAGCGGATGTGCGAAAAGCTTTTCACATCAAATCGCTGCTGCCTGCGGCGGATAAGAATCATTTGCAGAATTCCGCCTTGGGCGAAAATGTCCACCGGACACTTTCGTGTTCTCAAGCCTCTTAGATACGATGCATAAACGTAAAGACATCTTCATGCTGGGCAGAAACTTTGAGTCCGCGTTTTTGCGCTTCTTGATCCAACCTCTTGGAGAGTTCCCCGAGGGAAATCGAAGATTGACTCATATCGACCACCATCATCATCGTGAAAAAGTCTTGAAGAATCGTCTGACTGATATCAAGGATATTTACCGAATATTCCGCTAAACGTCCCGTCACCCATGCAATAATTCCGATCTGATCCTTTCCGATAACTGTGACAATGACTCGATTAGATTTTTCATTATTATGGTTGTTGTTCATTTCTTTGACTCCCTTCAATCCGTGTAAATTAAATAATATAAAAAGTCTTATCCCTTTGGATAAGACCTGGAGAATTTTAAGGTTATACCCTCTGTCCTTTTGCCTGAGAGATTCTGCAGCCTTTAAGCTGTTTGCCCCTTCGGCGTCCTTAGCGGAACTCTCCAGAGATCTGTCCGCTTACAGTGAAGCAGCCGCTCTCCTGCAAAGCATCATCCAGTTTATCTTTATTATAAAATTCGACTAAATTATATCGCATAAACGCACCTAATTTCAATATGAAAAATGAAACAGAGGCCATGACCCTATTTTTATAACCCTGCTTCAGGGAAAAAGATCAGGAGCTGTCGCAAAACAGCCCCTTTTTCGTATTATGGACTATTGCAAAAGTCCCGAAAGCGTAGTTTCGCGCATAGAAGTGAACGATTCGCGGAGGGACGTACAGGTGAACAAAGCTTTCGTAGCGTAGCGCAGCCAGGGGTTCACATCAGGTATTTCCCAGAGGTTTGGCTGAGCTGCTACGAAGGCGAAGTGAACCAGTCCCAGAGCGCAAGAGTACGTGAGTCTCCGGTGGAGATTCACGCCCGAAGGTACGGATATGCGCGAAACTACATGACCATAGGTTTTGCAACAGCCCCTGGTCTTTTATATTCACTTAATCCTTCGGAAAAGAGTTTGGTTTCCAGCCGCCTCGCTTACTATCCCGTCTGCCCCGTTCTTTGTTAAAACCGCCCCGGTCATTCCCATAGGACCGATTATTTCGTCCCTTGTCATTTCTTCCATGCCCTCTTTGGTCATAAGCGCCACGATAAGCAGCCCTTGAGCGCAGCGGAGCAACTTCAGTTAAATGAACCTCCACCCTATCCGGTTCCTTGGTTAACATTTTTAGAGCTGCCGCCAACAAGGTCACTGAATCTGTTTCATCCAGCAAATCCTTTGCCAGTCCTCGATAAGGGCTGATATCTTCCTCATCAATCACACGCTGTAACTTCTCCATTGTGATCCGCTGCTGACCCTCAATCGCTTCGACTAGGGTGGGAATCGGCATGCGGGTCATCTTCCGTTTTGTGATCTGTTCAATCATGCGCAATTGCCCTATCTCACGCGGAGTCACAAAGGTTAGCGCCAATCCCGTTTTTCCCGCCCGCCCGGTTCGCCCAATCCGATGGACATAGCTTTCCGGATCTTGTGGAATATCAAAATTATAGACATGGGTCACACCGCTGATATCCAAACCCCGGGCGGCTACATCCGTAGCTACCAAAATCTCAATCGTTCCTTCTTTAAATTGACGCATGACACTATCGCGTTTACTCTGTGTCAAATCACCGTGAATTCCTTCAGCGGAATAGCCTCGTTTATTTAACCCTTCCGAAAGTTCATCCACCCGGCGCTTCGTGCGGCCAAACACTATCGCTAACTCCGGTGACTGCATATCTAAAAGCCGGCAAAGCACATCGAATTTTTGTTTTTCCGGAACCTCAAGGTAGTTTTGCTCAATATTCGCAACCGTGACCTCTTTAGCCTTAATGCTGATCGACTCCGGTTCTTTCATAAAGCGCTGCGCCAAATTCTGAATGCTTTTGGGCATCGTCGCCGAGAAAAGCAAGGTCTGGCGGTTTTCCGGGACTTCTTCCAGAATCGTCTGTATATCTTCAATAAAACCCATATTCAACATTTCATCTGCCTCGTCTAAGACAACCATCTTGATCTCACCGAGGCGAATCGTTTTGCGTCTCATATGATCCATTAATCGGCCCGGGGTAGCCACGATAATCTGCGGTCTTTTCTTTAACGCCCGAATCTGCCGGTCAATTTCCTGTCCGCCATAGATGGGTAAGGTTTGGATCCCCTTAAACTGTCCTATTTTATTCAATTCCTCGGCAACCTGCATCGCGAGTTCACGCGTCGGTGACAGAACAATACCTTGAATCTGCTCAGTTCCGGCCTCAATTTTCTCGACCAAAGGAATACCAAAGGCTGCGGTCTTGCCTGTTCCTGTCTGAGCCTGCCCAATCACATCTTTTCCTTCAAGCGCTTTGGGAATCGTTTGTTCTTGAATCGGAGTTGCCTCTTCAAAACCCATATTTTCCACGGAGCTAAGCACCCGTTCACTTAAACCTAATTCGCGAAATGTAGCCATTTAAACGTCTCCTTGCATTTTTAATAATTTTAGGATTTACATTCTTAGTTTTACCCGGCTTCTCAAATCCAAAACGAGCATTTGCCCTACCTTACAAAAATTTGTCGATGCGCCGTACTATATTATGTATGTAATGAGTTTATAAATGGAGGTCAATCCAAATGCTTGATAGCTATTCTTCAAGAAAACAGCGCCAGCATACATATTTAGTCAGTAATCTTTCCGTCGGTATATTGATTATCGCTCTTTCAGTTAGCTTATTTATCATCGGATTAACAAATATACTCCCCTTAACCATTCCTGTACAATTTGTTGATACCCAATCAAAAGATTACATCGAAGAAGAATTCAGGCATGCCCGCTGGTTTCCCTTAGTCGAAAGTATCGAAACGACAGAAAATCAGATCACGCTTAATACCTATATCTTCCCCGATCAAAATGGCCAAGAGCTTGCCGCTGAAATCGTAAAGAATCTTCGTACCGGAGGCGTCAAGGGTGAAATATCTGTCTATGGTAAAAATATGTCCAATCGCTTGCTTGTAAAGAGTAAGGAATAAAGAGTACAGAACAACTTTTCCGTCTATTGTCCGCCATTGCCACTCGCTTCTAAAAAGTCCGATGCATACTGAATATAAAGAGCGGTTCCGACTTCTAACGCATCTTCATCTACATCGTAATGGGGATTATGTTGGGGAAAGACCGCTCCTTTTTCTTGATTTCTTACACCTACTAGGGCAAATACCCCTGATACCTTATTCATATATTCCGAAAAATCTTCTCCCGCCGTGACCTTAAAATCTACCGGCTGAGCACCGACTTTACGGACAGCCTGGGTCGCGATCCTTGAAGCCTCGGGGTCATTGATGATCGAAGCAGAACCCCATTGAAACTCCAATGTTGCTTTGGCACGGTACGCGTGTGCCGTATTTTCAAGAATACGTGTGAGCATCCCCGGCAGCTGTTTTCGAACCTCAGGGTTAAAGGCGCGAACAGTCCCTGTCATGGTTCCTTCACTGGCAATCACATTATTCCCGGTTCCCGCATTAATGGAACCGATACTCACAACCACCGTTTCAAGCGGACTCACTTCCCGGCTCACGATCGACTGCAAATTCATGACGATCGCCGAAGCAGCAAGGACAGCATCAACCCCTTGCTGTGGAGCGGAACCATGTCCTCCTTTTCCTTGGACATGAATCTTGAAAAAGTCGGCTGAGGCCATTATTGCGCCTTCCTGAACACAAACCTGTCCTGTTTCCAGATCACTCCAGACATGCTCTCCGAAAACCCCGTCGACTCCTTCAAGCGCACGCTCATCGACCATCTTTTTGGCCCCGTGAGCCACTTCTTCCGCGGGCTGAAAGATGAGTTTTACAGTGCCTTGAAGTTGATCTTTCATCTCATTTAACACTTTAGCCGCACCTAAAAGCATTGCCATATGACAATCATGCCCGCAAGCATGCATCAAACCGTTGCTTCTCGATTTGTAATCCACATCTTTAAGTTCCGTAACCGCAAGACCATCCATATCTGCCCTTAACGCAAGCGTTCTCCCGGGTCTTTTCCCTTCAATTATCCCCACAACACCGGTGCCGGCAACGGTGGAGTAAGGAATTCCTAACTGCTCTAACTCTTGCCGTATCCTTTGCGAGGTTTTAACCTCCTGAAAACCCAATTCCGGAAATTGGTGGAATTCCCGTCTTAAATTTATGACATAATCTTTATTTTCGCATGCTAATTTACGGATATTCACATCTCTCCCTCCTTCAGAATAACACAAGTCACATACTTTTCCCTACCATATCACATACTTTCTCTGAATAGAAGCTTATAATAGAGTTACCCAAAAGTTATTCATTTAAAGCTTACCCATTAGAAGGAGGTCTTTTTGGTATGTCTAATATCATGAAAAACATTGGATTTTCCCAAGTACTTAATCTTAAGGATTTGATCTCTTATCAAAAAGGACAGGTTCTCAGCATGACAATTGCTCAGATTCCTGCGGTCAATGTAACCTTATTTTCTCTGGATGCAGGAGAAGGAATCAGCACCCATACGACCGCCGGTGATGCCATCGTTCAAATTCTCGACGGTGAAGCAGATATTACGATCGGAGATCAAACCCTTACCGTCAAAGAAGGCGAAACGGTGATCATGCCCTCCGATATCCCCCATGCCCTCGAAGCCCGCAAAGCCTTTAAAATGCTGCTCACTGTCATCAAGCAGCCTTCAACCTACAAAAGCTGAATCAAGCTTTAAGAACGAATTTAAAGCAAAAGGGATCGTTGCAAGATAATAGCAACGATCCTTTCTCGTCCTTAATTAGGCTAAAAGTTTTAGGCCTTAATCCCAAATGTCACCGATTCCGATACAACTTTCTTTCCGGCCGGATACTGAATCCGCTGTGAATCAAAAAGCGGAACCACCAAGAACGTCGCAAGGCAAATTATCCATTCAAGATAAATCACGTGCGGGAAAATCCGAATGGCCGGAACAAACTGCCACAGCACCAACCCAATAATTCCCACAAGGGTAGTGTAGAAAGCTGAGCTTTTGCGAGCCATACCCGGGAAAAATACCGTAAATAAGAACACGATAGTAAAGGCCGTCGTTAAGCTAAGGCCGATCAACAGAGTTTTAACAATCCCGCTGACGCTTAAGGCTAAAGCAAAGGTCAGAGCCCCCAGGGCCATAACCGCAATCTTCGTTACCCTCATCAGTTTCTTATCATCACACTCGGGGTTTAAAAACCTTTTATAAATATCCTGTGAAAAAAGCGTGGCTGAACCGAGCAGCAAAGTTCCGGCGGTTGAAACATCTGCAGCCCATAGCGCCGCTAATGTTACCCCTGCAATATAAGGGTTTAAGGACATAATCATCTGAGGCAAAGCTAACGTCGCGCTCATGGAAGGAAACATGGCTTTCCCCGCAATACCCATCAAAGCTGCGAGAAAACCGATCGGCAGCATCATCAAGCCCCCGATAACAAAACCATTCCGCGCTGTCTTCGAATCTTTAGCCCCACATGCGATTTGCACCACACCCTGTGCGGAAAAACATTGCGTAACCATGACTGCAAACCAACTGGCAATCGCGACCCAACCTAAACCATCCACAAAATGAAAATAAGGAACCTCTTGGGGAACTTGCGCTGCGATTGAAGCAATTCCCCCCTGGCCGCTGACGGTTAAGACTGTTGCAATTCCTATCCCCAGATAAATCAGAGCAACATTTAAGATATTGGAAAGTCCTGATGACCACATCCCACCGACAAAGGTAATTCCAATAAAAACGAGTGCACTTGTAACCATGCCTGTGCGCAGGGTAAAAACCGAGGGCAGCATAGATGCCAGGATGGCTCCCCCCGCTAGGTATTGCATCGAAGTCGTGACCAGAAGAATCGTAATTTGGCTCGCTACGGCGATAGCCCGTCCCTTCACATCATAGAATTTTTCAAACATCTCGGGTACAGTCGTTACATTGAGCTCGCGATATTTTCCGGCTGCAAACAGGCCCATGGCAATTGCGCCCGCGCCCCATGCCACATTATACCAGCCCGCAGCTAAGCCTACGCTATAGGCTTGTTCAGCTACCCCGATTGTGGATGCGCCGCCGATGGCCAAACCCGTAATCGAGACGGCTACTAAAGGCGTAGTCAGCTTACGGCCGGCCAGTACATAGCCCTCAGAGCCCTTGGCCAAGTGTTTAGCGAAAACACTAATCACAAAAAGAGCCGCAATATAGAGTAAAACGATAATCAACGGAATATTAATCATTTCGTCCTCGTCCCTTCCACAGTGGGATCGTTGCCCCGCCGTAAGGCATAATGATGATATCCTGTTTCTCTTTATTTACACCGGCAGCGTTCAAAGCCTCCTCTAAGGAGTTGACCCCCACAATATTCATCGGTTTTACCAGTTCCGGAGCAATCGTCGAATACAAAACCACGTTGGCCTTTCGGGAAGCTTCAACAGCCGCATAAAAGATATAGCCCGGAATCGTAAAGTTCTTCCGCAACTCCGGATCTAATGTACCTCTATGAAGAGGGTCACTCCACCCGAAAAACGCATCAGCTCCCGCTCCATCCCGGCACTCTGCCAGCATTAAGATGGTCCCCCCCGGTTTAACCGCCAAGGAAGCATTAAATAACGTTTTCGTCCCTTGATAGAGCGAAATATCCTTTGGAAAGCCTCCGCAGCTGGCAATGACTAAATCCGCTTTTTGTTCAATCGGAACACCGAATTTTTCATCAGCCCAGCGGCAGCCCTCTTCCCATGCCGTCAGCCAGTGGCCGCCTACTAAACGCGCAATTTTGCCGTTCGTATGAATAATGACATTAACCAGAAATTCCGGGTTAACGAATTCTGTCGCATCAACCATATCCGCATGTAAAGGGTTTCCCTCTAAAGCTCCTACCCCAATCAAAGGATTCGAGCGTTCAGCATTCGGATCGAGGGCATGCAAATGATTCTGAGCAATTGTCTTGCGGCTGGATACTCCGGGCAGAATCGATTTCCGTCCGCCGCCAAAACCGGCCATGAGATGATGAACAATACCCCCGGTCAGAATCACTTTGCGTTCCATGACCCATTTATTGACAATCACTTCTGTCCCACGCGGTGTTGTTCCGACATAGACCATTTCCGAATCATCACAATTATGATCGATAATCTCAATCCGGTTATAAAGATCCTCCCCCACGATTGTCTTATGTTCCTCAGGCGTTTGCCTGCGATGTGTTCCGGTAGCCACCAGTATCAAAATATCCCGATCGGGAATTCCTAACGCGTTCAAGCGCTTTACAATAAAAGGCAGAAATTCATGAAGCTTCACAAGCCGTGTGATATCACTGACCACAATCGTGACTTTATCTCCGGCATGAAAATGTTCATTAAAAGGTTGCGTTCCCACCGGATGATCTAAAATCTCTTGAACTGCCTTTTCAACATCATCAACGCACGCAATCTCCTGCGCGTGCAGCTCTTGAATCACGTTTTCTTGCTCTAAATTAAACATTAAATATCCTTCACCATATTTAAGCTTGTACTCTTGTTTCATTTAAATTCCTCCAATAACTGTAAAACCTAAAGAAAATAGAGAAAATAATAAAGCACCCCATAGGGGTGCTTTCAAAGACGCACACTACACCTCCTACCATCCTTCCCATTTTAAGTTTTCCAATCCGATCATTATTCTTCCAAGAACTGTACCCTACAATACTACTGACCTACATCTACTACACATCTACAGTTTCTTATATCTACAGTTTTATATTAGCTTAATTAACATACCCTGACAAGGCATAACCAAACAGTCTATATTTTCAAAACAATTGGTTAGAAAAAAAATGATCGTCAATACTATATGGTATACTGATACTAATTGATACCATTTTATATCAAAAGGCGGTGCAACCATGAATGCCAAAGAGCTTGCAAGAATGATCAATGACAAGCATTTTTTTGACCTCAAGAAGATGCAGTATAAATATTCTCCTGAGAGCGTTACAGAAATGCTCGAAGCACTGAGGGAGATGAGCTGTGCACAGTTAGCTTTGAAAGATTTTGAGGAACAGCCTTGTGTATATCTGCCCGCACAGAGTCTTATCCCCACAAGCATTATGAAAAAGCTATTAGCAGCCAACACCTTCAAGGAATCGTTTGGGTTAAAGGCGATGGAGGAAGAAATTGATTCCACATTGCAAATTGAAAACATTCAGTCAAACAGGGATAGTGTTCGGAAAATTTTACAGGGATTCGCCCCCGAGAATGAAGAAGAAAATCGTATTCTAGGCATGAAAAAAGGGCTTGAATTCATCGGTGATCCCACAAATAAAATTACCGAGGAAAACCTGCATCGACTGTATATGCTGTCTGTCGGGAATTTTTTAGAGAGAGATGACAAGCTGCCAAAGGGTAGTTTTTATCGGAACGACACCGTTTATATCGTGGGCGATAAGCCCTACCATGAAGGACTAAGCCCAAAACTGTTGCCAAACCACATGGGAGAACTTGTTCAGTTCGCAAACCAAAAGGATGATATTCCCGAACTTGCCAAGGCATGTATGCTGCATTTTTATATTGCCTATCTGCATCCCTATTTTGATGGCAACGGCAGAACGGCTCGGCTTGTTCACCTGTGGTATTTGGTACAGCAAGGCTTTTCCTCAACGCTTTTTTATGCATATTCTAAACATATCAACAACTCAAAAAGCAAGTACTACAACAGTTTCCTGAATATCGAAGAAAACTACAAAATCAGCAAGCTGCTTGATATGACGCCCTTTATCCGCTACTTCAAGGAAAATGTATACGACAAAATTGATGCCGCAAGCGGTGATATGCCCGTGCCCCAAATCTTCACCCAGGCGATGCGGGACGGCAAAATCACCGAGAAAGAGCGTGACTTGTGGAACTTTGTTCTCTCTGTCTATGGGGACGGTCAGTTCTCCACCAAGCAACTGGAAAAAGACTTCGGTAACGCCGCCTATGCTACCATCCGCAGCTTTGTGCTGAAGTTTGAAAAGCTCGGACTGCTGACTTCTCAAAGGTTTGGCAATCGGGTAAAGTATGGGGTGAGATAAAGGTAGACTTTCATTGAAAGTTTAAAGGGATGAACTGGCGCAGGGCGTTTTTCTGTTAATTCAGTTTTTCTCTAATTGTAGCTCTGCTAACATGATTTGTTCTAACCGTCTTATATCAGGAAAAACCACGTTTTTACCTCTATAAGTGAGTTGCCGGAGCTGTTGTATATTGGATCGAACTTCTTGTGAAGTATTCATCATTGATATGATAAACATATCCCTCTTGAAATTTCATAATTCACCACCTAATTATGAGTGTAGCCCTATCTTTCGATAGGGCTACACTACTATTTTCGAGCCGATCATTTTTAACGTCGCCAACGGTGGGCGAACAATATTTTTCGAGCCGATCATTTATAAGCCGCCAACGGTGGGCGAACAATATTTTCGGTGAGTGATATTTCCACTCTATACTAGTATTATACACAGAAGTCGAAAATATGTCGAAAAATTTCAATGCGGAGTAACGCCGGATGAACTGGACAGCTATTTAGAAAGCATTATAGATGAGGTTGAACATAGATAAGTAGCTCATATTTATCTTCCAAAATGCTTTTTCTTTAAGCTCGACAGGGCTTCTCTTGCATCTATAAGCTGACCGTCAGAAGTATACTCGGCTTCGGCCTCCGCGATTGCCGCATCGAGTTCACGATCCTCCAGCATGGAATCAAAGGTTTCAATGCTCATAACAACCAAGTCGCCATAGCCATTTTTCGTTATGAATATAGGTTCTTTCTTGGCATGGCAAAGGTCAGAAATTTCATTGGTTTTTCTCAAATCAGTAATCGGTCTTATTTGGGGCATGGTTGTAGCCTCCCTTCACGTACATCATTATAGCATTATTATATACATTGGAATACCCCCACCTATTGACCATCACCTTCGGTGTTAGCTTACGATTGTGTCGAGGTGATATATATGTTAAACTGCATCACATAGACCAAAGCCGACCGGGGTACCTGGGGAGAAAGGCGGCGTAAAGATTAAAGAGCTAGAAATGCTAAATCACTAACGAAAGGAGGCTGAGCAATGTACCAAGTAATCGTTACTAAGTCAGCAGACAAGGACATCGCGAAGCTCCATCCCACTGTTAGGCAAGCCGTAGAATCCGCGCTTCCTGGCCTTAAGAATTGGCAAGGGAATATAATTAAATTGACTGACACCCGTAATGAATATCGACTCCGCATCGGTCGGTATAGAGTACTATTTGAACTAAAAAATGGTACAATATACGTATACGGCGTGGATGATCGTAAAGAAGCTTACAAGCATAGGAGGTAAGCCCATGAATGTAAATGCAAAGGACCTCATTAAGGAGTACGTGGAGGGCATTCAGGATAGCGAAGCGGAAAAACTGCTCCGCTATATTCAGGAAAACTTCGAGGTCGTGAAAACTAAAGAGGATGAGGAAGTTTTCGAGCGTGGACGGAAAGAAGTTGAATCCGGCGAGTATCGGATACTCTAATCTTCCAGGAAGAACCTTAAGCATAGTCAAATGGCTATGCTTTTTGATTTGCCTAAAAGTGAGCTTTTGCTCTCGTTTGTACCTCCTGATTCGAGGGGCAGAAACGGAAACAAAAACTAAGAGGGACGGGCGGAAAGAATGGTTGAAATGGAATTAAGAATTAAGGAAACTAACAAAGGGCTGTTGCATTGCAACAGCCCTCAGTTTAGTGGATATCCACCTTATAGATTTACTTTTATACCTCTATCGTCGGCTTTTGGGAAATCTTATTCTTTTTCTTGCCAAACCTCTTTTTCTGGCGGATATCTTCAAATATCGTATAGATCACCGGTACCAGCAAAAGAGTCGAAAGGGTCGAAAGGATCATCCCGAAAACAACGACAATCGCCATCGGTGCCATCATTTCCGCACCTTCCCCTATGCCCAAGGCCATCGGAATCAATCCCAGCACCGTTGCTAATGATGTCATAAGGATCGGGCGCAAACGGATAGGTCCGGCGTTTTCAATCGCTTCCTCGCGTCCTTCCCCGCGTTCCCGGCGTTTATTGATATAATCGACAAGCACAATCGCATTGCTGACAACAATCCCAATCAAAAGAATTGCCCCAAGGAAAGCCGGAACACTGATATTTTTCCCCGTAATGAACAAACCAAAGAGTCCACCCGAAAAAGCCATAGGCAATGACAGAATAATGGTAAACGGATGGAGCAGGGATTCAAACTGCGAGGCTAATACCATATATACAAGAATGACCGCTAAAACCATCGCCATTCCTAAATCAGAGAAAGATTTCATCATCTCCTCACTCTGACCGCCGAATTTATACGAATACCCCTCAGGCATGCCATAATCCTTGAGCTTGTTTTCAATATCCTTCGTAATACTGTTCACGTCCCGATTCATAATTTGACATGTGACATTCACGTTCCGTGTTTGATCTGTCCGATTAATCGTAGTCGGTCCGCGATCCATCGAAATTGTCGCGACTTCACCCAAAGGTACGCTTATCCCCGACGCTGTCGGAATTGGAGTTTGCTCAAGGTTGGAGATGCTCGACTTTAAGGTTTCGTCCCCGCTGATCATAACATTGATCTCATTGCCCTGATAGCGGTATGTCGTCGCGGTAGTCCCCGAGATTGTCCCTTTTAGAGCGGTAGCAATCTGAGATGCCGTTAAGCCATACTGTGATGCATTAGCACGATTCACCTTAACTTGCACCTCCGGAACCCCTTCACCTATACTCGTCTGGACTTCTCGTGTTCCCTCAACCGAAGCAACGATCTCCTTAACGTCATTTCCGATTTGCTTGAGTTTGTTAAGGTCATCCCCTTTTATCGCAATATCAATGGGAGTAGAAGACGCCCCCATGGACATCATATCTGTCACGGTCACATCGAATTTAGCCCCGGCAATATCTTGGGTCGACTCCCGAATCTCATCAGCGACTTGCCCGACACTCCGGCTGCGTTCCTTAAGATCGACTAGTTTAACATTAATGGTTCCTTTATTTGAGGAACTCCCCTCCATTGACAAGGCTCCGCCGCTGCCCACTGAAACAAAAGCTGATTTGATCTCCTGAATTCCTTCAAGCTTCTCCTCAACCCGTGCAATGATACTGTCCGTATCTTCCAATTTAGCACCATCAGGCAGCTTAGCCGTGATGTTTATTTCTCCGGCGTCTGACGCGGGAATAAACTCCGCCCCCAGCTGAGTAACGGATAAACCGGAGAGCACAAAGATTCCTAGGGCAATCAGCAAAACCATTTTCCGGTGATAGAGCGCATAATGCAGGAATTTCCGATAAACATCTTCCAGTTTGCCGAAGGAACGATCAAACCCCCGACTGAAGCGATCCATCACACCGAAAAAGCCGGTTCTGCCTTCGGGTATACTTTCCGCTTTCATGATCTTCGAAGAAAGCGTAGGCACCAAAGTAAGAGACACAATCAGCGAGGATGCCAGCGAAACACAGACCGTTAAGGACAGCTCTTTGAAAAGCGTCGCTGTAATTCCTTGCACAAAGACCATGGGTAAAAAGACGCTGATCGTGGTCAAGGTTGAGGCCGTAATAGCCATTCCAATTTCGGAAACGGCCTTGACCGCCGCCTCCTTTTTACTGTACCCTTCCTGTCGAAAACGATAAATATTTTCCAGGGCTACGACATTGTCATCGACCAAACGCCCCATGGCCAGCGAAAGACCGCCCATGGTCATCATATTTAAGGAAACCCCCAGAAAATATAGAACACTGAAAGTGGCCATTAACGCGATAGGAATCGCAGTTGCGGTAATAAACGTTGTACGGAAGTTATGGAAAAAGAGAAACAGAACAAAAATCGCTAAAAGGCCGCCGACTAGGGCCTCTCTTTCCACGGTGTTGATCGATTGTTTAATATAAACCGACTGATCCATAACAATATCGAAGCTTAAATTCGGATAATCCACTTTGAGTTTATCAAGGGCTTTATACACATCTTTAGCCACTTTAACAGTATTCGTTCCTGATTGTTTTTGGATAGCTATACTAATACTATCTTGTCCATTAATCCGTGAGATTGTATTCACATCGGCATGACCGAGCGACACCTCGGCGATATCTTTGAGATGTACTTGCCCGCCCGCCGGCAAAGGAATCATGAGATTCTCAATCTCTTCAAGCGATTGGAATTCACCCATCGTTCGAATGGTTAACTCTTGATTTCCCTTTTGCACCTGTCCCCCGGAGGAATTCAGATTTTCCGCTCGTAGGATTCCTGCAAGGGTTGAGACACTCAAACCATACCCGTTCATTTTTTCGGCATTGGTTTTAATATTGACTTGTGTTTTATAACCCCCGCTTACCGTCACAGAACCCGCACCTTCAACGCGTTCTATGCGAGGTTTAATCTCATCATCAACTAAAGTTTGTAAAGCTGCCAAATCCGCATCTTTCTGCGTAACTGTCATCTGGATAATCGGCATCGAAGACGGATCGACTTTCATAATCATCGGCGCCTTAACATCATCCGGAAAAGCAAGCTTAACCAAATCGACCTTTTCCCGCATTTGCAGGGTGGCAAAGTTCATATCCGTCCCATAGTTGAACATCGCGATAACGATAGAATTTCCCTCAGACGTCATCGAAGTCACCGAATCAATATTTTCCACCGTGGAGAGTGCACCCTCGACCGGTTTCGTAATCAATTTCTCGATTTCCTCAGGCCCAACCCCGTTATACGAAGTCACCACAACGGCTACCGGAATTTCCATATCCGGAAGTAAATCAATGGGAAGACGAGTAAGGGATACAGAACCTAATAAGATGACAATCAGCATGATCATAATGATCGTAACAGGGCGTTTAACCGAGGTTTCAGCTAATTTCAAGATTCTTCCCCTCCTACAATCTTGACCTTACTCCCCTGTTTGACCAAGGTTTGCCCTTTGATAATCACTTGTTCATCCGGTTTTAACCCTTTTGTCACCTCAACCATAGCCCCCGCATCAAGACCTGTTGTTACTTCTCTTTCCACAGCAGCATCATTTTCGACAACATAGATAAAGTATTTTCCGTTCTTGCTTACAACAGCTTCGCTATTCACCGCCAAAACTTGGGATTTTGTATTGGTTACTATCTCAGCCTTGGCAAACATTCCCGGCTTAATTTTGCCATCCTGATTATCGATAGCCACCTTTATGGCATAAAGCTTTGTCTGAACATCCGCGGCCGGAGCAATACTCGAAATGACCCCTTTAATCTCTTGGGCATTTGCCGAAGTAATCGTCACCTTAGCCTCCTGTCCAAGCTGCACCGAATTCACGATATTTTCAGGAACATTGACATCAACATAGAGAGAGCCCAGTTGAGTCATCTTAACTGCCGGTTGAGCACTTGAGGCCATCTCACCGACTTTGACATTAACAGCGGTCACTGTCCCTTCGACCGGTGCGGTAACAACCGCATTATGTAAAGCATCCTGGGCCTGCTGCAAGCCCATCCTTGCCTGATCAACCTGAAGCTGTGCCGTTTGCAATGGGGTATCGGAAGCTTGACTTTCAAACGTTTCTAACTGAGCCTTCGAGATCGCTCCGGCCTCATAAAGCCCTTGCTGACGCTCAAGGTTCTTTTTCGCAAGATCTATTTTTTCTTTCGTCTGCTGATAGCCTGTTTCTGCCATACTCACCCCAATAGAAGCCGAATCGACAGATTTTTGCAAATCAGCGGTATCCAGTGTAAACAGCACCGTACCCGCACCCACCCTATCCCCGACTTGAACATTAACAGAGCTGACTTTACCCGGCATTTTGGGAACAAGACTCAAATCTTGATTAGAATTTACCTTGCCACTAAAATTCGTAGTTTCAAGCAGGTTCTGAACTGCAGCCGACTGCACTTCCACCGGTATGTACTTCTCCTCAGCAGTCTCGGTCGTTTTCGCTGAACCGCATCCCCCTGCCATGAGAATCAAGCCTAATCCTATTACCCCTGCCAATAATCGAACACTCTTAAGATTTTTCAAGCCCTGATATCCTCCTTTATATGAAGCTCCTCTAAGCCGACTGCTCAGTCACTCTCATATTATACAACTCTTTAGGCCTTATTGAAAAGAGGGCCATGAAGTGTCCCCTCATGGCCCTCTTTTCCAATCTTTTTCCGATGACCAACCGTGTGTTGGTGCTTTTGTTATAAGATCATTCGAGGATGGATTCAATGAATGTAGTTCGTTTCTTAACCAAATCATATTCCCGGGCCTTAACTTGGTTTAAATCCTTTCCCGCTTGCAGAACCCGCACAATCGGGCGCATGGGTAAGCTCTTATTTTGATCAACGATAATTCCTATCTCTCCGGTATTGAGTTTAACGGTGCAACCGGTTGGGTAAGCGGCAATATGTTTCAAAAACGTAACCACCAGATCATGGGGGAACAACTTATCGGAACAACCCATTAAAATTTCACACGCGTCATGGGGCAAAATTCGAGTATGTCCCGGTCCGTCATTGACCAAATTATCATAGAAATCAGAGATACCCACGATCAGAGCCAAATGATGAATACCGTCTCCCTCCAGTTTCCGAGGATAACCGCTTCCATTCAATCGTTCATGATGTTGAAAAGCGATATGGGCACTGATGAGGCTCAACTCCCGTTTTGAGCGTAAAATATCAAAACCCAGGCTTGTATGGGTTTCAAAAAGATCGGCTTCCTTGATTGTAAATGCTTCCCGCTTACGCAAAAGCTCTTTCGGCAGCTTCACGGTTCCAATATCATGAAATAAAGCCCCAATCGCTAAAGCCTCTAAATTATTTTGATCCAATCCCAAAGCCTTGCCTAAGACCGTAGCTAACACACACACACTGACAGAATGGGCAAAGACTTGATTATCATAGCTCCGCATATCCGTTAAACTGATAAAAATATCTTTTTGGGAAAAAATATCCTCAATGATGTTTTTAACAGCCTTCTTTACCTTGAAGCCGTCAAAATCTTTCCCCACTTGTATCGCTTGTCCTGACAATTCTAAGTAAGACATTGCTTCACGCCGATGTTCCTCAGAAATTATATCTTCAACAACGATATCCTTCGTTTCCTCATCATCCACATAGACAATAGTAATCCCCAATTCCCTTAACCGCTGAATGTATGAAGAAGTAAGCGCAATCCCCCTGCCCAAGAGGACACGGCCATCATTGGCATAAATCGTCCGTCCCAGCACATCTCCTTGTTTTAATCGATTGATACTTGACTGGCGCACCTAAAATCTTCCTTTCCTTTCATTTAATATAGTAACCAAGATAAAGAACCAAATTAAAAAACGCCTTGCATTGGGCAGGCGATAATTACTCAATATTTATTTATATAATACCATTATTTATGGGCTCAAAATAGATTTAAAGAAATATTTCATCATATTATTGTAATCTGTTATAACTCTCCTCAATATCCATACTTTACATGCGGCTTGACCGAAGGAAATAAAATAGTTACCTCGTATTAATTCAGTGAGAGGACTAGTTATAGGGAAGCTAGTTTTCCTCTTTCTCATGTAGTTGGTTTCTTTTTTGGGTCCTCGAATGAGGGCCTCTTTTTTTTGCCCATCACGGACAATGCTTTAACTATTTTGACAAAATAACATCATTTAAACTATCATAGAAACAGAAATATCTGCTAATTAAAGAACTTCTTAATGAACTTTAAAATGGAGGAGTCCTTGTGAAAAGAAGAATATTTACGCGTTCCAAACCTATTACGATAGTTTTAATCCTGTTAGCAATGGCCGGCATTTTTCTTTCCATCTATATTGTACGGGGATCTTTGAAAAACGATCAGGTTCAAGATGTTTATTCGGCTGGAACAGAAGGATCTACCGCTCAGGAATCCGACTCTTCAAGTTCATCCCCGGCTTTGACCCAAGAACAGCAAAAAGCCCTCGATCTCTATGAGCAAGGGCTTAAATTATACTATGATCGTCAGTTTGATTCCGCCCTTATCCTCTTTAATGAAGCCTTAAGTATCGATCCCAACTGTTACCAGGCTTTAAACGCCAAAGGAGCAACCTACGCATTTCAGGGGCGCTATGATGAAGGAATCAGCTTAATTAAAGAAGCCCTCGAGATGAAACCCGATTTTGTTTACGGTCATTTCAATTTAGGCTTGGCACATGAACTCGCCGGTCACTGGGATGAAGCAATTGCCGCTTACGAGGATGCGCTTAAACTGGATTCCAAAGATGTCTGGAGTTATTACGGCATTGCCAGCATTTACGGCAGGCAAGGCAATACAGAAAAAGTCATTGAATACTTAAAACCGGCAATAGCACTTGAACCCGATGTCCGCGCGGTTGCTCAAGAGGAAAAAGACTTTGACCCGGTTAGAAATGATCCTCAGTTTAAAGCTTTTATTCTATCTCCCCTGACAACATTTTCATCGGGGACAACTGCAGCCTCCGCTGTCCCCATCCTCTACTATCATTCTATCGCAGTCGAACCCGGCAATGAATTGCGTATGCCCCCTGAAGAATTCGAGGAACAGATGAATTACTTATCCCAAAACGGATATCACGTGATCACCCTTGATCAGCTTTATAACGCCTTCTATAACAATGGCTCGCTTCCCGCTAAACCGATTGTTATTACCTTTGATGACGGCTATTCCGACAATTTTACAAATGCCTTTCCCATTATGCGGAAATACAATTTTACAGGAACCGTTTTTATGGTTTCAGGCTATATTGATGGAGGGGGCTTTTTGACCTCTGATCAGCTTCTGCAATTACAAGCCGCCGGGTGGACAATCGGGGGGCATACCCAAAATCATGAGAATTTGTCAGAGATCAGTGATGAAATTGCAGCTCAAGAATTAAGAAATTCACGAGCCACTTTGGAAAGTCTCTTGGGTCGTCCCCTGAAATATATCGCCTATCCCTTTGGGGGATTCAGTACAAGTATAATGAAACTGGCCCAAACCGACGGTTATCTCGCCGGTCTCACAACGGTTCGCGGCTGGGCTAGTCCTGAATCAAATCCATATGCCCTGCAACGAATCTATTGTTATGCCAATATGGGCATTACAGAATTCGAACGTAGGATAACTAATCCTGAATACTAAGTAAAAGTTTTATATTATATATTTGAAATTATATCATCGAAATTGCAGGACTTTACCAACTATATACAGAATACGACACTGTATCTAAAACTATTTTACTGATTACATATTTATTAAGGAGGGAAAGTATGAAACTAAAAAAGAAACTCACCTGGATTACCTCAGTATTAACCATTCTCTTTGTCATGACCGGCTGTACACCCAATCAGCAGGCTGTTTTTGACGCGTCGATGAACATGCAAAATGTGCGTTCCGTGCAACAGCATACCACGATGTCCATCGAATTAAACGGATCGGGATTTGACGCAGCGACTCAGGAACAAATCAATACGACTGCCGCACTTCTCAAGAATGCCAAACTTGAAATCGATGCCAAAACAACGAATAACGAACAAAAAACTAAAGCTCAATCTGAAGCAAACATGAACTTGACAGCCCAAGGCTTAACACTGAATATGCCCTTTTGGGTCGATATGGATTTAACAGGGGACACTCCTAAACTTAAAGAAATTTATGGCGTTCCCGGAATTGCTCAACCGTATTTACCTTCTCAATTTGCCGGGAAAGATTATGCTGTCATGGATCCTTTTAACATGAAGGATGCCGAACTCAATGCAGCAGACTTAACGAATGTCCTTAAATTCAGCCTTGATTTTCAAACCAAAGGTACAGAATTCTTAAAAAATTATGCTCAAAAATATAATCCGAATATCGATGTTGTTAAGACACCCGCCGGCGACGGCACTTCCGCTCAAAAATATACGATAAAAATGAACGATAAGGAATTCAAAGAATTTACCCGTTATACCGTAAATAACTTTGCCAAAGATAAGGATGCCATGCTCTTAATTGAGGAGCTTCTCACAACAAGCGTTGAAATGAGTAAGTTGTCCGCTCCCGAAGGAAATCTGAATGAACCTGATTTAGATCTTGAAAAACTTAATGAAAACATTCCCGAGTTTTTAGATCAATTTAATCGTTTTATGGATCAACTGGAAACTGTAAAACTATTAGGAAATCAAGGGATTGAGTTAAACTATACCATTAATAACGGCTATATCGTCAATGAAAGCGGATTGATTAACTTCAATCTTGATTTGTCCCAAATGAACACTTTAATGAAGCTCCCCGAAGAACAAAAAGAAACAGCACCTAACAATGGTACCTTGAACTTAACCCTAAGGTTTAATACGGATACCACCAACATCAATAGCCCTCTTGACATTAAGATCCCCGCAGTTTCTTCAGATAACTCTTTTGACTACATGGACTTTATGAAGGTCGTGTCAACCCCCTCCCGCTTATCCGGAAAAGATCGCTATGAAACCGCTTTAATGATCGCCGAAGAGTATAATCGTCAAGGAGAATCAAAAAATATCATCTTAGCATCCGGCAATAACTTTCCGGATGCCTTATCCGCAACCATACTGTCACAGAAATTAGAGGCTCCTATTTTACTGGTAGGCAAAACCTCCGGTGAAGCTGACGAAGCCCTATCCTTTATTGATCTTAATGCCAAACCGGATACAAAAGTTTATATTATCGGCGGAACTGGAGTCATTGATGATTCTATAACAAATGAGATTCAAAACTCCGGGTACGCTGTCGAACGCTTAAGCGGGCAAGACCTCTATGAGACCAATATCGCCGTTGTAACCAAAGCCGATATTAAACAGGGAACGCCTGTTATCATTGCCTCCGGTGAAAGCTTCCCCGATGCTTTGAGTATTTCAAGTTTCGCCGGCGCCCATCAATACCCGGTTCTTCTTACCGGAAAGAATGAGCTTACCGAGCAAACACAAAACTATATTACTGCCACTAAGCCTTCAATGGTTTATATAACCGGCGGAGAATCAGTTGTTTCGCAGACTATCGAACAAAAAATCAAAGACCTTGTACCCGGAGCAACAATAAAACGCCTTGCCGGAAATAACCGTTTTGAAACTACGGCTTCAATCATCAATGAATTTGCCCCCAATCCCGAGAAAATATATTTAACAAGCGGTTTAAATTTCTCGGATGCTCTTGCCGGTAGCGCTTTAGCTGCAAGGACAGGATCACCCATCCTTCTGATCGATCCGAACAGCGAAACTCTCCCCCCTGCTATCGAAGCTTACCTTCAAAAGCTTAACAGCAATGGAGTTAAGCCAATCGTTCAGACCTTAGGCGGAGACTTTGCAGTCCCTGAAAATCTCGCTTCCCAAGCAAAAAGTGTCATCTTCCCGCTTCCGGGATTAAAATTCTAATCAAGTAAGCTTCAAGTTATTATGGATTGGTAAAAAGGACGGTTGCACTTCAATGTTACATCCGTCCTTTTCGACCCTACGATTTAAAAATCTCATAGCATTCCTCCTTCCCCTTTACGATTCTCGCCGTTCTCCTCTGATATAATAAAAATGGAAGCGAAATGCTTTTTTCTATTTTAAGGGGGAAATTAATAATCATGGCATTTACAAATGAAGAAGCAGCTAAACTAAAGGACAGGGTTATATTCTAAATAATGACGGCGAACACTTTTCCTGCCGAGTCGTCCTCCCAAGCGGCAGATTAAATGTAAAAGAAGCTCAAAAGGTCACAGAAATTATGGGGACTTATGGTCAAGGGTATTTTATGTTTACCGAACGGAAAAATATTGAGATCCCCGGGGTCGAATACGTCAACTTGGAGAAAGTAAAAGAATCTCTGGCGGAAGTCGGTTTAACGATTGGCTCAACAGGATCAAGACCGAGACCGGTCACCGCCTGCAATGGGACCGTCTGCAAATTCCGCCTCTTTGATACCGATGCTTTTACTGCGCAATTAAACGAAAGATTTTACAAAGGTTTTTATAATGTTGCCCTGCCAAGCAAAGTAAGAATAGTCGTCGGCGGCTGCTTTAACAAGTGTTCAATGCCCAACATTGGATGTATCGGTGTCTATGGCAAAAAGTTAAACCAAGTCGCCATAACCCTTGGAGGGATGGCCGCCAGAGAACAATACCTAGGTCAAGAAATCAAGGGCATCTACACACTTGACGAGGCAGCTGACCTGATCGAAAAAATCCTTCTCTATTACAAAGAAAACGGTCAAAAAGGCGAACGCATCGCTCAAATGGTTGCTCGTATCGGGTTTGAAACCGTAGAGAAATCCTTAATCGGGTAAATCAATTAAGGTTGGGATTATGTTTGGAAATCGGTAATAAAGCATGTAAATTATTGGCTTCACGGAAAGGCACAAAGTATACACTGCTTTGTGTCTTTCTTTCTGGGGAGGAGTGACAAAACCGTTTTTAGGCTCATCTAAGGCGTGATTCATATCACGTTTTTCGAAGTATATATCTGGTAAAATAGAATCATCTTGAAACCCTTTTTATTAATCATGTGAAAGGAGGTATTATCTTAATATAGATGATCTATATCCCTAAGAATCAATGAGAAAGGATTTTGCCCAATGAATTCAAAGTTTCATAAGATGTTGATTTTAGTAGGTCTTGGATCAATCCTAGGTGTTATTCTTCTTCTTTTTACATACCGATTTGCGATCGGGCCGCAAAAACTTAAAACATCATTTCCAACTTTAAGTCAAGTCAGCCTGACCACGACTTCCGAGAATGCCCAGTGCGTGGAGTGTCATCAAAATGAAAGCCCGGGTATTCTCGATCAATACCATAACAGCAAACACTCGCAAAGAGGAGTTAAATGTTTAGATTGCCATAAGCCCTTAGAGGGTCAGGAAAGCATGACAACCACGCACTATGATGTTCAAATGGTCGCAGCACCGACTCCCAATAACTGTGCCCAATGCCATGACCAAGAAGTCCATGATTTTTCGATAAGTGCTCATGCCGCGAAATCTTGGTATCCCGTTGTTGGTGCAGGAGATTTTACAGAGGAAGAACTAGCTCAATACCACCTTTTAGACCAAGATGGGAAGCCCTTAAATAACGGAAAACCCAACGTCATTCGTGATGTCATTGGTCAAGATGCCTCGGCCGCTTCCTGTGAAGTATGTCACGGTATCGGCAGGAAAAATGATGATGGAAGCTTCGGAGATTGCCGTTCGTGTCATCTTGGGCATGATTATGACATTGCCCAAGCGCGTCAACCGGAAACTTGCGGTCAATGTCACCTTGGTCCGGATCACCCGCAAATGGAAATCTATAACGAATCACCCCATGGTACTTATTATGCTGCGAACAAGGATAAGTTCAACTTGGGGGCTCCTGCAGGTACATTAACGACGAAAGATTTCCCCGCCCCGACGTGCACAACATGTCATATGTCCGGACTGGGTGATATCCAAGGAACACACAATGTATCCGAACGTTTAAAATGGAAATTGACCCCTGCAATTGCTTCCGTCCGCCCCAATGGAGAAGAAAATCGCCAGACTATGGAAGCGATTTGTCTTAATTGTCACGCCAAGGGCACTGTTGATGAACAAATGACCCAAGCTGAAAAAGTCATCAACCTGAGTAATGAGAATGTAGAAAAGGGTCAAGCAATAGTAAAAGACCTGCGTTCCCTAGGTCTTCTGGTAGGAGATCCGATGAGTAATCCCATCGAGTTCACAGAATTTGAACTTTGGCATCACGAGGGACGTCGAGCCCGCTTTGGAGCGGTGATGGGCGGAGCAGACTATGTGAACTGGCACGGAATCTACGAGCAAGATAAAGCTTTGGTGGAAATGAAAGCTGAAGCTGAAAAAATGAAAAAAGAATAGGGGGAGATTTGATTGATTCTGCCGCAATTCAAAAAAACTCCTATTTTGCTTGCATTTATGGCCATTAACTTCGCGTTTATTGGTGTAGATGTTCTGATTGCCCATTCACAGAATAACTTCTTTCGGCTCGAGATGATTCCGCTCATTTATACGCCATTTGCTGTTTTAGGTATCCTCTTAAAATTGTTTTTGCCGAATAAACGCTGGGCTCATCACTTCTTTCGAATCAGCATGGTTTTCGGCCTAGTCATCGGCCTCTTGGGTACATTCTTTCATCTTGCCGGCAATGCAACAGCCAAGCCGCAACCGATTTATGAGCTGATTGTTGAAGGTTCACCGGTTGCCGCACCTATTGCCTTTGCAGGGATAGCCTTATTTACATTGACCGCGGCAAAATCGGAGATTTCCCGCCGGAATTCCCAACTTCTAATTCTTGTCGGCCTGGGTTTTCTTGCCTCGGTAACTGCCGCCTTTCTCGACCATGCACGCTTGGCCTTTAGCCCAATCTATACTCTTTTCCCTCTTATATCAGGATTGATGGCTATGATTGCTTGTTTTTGGCTGGCCTACTCTAAGAAAACGAAACCTGAGGTCATATTTTTCCTAAGCATCATGGCACTCAATCTTTTCATCGGTTTGCTCGGCTTTGTCTTTCATGTCCTGGGAGATCTCGCCGGAACTCAAACCATTGTTTGGGCAAGATTCCTCTATCGCAATCCCCTTTTAGGACCGTTACTTTTCTGTGACGTAGCAATGCTGGGAGGACTCAGTCTTTTGCCGGAACAGTTCGGAGCAGCTCGGAAGCAGCCTGTGGAAAAAAGCAATTTAGCAAATTAGGAAAAACCGGCACGCGCTATTTTTTGAAGAAGAGACTGAAGAAATAATTATTTCAAAGGGGGTAGTTTTTTGGCTATGAATCAACCCGAGAGCAAACCCAAGCAAAAAGGCTTTCCTCTTTCCTTCCGCAATCTAGTCCAAATAGGGTTTGCCCTTGTCACACTCTATCTAGGAATTAAATTCATCTTTTTCGTGAATTACGTGACAAATCCCAGCACAGCTCCTGCCGTCAGCCGTCCGCCGGGAGTGGAAGCATTCCTGCCAATCAGTGCCCTTGTGTCCTTAAGGGCCTGGTTGGGACTCGGAACTTTTGACACCATCCATCCGGCAGGACTTGTGATTTTCTTAGGAGCTATTCTAATTTCGCTTCTCTTTAAAAGAGCGTTTTGTGCTTGGATTTGTCCCCTCGGAACCTTATCCGAAGGCTTGGCACTGCTGGGTCGAAAAATATTTAAGAAGAACTTTATTCTCCCGGAATGGCTGGATTATCCGCTTCGCTCCCTTAAATATATCCTTTTAGCCTTTTTTATGATCTTTATCTTTTGGGGGATGAGTCCGCGAGCAGCCTATTCCTTTCTGCAAACGCCCTATAACATGATTGCAGATGTAAAAATGCTGACCTTCTTTCAGAACATCACTTGGGTGGGCCTGAGCGTAATTGCCGGCTTAGTGATTTTATCCATCCTCATTAAACATTTTTGGTGTCGTTATCTTTGTCCTTACGGAGCACTTCTGGGGATTTTTAGTCTAATAAGTCCCTGGAAAATAACCCGGCAACAAGACACCTGCATCAGCTGCGGAAAATGCCGCCGAGCCTGCCCGCATCAGCTTAAGGTCGATAAAGCCCTCCGTGTTTATTCACCTGAGTGTACGGGGTGTTATAACTGTGTCGAGGCCTGTCCGGTAAAAGGAACTTTGAATTTTGAATTGCCCAAAAAGCTTCATCGCTTCCCATCTTCCTTGACAATCGGAGCAACTATCCTCGCAATCTGGATTTTATTGATTGGGATGGCAAAAGTCACAGGACACTGGGAATCCGCGGTTACGGATGAGATGTATAGGGTTTTAGTCACTCAGACGGAACAATTTAACCCGTAAATTTTTAAAGTACCTACTGGATACTTTCGTACTTAAGAAATGGGAATCTTAGTGGCGGTTAGTCATCGGATAAAACATAAGAAGAGAGCTGATTTACCTTTAGGTTTATCAGCTCTCTTCTTATGTTTGCTCTTTTTTATTTATTTTGCACTTATATAATACTCCGCTATTTTTTCTTTAAATAAATCATTCGTAGGGATCTGCAATTCTCTTGCCAGCTTAACCCAAGTATTTGGAGTTCCTTTACACAATCCCTTTTCTAAACGAACAAGATAACTATACTCATAACCTGTCCTCTGAGCAAGTTGCTTTAAGGTAAGTCCCTTTTTTAATCGGCAATCCCTTAAATTATTCTTCCTATTCACTTGTTCCCTCCACTTTTATTTGTTTAATTTTGTGAATATTATACCATAGTTTGTTTAACATTGTAAATTATTAGAGGAATACTGTATATTACAAAGAATGCCTGTTCAATGTCTGTTTTCACCCTTTCCGGTAATACTAGTGTAAGGTTTTTTAGAAATAGCCGTTCAAATCTTAGGGAGGGTAGTCTAATTGCTTCAACTCGGAAAAAAGATAAAGGAAATGCGCAAAATACGAAATTACACTGCTCGCCAACTATCCGAACTTTCAGGAATTGCTCGCAGTCTTATAAGTCAGCTGGAAACCGGTAAACGTCAATCCACAAGTATGGACACGATCTATCGATTAGCCAAAGCGTTAGATGTTCCTGTTTCATACTTTATGGCTGAAGAATCTGACGAAGGCATTCCCGCACCATATAATCAAGCTCACTCTATTTCTCACTTTGTCATTAACGAGGACACTTTACCCTATATGAGTACCCTTCAGAAAGCCCAAAAAGCGGGGATAACACCTGAGCTTTTAAACGAATTCATTGACCTTATTGTTCGTGTTCGCGAAAATTAGAATTTGACTATGCTCCTAAATGCTTAGTCTCTCCTCAAGTTCTCTTCCTCAATCTGACTGAAGTTTTCGACCAGGCGGATTCCAATACCGATAATGGAAACTATTATGCTACCTCTCCTGTTAGTATGAAAAAACCCTTTAGCGACTTTGAAAAAATCGCTAAAGGGTTTTAATTTTGAGCAAGGGTCATATCCCTTGTTTTTCTAATTTAGACGGCTTTACCAGAATTGCTGCTGACTTTAATACCTGTGAAAGCATTGAATATGCGCGGTATGACATAGATCAGAATCGCGGTAATGACTAAGAGCACCACGGTTGAAATCCAAGCACTTCCACCTTCAAAGCGGTAAAGGAAAGTGCCGGCTTGCGGAAGCTCTTCCCCGCCGAATACGAAGTTGTAGCGCAGCGCATAAACCCCGATTAAGCTTAAGAGACCGGAGATGCCCAAAGCGCTGGCTGAGCGTTTACTAAAGCATAAGATGAGAAGAGGCACAATCATGCCGATACCCACCTGCACACCGAGAAAGCTTAGGCTTTTTGTTCCGCTCAATAAGTTTTGCACCACGGCACGTCCTGCTTCACTGGGGAAAACAACGGCCAACAGATGGAAAACAAGCAGCAGGAATTCCAGGGTCACAATCCCCACCTTCAAGCTATGCATCGCTTCTTCCGCGCCGTCACCTCTAAGCAGCACGGCATTGGGGAAAAAGCCTTGCGCCATACTCATCAGGCTTAAGGCTGCAACCGCACCGGATATTAGGAAAAGAACCGGCAGCAGCGCGGAGTTCCATAAAGGACGTCCCGGAACAGCCGCCAGCAGAAAACCGGTGTAGAGACCCAGGGCTGCGGCAAAAATAACACCGACTTTCCCCCACGATTTGACCCTTGCGGAATTGTCTTTCCATAAGAAATAGGTGTAAACTAAAGCAACCACTCCATAAATGAGAAGGATAAATGAACCCCAACTCATGACTGATAAAGGATTCACACGGAAAAATAAGGTTAAAGCCCGCAGGGGCTGACCCAGATCAATAACCAGCGCCAAAAGCCCCGGGATCAGTGTTGCTAAAGCCATAGCTGCCGAAGGCTTGGCTATCGCTTTAAACTTTTCGAGTCCAAATACCGTACTCAGGCTTGAAAGAAGGAAGAGCCCGGCACTAAGCCCTGCAAGGAAGAAATACAGGACGATTAAGCTGCTAAATGCCGCTTGATGCTCTACCTGATAGATAAACGTGAGATCCATCTCCCCTTACCTCCTTTTGAACAGGTTGGCATAATCCGCTCCCGCGATCGCTTCATCCAACCCGATATAATAAACGCTTGGTTTTGTTCCTAACTCAGGACGGAGAACTTGGCAGGAATTCTCACTCAGCAATTTGGCGACTTCGCTCTGTGGATCATTCAGATCACCAAAGAAACGGGCGTGAGCGACACAACTGCTCACACAGGCGGGCATTAAACCGGCTTGAACCCGTTTGAGACACAGATCGCATTTTTCGGCAGTCCCGGTTTTCGGATTAAGAAAGCGCGCATCGTAAGGACAAGCCGAGATGCAGTACCGGCAGCCGATACATTTTTCTCCGTTGATCACAACCACTCCGCCCGCATCGCGATGTGTCGCCTTGACGGGACAAACATGCTCACAAGGGGCGCTCTCACACTGATTGCACAGCCGGGGCAGCTTAACCCTGGTAACATCGGGGTAGGTTCCCTTATCTGCTTCAACAACCCAGGACCGGAAAAACCCTTCCGGAATAGAATTCTCCATTTTACAGGTAACCGTACAAGCGTGGCACCCAATACAACGCCTTAAATCTATAACCATACCATAGTGCAAATTTTTTTCTGGCATAATTTTTCCACCTCCTCTAAGCGATTAAAACGCCTTCCGCCAAATCCTGATAATCACTTACCACCCACTGCTGAGCAGCCCTTGCTGCCCGCGCATAAAAGCCGGGCGCCTTCTCCTCCATCGCTAAAGCGAAATAAGTCAGAAATTGCTGTAAATGATCGTTAAGGAACTGCTTTTCAAGGTTTTGCCACTGCCGAACCTTCTCTAATTGCCCGGATTTCCAGGCCTCATTCTCCGAAAAACAGAGCCTCGCCATAAATGCCAGCTCAAAGCCAATATGATCAGGCAAGCGAATTTCCCGGAGGGGAGCAAACAGATTAAGCTCCCAGGGATTAAAGCCAACCGCCCCATAACATTTGGCGACATGATTTCCCTCGGAAGAATTCAGCGGCCCAAAAGGTTTGCGTTTTCCGGGGACAAAGTTTTGCAAGGCAGATTCAAACGGCGGCACATAACTTTTCGACATCGGGACGAAGAAACAATCGTAGAACTCCTGCCGGAGCTTTGCTACAGTCGTGGTCAAATCCTCAGGAATGATATTTCCCGGCGACTCACTCAGGCCTTGATTTTCCCCTTGTTCCTTAAGAAGCTCAGCCAAGGCTTGACGTTGCTCGGGCCAACGAGTGGGAGAGGGTTCCTGAAGAAAAATCTCGGCTAAAAAGGAATATACCTTCAGACGAGTTACCGTATTCTGCCGCAAATTTTCGTTGATCATTACCTCACCCCCTAAGCCTTTTCAATCCGGAAGGCGCCCCCATTACGGCTGGGACCTCCGGTTGACATTTCACTGAAGCCAAAGACTCCTTTAACCGTAGGATCTGTAAGACTTATGCCGCTGAGCAGTACACCCGAAGCAATACTTGAATCTCCGCCGTTTTTCTTGCCATCCACTTGGTATGCTTTGGAACCATACTCCCAGTGGCCATAGCCGAATGCCACAGCGACCGTACCGCGGGAAACGCCCTGACGAACAAGGAGTGTTCCGGCAGCCTCGCCGCCCGTAGCCGCAATCAGTTTAACCTTATCGCCGTTCTTTAGGTTAAGCTCTGCCGCATCAAGCGGGTTAATCTCAATCGCATTCGTTTTATTCAAATCACGGAGCAGCGTATTGGCCAGCATGGAAACACTGCGGAATTTTGCTTTATAAGAAACCCCTTTAAACGGCCATTCATTTACCGGATACTTATCCTTAAGCAGAGTACCGTCCGCAAAACCTTCCTCATTATAAACCAACGTTCCCGAGAAATTTTTCCCGGTAATAGAATTCTTCGCGGTTGCCATTTTTTCGACATAGATATTGGTACAACCTTTATAGGGATACTTGGAGTTGTCACCTTCGAAGCCCTCTGCATCCTCAAACCGGCCGCCGCGGGCCATAAGATAGAGCGTTTTCGGATATTCTTCGGCATTGAGCGCCTTTTTCCAAGCCGCTGTTGCTGTTTCGAGATCCTGCAGCTTCATTTCACTCGCCGAAATATCCGGCACCGGCTTGCCGTCATAGGCGGCATTCGCGGCACCCCGCAGGAATAAGTCCTCTGGGTTATTCAGCGGATAAAGCTTCTGATCGGCCCCTTTAATCGCGTTATCACCGAAACCCGGTAATCCCAAGGATTTAGCGATATCAATACAGAAGTTCTCAAAGCAGGCATAACGATTTTCCGAAATTTTAGCTGTCATCGGTTCAACGACAGGCCAACGCAAGGTCAAAACTTTGCCTGAGCAGTTTCCTTCACTGTTGGCAAGTGCCCAGCTTTCATAAGGTGTCGTATCCGGAATAATATAATCCGCAACGGCTGTCGACTCACCCATAAAGGCGTCGATGCCGATAATGAGCGGGACGCGTTCAACGTTCTTCAGTGCCTCAAGAACCTCTTGATGCGCTGCCGCCGGTGTCGTGATCAACGGGTTCGACATCCAGAACATGAGAATCTTAGCCTGATAAGGGTAGCCATTGACAACCGAGAACACCGTCTGATTATCTGAACCGCCCCCCACAGGATGCCAAGGCAGCTTTGAAGGATAAGGATTTTCCCCTTTGGCTTTGTGATTTTTGAACTCTGTCGTCTTCTCATAGGGAACACCGGCACGGCTGATGCTCAAACCCGCAGCCTTAGGTTTATCAGGGATACCGGCGAGATCATAGCGCGGTCCGGCGGCAATGCTCTTATAGCTATTGCGGCGCGTTATATTTCCGCCTCTTTTATTCATTGATCCGATCAGGGCTGACAGAACATACTGCGCCATCGAGGCATCAAATCCCGTCGAGGCAGCCGTATTGCCCATCCCGTCAACAGCGGCTTTCGTCCCGTGAGAGGTAAACTCTCGGGCAATCTCAATGATCGTCTCCTCAGGAACACCGCAAATCTTGGAGTAATCTGCCAAATCCTTTTGGAATACACTGTCCTTTAAAATCATAAAGGCGGTCTGGACTTTAATCACTTTGCCGCCGGCATCCGTTACTTCCCCTTTGAAGATTAAATCGCCTTCGTTTGATTGGTCGTAAATCATCGGTTTACCTGTTGCTTTGTCCATCACCACAAAATAATCCGGCGGGGGCGTCGGCGCTGCCGCTTTCGGATCCGGTTCCGGAGCGGAGGGAACCGGCAATCCCAAATCCTCGGCGCGCAAGACTTTGCGATAATTGGGATGTTCCGGGTCCATAATCACGAGATGGGCGGCATTCGTCCAGCTGTTAAAGCCCTTGCTCTTCGCTGCCGCGAAATTAGGCGAACTCAGGTAATCCGTATTAATGCGGTTATTATCAACCATCCAATGAATCATACCCATGGCAAAAGCACTATCTGTCGTCGGTTTGATAGGAATCCATTTTCCGGAATTCCCAATTGGGGTAATGGCCCCTCCCGCCATAACGGGATCGACCACGACAAACTTTAATTTTCCTGCGGCCGCCCGCAGTGCAACCTGACGCCCGATCGTTTGCATGGGTTTGCCGCTGTGACCGGGATAAGCTCCAATATAAAGGATAAATTCGGCATTTTCCACATCCGGTTTGAGGATATTGCCCCCGGCTATCGCCTGCGACGCAGGCGTCTTGGAGCCCCCTCATGAATAGCCGTGGCTAAAGTTGTTGATTGTACCGAAGACGCCGGAGAAACGGTTTCCAAAAGCGGTTCTTCCATCTCCCCGTCCGCCGATCATTACAAGTTGGTTGGACTTCGGTCCGAGTTCCGGTTGAGAAGGATCAAGCGGGGTTTTTACATCATGGACTTGACGGAAGCCTTCCACCGCTTTTTCCCCAAGATCTCCAAAGAGTTCGCCACCCTCGGCAGTCTCTTTAACCGCCTCTTCCCAGGTGATCGGTTTCCACTTTCCTTCGCCCCTTTTACCCACCCGTTTTAACGGGACGAGAATGCGCAGCGGATCATGATGGGCATCCAGGGTCGCATTGCCACGGGCGCACAAGGTTGCCCGTGCCGCATGTCCACGATCCTTATACGTGCTAAAAGCCAGATAACCGTCCGTCAGCGGTGCTTCATACGGTAAGGCTATGGCACATTGAGGATGATAAGGGTTTCCGCTGACTCTGATGATTTTACCGGTGCGCTTATCAATCTTGACCCGGTTTCCGCAGGAACTGTAGCACCCAAGGCAGGCACTGTGGCGCATTACGATATTCGGATTTACCTCAACTTGACCTGTCTGCGGATCGATTATTGCTTCGACTTCTGTCCCCGATCCTGCCGCAGGCGCAAACTGCGGGGGTTCCTCAGCAGCACTTACACTTAGTTTGTTGATTCCTAAGCCGGTTACTGCCGTTCCCCCTACTAACGCAGAGATCTTTAAAAACTCACGGCGTTTCATAGAATCGTCACCTCCATAAAGATTTGCGTAAATATAAAATAGATTCCATTGTGAAAGTGATTGCAAATACTATGCCAATGTTAAATCCCCACCTTAGGCTGTTTTGGGGTAATCAAAAAGGATGCCATTTTGACAAACCTTGTCAAAACAACATCCTTTTGCCAAAACGGCATGCTATAGACCGTACTCCTCTATTTTTCGGTAAAGGGTCCGCAGACCAATACCCAATAGCTTGGCAGCTTGTGTTTTATTTCCTCCGACTCGCTTTAGGACTTTTTGAATATGATGTTTTTCTAAGGTTTGGAGACTTAAATCACCTTGTAAACCAAGTTGTAAATCATCTTCCGGAAGGGACAGGGCTGTTTCCGGTGCAGCTTCCTCCGCCGCATGGTCGGGCATTTCAGCTAAACCTTTTTCACTCTTACTTGGACCTTCCCTGTTTAACCCTTCCCTATTTAATTCTTCCCTGTTTAACCCTTTAATACGGGGATAAAATAAATGTTCCGGTTCGATCCAGTACCCTTTTGCTAACAGATAGCCGCGTTCAATGATATTGCTCAATTCACGAACATTACCCGGAAAATCATAGTCTTGGAGAGCTGAGATTGATTCCTTGCTCAGTTCCTTTTTGACCCGAGATCCTCCTTTATTCTTTAAAAAGTACTCTGCCAAAAGCGGGATATCCTCTTTGCGCTCTCTTAAAGGCGGAATATCGATCATCACTACATTTAAGCGATAATAGAGATCTTCGCGGAACCGTCCCTCGGCGACTTCTTCCTTAAGGTTGCGATTGGTAGCCACAACCACACGAACATTGACACGGCGTGTTCGGGTCGAACCCACGCGGATAAACTCCCCATTTTCTAAAAAGCGCAAAAGCTTCGCTTGAACGGAAAGATCCATATCGCCAATCTCATCTAAAAATAAGGTCCCCCCATCGGCAACCTCAACAAGTCCTTTTTTCGCAGAATTTGCACCCGTAAATGCTCCCTTTTCATAGCCAAAAAGTTCACTCTCTAACAATTGTGCAGGTATGGCCGCAGAATTCAAAGCCTGAAAGGGGCAATCCCTATTTTCACCCCAAAAATGAAGAGCCCTGGCTACAAGCTCTTTACCTGTGCCGCTTTCCCCGCAAATCATCACCGTAGCCTTACTGTCTAGGACGCGGTGCACCATTTCGATGACTTCCTTAATCGCCCGACTGGTCCCGATAATCGGACCTGCCCCCGACTGCCTGCGCAAGGCCTCTGATAAAACAGCAGCCTGTTCCGCTAAACGACGCTTTTCCCAAGCCTTATATAGGGTAAACTCTAATTTTGCGGCATTGCACGGTTTCGTAAGATAATCGTAGGCTCCGTCCTTTAAAGCCTCTTTCGCACTTTCGATCGTTCCATATCCGGTAAGAATGACAGCCTCAAGATTTGGATCGGCAGCCTTTGCCGTGTGCAATAGCTTCAAGCCATCCCCATCCGGCAACCGCTGATCAAGCAAAGCAATTTCGAAGGTATGGTTTTGGAGCTTTGCCAAAGCATCCTCTATCGTATGGACAAGAGTCACATCAAATCCCTTGCGTTCGAGCCGCTCACTCAATAACTGAGCATAGCTGACTTCATCATCAACAATAAGCAGATCAATTCTTTCCATAGTACTCCCCTCTTCGCGGCAGCCGGACCGTAACAATCGTTCCTACCTCAAGCGTACTTTCGATTTTAATTTGACCTTGTGCCTTTTGAACGAGTCCATAACAAACAGATAACCCTAACCCTGTTCCCTTACCCGGCGGTTTAGTTGTAAAAAAGGGTTCGAAAATCCGGGTAAGGTGTTCTTCGGGAATACCGATGCCATCATCCTCGATTCTCAGTGAAACCCATTCACCCTCGCATGATGTCCCGATTTTAAGGCTTCCCCCTTCAGGCATGGCATCCAGCGCATTACAGATCAGATTAAAAATGACTTGCTGGATTGCGCTTTTATCTCCTAAAAGAGGGGGTAAATTCGCCTCAAGATTCTCTTCCAATGCGATTTGCTGCTTACGAAAACGATAGTGAAGCAAGCCTAAGTTCTTCTCAATCAAATCATTCAAATTATAAAGCGATTCCTGAACATCTTCTTGTCGACTTTGGTGAGCAAAATCAAGGAGCTGGCTCGTAATCCCTGAGCAGCGCTCCGCTTGTTCGGCGATCGTTTTAAGGTAACGCTGCATCGCTTGACGCTCCTTAGGATTCGCATCTCCCTCCGCTAACCGCTCAAGCACCTCTTCTACCGATAAATAAATCGCGGCCAGCGGATTATTGATCTCATGAGCCACACCTGCGGCAAGCTGACCGACGGTAACCATCTGATCGGCCCGCATCATCGCTGCTTCCACCAGTTTCTTCTTCTCAAGTTCAACACTGAGTTCATTGAAAGCATGCAGAACCTCTCCGATTTCATCCTCTTTCTTAACCGGAATGGTATAACCCCATTCTCCTTCATGAATTTTGAGAACCCCTTGCCGTAAGCTGTCCAAACGTCGTCCGAAGCTGAGACTATAGCTGATACTGATGAGTAAGACCAACAAAACCAGGCCCAATGTGCTTATGATGAACGTTTCCTTTAGCTTTGTAAACGAAGCATAAGCATAAGCTTCCGGCTCCTCAAGAATCACTGCCCATTTAGTTCCTTCGATCGGCAGGTAAGAACCGACAACCTGCTCCCCCGTATAGGATTGATAATTGCGAACGAGCGGATTTTTCTCCCCGCTGCTTTCTGATGTTACCTCAACCGAAGGCAGGCTTTTGCTGATATCCGGCTGCCTCAAGACTTGGCTGTAATCATTATGTCCGATTAAACGACCTTCTTCATCAACTAAAAAGATCGATTCTTTTCCCCCCGAAACGAGCGAAATCTGCTGCACGATACTGCGCAAACTAATTTTAGCGGTGATACCGCCGGTAAAACGATTTTCCGAACTCAAAAAAGGAACAGCCAATATAAATGCGGGTTGTTCATCTTCATCCATATATACTTCACTGATATAAGGCTTCAGCGGCTCCAGCTCTTTAATAATATCCTCTGAGTTCTCTGGCTTAAAAAAATTCCCCGTATCAAGCCGAAAACGCGAAACCTGAGCAAGTTCAAGCCCATCTTTATCGATCGCCGTGATTTCATCAACATACGGTAAACTCGTGAGACAGGCATAGAGGATTCGTTCGCGTTCTTTCAACGGTTTATCGGCAAAATTTAAACCTTCCGCCCTCGCCAGGATCAAAAAGGTCTGTTTTGCTTCTTCAAGCATAGAGCTGATATCTGCGGCAATTCCCTGGGTAACGTAAGCCTGGTGGTTCCATACCGAAGACTCTAAGTTAGCCCGTGCGGCCTTCAAATTATAGCCGCCGAGAACAAGCAAGGGAACAAGCGAGATGAGTGATGCAAAAAGGAGAAGACGAAACTGAATTGTCTTAACAAATTTCATGCAGCTCTTACTCCTTAAATCTTTGGATTAGTCATCGGATGAACTTAGTAACACAGGTCAGCCCTGCAGAATCAAGTGTAAGTCCCAACTTTTCTGCGGTTTCCAAATTGACAATAAACTCGACCTTTTCCGGCGGCTCGACGGGAATCAGGGAGGGATTTTCGCCATTGAGTACCTTGGCAATCATACGAGCGGCTTGTTCTCCTTGCTCATAATAGGGCATGCCATAGGAAGCCAGCAAGCCATTTTGGGTTTGTTCCTCGCTTACACCCATAATTGGGATTTGCTTCTCGATCGCAATCGGACTTACTTCATCCGTTATGGATTCCAATAAATCACAGCATAAAAACATGACCCCATCGAAATCTTGACGATCAATCCCATCGAGCGCATTAAGAACATCTTCCAAGCTGCAGACAGGGAAGGACTGGAGGGTGAGGTTCAGATTTTGGGCTACATCATCCAGAAAAACTAAAGTCGATTGAGTCGGGGTAACACGCGGATCAAAGATAACGGCAATCCTTTTCACATCGGGGAGAAGCCGCTGAAAATATTCAAGCCGCTTACCGGATAACAGGAGATAGTAATTTTCTACACCTGTAATATTTTTCTCGGGTGAAGCATTGCTTTCGACTAAACCCAGCTTCTTCGCCGAATCAACGCCAACGAAAATGATCGGGATCTGAGTTTCCTCCGCCGCTTTTTGGGCTGCTAAAGCTTCCGCTTCCCCTGCCACAAAGATCACATCAGGTTGTTCATCCACGAGCTCCTGAGCAAGAATCGGCAGCTGCTCCCTGTCCCGATCTGCATTTTTAAGGCTGTAAGTGATCGTTTCCCCTTCAATATAGCCATACTTTTTCATGGTGTCTTTTAAGCCCACGATTTTAGGCAGACGGAAGTCGGAGGAGATCAAAATGCCGACCGTCTTCTTTGGCTCTTCGGCTTTGGCCTGCGGGAATGCATGAATTGAAAAAAAGAAGGCCATAGTTATTGAAGCCACAATCACGACCGTAAGAATGCTGTGTTTGCGCGATAATGCCTTCATTCCCCTATCACCCTTTCAATCCTGCCAAATATTACAATTCAATTATACACCACTACTTCAAGAGATGCATTATCTTTAAGCCTAGCTCTAATTCAAGCCGGTTCTTATTATCTTCCAAATCAAGTTCGGTAATCTCTTTGATTCGTTCAATTCTGTAAAGCAAAGTTTTATAATGAATAAAAAGTTCTTTAGCCGCTTTGCTCGCGTTTCCGTTGCAATCCAAAAATACTTCCAAGCTTTTGAGAAGCTCCCCTTGATTTTGCCGATCATATTCCAGAAGTTTTTTCAGGGGCCGCGGTACAAACTCCGCGATATCACCGTATTCGCTATACTTGCAAAGCATGCGAAAAACACCGAGTTCTTGAAAACTATAGATCATGTTTTCGCCCTGGAGCATCTCGCCGAAAAGATGGGCATCCTGGGCTTCTTTATAGCTGCGCGGAATCTCCTTGATATCTGCCGCCACATCACCGATTCCGATGCTCATCGAGATTTTTTTCAGCTTTTTCCTCGTCTGATTTTGAATTTCCAAACCCGCCTTCTTGATGTCCCGGATCGTTTTCTCGCTTTTTTCCTTAGCCGGCCATAAAACAATAATTGAATCACCTTTATGCCCGAGAATAAAATCCCGCGTGTGCATTTTAAGCACATTGGTAATTAAAGTCTGTATCTCAGCCTTGATCCCCTGTAAAGCAAACTGATCCCGCTTAATTTTCTTTTCCGCAAGATAATCATCAATATGTTTAAGGTTAAATAGGACAACCACAAAAGGATGATTGATATCCCATCCCAGCAGATTTGCCCGCTCCCGTATATTTTGGACCTCCCCCTCGCCGCTGATGAGATGATCAATTATATCATTGCTAAACTTTTGTTCCACCTCTTTAACCGCAAAACGCTTCACCATCTCTAAGGTAACCACTGTTGCCGCCTGTTCCAAACAGATTAAATCCATAACCTGCAAAGATTGATTGATCTCTGTAACTGTTAAATAAGCCCTAATCTGGGACAGCGCCCGAATCGGCACGACGATTTGCGGGATGGATTCTTCCCTCAGCTCGGGAAACATGACCCTTTGACGATAATAACTGAATTTCTCACTGAGTAATTCACGTTCGGAAAGGGATGAGATTTCCGTGAAGCGGTTTAATTTTTGTTCTGTCGTCTGCAGACATTTCTGATTACTGTCAAAAACAGCAACCGGATTTCCGATCAATTCCGCCAGAGTTGCGGTAATCTTATCAAGCCCTTCACATTGAAGCGCTAATGATGTAAATTTTTCCTGTATATCTTTATAGTACTTAAGCTCAAAAACCTGCTGATTAAATAACAGCTGCATGACCGGGTACATGATATCGATAAAACGAACATTTCCGTCTAATTCAATGATCGGCAAGCCGACCTCATCCGCTGTCTCCAAAATCTCTGAAGGAATGCGATCGACAAAACGCCGGACTTTAATCGCGAGCGCACAAATGCCTTTGGCCCTCAGCTTTTTGACAAAATCGCGATAATCTACATTTCCCCCAAGCGTAGAATAAAGACTCGTCAGGAGCAATTCTCCGCCGGATAACCAATCTCCAATATCCGGAGCCTCAATAATGGTAACACCTTGGACGACATTTTCCAGATGGTCGCTGCCGGCAACGACATTCGAGGATTTGAGAGGTCCTTCTTCGATTAAACGTTTAACTGTTACTTCCACTGTTACCCCTCCTTGTCTATCTATGTACTATTCGCTGCTTCTTTTTTTATTCCCTTCATATTTGCAAGCCATGCCGGAAAACGGGACAAGGGGGCTGTTGCAACAACAGTCCCCGCGATTATGTGTGATGTTTCAGCTATGCCGAAACGGGTTTACTTTTCAAATATCGTCCCTTTTTTAAAGGGGGAATTTTTAAAGGCATATTTCGTAAGAACGTAATAGGAAATTCCTCCGACCACAAGACCGATGATCCAAGCCAGATCGACGAACATAAAGGCTGCCGCCGCTCCAATGAGCATGGCTGTGATGGCGGCCGGGTTATACCCGGAGAATGGACCGTCCGCTTTGTATAGATCGGCCACATTCACCTTTTGTTTTCGCAAGAGATAATATTCCACCAAGAGGATGGCAACGATAGGTCCTAAGAAAGCGGAGTAGATAAGAACGAACGTAGCCAGACCTTTGGAAGAAGAGTCTTGAACCAAAACCCAGGGGAAGGAACAAAGTCCAAGGAGACCGGTGATAACAACGGCCGGTTTGTAACTGATTTTTGTGAGCAATTGAATGATATAGGTTGGGGCAACAATGTTGGCAACCATGTTCACCGCAATTGCACCCATGACGATAAAGAAGGAGACAAAGACTGTGATGGCATCATTATTGAAAACAATGGCTAAAGCTTTGACAGGGTTGGAGTTGCCGGTTGCCGAAGCGAGCATTGCCCCGATACAAATAACAGTACCGTAAGCAAGGATAATGGGTGAGAAGTAGAAGAAACCGCGTTTTGCATCGTTATATCCGGGTTTGAGCTCACGGGAGTAATCGGCTGCACTGAGGAATATGGCCGCATAGTTGCCCATCAAGACCATAATGAAAGCCCAGAATTCAATGCCCCAAGTGCCGCCGGTATGGATCCACTTATCGGCGATGACACCGCTGTAATTGGTAATCAGAAGAATGAATACGTAAACGAAAGCGGCCATGAGTACCGTGGAGATAAGGGTTTCTACCCATTTAATGGCATGGAAGCCATACATGGAAAGGACAATCTGCACAGCCTGAAGGACTACGAAGCAGATGGGGATACTATCAAAGGAACCGCCGGTAAAAACTTTAAGAATTTCATTTAAGGCAGTGGCCCCAACCCAGCTCTGGAATCCGTACCAGACAATGGCAGGAACACCACGCAAGAGTGAAGAAATAATAGAACCCTTCTCACCGAAGGACATCCGCAGTTGTATAACATAAGGGATACCCGTTTTATAACCCAGTCTATCATTTAAAGCAAAAACAACCGAGATAATTCCAATGGCTATGATCGCCGCAGCAAAGGTTTGGAATATATTTAAGGTCGCCACTCCGGCAATAATCATGCTGCCCCCGAGTGTCATATTACCCAGGTTAACTCCATCGCCGACCCACATGAACATATAAGGGATGGGTCCCATGGTGCGGTCCTTGGTCTTTTTCGGATAGAGTGATTCGTTTACACCGGGAGTGCGTTCAATATTCACATCGCTTTGATCTTCAATGTTTAGGGACATAGCCTTCACTTCCTTCTTTTGAATTAGTCTTTAGGGATAAGTCAGCTAAACTTCAGATGGAGTTAAAACTCCACCCGAAGTAAGCTTCCTTTATAACTTTGACTATTGATTGGGACGAAGATGTTTACCCATAGGCTTGGAGACAATTTTTCCATCCTTAAAGAGGGTTGTGCCTCTAAGAATAGTCTGGGTTACATGGCCACGGAAGCGGTCTCCCACATAAGGACTGACCTTGTGTTTGTAGAACAAATCTTCTGCCTTTAGGGTGAATTCCTGATCCAAATCTACTAGGGCAAAGTCTGCGTCATAGCCCACTTCGATTTTCCCTTTATCTTTGATGTTAAATATCTCGTTAACATTTTGAGCGGTCAATTTAGCAATATCGGTGAGAGGGAATTTCCGATTATGATAGGCATGGGTGAGTAATCCCTGCAAAGTGGTTTGGCAGGCAGATATGCCGCCCCAAACCCGCATAAATTCCCCGTCTTTTAGCTTGGGATCACAGGGTGAGTGGTCAGAAGAAATGAAGTCTATTTCATTATTAAAGAGTTTTCCCCACATCTTGGATTGGTTTGCCTTGTCACGAATTGGGGGAGAGCATTTGGCTACAGTTCCTAAACGTTCCACATCTTCGTCTGTAAGGTAGAGATAATGTCCGATCGTTTCGCAGTGGACATCCACTCCCCTGCGGCGGGCTTCTGTAACAAGCTCAACCGATTTCGCCATACTGACATGGGCAATAATCAATTTGCAACCGGTTTCTTCGGCGTAAGCAATCATGCGGGAAACATTTTCGATCTCCGTAATCGGACAGTGAGCTGCAAAATAGTCCCGTACTCCGGTCCGATTATTCGCCAGGGCAAGATCGGTCAGTTTTTTAGTGATTTCAGCATTTTCGCAATGGACCATTAAGGGCAGCCCCAGCTTAGCCAGTTTTTCCATACCCGCTAAAGCGGTATAATCATCCATTCTCGGAAATTCATCGATTCCACTGTGGCAGGAGAAAGCCTTAAATCCAATGACTCCGCATTCAGCCAGCTCATCCAATTTATCCAAGTTTACAGGGGTCAATCCCCCCCAGAAACCATAATCCACCAAGGAGTCCTTTTGAGCAACGGCAAGCTTATTATTAAAGTTTACAGCGTCCAAAGTACAGGGACTGCAATTCAGCGGCATATCAAAATAGGCAACACCGCCGCCGGCTGCAAGGGCGCTGCTTCCCGTTTCGATCGTTTCCCACTCTGTTCTTCCCGGATCATTAAAATGGACATGTCCGTCGGTTGTGCCGGGAAATACATATTTTCCGGCTGCATCAATGGTTTCTTGAGCATCGCCGGATATTTCTTCGGCAATTTCCGCAATCTTCTCATCATAAACGGCAATATCCGCTTTCTTTACGCCATCCGGACACACAAGCATCCCGTTTCTAATGATTAAATCATAACGCTTACTCATGAATTATTCCCCCTTCATCTGGTGTAACTTTTTTGAACTATCTTACATCAAGAATATACTGAACATTTATATTTTTCATTATCAATTATTACTAATATACTTGATTTCTTTTATCCTGAGTTGCCAAAGACAAAAGACAAAAAATATAGAAAAATAACTACAAAGGGGTAAATAGCTAAGATGTAATAGGGGTGGTAATTGTGATTAACAAAGAACGCGTCTCCAAGCGTTTGTCGGAATTGGGTGAGATTGGTAAGAATCAGGAAACCGGCGGCCTTACCCGCCATGCTTTCACAAAAGAAGATAGATTAGCCAAGGATTTAGTTGCTAAGTATATGAAAGAAGCGGGACTGACGGTCAGAGAAGATGCGGTCGGCAATATGATTGGCCGCAGAGAGGGGCGCAACCCCCAAGCCCCCGTCGTTCTCACAGGGTCCCATATTGATACGGTCTGTGACGGGGGTAAATACGATGGGAGTCTGGGCATTATCGGTGCGCTCGAGGTCTTGCAGACTTTTAATGAGCAAGGCATAGAAACAGAGCACCCGATCGAGGTCTACGCCTTTAACGATGAGGAAGGTTCCCGCTTCAGCTTTAGCATGTTTGGAAGCCGCGGGGTCATCGGCGATCTTAAACGCAAGGATCTCGAAATGAAAGATAAAAACGGAATAACAGTTGCCGAAGCTATGAAAGCCCAAGGCTTTGATCCTGAAAGAATTAGTGAAGCCGACCGCTCCCGAGAAGCAATAAAAGCGTTTATCGAGCTCCACATCGAGCAGGGAAAAGTCTTGGAAAGCCATAACCTCTCTGTCGGCATAGTCAGCGGAATTGTTAATGAACTCTGGATTAAGTGTACTGTTCAAGGAGAGGCAGGTCATGCCGGAGCCACGCCGATGTCCATGCGTCATGATGCCTTGGTCGCGGCAGCGGAAATGGTTCAGGTTGTCGATCGGGAAGCCAAGAAAACAGGGACTACGGTGGCAACCGTAGGCAGGCTCAGCGTCTTGCCCGGCGGGATCAACATCATCCCGGGAACCGTACAATTCACCCTTGATCTGCGGGATACATCTCAGGAGATCAGCGATCGGGTTGAAGCACAGATTTTCAAGGAATTCGATCGGGTCTGCCAAGAACGCGGGGTTACATTATCGACCGAACTGCTCCAGCGCATTCCTCCTGCCCCTTGCACAGAGGAGTTCCGCCAAGTCGCCCAAAAAGCCTGCCCTGAGGCAGGGGTCCCCTACTTTTCCCTTCCCAGCGGTGCGGGACATGATGCCATGCAAATGATCAATATCTGCCCGATCGGCATGATCTTTGTCCGTTCAAAAGATGGGATCAGTCATAACCCCTTGGAATACAGCACATTGGAGGATTGCGCGGACGGTATCAATGTTCTTTATCATATCCTTTTAGATATCGCCGTAAAAGCCTGAACGCGAATGTAAATAACTGGGTGTTTTAAACGTACGCAAATCTTTATAAGGCGCGGCAAGTTAGTGATGATTTATAAACGTAATTGACCGTCGGAATTAATATCTAAAGCGAAAAAATAAGTAAAGATCAGGGTCTGTTGTAAAACAGGCCCTGATCTTTTTCGTACACACATAATTATGGACTATTGCAAAAAAGCCGAAACTACATGACCATAGGTTTTGCGACAGCCCCTATCCCTATTTACCCAAAATAGTTGGGATATAAGCATATAACGCCGGTGATCCACCCGTATGGATGAACAGAACATTCTCACCCTTTTTGAACTCACCTTTTCGGGTCAAACCAATGAGTCCGGCCATTGCTTTTCCCGTATACACCGGATCAAGCAAGATTCCTTCTGTTCTTGCGAGAAGTTGTACGGCTTCGACCATCGTATCCGTGGGCAGCGAATAACCCGGCCCGACATATTCATCAATAACTTTGACTTGCTCCCGAGGAACACCCGCCTTAAAGCCTACTCTTTGAGCCGTTTTATTCGCCAATTCAAAGACTAATTTCTCTTGAACATCTGTTTTACGGTTAACACTAATCCCGGTCAGCGGTATATTCATATTGTTCCCTAAGAAACCAACCAGCAATCCGCTATGGGTTCCGGCACTTCCGCTTGCACATACAATGTGGTCAATATTGATCCCTAAATCGAAGGTTTGTTCCATAATTTCTTGGGCGCAGGCGACATAGCCGGTTGCACCGATAGGATTTGAACCCCCGCCTGGAATAATATAGGCTTTCCTGCCCTCGGCAGCGACTTCATCCGCAACCTTTTGCATCGCTTCCATCATATTGGAACCCCCGGGAACAACATAGACCTTTTCCACCCCGAGTAATTGGAACAGGAAGTTGTTACCGCTTGCATCGGGGTTATAGCTGTCCTTTACCCTCTCTTCCAGGACAAGTCTGCACTTTAATCCTTCTTTGACTGCAGCGGCCAATGTTAGACGGCAATGGTTGGACTGAACCGCACCACAGGTAATTATTGTGTCTGTCTTTTGATTCAGAGCATCTGCCATGAGGAATTCAAGTTTTCTTGTTTTATTTCCGCCTGAAGTGAGTCCTAATAAGTCATCTCTTTTAATGTAGATATTGGGACCCCCTAGAGCTTTCGTAAAGTTAGGCAAAAACTCTAATGGTGTTTTCCCTTCTGTGTAGCGTCTCCGTGGAAATTGTGCTAGATTCATAGTAATTCTCCTCCTAATTTTTATTTTTAATGAGTATTCTGTTGCCATCTAGATGTAGGCAATGGCTTCGATTTCAACATGGGCCCCTTTGGGCAATGCCGCAACCTGGACCGCTGATCGTGCAGGAGGATTCTCCTTCATAAATGCAGCATAGACCCCATTAACAGCGTTAAAATCCTTCATATCTGTTAAGAACACGGTTGTTTTTATGATATTTGCCAGATCACCTCCCGCCGCCTGAAGAACAGCCTGAACATTCTTAATCGATTGGGCTGTCTGAGACTTAATGTCCTCAGGAAGCACCCCGGTAACCGGATCGAGAGGCAGTTGTCCCGAAACAAATAGATATTTTTCTGCCAGTATCCCTTGAGAATAGGGTCCGATGGCCGCCGGTGCTTTCCCTGTTTGAATACTCTTTTTCAAGATGAATCACTCCTCTCCCCGTTTTTTGTTTTGACTCCATCTAAATTTTCCTGATCTAGGCACTCGTTACTGAACTATCGACATCACGATTATAATCTGTTTCAGATAATTCTCCTTCAAACTTGGAAATCACTAATGCAGTTGTTGCATCACCCATGACATTAAGTGTTGTCCGAGCCATATCTAAAATTCGGTCAACACCGGCTACGAGGGCAACACCTTCGATTGGAAGTCCAACAGAAGTAAAGACCATGGTCATTACCACCAGCGCGGAGGAAGGAACCCCTACAGAGCCAATCGAAGCCAGTACAGACATCAGAAGAATTGTTAACTGTTGACCAAAGCTTAAATCAATACCATAGACTTGAGCAACAAACACTGCCGCAATTCCAAGATATATTGCCGCTCCATCCATGTTGATGGTATTGCCTAAAGGAATCGTAAAACTGGCAACGCTTTTCGATGCGCCCAGACGCTGTGTAGCTTTTAGATTCACGGCTAAAGCGGCGGCACTCGAGCATGTTGTAAAAGCAACAAGCAACGGTTCTGCTGCTCCCTTTAGAAATTCTCTAATACCCTTTTTGGTAATAAATTTGATTGACGTAAAATAAACTAAACAGATATGGACCAGACACACAACATACAGAAGAATGATAACCTTCAATAAAGGAAGAAGTACGCCAATTCCGTTTTGCGCAACAGTTACCGTAATTAACGCAAAGACACCGATAGGGGCATACCCCATGACTATTCCGGTAAGCTTAATCATCGTTTCCGAAAGTTGCTCGAAAATATTAACAAGGGGTTTAACTTTTTCACCAAGCATACTTAATGCAAATCCAAAGAGCATCGCAAAGAAAATGATTTGAAGTAAGTTCCCCGTAGAAAACGCTTCCATCGGGTTAATCGGAACAATATTGAGCAGAGTATCCACAAAATTCGGGGGAGCAATCTCTTTAGCCGCTAACCCTTCGGTACTCAGGTTCAGTCCGACACCCGGCTTAAAGACATTTGCAAAGATTAGCCCCAATCCAGTTGCAATTGCCGAAGTTCCAAACATCCAAACGAGCGATTTAGTGGCCACACTTCCTAATTTTTTAGCATTCCCCATACTCGCAGCCCCTGTAACCAAAGATGCGAATACGAGGGGAACAACAACCATGCGAATTAAACGAATAAATAAATCACCAAAAGGCTTAATATATATGTTTGTGTTTAAATTTATCGCTTGACATATGACACCGGCAACAATACCGGCGATCATACCAATAGCCATCTTAGCCGGCAAACTCAACTTTTTACGACTCGATGTTTTATCGGACATAACTTTTCCTCCTTTTAACCGAATTAATTCTCCTCGTGAAAATTAAGACTAGAACAAAGGGTATCATCTAAGTTATGCTTACGACCAATCGCTAAACTAACGGTGTGAATTGAACTAACAGTTTAAATTATATAGCCTTTCGTACTTTTTTTCCGCAATACTTAATCGCACTGCATGCTAATACGGTTGTTGAATCAATATATTTCTCCTGAATATTAAACACTTTAAAAGCAATGGGAAGTTCGGTACATCCTAACACCATCATCTCCGCATTTTTCTTTTTTAATTGATCTAAGACTTTATAAATGTTTGTCAGGTCATAAGTGGTTTGTCCTCTTTTGACCGCTAGAATGAGTTCGGCAAGATCTTGCCGGCCTTCCGAATCCGGCTTAATAACCTCAATATCATATGGAGCAAATATTTTGTCGTAAACGCCTGTGCTGTAAGTCCCTTTCGATGCCAATAAGCCTATTTTTTTGCAGGAGGGTAAGGTCGCTCTTATTTCTTTTGCGGTTTCATCGACCATATTGATAAAGTCAATCCCTATATATTTCTTAATCGCATCATAAAAGTAATGTGCAGTATTACAAGGCATGATTAAAACATCCGCGCCCATACATTCGAGTTTAATAGCCGATTGAATTAAGGCCTTTTCCGGACTTTCCCCGTCCCTGAAAATATAATTAAGCCGATCAGGAATCCCGGGGTTATTATCAATGATGATATGGATATGATCTTGGTCGATATTAGCATCTGTTAACGAGACAATTTTGTGGAAAATATCAACAGTAGCCAAGGGACCCATTCCACCTAGAATTCCTATGGTTTTACCCATGAGTTTTACCCCCTTCCCCTTTCTTTCTTATTTTTTACTTTTTTCTTTTTTCTCCTTTCTTCGTTTTTCGTCTTACGTCTTACGTCTTACATCTTTCTTCTTTTGTCTTTCCCCTTTCTCCTTAAGGAGCTCTTAAACTTGTGATAGTTTTAACTCTCACATATACTCTTATAATCATCATCCCCCTTTCATTTATTTATTGATCGATTTATTATTGATTCATTATTGACTCCTTATTGGTAAAGTTTTTTAATCATTTTTATGGACTTCAATGATAGCCCGATATCTGTTCAGGTAATTGTATACTGTAAATTTTGATACATTGAGAATTGCCGCGATGTAATCAACGGCTCCTTTAATCATAAAGGCGCCTCTTTCTTCGAGAATACCCACAAACCGGACCTTTTCGTCCATAGACATCGCCGTAGGGTGTTTTCCCACCTTGGTAATCGTTTGATTCACAAGGGACTCAATCGTCTCCTGAACCGTTGTCGCAAATGTTTCTTCTTTCTCTTCGTTATTATTTTGGTTAGGATTGATAAAATCCTGTAAGAGCGTCGTAAAGTTCAGCATCTCCGTAATATCATAGTTGATACAAAGCGTAGCAAAAACCTTATTGTGTTCATCGCGGATAAAGGTTGTTGAAGATCTCAGGATTCGTCCATCCTTTGTAATTGTTTTATAACCAATCATGTCATGGGCCGAACCGTTTTGCTGCTGCAGTGTCTTAACAACAAGATCTGTAATCGGAGCACCCACAGACCTGCCGGTAACTTCCCCTGCAATAAAGATGAGAGAGTGTTCAAGATCCCGCAGATCATGTACGACTACTTCACAACGACTGCCAAAAGTGTCCTTTATCATTTGAGCTATTCCTTTTAAATTCTCCAGAATCGCTTCTTGTGTACTCATCATGAATTTCTCCTTCACTAATCCCATCTATTTCTTATAATTATCATATAACATTTTTGTATCGTTTACAACAATATTTTTGTAGCCATTACAAAAATATTTGAAACACCTAGACTTGACCAACTTATCACTTAAGGGGAAAAGCTAGACTAACGCTGGCGGGTACCCTAACGCTAGCGGGTCTTTTGCATCAATATCCCGGCATACATAGCTTGAGGGGCTGTTGCACGATGCAACAGCCCCTCAAAGTCAGCTGAAATTTAAAGTTGTCTTGGCCCACAGTCCTGCCGTTTAAGCAATTTTCCCGTACCTGGTGCAGCCGTAATTTTACCATCATCAAACACGACCTTACCGCGAACAAGGGTCTTTTCGATACTGCCTTTCCCTTTTAGACCGACAAAGGCGGATATTTTATTGACATAGAATAGGGATTCCGGAGTGATCTCCCACTCTTTCTCGGGGTCTAAGATCACAATATCCGCATCATAGCCGGGAGCGAGCACTCCTTTGCGCGGGAATAAATTAAAGGCTTGAGCCGGTCCATATGACAGCACCTGAGCAAGAAGTTTAGGGCTTAATTTTCTTTGATTCACCGCGGCATCAAACATAACCTGGAAGGTGGACTGAATCCCGCTGAGCCCTCCCCAGGATTTCCAGATATCGCCCGAATCTACAGCCTTCTCCTCAAGAGTGCAGGGTGAATGGTCGGAGGCTACGCAGCTTAAAGTTCCATCTAAGACATATTCCCAAAGGGCTTCTTGGTCCTCTTGTCTCCTTAGAGGCGGCGCACACTTAAAAATAGGACCGTTGTTGAGGAAATCGTCCTCATTAAAAACGAGGTAATGTGAACAGGTTTCCCCTGAGATCTTTACCCCTTCCGCTTTAGCTTCACGGATAAGTTGAGCTACTTCCGGATGGCTGACATGGCAAATATGCACCCGTGCACCGGTTTCTTTTGCCAAGCAAATAACGTTTTCCACAGAAATCATTTCCGCACTGACCGGTCGCGCATCAAGGAAATCTCGAATCGTACGGCGGTTCTCCTGAATCGCCTTATTTTCTTCATATTTAATAATCGAATAATCTTCACAATGGAAGCCGAACACGATATCGCGGGGAACAACCTCCCGCATCGCATGCCGCATAATACCTGAGGTTACGCTGGTATAATCCGGGGAACAGGGTCCGATAAAAGCCTTATAACCCACCGCTCCGGCTTCATACAAACCCACAAGCTCCTTAACATTATTATCAATGAGTCCGCCCCAAAATGCATAATCGACAATTCCTTTATCCTTGAGCAGTTCTTCTTTGCGATTAAAAAGGGCAGCCGTTGTCAGTGCCGGCTCATTTTGCATGGGCATATCGATGAAAGTTGTAATACCGCCGGCTGCCGCAGCCTGTGTGCCGTGAACATAATCTTCGCGCCAATTGTAGCCGGGATCATTTAAATGGGCATGGGTATCGATTCCACCGGGGAAAACGTATTTACCTTGAGCATCAATGACTTCCTTGCCCTCAATCTCTGTTTCCGCGGAAGTGATCGCTGCTATCTTACCATTCTGAATCGCGATATTTCCGGCAGAAACATTTTCATGGGTAACTATCAGTCCGTTACGAATGACCAAATCATACATTTTTGTCCCTCCCAAAAGCCACTAATTTAGATTGATCTGATATGTTTTTAAAGTTGAATTGTTCTGTTAATTTAGATTATACCCCTTGCCTTTCCCTTAATCTTTAGCAAATATGGATAAGGATTAACCCCTCAATTTAGAAAAAGGCCAGGGTCTGTCGCAAAACCTATAGTCGTATAGTTTTGGGTCTTTTACAATAGTCCATGATTATGGGCGCATGAAAAAGGGACTGTTTTGCGACAGCCCCTGTGGTTCACGTTTATCTATTATAATGCGACGTCTCGGTTGCAATCCTTAGAGTAAATATAGGTAAAGTTTGTTCTTCCCACACCATAGGCAGCTTGCGCTACATAGGGGCCGAACCAGACAAAATCGTCTTTTTTAATCATGGACCAGTTATCATCTAAGAGATAACAGCCTTCGCCTTCTAAAATGTAAGCGCCATGCTCTTGGACATGCGTTTCCACGAAGGGATGACATCCGCCGGGGGCAAATGAAAGGATATGCATATTCATGTCAAAATTGACATCCACCGGCAGCAGATCCTTAACAAAGACATTTTCCATATCATCATAAATTTTGTATTCAATATCATTGGTATTTCCATAATAGACATAGGGCTGCATTCCCTCGCAGGGAACGTAGACTTGTTTGTATAAAAGAACCTTCATCGGCTTATCAGAGGTGTTTTTGAATTCCAGACCGACACCGGCAGGGGCATAGATATAGGCGCCGTCTGTTACCTTATAATCTTTTCCGGCAACGGTGTAAACTCCTTCCCCTTCGATACAGTAAATAAAGGTTTCAATATTGGGCTGGTTGCCAAAAACCTTTGTTGTTCCGCCGTTCTTTTCGGCAGTAATGACATACTGAACAAAACTTGCTCCCATCTTCGGTGAAGCGACAATACTGATCCTGCACCCTTCAATCCCGGGAACAACATTGTTCACCAGACCTGTTTCCGGCAAAACTGCATAATTGCCATGCTTCACTACTGCCCTTGTTGATAAGATGTCACTTGGATAACCCATTAAACCCACCCTTTCATTCATTATCGTTATTATTGTTGTTTTTGTTGGGTATAGAGGATCACTGCTATATATTCCAGATCACAGTCTCCAATATTTTCGATCGCGTGGTAATCTCCGTCTTTGCATCCGGTCATATCGCCGGGGCCTAAAATCTGCTCATTGCCGTTATCATTGACGCGCGCTTTGCCCTTTAAGATGTAATAGGTTTCAAAATCGCCGTCATGACGGTGCTTACCAATGGATCCGCCCACAGGAATGATGCTGACACCAAAGAGCCTCCCTGTCCCATAGTTATCCTCATTCTCCAGGATATTAATAATCTTTACGGTTTCTTTTCCGCCTTTTAAGTTGGGGCTGTATTCAACCCTCAACTCATCTGCCCTTTTTATCATTGAATCATCCTCCTCTTTGAATCATTCTTATAAACCATACGTGCGGTCGACCACTTTATTTGCAACTTCATTTTAACTCATGTATATTTATATTGCAATCTATTAATTTGCAATCAGAAAGGCATGATATGACTATGGAAAAGCTCTATTCCTCATATATTCCCGAAAATTTGCTGTTATTGAGACGCATCCTAATGCTATCCCAAACGGAATTTATCAATAAATATCTGACCGATGAACTCAATCAACCTCTGCTCAGCATTTCCAAACTATCCACTCTGGAAAAAAAGGAATGCAATGACAGCGAGTATTATGCGTCAGTGATTGCTCAGAAATTTGCCGTCGACGCAAAACTGTTTCAGCTTCCACCCGACGATTTTGCGAAGAATATTGATCTATTCATCCATCACCAAAATACATCTCAGAATAATACCTTAAAAGATATAGCTCCTCTTGTCAAAAAAACAAGCCAGGTAGAGATACTCGTCAATATCATCAGTGACTACCTGGTTGACCGGATCATCACAGGTGAATTGAAGCCCGGTGATAAAATTCCCTCAGACCGGGATCTTTCCGCCTTGTTTAACGTCGGCCGCACCTCCATCCGCGAAGCTTTAAAGGTATTAAGCGTCCTAGGGCTGATCAATATTCTTCCCGGACAAGGCACGTTTATTGCATCGCAAAGTTCTGAGTTTTTCCTGACCCCTCTTTCTTGGTCCTTCCTCATCGGCGAAAAGAATTTAGAGCATTTAATTTCGGTGCGAAATGTCCTGGAAATCGAATCTGCTCGACTTGCCGCTTTAAACGCTACAAAAGAGGACTTAGAAATTCTTAAGGATATCTTCGAACAATCCAAAAAAGCCTATACGCAAAGCAACTATCAGCTTTTTCTTGATTCAGACCTCGATTTCCATCTAACCATCGCTCAGTGCTCCCATAATCCCATTCTTTATAATTTACTGCTGACCTCCCGCAAACTAATCAAGCACATCAGTCAAAGCGGAATGCTGAATTTAGATGATTTAAGCGCGGTCTATCAAGAGCATACACGTATTTATCTGAGTATCACCCAGCAAAACTCCGCTGAAGCAGTCTCATCCATGCGTCATCATTTAGAAAATGCGCATCGCCGATATCATTTGTAAAGGGATGTAAAGGAAATCGATACTCCGATCGCGAATATAAAAGAATCTTGGCTCTTTACGGCTTCATCAATCGAAACATTATCAATCTCAATCGAACTATAGCAGCGGGGTGAACTTTTTGAAACGCAATGAATCGAAACGCAATGAAAATGTAATTGTCTGGACCTTTTTTTCTATTGCTTTAATCGGAACATATATGTTCCTCCTCCAGCAGCCAAATGAGGCCCTTTCCTCAAGAGCTTATTTAATCAGTGCTTTTGTCGCTATCAGCCTGACCTTTTTACTCGACCGCTATCTTAAAAACCGTAAAGCTAAAGCGGAAAAAGAAGCCGCAGCGAAGAAGTCGCATTCGAAGAAGGATTCGAAAAAATCGGCTTCCGCGAACTCCGGAACAGGTTCCGAATCCAAACGAAGTAAAAATGCGAAACGCAAAAAGAAGAATAAGAAGTAACCCACGAGAACTATAAACATGAGAACCACAACCACGAGAACTATATTAAACAAAAACTATATTAACGAAAAAAGAGATTTGACTAAGCTTCCTAAAGCGAGTCAAATCTCTTTTTAATTTCTTTTGAATCCCCTTAACTTAATCGTTCTTGAAGATTTTTTCTTAATATATCGTTAGGAAGCCTGACCCTAGAACAGATGGCAAGCTACCCAGTGGTCGGGGGCTACTTCTTTTAAGGCCGGTGCATTTGCTTTGCATTGCTCCATTCGTTTGAAACAGCGCGAGCAGAAACGGCAGCCTGAGGGCGGATCAATCGGACTGGGTACATCACCCTCCAGGATGATCCGCTCCTTTTTCTTTTCCGGGTTAATGATGGGAATAGCCGAAAGTAAAGCTTGGGTATAGGGATGAAGGGGGTTAGCATAAAGGTCCCTTTTCGCAGCAATTTCTACCAGCTTGCCCAGATACATTACACCCACACGATCGCTGATGTGTTTAACAACATTTAAGCCATGGGCGATAAACAAGTAGGTCAAACCAAACTCGTCCTTTAAATCATCGAGCAGGTTTAAAACCTGAGCTTGAATCGACACATCAAGAGCGGAAACAGGTTCATCACAGACGATAAGCTTAGGCTGCACGGCAAGGGCACGGGCAATACCCACACGCTGCCTCTGACCGCCGGAAAACTCATGAGGATAGCGGTTACGTTGATGCTGCGCCAAACCAACGCAATTCAACAGATAGATAACCCGCTCTTCCACTTTATCCCTCGGCAGAAGATTATTGATCAAGATCGGCTCAGCAATAATGTCGCCAATCGTCATTCTCGGGTTTAAAGAAGCATAAGGGTCCTGAAAAATCATCTGAATATCCTTGCAATACGCGCGGCGCTGCTTTTCCTTAAGCCCCGTTATTTCCAGTCCCTCGAAGAAGATCTTGCCGTGGGTCGGCTGGTAAAGATTAACCAAGATTTTACCGAAGGTGGTTTTACCGCAACCGGACTCACCCACAAGACCAAAAGCCTCTCCTTTATTAATGGTTAAGGAAACATCATCGACTGCCTTTAAAAAGGAAACCGGCTTGCCGAGCATATTCGTTTCAACGGTGAAATATTTGGAAAGGTTTTGAATGTCCATCAATACTTCGCTCATTTTGCCTTCAATTCCCCTTTCTTGACATCATCATATAAAAAGCAGCGAACCTTATGACCGCAGATCTCCTTAAGCTCCGGTGTTTCTTTCGTGCAGCGATCCATACAGCGGTCACAGCGATCGGAAAAAGAACACCCCGGCGGCATATTCAAGGGGTTCGGTACCATGCCTTTAATCATATATAACCGTTCGTCTTTATCATTATCGATTTGAGGAATTGACTTTAACAACCCAACTGTGTAGGGATGCAAGGGATTTTTGAACAAGCTCTTGACATCTGCTTCCTCAACAATTTTACCGCAGTACATTACGATAACACGGTCCGCAGCCTCGGAAACAACACCCAGATCGTGAGTGATGAGCAAAACAGCCATGTTGAACTTTTCTCTCATATGATAAAGCAGATCGAGAATCTGCGCCTGGATCGTCACATCAAGGGCTGTTGTCGGTTCATCGGCAATCAATAATTCTGGATCACAGGAAAGAGCCATAGCAATCATAACCCGCTGGCGCATGCCGCCGCTCATCTGATGAGGATAGTCATTGGCACGCTCGGCAGGAGAAGGTATGCCTACCGTTTCCAGCATCTTGACGGTGCGCTCCAAGGCCTCTTTTTTAGATATCGTCATATGGGTTAGGATGTTTTCCATGATCTGATCCTTAATACGGTATACCGGATCAAGAGACGTCATCGGCTCCTGAAAAATCATGGAAATCATATTTCCCCTGATTTCCTGCAGTTCTTTTTGGCTCATTTTATTCAAATCCTGGGATTTAAATAAAATCTCTCCCCCGGCAATCCTCCCCGGACTCTGCAGCAGCCCCATAATGGAAAGAGAAGTCACGCTTTTTCCCGAGCCGGATTCGCCGACAATCGCCAGAATTTCACCTTTATCGATGGCGAAGCTAACATCATCGACCGCTTTAACTGTACCATGTTTCAGTTTAAATTCCGTTTGTAAGTTCTTCACTTCCAACAACATCTTGTTCACCACCTCCTATTTTACCCTAGATTTCGGATCAAACGCATCTCGGAGCCCGTCACCAAGCAGATTAAACGCCAAAACCGTAATGGTGATCGCAATGCCGGGAAAAATCAAGGTGTAGGAAGCCGTGAAAATAAACCCTCTTGCACGCCCCAGCATATCACCCCATTCGGCAAAGGGCGGCTGAACACCCAAACCTAAGAAACCCAGGGCTGCAGTATCGAGCACAGCCGTTGATATACCCAGCGTAGCCCGAACAACAATTTGGGAAACAACATTAGGTAAAATATGCCGGAAAATAATCCGGCGGTCAGAATTCCCGATAACCTTAGCCGCCTGAACATAATCATTTTCTTTAACAGACAGAATACTGCCCCGTACGATACGGGCATACTCCGGAATGGACACAATCCCAATAGCGATAATGGCTTTGTCCAAACCTTTGCCCAGCGCTGCCATAAAGGCAATTGCCAGCAAAATAGAGGGAATAGCCAGCATCATATCCATGATCCGCATGATGATCATATCCGTTTTACCGCCGCGATACCCCGCGATGGCCCCTAACACAACACCAACGGAAAGCGAGATTGATACCGCAGCAAGGCCCACAAACAACGAAATCTTTGTTCCGTCAAGAACCCGGCTGAACATATCCCTGCCCAGCTGGTCTGTTCCAAACCAGTGTTCCGCGTTTGGAGGAATGAAGCTTTGCGTCATATTTGAATAATTCGGGTCGTAGGGCAAGATCTGTTTTCCCAGTAGCTCGCTCACCCAGACTAATACTGCTATCAGCACAAGAATACCTATGATGACCAGACCAACGACAGCCGCCTTATTCAGCCTCAGTGTTTCCCACATCACTTTCAGCTGGGATTCCGGTTTTTCCACGTATTCGGCAGCCTGTACCTGATTTCCATCTGTTGTTGCTAAATTATTTTTCTTCATACAAGCTACACCTCCTACTTACCATATTTAATACGTGGATCGAGGAACGCATAGATTAAGTCGACCACTAAATTAATCAAGACAAAAACCGTGGCAACCAGTAAAATAACCCCTTGGACAACCGGGAAATCGGACTTGAGAATACATTGCACCGTATACGCGCCAATCCCCGGCCAGGAGAACACCGTCTCTGTCAGAACGGCACCGCCGAGCAGGCTTCCCAACTGCAGACCGATAACCGTCACGATAGGAATCATGCCATTACGAAAAGCATGCCTGCGAATGACTTTGCCCTCAGAAATCCCCTTCGCCCTCGCCGTACGAATGTAATCCTGCTGCAGAGTGTCGAGCATACTTGAACGCGTCATTCGGGCAATAATAGCCATAGAATACATGGCCAAAGCAACAGAAGGCAGCAGTAAATGCTTCAAAGCATCAACAAAGGCATTCATATCTCCTGTGACCAAGCTGTCAATCAAGTAAAAACCCGTAACCGCTGCCGGCTGGAGCATCGGATCGATTCTACCGCTTGAAGGAAGCAGATGCAATGTTCCCGAAAAAAGAATAATTAACAAAATTCCAAGCCAAAAGATAGGCATTGAAACTCCGATCAAGGCAAGAAACATACCTGCATTATCAAAAATGGTGTTCTTTTTAACCGCGGAAATAACACCGATAATCACACCAAAAACTGCGGCGATAATTATTGCACACAGAGCAAGCTCAATCGTCGCCGGGAACCGAGCCATAATCTCATTAGTAACGGGGGTCTTTGTAAAGTAGGATGTTCCTAAATCACCGGTTACTGCCCCTGTAATAAAATGAATATATTGCATATAAATCGGGTCATTAAGTCCGTTTGCCTCCCGCCACGCCTCAGTAGCTTCTACCGTTGCATGCTGGCCTAAAACAATCGGTGCGGGGTCCGGAGAAAATACGTGCATAATGAGAAAGACAATGATGGAAACTCCAATCAGAACGGGAATTAACATCAAAATCCGTTTAATGATGTATTTTAGCATGAGCAACACCTTTCAGATCGTGTACAAGTGACTTACTGCGGGATACAAAGCAAAACCGGGAACCGGATTAAAAATCCGGTTCTCGGTAAACTGCAAACAATATTCAGGTCAATCGTTATTTTTTAGATACTCCGGCAAAAGGAGTAACACCTGTCATATGATAAGTGAAGTTTTGGACGTTCGCCCGATATGCACAAAGTGTTTCGGCATGGGAAATTGGGAGCCAAACCGCTTCTTTAGCAGCCATTTTTTCTAAGTTGGTGTAAATCTGATTGCGCTCATTTCCGGCAGGAGTTGATTTTCCTTTTAGGAATAATTGGTTAAATTCAGCGTTATTATAACGAGCAACATTCATGGTCGGGTCTTTATGAGCTAACAATTCCATAAAGTTATCCGGGTCCCCATTATCTCCGATCCAACCGTAGAAGCAGATGTCATAATCGCCAGCTTTTACTTTCTCTTTATAAGTAGTCCAGTCATAGGAATCAATTGTGGCAGTAATCCCGACTTTGGAAAAATACCCTTGAATAGCTTCAGCTAAAGCCTGTCCATTCGCAGAGTTATAAGGTCTTGGGTTGGTATAAGTAATGACATGGACCTTAGTCAATCCGGCATTTTTTAAGGTTTGAGCCGCAGCCTCGGGATTGTAAGAAACTTGGGCAACGCCCTTATCATAACCTTCCATGAAGGTCGGTAAAATAGAAGTAGCAGGCTCAGCATATCCTTGATATAAGCTTTTTACCATTTCCGGAACATTAATAGATTGAGAAACAGCAACCCGAAGTTTAGCATCATTAAAAGGCGCCTTGGACGTGTTGTAAGCCATATAATTGATGTTCATACCGGGAGCCTGAAAGATCTTGTTGCCGGCACTTGTAATTTGGTCAACTACAGTTGCATCAATACCGTCGATCATATCCGCTTCACCGTTATTTAGAGCAACAACACGTGCTGAGTTGTCTTTGATGAATTTGAAGATGACATTCTTAGTCAGGGCCTTATCACCCCAGTATTCGTCATTGCGGACTAAAACAATGTTTTGATCCTTTTCCCATTTAACAAACTTATAAGGACCTGTTCCAACCGGTGTTTGGTTAACATTATTATTATTTTCTTTTAAAGCTTTCGGGCTAATCATGGGTGCGCTCATAACCATTGCCAGGTTATTGAGGAAAGGCGTGTTGGGTTCTTTCAAATTGATCTTAACCGTGTTTTGATCGACTACTTCAACATTTTTGACCGCACCATAAACAAAAGAAGCATAGGCCATATCTTCCGTCACCTGCGGAGGGATCTGACGATCAACATTATACTTTACTGCCTCTGCGTTAAAGTCAGTGCCATCATGAAATTTAACACCCTCTTGGAGATGGAAAGTATAAGACAGTCCGTCAGGACTCACATCCCAGCTTTTGGCCAGGGAAGGTTCAACTTTAGTTGAATCCTTGTTGTACTTTAAGAGTCCTTCATAAATGTTGATCATGACCTTGGCTGACTCGCCATCATCTACCATTGCCGGATCCAATCCTCTCGGCTCGGCTCCCTGTGCATAGATCAAGGTATCATTGGCCTTAGATGCGGTGCCGCTGCCGGCATCTTTGCTGCTGCCACAACCGGTTAAAACGAGACTGCCGGCTAAAACAAAGCTCAGTGCTAGAGCAGCAAATTTTTTCCCCTTTTTCATTCTCTTTTCCCCTTCTTTTCTTATGTAGACTTTTTCTAAGTCCAATAGTACCATTTCGCGAAATTCTGTCAATAACTATTTATCCCTTAAGTCTTAATAATCTCAATTAACTGAAAGTATACTGTATGCACAAATACAAAACCCCTAGAAGGCGCATCCTTCGAGGGGTTTTCCCGAACAGCTAGCTTAATCGTTCCTGAAGTTCTTTCCTTAATATATCGTCCGGAAAATAACGGCCCGGGCATTCGGTTGCTGCCCCCGAGACCTCCCGATGCAACTCAATATCCTCTGGTTTTAAGTGAAAGGCAGCCATCAAAGACGAGATTTTATCGATCAGACCGTTCATCTGAGCTTCCGGGACCTCCTCGAGCTGACTGAAATCCCCGACAAGACAGATTCCGATTCCGATAAAGTTGCGATGTCCGACGTTACAATGCGCTCCCGGTCGATAAAGCGGCCTTCCGTCTTCACAGCGCCCATCCGGCAGGATAATAAAATGATATCCTATATCACTCCAGCCCTTCGTCAGATGCCATTCCCTGATCATGGCTGCATTCACGGGTACGATCTCTTTCCCCCGACGAACGTTAATCGGGCTGGCCGAATGGTGAACAACGATTTTTTGCCAATCCATTATTTATCTCTCCTCATCCTGTGCCGTTAGGCTATATTTTGGTATATACGGCTTCAGCAAAAGTCTCCGCCGGAGACTTTCGTACCTCCAGGACGGCTATGGCTTTGGCCAGATTGGTGATGCTCGTAGAGAGTTCATTTAGTTTCCCTTCGATCCGTACTAAAAGATAAGCACTGACCACGATGGGAAACCCGAAGTTCCCGACCATCTTCAAGATCTCCTCCATGCCTTAACCTCCCTTCTCTCTTCAACTTTATACTCTGACCCAGCCTTTGATGTGCTAAGTCAAGTCCCATATTTTCATTCGTACAGTGATATCGTTTCAGCATAGCTGAAAGATCGGAGATTCAGGTTAGAGCCGGGGTAAAGGAAGGCGCTTAAGCTAACCTCCACACCTCCCTTTTCAGACATTCCCTTCTTACCCTATATGGCTTCTTCTCTTACATCCTCTTCTCACCCCGTGCGGTTTTTCCTACTTTCTCTTCTCTCCCCGTACGGCTTTCCTTATCTCAGAGCGTTAGGCGACCGGACTATCGTAAAGATCATCTGTCGTAGTATCGATAACCTTAATATCACGTTTCGCCGCCCAAGCTCCACCACCGCCGGTAAAAATGTTCTTGGCAATGATCAGATCCATAGCCGCTTCAATTTCAGCCGCGGTGATCCCTTCTTTGGGTTCGGGCAAAGTGAGGCTGACCGCTCCCCCCAGAGCATTTGTAAAGGTCATTCTTAAGACTTTTTTGCTAGTTGTTGCCATTTTTAACTCCTCCTTTCTTACGGATTCTTTTCTTACGGATTTCTCTCTTTAAGCTTTAACTTCTAGGCTTAACCTCAGCCGGAGGCAAAACGCTCAAAGAAGGATTATGCACCTTGATCCACGAGTTCGAAACGATTGTCGCGGCGCACTGCAGTCAACGGATACTGCTGCAAGGCATAAAGCGCATTGGCGACTTCAAAGACATCTTGGTCCGAAGCTCCCACTAAGACATTCGGGAAGCTTCGCTGACGAAGGATAGGAGCCCCTAATTCATTGAGACCCACCTGATAGGTCACGACCAAGACAGAGTCTTTAGCACTGGATATTACGGCCATCTTCAACACCTCCTTTGCTTTAACTTGAACACTGTTCTCAGACAAAAAGCAGCCGGGCCTGCCGACTGCTTTTTTACAAGGGATATTCACGGTCTCCGGGCAGGAAGAGTTCGTGAACGAGTTCCCCTGCCCGAGAACATTTGTTCTGTTTATAGTTTATCCAACACGGTACAACCTGTCAACAGGTTGACTCACGATCGGTTATGAAATTACACTTTAGAATCTAGCAAACGGGTTCACTCGGCTTCCTTCTCCTTCTCCAACAAAGACTGCCAGGAAGTACCCACAGCCTCAGCAATCCGCATCGCCCAAGAGGGATTGAGCTCCCGCCGCCCACGTTCCAAATCACTGATGATTGTCGGTGAAATTCGAGTACGTTGGGCCAGCTCTTTCTGAGTTGCAATCCCTGCTTGCAAGCGCATGATCCTTATCCTATTTCCCTTGTTTCCATGATAAACTGCTCTGCTTTCCATCTTATTCGCTCCTCTCTAAACTTCAGAAACAAGTGCGATAGTTCCGCCGGAACTATCGGGAGTCAAAACTCCACCTAAACTAAGTTTCCTCTACCTTTATAGATAAACCGCTTTCCACAACTCATTATATAATGTTCTCTATATACGAACAACAGTTCAGATCTGCTCGACATTTTATTGGTTATATCACCCTATTTTTCATCATGCTTCGACAGAGAAAAGCAGCCGAGCTTTTCCCGACTGCTTATTTGCCATTACCCCCGGAAGAAGGAAGGTAAATGTTGGGAGATTATTGACGGAGTACCCTATATACAAGCAGCACCCTCACCGGCTCATTAACTAATATCCGGTGAATTATACAGGCAGTTGGCAAACTATTTAATAGAAGTATCCATATCTCCTGATCTCGCAGTGGACTTAAAACCTATATTTGAAGGCATTTAGACGATAACCCCCTGTCTCCGGTATTCTGAAATAAACAAAGAATACTAGACAGGGGGTTATCTTAATTTAAAATCCGCATCAAATCATAATTTCTATATTTTTTATTTCTTTTGACCGTTTCATCCGTATAAAGCAAACCGGCTTCAGATAATGTGTTTAGCCCCTTTCTTGCCGTCGCGGGGGATATCTTTAAATTCTCTGCTACTCTAGTCGCAGTTGTCACGGGATCAGAAAAAGAGTATAACCAGATTTTTCGTTCTGATTCAAGATTACATTTCTTGAGTCCGAAAGTTGCTAAGTTTTCCGCTTCTTTTAATTTGCTTAATAACGAATCTGCCATTCTACCACATGATATAACAAAAAATCTAATCCAAGAGTACCAATCGGGATTATCTCCCCTTACTCCATTTAATAGATCATAATAGCGTGCACGTTCTTTCTCAAGCTCTTCGCTGACAAAGAAAACCGGTACATCCACAAGCTCTTCTTTTATAGCAATCAGGGCTATGAGAATTCTCCCGAGTCTACCGTTTCCATCTAAAAAAGGATGAATTGATTCAAATTGTGCATGAACAATGGCCGCTTTAATAATTGGATCACATTCCTCATCAAAGACAAATCCATCTGTTTTATTAAACTTTCTAAAACTACTATGGGGAGTGCTATTGATAAAAAACTCCAGATTCTCCATATAAGCATCGATTTCATGAGCACCAACGGGGATATATACGGCATCCTCAATTCTATTATTTGGCCCAATAAAATTCTGTATCTTTCTGAACTCTCCTGCGGATGAACATGAACCCCGGGCACGTTCCATTAATGTAGAATGCATTTTTTTAATCATTCTTGTACTAATCGGATAGCCATTTTTAATATAATCAGTTCCGAAGTGTAATGCTTTATGATAATTTATAACCTCGATTTTCTCCCAACTCGGATTTTCTTCTCCCCTATCTTCTAACATATCTGAAAAGGTGACTTGCGTACCCTCAATTCTTGTAGACTGAACAGACTCTTTTAATGAGAAGGTACTTACAATAGCGTCATTCACGATTGAATGATTAAATTCGCTTTTCATTCTTCCAATTTTTTTATTGACTCCGGCTAATAACCGAAATATCTCTAAAGCTTTATCATTTGGCATGGCAATCGGTAATTTTGCTATACCCTTCTTTGGCATTCTATCCCCTTCTCTAAATAAGTTATATGGACAATTTTACTTAAGTTCTGCTCTAAAGTCAATTTCCTATAATATCTTACTTAATATAGTATACCAAATAAATCCATAACTTATTACATAAATAGTTATAAGTAATAGAGAAAAGCAGCCGGGCTTTTCCCGACTGCTTTCACTTTAAGAAATTTTTCTGCTGGGATAAATCAACTCGGCCCGGATGGAGTTAAAGTTTCACCCGGAGCCGAGTTTCCTTTAACGTTTTCTGGGATAGGAAGTCGTTTCATTAACCACTAACCCCGTTTGTACCAAAGGTTTCCTGCACTTAGAGAAGGTCAAAGCAAAGAAAGAGGTTAAAACAGCCATTCCCGCCAACACCGCCAGCGTCATGCTCATATCCGCAAACCCCCAGTCCTTGAGTGTAACTAAGCGAAAACCGTTAGCCATCCAGGTGTAGGGCATCGATTGAGCAATCTTGTTTAAAACCTCCGGTATATGTGTACTCGGCCACGTATACCCGGAAATAACAAACAGCGGAACCGACATAATCATAAGGTAACGCGTAATCTGCAGCGAATTGGGAGCATAGAGCGAAATTACAAACCCTAACGATACAATAATTATATTAAAGAGTAGCCCCAACAATAAAATCAAGGCCACTGAGCCACCGATTTTAACGTCGATAAAGCGGGCCGAAAACCATAACAGCAAGCCATAATTAAAGAAGTTGGCTATGAAATAGGGAATCGCCTTGCCCACAAAAATCTTCCAAGAGGGGACGGCCGTACTGACAAACTGAATCCAAGAATTCTGTTCCTTTTCCCGTGTGACTGTCAAGCTGATGCTCATAAAGCCAACCTGGTGCAGGATCATCACGACTAATCCCATAAAGATAAACGTAGTATAGCTAAAGGTCGGATTATACCAAACCTGCATACTAAAGGAAACGGTGTCCATGACGTTTGTGATCTCTTTCTTTGTCATACCCAATCCGCCAAGATAGGCAGCGGTCTGCCCGGCGCTGAAGGTATTGAGCACTTGCTGTAAATATTTGCGTGAATTTAAGCCGTAAATCATATTCGAGCCGTCATATACCGTTAAAATCTCCGTCAGCTGATGCTGGGATAACTTTTGGGAATAGTCCTCCGGAATCACAACCCCCGCTCGAATTGCTCCGTTTTTCATTCCGGCCTCTAAGCCGGCATAATCATTCACTTCGGGAATGACTTTGAAATTAGGCGTGTTTTCAAAGGTTGAGACGATTTCACGGCTTTCGACGGAATGATCCAGATCAACAATCCCAAGCGGCACATGCTGCAGCGTACCGGCGATATAAATTATCCCAAACAACACCGCATAAAAAAGAGGCACAATAAAAACAATCAATAAGAGAATCTTATCTCTGAGAATATGAGCAATTTCATAATGGGCAATATTAAGAATCTGTCTCATGTCAATCACCACCTATCGAAAAGCCTTTTCACGCAAACGCGCAGCCAAAGCAGCCAAACTATAGAAGAGAACAGCCATCAACCCAAGTATTAAAAGGTAGTGACTGATAAATTCCCACCCCGGATTTTTAAAGCTCAAATAGTTGATTCCTTGAAAGAACCACGTCTGAGGAAGAATCCAGGCTATAGGCTGAAACCATTGCGGCATTGCCTCCAAGGGCCAGGTAAAACCGGAAATCACAAAAGAAGGCAGAGCAACGACCATTCCAAACCTAGAAGCATTAATCGCATTACTGAAAATACTGGACATCAGCGTGCCTAAACTATGCAGCGCGACCGCAAAGGCAAACGTAAATAACAGCAGCATAGACCAGCTGCTGGCCAAAGGCAGCTTAAATACCACGAAGGCAAAAAAATAAATGGGTAAAACGATGAGCATAATAACGAAAATATGAACAAGCGACTTGTTAAAGAAAAGCTTTAAGCGAGAAATTCCGGAAGCTTTAATCTGTATCCAGCTGCCAAAACCCTTTTCACCGACGACGTTCATGCAGGAGGCCAAAGTCGAGAACTGCTGCCACATATTCAAAGCAAAGGCCAGAACGAGAAAATATGCGTAATTCAGCGTGGGATTAAACCAGGCTTCCTCACGAAATTCAATCGATTGATAGGCCTCTTTGGCCTGATCCGGTTCAATTCCCTGAGCAATCAAGGTCTTAATTCCGGCTTCAGCACCCAGCGTTCGCGTAACCGTCAGCACTGCAGTGGTCGCATTTGTTGCATAGGCCATGTTTGTGCCGTCAATCATCACGGCTATCTTGGTCTGACGCCGTAAATCAACGTCTTTACCATAATTCTCGGGAATGACAATCCCGACAATGGCATCGCCCTTATGAATCAACTTTTCCAGCTCATCATATGTCTCGGGATAGGCAACAACCTTTAAATCCTTGGCATTTTCCAGGCCCATCACTACTTGCCGGCTAGCACTGCTGTGGTCTAAGTCCACAATCGCCGTAGGAATATCTCCGACCCGTTGATAACTGTAAACCCCGGCAAACAGAAGCAATCCAAGCAGAGGACCAAACAACATGATATTGCGCATACCCTTGTCCCGCCACATATAGAATAATTCACGCTTCATAATGGCTAAAGATTGTTTAATCATGATGGTAACCACTCTATTCTGTATATAATTCTTCTTGCTTTTTCCATTCAGCCAGGGCAGTTTCCGATGTATAGATTATCATCTTCATATTTTCCAGCCAGCCCACTCGAGTCATATAGTGACTCATCGCGATATTGCTGAAGGCACAAACGAGTGTTCCTCCATCAGCCAAGTATTGCTTCAGTTCTTTTATGATAAGTCTGCGCGAATATAGATCAATGTCTTTAATAACCTCATCGACAATGAGAAGTTTTGGCTGATTGACCAGAGCACAAGCCAGCGCAAGGCGCTGATAAGTACCTATGGTATCTAAAACCGTGATCGGCTCCTTAAGCAATTCCCGGAGTTCAAAACGCTCAATCATCTCTTCTATATTCTTCCGCGGGGCGTTTTTCAAAGCGGCGATAAAGTCCAGATTTTCATAAACCGACATATCTAGAAACAGGCTGCGCTCCTGAGTTAACAGACCAAGATCGCGCTTGTACTTTTCTGATTTACGGATATTTGTACCCAGGATTTCAACCTCTCCCGAGGTAAAACGGTCTACACCCGCTAAAATGTGCACAAGCGTTGTCTTACCGGTTCCGCGGGTTCCAAACACCCCGAAACATTCACCTGGCATAACCTCAAAGGATAAATCGTTAAGAAAGGTTTTGCGGCCCATTTTCTGAACTAAATGATCGACCCGGATAATCGGCTCCATCCCTACTCTTCCCCCTCTATGATCTTAACCCGGGCTGTCATCCCCGTCTTTAAAAACAAGTCTGAATTCGGCACATCTATTTTGACTTTAAAACTCCGGATATCATGATCATACTGATCATTGATTGCCTTCTTAACTGCGAATTCACCCGCACCGTTGATTAAGACGACTTTGCCCTTGAAAACCTGATCAGGAAATGCATCCACTTTAATTTCCGCCTCCTGATCTAATTTGACACGCCCGATTTTATCTTCACTGATGTAGATGTTCACAAAAGTATGTTCCAAATCCGTAATTTCGAAAACCGGTGTACCTGCGTTAAGCAATTCTCCATTTTGAAGGTATTGCTGGGTAATAAAACCGGACATGGGAGCCATTAAATGGGTGTTGTTAAGATAGGCTTGAGCCGTTTGGACAGAGCCGTCGGCCTGCTTGACCTGTCCTTGTGCCGCCTGATATTTGGACTCTGCTACCTGCACATTCGCCCGTGCGGACAATGCCTGATCCAGACCGGCCTTAGCTTCTTCTAACTTTTTCTGGGCTAAATCATAACCATTGGTCGCATCATCGAGTGACTTTTGGGGAACCGCCCCGCTCTTAAATAATTCTGTAACCCGATCAAATGTTAATTTGGCATCCTTAACCCCGATTTCTGCCTGAGCGACTTTAGCCTGGGTCTGGGCAATCGTACCTTCCACTTGCTGACTGGTCAGCGGCACCGCCTGATTAGCTTGATCGGCCTGCCCTATTGCCGCCTCATAAGCCCCTTGCGCCGTCAGAACTTGCGAAGCAATCTCATGATCTTCCAAGGAAGCGATTTCCTGCCCGCTCGCGACTTGACTTCCCTCAGCGACAAGGATATTCGCCAATTTCCCGGGAACCTTGAAGGAAGCCATGGCTGTTGTCGCTTCAATCGTTCCTGTGGCTGTCAAGCTCTGCTGTTCATTAGCCAAAGCTGCATGGTTCTTGTAAAAATAATTATTAAAAATGAGTAGAGCGGCAACGATAAGTCCTATAAGGAAAATAAGCGTTCCGGTTTTCTTAATATTTACCTTGGCTAAAGCATTCATGATACGGTTACCTCCTGATGACTAAATATTCCATCAAAAATTAAATCGAGAATATGCTGCAAGCGTATTTCAAGCATCCGTGCGGAAAGCAAATCTTCATTCCAGAGCGGTTGAACAATCTCCCGCCGATTAAAATACGCCAAACATAAAGCTTGAATACTGAGCAGTACCTGTCGGAAATCGGTATTCGGCCGAATAAATTTCTGTTTAATCCCATCCTTGATGATATCTCCAAACTCCAACTCCACCAAATCAAAAAACTGAGGAATAATTTTCCCGATGAAACGCCCCCCGCTCAGCGCCTCCCAACTCGTCAGCCGCACAAACGAATCATTTTCAGCTAAAAAGTAGAAGTATGCCCTTATTGCCCGCGTCACATTTTCTTTCGGATTATCTCCTAACTTAAAGGCCTTTTTGCCTAACACAAAAATCTTACTGTAGTTGTAACTAAGAACTTCTGCATAAAGTTCCTCCTTGCTGCCAAAATAGTGGTAAATCATTCGCTTATTGATACCTGCCTGTTCAGCAATCTCATCAACCCGTGCACCGTCAGGCCCCTTTTCGGCGAAAATTTTGGTGGCTGAAACTAATATTCGGGCACGACTGACTTCAGAACGCTGACCCCGACCATCTCCTTTTAAAGAAGATCGTTTTTCAGTTTCATCCATTACATTCCCCCCTAAGTTAATAGCTTTAATGGTTTAACTAAAAATAACATCGAGGTAAATAACTAGTTAGTTACTTACTTCAATGTTATTAATTTAATATCTTTTTGCTGCTTTTGTCAAGAGATATCTATCGGAAATCGGAAGAAGGATTACCTCTCCAGACAATCTTACACGCCACCCAAAATGATGCTATAATAGACCATATAAAAATCACATATATGCTGGGTTTAAAAAGGAGTAACCTTATGATTAAATTATTCACCGTGACTTCAACATTGGAAAAATTTATGGGAAAAGAAAACGTAAATATTGTATGGCTGTATAAAGACAGGAATCAACCCATTGCCCCTTATGACCAAATCATTGAGGATTATGACCCTAACATCGAAAATAAGTTTAACGGAGAGTTAGCCGTTAATGAAATGTTTACCTTGGAAGAAGCCGAAGAATTAGCAACTTTTTTACGAGATGAGCAAAAAATGAACCTTAAAGTTATAGAAATGGATCTACCCATTGATAAAGATAGGGTGCCATTAACGACCCTCCCCATGGGACCTCAAAATGGACAAGTTCCTGTAGAATTTGAAGGATTGCCATTTGAAGTCTATTTTCATTTTGATTTAAGAGAAAAAGCATAAAACAAAAGGAGATCCGCTCCCCCGTAAGCACAAACTTGATATCAGAAATATATTATCGTATAATATATTTAGAAATTGCGTATAAATATAAACCGGGATGCTCAAACATCCCGGCTGTACAACCGACCGCAGTGAGCGGCACTTATCTAAAGAGCAATAGCTCCCTTGGCGGGGGATGGGCTACTTGCTCTTTTCCGTTCCTTTGACTATTATCACAGCTAAAGTAGCTAGTGAAATTGCCACCATCAAAGCTTCAAATACAGTCATAAGCCTCACCTCCTTTCAGTTGATTGGAGGATTGGCCGCCCACCCAGCCCTTTTGAGTTGTACAAAGCGATTATACTATAAATTTCTATTATTTTGGTCATTTTATTATTGTTCAAAGAAACCTGGCCACTCCTATGAGCGACCAGGTTTCTCTAATCTTGTCGAGCCTTTGTTATTTAGCGCGTGCATAGCCCTTGCGGTTTAGAGATATTAGGGCAGCGAAAAAAGCAACGGATGCCCCGACGTAGAGAACGGTGTGATAAGATGTCATGAAGGCTGTAGTCTGTTGAAGAGCATCGGGATTTGGGATGCCTTTAAGAAGAGCCGCTTGCCGATTCTCGAATAAGGTTACAGACAAAGCAATCCCAACGACCATGCCGACATTCCGAACGAGGGCGTTGATTCCTCCTGCGACACCAAGCTTGGGTTTGGGTACAGAGCTCATGACACTGCTGTTATTCGGGGATTGAAATAACCCAGAACCTAGGCCCATCAGAATGGGGCCGGGAACAACTTGTAAAGCAGTTGAAGTAGAGGTTAAGGTAGACAGGTATAAAAGGCCAAGGGATATGAGCGTCAAGCCCGTTGTGGTTAGGGCTATGGGACCGATTCGATCAGAAACACGGCCGCTTATTGGCGCGGTAATCGCCATTATTAGGGGGAAGGCCGTCATAAGGAGACCTACCTTAGAAGGAGAGAAATTAAGGATATGCTGTAGGTAAAACGGCATCAGCATAATATTTGAAAAAATAGCAGTGAACGAAAGAAATCCCGAGAGATTTCCGATAAGGAAAGGGCGGTTTTTAAATAAAGTAAGATCAATCATCGGATGGTTGACACGATTTTCGGTGACAAAAAAGCTAACTAATAAGGTTATTCCTACAAAGAGACTAATTAAGACCGGAAAAGAGCCCCAACCCCAATCTTGTCCATTATTTAAGGCAAGGAGGATTAAGATCATACCGGTTGAGAAGAAAACCGCACCAAAAGTATCAAAGGTTTCCGTCCCTTTGTGGGGTTGATCCGGCGGGAGGATGATTTGTGCAGCCCAATATCCAATGATTCCGATAGGAAGGTTGATAAAGAAGATAGAGCGCCAACTCGCGATTCCAAGGAGCAATCCGCCGATTGCCGGACCGAAAAGACTTCCCAGGGCGACGACAGTTCCGGTGAGTCCGAGTGCACGTCCCCGTTCATACGGAGGAAACGTAGCCGTAATAATTGCTGAACTGTTTGCCATAAGCATGGAGGCCCCAATGGCTTGAACAACACGCATTCCCACGAGGAACCAGATATTATTGGCAAGCCCACACAGAAAAGAACCAAGAGTAAAGATGAGAAAACCAAGTGAAAAGATTTTTTTCCGTCCGATAAGGTCGGCAATTCGACCAAATATGGGAAGTAAACTTGAGATTACAAGGAGATAAGCCGTTACAACCCATTGGATGACCGATAAATCCGTATGTAGGGTTTTTGAAATTGTCGGTAATGCGACATTGACAATGCTCGAATCCAAAGTTGACATGAAAGTCCCTATGGATACATTCGCGAAAATAAACCAACGGTAGCGTGGTGAATTCTTCAGCTTTGATAAAAACGAATTAGGATTGGGATTAGGATTTGGACTCATAAAGTTCCTCCTGTTTTGCGCTTTGTTTCTAATGGGTATTGCTTCAATATTATAATTTAACATATAAATTTGGGTTATGCTATATTCGTTTTTACATAGCTGTATAAAAAACCTTGTATAAAAAACTAGACCCGATTTTCAGCCATTGAAAATAGGGTTTAATGCGATGGTACGTGACGTGCAATATGGTTGATGGTATAATATGGATAGCGCAATTTGTTCGGGAGGTTTACGATGGAAAAAACGAGGACTATTGATTTAGATAAGAAGCTTATTCAAAACATACAGAGAATCGGTCAAAAATATGATATCGAACAAATACTCCTTTTTGGATCTCGGGCAAGAGGGAATAATAAGCCCAAAAGCGACATAGACTTAGCCGTTTTTCCATTACCGGGTTTTAGTAACAGAGGGCGGTTAAGCAGCGATCTTGATGACATTGACACACTCTTAAAACTAGACGTTGTTTTTATCGATAAACAAATCGATCCTATATTATTGGAGAATATAGAGAGAGAAGGGGTTATCTTATATGAGCGATCCAAAACAAAAAATCAATAACTTTCAAAACGCTTTAGCCAGGCTTAATGAAGGTATTGCTCAATATAATGAAGCTGATGAGCTGGCAGGAGATGGTCTCATCCGACGTTTTGAGTTTACCTTTGAGCTCGCATGGAAAACTTTGAAGGTAATTTTTGAAGATGAGGGTTTGACAGGATTAAATTCTCCTAAGTCAGTGCTACGCGAAGCTTTTGCAGCCGATCTTATACAGGATGAAGAACTATGGCTCACAATGCTCAGTGATCGGAACTCAACTGTACATATCTATAGCCAGCAATTGGCAAAAGAAATATGTCATAATATCCAAGAAAAATATGTCTTTGCACTTGAGGAGTTGCTGAAAGGAATCAGAACAAGATATTTTAATTTCAAATAATAACCCTAAAAACCTCGAAGAAAATTTTTTCTCCGAGGTTTTTTACGGCAAACATCAATGCTTCGTACGTTGGGGAGGTTGACCGAATGGGAAACCTCCCCTCCTATAATAGAGAGGTCTAAACCGTAAATTTACTAATGATATTTTGGAGTTCTTGAGCCATTGTGGCTAAACTTTGGGTTGATGATGCAATCTGCTCTATCGAAGCTGTTTGTTCTTCTACTCCGGCAGATACCGTTTGAGCATGGGATGCTGTCTCCTTGCTCGTAATATCAATTTGTTCAGCCGAAGTTAATATCTGTTGACTGCCACTCGATATTTCTTGAATTGTAGCCGATATTTCTTCCATTTGTGCCGAAATATTTTCGATGAGTTTAGCAATTTCACTGAATGACTGCCCAGCGACATTAACGACTTCAATACCTTCAGCTACATTTTTGACCTCTTCTTCCATCGCCTTCACTGCCAAGCCGATGTTATTATCGTTTTGGTTAATGAGAGCCGCAATTTGTGTTGTCGCTTCACGGGATTGTTCCGCAAGTTTTCGGACCTCATCAGCAACAACAGCAAACCCTCTGCCATGTTCCCCAGCCCTTGCGGCTTCAATTGCCGCATTAAGAGCGAGTAAATTGGTCTGGTCTGCAATCCCGGTTATGAACTGTATTATATTTCCGATCTTATCAGAACTCGTTGAAAGCTCAGTTATTCTATGTTGGACGGTCTCTGTTCCTTCACTAATACTATTCATCTGTTGGACAACTCTATCCAAAGCTTGTTGTCCGGCTTGAGTCGTTGTCAACGTCTTAGTCATGGATTCAGCAATCTCGCTGCTACTGGCGGCGGCTTCCTGGGTTCCCGCGGATATTTGTTCTATGGCAGACGAAGTTTCATCAATGGCATGCGCTTCTTTTTCAGTTCCCTGAGCTACACTTTCTATAGCTGCTGCGATTTGATTTGATACTTGGGTACTTTCTTCAGTAATAGCACTTAGCTCTTCAGATGAAGCGGCCACTTGTTCAGAAGACTCAGTAACATGCTTAACGAGTGTGTGCAGATGTTCCTTCATGATATTGAAACTCTTTGCTAACTGTCCTATTTCATCTTGACCTTTGATCATGATATCTTCACCTGATAAATCTCCATTAGCGACTTGTTCAACGCTTGCCAGAACTTTCTTAATCGAATTGGCAATCAAATTAGCCATCAAATACCCGAGAATAAGACCTAATAGAGTGTCTGCGACGGAGAAGGCGATGATTATTCTATTCGCCCTTGCATTATCTGCATCATTTTGGGAATTAGCAACATCTGCTTGTTTTACAGTGAAATTAGTAAGGTCATCCAAGGTTACATTTATAGCGTCAAGATGGGCCTGGGCATTATTCGTAAAATAATCATAAGCCCCTTTTGTGTCACCTTGATTAGCCATATCCATCGCTTTTTGTCGGTCTGTCCTATATGTAGTCAATTCTTTATCGATCTGCGACACTTTTTCTTTTTCATAGGGGTCAGTCGCTAATTTTACATAAGATTTATAACTTTTGTCTAAATTATCTGACCCTGTTTTCATCTCGTTTTGCAGTTTCTGTTGTATCACTTTATCTTGAGTTAAAAGATAATGAAAAAAGGCTGACTCGCCGGCTCTTGATTGTGCCTGAACATCATTTATGTACTCCACTGACATTAAGGAACCCGAATACATAGCCGTCATTTCCGTATTAGCTTTTAAATTGTAATAATAGCCCACAAATCCAACTGTTCCTATGAATATAGCCATCAGCACAACGAGAGATAAAATCTTTGTCCTTATCTTCCAATTTCTAATCCCATTCATTTAAGTGTAGCGAACTGAGTTCTTTGGCGGTAATGTGCCCATTGCCAATTTCATTTAATTATTAACTTTAGATTCACCGCCTTCAGCGGTTATTCTTTTTCTCGCAAATCTTTGCCGATGGCGGCAATCTTAATTCTAACCAAT